>JAJYYV010000004.1 GCA_021800535.1 bacterium | reverse complement strand
GATTACTCATATCCACTGATTTTCTGGCTTCCTCCCTTGCCCTTGCTAAAGCCGGTAGCAACATTGCAGCAAGAATCGCTATGATGGCTATTACTACCAAAAGCTCTATAAGGGTAAAACCTTTTTTAGCTTTTGTGTTTCCGCCATAATAATTGGCGGATTTCGCTTTGTTCAACATTTTTTTTCACCTCCTCTCGCCTATTTTTTTTGGCGCATACGATGTTGATTCCCTGATAATTAATTTTGTTTTTAAAAGAATTGATTTTGTTTTTTTGTCTTCATTGTTTATATTTTGGTTATTTTCTTTAATAATCTGAAGAATACGCATAGCAGCAGTCTGTCCAATTTCATAACCTGGCTGAGATACTGTAGTTAAAGCTGGTTGGGTATATTGGGTTTCCTCAAACCCGGCAAATCCTATTACAGAAACATCCTGTGGAACTTTTTTCCCTAACTGTTTTAAAGCAGCCAGTGCCCCAATGGCAAAATAATCTGTACTGCAAAAAATTGCTGTTATTCCAGGTTCTTGAGATAATAAATATAAAACTTTTTGTTTTCCGATTTCTTTTTGGTCTCCTTTATAACTACCTTGCTCTATATATTCTTTCTTTAACATAATTCCATTTTCCACCAGAGCATCTTTAAATCCTTCTAATCTCTGTCTTCCTGTATATGTATCTAATGGTCCTGTTATTATTCCAATTTTTTTATGACCTAATTCTATTAAATGTTTTACTGCTAAATATGCTCCATGTTTATCATCAACTCCTATAAAATCACATTGTATATAATCATATTTTCTGTCTATTACAACAAATGGAACAGATTTCTTCTTAAGTTCCCAGAAATAGTCTTCGTTTACTGAATCCTGAATAGGAGAAATGATAATTCCTTCCACTTTCCTTTCTAAAAAATTATGCAGATTTTTTGCTTCTCTTTCAGAATCTTCCTGACTATTGGCAAGCAGCATTGAATAATCATTGTTTTCAAGTGTGTTTTCAATCCCTTTAACTATAGCAGGATAAAATGGAAAGGAAATATCTGAAATTAAAACTCCTATAGTAAGAGTTTTTCCGGTTTTCATTGAATGGGCTACAAAATTTTTTCTGTATCCTATTTCTTGAGCAATACGAAGTATTTTATCTGTTTTTTCTTTTCTTATTCCACCTTTTCCGGAAATAACCCGTGATACTGTAGAAGTGGAAACTCCTGCTAATTTTGCAATCGTTTTTAAATCCATTTTTTTTGTTTTGTTTTATATTTCTTCGCTATGTATTTTTTTTCTTCTTCTCTTATTATGTTATACTTTTATATTTTATTTTTGTCAAGAAACATTTTATATCGTTATTATTTAATTAATTTCTATTCCAAATAATACATTATCTTCACGAAAAATCTCTATATTTTGTTTTTCCAAAAGATTTTTTAGGGCTTTTTTGCTTAAACTACTTAAAGGAACAAAAATATATTGTGGAAAGGAAATAAGTCTTCCAATTTTTAAATATCCACCATTTTTCCCGATAATAATAGCACCTATTTTCCCTTCTTTATCTTTTAAAAGTTTACCTTCTGCACTATTTTTGGTAAATGCTGGTTTTTCTAAATTCCAAAAAGTGGAAATTCTTGACCTTTTCATATTGCCACTTTCATCAGGAAGAATAATTGACCTTATTTCTGTTTTTTTATCAGAAGTAAAAAAATCTTTATTGAATTTTTTCCATTCCATTTTAAGATATTATATTTTTTTGTTGACAATTTTACAACTAATGGTATAATTTAAATAAATTTAATAACAAATTTATTCTTTATTCAATTTTTTAGGAGGGATAAAATGAAAAAAATATTTATTATAGGTGGAATATTAATATCTTCATCTATTCTTTTTGCAGGAACAATAAAACCTGCCTCGTTAAATGAAGTTTCAAGGGTTCTTAAATCTCTTCAGAATGAAATAAAAACAAATCATGAAAATATGGTAAATGTTTATACCAGTGCAATTGAAATTGAAAAAAGAGCAACAACTCCATGGATAGCAAACACAATTGCCCAGGAAATTATTAAAGCATCCAAAATCAATCAAAAAGAATTTATAAATCTTAGAGAAAATTATTCCTTTGCTGATATATCAATCGCATATGCAATTAATCAATTAACAAGTAAACCAATAGGAAAAATACTTAGACTTAAAAATAATTTTGGCTGGAGAGATGTTTTTTCACAATATAATTGCAGTTATAATAGGGCTTCATCCATTATAAAAAAATTAGACTTACCAGAATTTAAAAAATAGATTTTATAGTTTAAGCCAGGAATGAGAATATAAAGATTTTCCTTTTAAGATATTAACTGTTTTTACATAATTTTTTTCTTCTTCAGATAAATCATCTAATTTTATATCTTCTTCTGTGGCTTTCCAGATAAGATTTTTTATTGTTTCTTTTTCTCCTTTTGCCATATCAATAATTTCTTTATCAAAAGCATCCAGTATTGCCCCTTCCATTCCATACTTGGCAAGCATCATAAAATATGTTCTGTTAATCAAAGGTCTTAATTTTTCAGGAGCACCATTGGAAACATTTGAAAGTCCACAGGTTGAACCAAAATCAGGGAACATTTCTTTAAACATTTTCATAAATTCTAATGTTGCCACTACCTGGTCCTGTTGATAAGGAGCAGGAAGAACTATAGGGTCAAACAAAACTTTTTGATGAGGAATACCCATCTCATCTATCTTTGAGGAAAATTCTGCAGCAAGAGCTCCTCTTTCATTAACATCTCTTGGCATACCTTCTTTTCCAATAAGCAAGGCAATACACTTACATTTATATTGTTTCATTAAAGGTAAAAGAATATTCATTTTTTCTTCTGTTGCCTGAATAGAATTTATAATAGCATTTTCTCCCTCAACCTCAAGACCCGCTTTTATCGCATCTATGTTAGTTGTATCAATAGATAAAGGCAGATTAGATACTTCTCTAATTGTTTCTATTAACCATTTTATCAGTTCTACCCCATCCTTTCTGGCAGGACCAATATTCATATCCAAATAATCCACACCATTTTTTTGACTTTCTATAGCAAACTTCTGAATGGGTTCTTTTACTTTATCTTTCATGGCGGATTTTAATGTTTTATTCATTATATTGATATTTTCACCTATTAATAACATTTTTATTTTTCCTCCTACTAAGTGGATGATAAATCCTTTAAAAAAACTGGAATATGTGCAGCTTCTCTGGGACCTAAAACTATTTTCCAGCCTGGAAGTTCTTCTTCAAGTTCTCCCATAATCTGTGCCACCATACCAGGCAATATTAGTGTTTTATTGGATGTTTTTTCTTCTATTTTTGATTTTTTAACCAGAGTTGCAATTGTTTCTGCATTAAACTTATCCGCTGCCCATGCGGTTAATACAGATAAACCTTCTGCATCCTGTATCAATAGATATGCTCCGGTTTTTGAATTTTCAATTTCACCAGAAACAATAAAATAGGTAAGTGAAAAATTTGTAGTTACAAACACAGGAGATTTTGAATCAGGTTTTCCTATTTCATATATACCTTCTGGAGTTGCCATTGGTTTCTGCGGGTCAGTAAATATATTAAGTCTTTCCAGAAACAAAGGGAAAAGTGCTTCTCCTGTTAATTTAGAAAGTAAAATAATACCTCCATATTTGGCTATAAAATTCCCTGCATACATTGTTTCTTTAAGATAATCATCTGTCATAAAAGTCGGAATAGTAAGAACAGGATATCCCAATTCTTTTATCTTACCAAGAATTGCCGCTCTACGGATTAATATTAAATTTTTATATACTTGATTTATTGACCCTTCTGGATAAAGAATAATATTTTCTACTCCCATCTCCGCAATCTTTTTTGAAATATCAACCAGTTCATCAATGCTTTTCCCTTTGACAACTATAGGAACAGAAAATTGTTTAGCAATACTTCCCATTTCCTGATAATTGACTGTATCTGCATAAAAAAGTATTGGATTTACATCCTTGCATAAGGGAATTGCCTGATTAAGTATAGAAGGATTTTGACTCATAAGGATTAAGCCTTTAGCAGTCTGTGAAGTTTTTTTTACAATATCAATAAATTTTCCTTTACCATCATCTTTAATACCAATTATATTAGATTTTAATGTGACCCCCACCCTATCATAGTTCATATCTATTGTATTTTTGATTGAATTATCTATTTCTTCATCAGACATAGAATCAGAAATTATACAACCTATTGCAGGAGAATTATAAAAAGTTTTTTCATGCCTGAACATTACTGTTTCTCCTCCAAGATTAATTTTTTCATTATCTTTTCCAATACTTATTACCTTCATTGGAGGAGCGGCTTCCTGTAATAGTTTGGCTTTTGTCTCTTCTGAAACATGGGGACATTTTTTTATATCCTCTTTACCCATTGCTATCTGCATGGCAAATGCAAGACATGTTGGAAATCCACATTCCTTGCAATTAGTTTTAGGTAATAGCTTAAAAATATCAAGTGGTTTTAAAGCCATTTTCTTTTTCTCCTTTTAATTTCCTATTATTTTTTTTACATAATTGGGTCCATATTTAAAGCAGGATGTTTTTTCTCTTGTAAGAATGGAAGAATCTCTTCTTCTGTAGTTCCTATTGTTTCATCAGCAATTCTATCAAGTAAATCCGGTATACCCATATCTTCTGCACGTTTTTTAAATCTTTCCATTATTTCTTCTTTTAACATTTTAGGCATCCATACAAGTCTCTGTAATCCACCTTCAGCCAATAAAAATTTTGGTTGTGTAATATTAAATTTCGCATGACCTAAAAATCCAGGAATTTGCTTGCCTCCTCCTACTGTTCCGGCAAGTGTGGAAAATTTCATTCCACAAGGTGTCTCTCCTTTATAATCCCTGTTTACCGTCATAACACCATTACATAGAGGTAATACAGCTGCTATACATTCACAACATCCGCATGTTGTCATAGGGTCAACTATTAAACTATATACACTTACACTTTCTACTGTACCTCTGCTTGCTTTTTTCACAAAGGCATTACAGCCCTCCCATTTACCATATTTGGCATCAATAGCATTTCCTTTTTTAATAGGCTGATTGGGCCCCTCAGGATTGATTCTGTTTGATGCCTTACAATCTAACCAGGAAACCGCTCCACATAACCCTGTTCTTTCAGGTGTTACAACACATACATGATTCGGGGCAAAAGATTGGCATAATAAACAAGAGTAAAATGTATCAACCTCTTCATCTGTCATGCCGGCTAATCTTTCATCTCTTGCCTGCCATACTTTTCTTGCTTTTTCAATAATATCCTTCATTTTTTCCTTATCTGTATATATTGTTACCTGTACCTTATCAAGGATATTTGAAAAAGAAGAATGATATTTCCCATGAATAGCCACTCCTATATGTTTAAGCAAAAATCCTTTTTCTCTTGCTTTTTTACCTATTCTTATCCAAACAATATCTCTCTGGCCTATATGCATTACACCATTTATATAATTAAGACAATCATGTAGCTGCCTTTCAAGAATAGGTTCAAACTCCTCCTGCATTTCTCTTCCTGCAACCTCAACAAGCATGCCAATAGGTATTTGACTGCCTTCAGGAATAGTGTCAAGATCCGGGCCTACAATCTCTACTTTACCATCTTCAATTTCATTAAGAGACCGCGAGGTTGTCCATTCAAAACAAGAGGTCTTTGAACCATCTGCTTCAATATATACCTCTTCTTTTCTTATTCTTTCTCCTTCAAATGCAGGACCAAAGGAAACAGGAATATTAATCTTATTAACAGCGACCTTTAAACCTCTCACCTCTACAGCTTTTGCTACAATCTGCTCATAACCAATTCCTGAAACCACATGTTCATAAGTACAAACACCTGTAGGAAGTATCTGGGGGATATTGGTATCTGCTATCGTGGGAAATCCAAAATTTATTGCTCCAGCCGCATTTGCATACCATTGTTCATCCACATATCCAAGAGCAAGAACAAATGCAAATATTCTATCTTTATTATATATAAGAATTCTTCTATAATCTCCAGGTTCAATACCGCCAAAACTCATAGCCGCTCTTGCAGCAAAACCAAGAGCAAAAACAGCCTCATATATATCAGGGCCAAATGGAACCAACCGCACAGGCCAACCAATCTGAACATTTGCTTTTTTTAGCTGTTCTGAAAACCTTTCACCATTATGTGAAGCGCACATAAAAACATAAAGATTTTTTTCCTGGAGTTCCTGAGCGATTTTTGCTGCTGTTTTTTCATCAGGAGCAGACCCTGCAATAGCTGCAAAACCAGGCGCTGTTCCATCAACAAATTCAATTCCTCTTTTTCTTAAAATAATATCATTTGCTGCTCCAAGCCAGAATTTTTCTTCAGTCGGGTCCTCTTCCGGCCAGTAAAAATCCGGCTCATTTAAATATTTTATTGCTTCATACATTTCTTCAGCAAATAATGTTACCATACCGGCATCAAGTGTAGGACCTAAATATGGAAGATGATAATCACGATAAACAGGCTCAGGAATAATTCTTCTGCATATTTTAAATATTTTTTCCATATCAGAAAGATTTTTTACAGGAAGCCCGAGGATACTATAAATTATGGGAAGATAATATGCTGTTTCAGGAAATCCCACCTCCTGTTTTCCCCCATATTTATCCATTGCCTGTTTCCAATAATTTTCAGACATATTAAGAATTTTATGCGCACCATTAATTGCAGCTGAAGCAATTATTTTTGACATATTTTTATCCCCCTTATTCTAATTCTCTTCTCATTGCCATATCATAAAGAACTCTTTCCCTGGCTTTGTCTATTCCAAGTTTTTTTCTTTTTTCATCAATATGGTCAAGCATTAGTTTTGCCATTTTAACAGGGTCTGATTCAAAAGCCCAATTTCCACCTAATTCATTAGCAATTTCTTCAAATAGATATTTTGTCAGATTCTTACTGCCAAGTGTGGGCCAGGTAACTCCAAAAACCGTAAAAACACCTGATGCCACAAAGTATTGGCCAATGGTAATAGCTTTTTCATTCATCCATTCAGGAGCAGCTCCAGCAGCTGGAAGTTCAGAAATATCATCTCCCAGTCCTCCTTCTTTTACCATTGCTGTTGCTGCCATCAAAATTCTTGAATTATCCACACAAGAACCCAAATGAATCACAGGAGGAATGCCTACTGCTTCGCAAACTTCTCTTAAACCAGGGCCGCAATAATCAAGAGCAATCACAGGGTCCATCAATCCTGCTTTTGCAGTTGCTATTGCAGAACAACCTGTTTGTAAAACAAGAACATCATTCTTTATAAGTTCTTTAACAAGAATAAGATGATTTTCCTCCGCAGTAATCTTGGGATTATTGCATCCCACAACTCCTGCAACACCACGTATTTTTCCATTAATAATGTTGTCATTTAATGGCCTGTATGAAGCACGGAATCTTCCTCCAAGAATATAACTGATAGTTTCATGAGAGAATCCTGCAACAAGACTAACCTCTTGTTTGGGAATTGATACTTTTTCTTTTTTTCTGTTATCAAAATTTTCAATTGCCATATGGACAATCTCTTTTGCTTTTTCCAGAGCATTTTCCTCTGTAAATTCCATATGGGTGGCGCCGGGTAGTTTTGCTTTGGGTGAGGTTGTTATAATCTTTGTATGAAAACAGGATGCTACCATCGGAAGAGATTGCATAATGCACTGGATATCAACAGTCATTATCTCAATGGCTCCTGTTGTTATCGCCATTTCCTGGTTTAAAAAATTCCCAAGAATAGGAATACCATGTCTCATAAGAATTTCATTTGCAGTGCAGCATATACCTCCAAGATTTATTCCTTTTGCACCCTTTTGTTTGGCTTTATTAACAAATTCAGGCATATCAACGACAATCGCCAGCATTTCTGAAAGTAAAGGTTCATGACCATGAACTACAATATTTACATAATTTTCATCAAGTACACCAAGATTGACCTTTCCCACCAAAGGCTGAGGTGTTCCAAAAATAATATCCTGTAATTCAGTGGCAATCATAGAACCTCCCCATCCATCAGCAAGAGAACATTTTGTTGCGGCTTTCATTAAATGTTTATACTCCTGGTCTGTTCCCATGACCGTTCTTTCTATCGCTTCTGATATTTCCCTGTCAACTCCCCGAGGAGCCACCTTATATTTTTCCCATATAATCTGCCTTTTTAGAGGCGCCATTTTTAAAAAAGTAAGTTTATCTTCCTGCTTCCCGAATTCAGCTAATGCTTTTTCTCCAAGTTCCAAAGCAAGTTCTTCTATCTTTTTATTTGCTATCTCTATTCCAAAAATTTTGCACAATTTAATAAGTTTATACTCATCCTTAATTTGATAACCTGGAGCTTGATTTTTTGCAATCTTTATAAGTGCTTCTGCAACAGAGCGGCCATGTCCGGAATGTGCAGAAGACCCGGCTGCAGTCATCCTTACAAAATGCCGGGCAGCGATTGTATCTGCATCCGCACCACAAACTCCATATTGACGTTTACCGCCACTTCCAACCGGGGATATCGTACAAGGTCCCATTGCACAAAAACGACAGCAAAGTCCTAATTGTCCAAACTTACACTGAGGTTGTTGTTTCTCAAGACGATCCCATACAAGATCAAAATTATTTTTTGTTTTTACCTGATTTTGTTCTGTAGCCATTTTATTTTACCTCCATTATTGACAGTGAAAATTTTATTTTAATTCTTCTAACATTTCATTCATTAATTGAACTGCTTTTGGATGTCTCATAACCAATATATCTGCTCCAGCAGAAACAAGAATATTTGCTGTAAGAGCTTCCATTAAAATTCCTCTTTCCTCCTGGTTTCCCATTTTAGGAAATTCAGAAGAAGAAAGTGATACCTCTTTGGTTTTCCAAATTTCTCTACCAACATAACATATCATAGGAAAAGCAAGTTTATCATCCTGCTGGAGAAGACCTGCAATTCTATCTCTTTCCATTACAGAATATGTATACTCAATCCCATATCCAAGTCCTCCTGTTGTGGGGTCCATAATAATTTTATTTTCAGGAACACCTAATTCAAGCAATAAAATATTTAGTTGTTTGCCAAGATTTACATCAACAGGAGAAGAAGCAAGTATCACATGCTTATATGCTATAGCCGCTGCACCAATTTGTTTATAATTTTTATCCACCACAGGGCCTATTCCTATATTTTTCCCATCACAAACCTCTGCAATCAACCTTAATGTTTCCGTATCTTTTTCAGGATTATCACAACCCCAGAATAAAAGTGGAACATCCACTTCTTTGATAAGTTTTTCTACCATTTTGGCTACATCTGAGGCTGGTCTATTCATTCCTATTGGGTCTATACTTATTAGAGAGATAACAAGAATTTTTGCTGAATATTCCTCCACACATTTTTTAGCCCAACCAATAGGGTCATTTAAAACATCCTGATATGGTTTTTTACATATATCCATCCAATCATCAGGAATGGTATCCGGAATCTCATAAGCAATCAAAGACTGATGCGGTATTTGACCTTCAAAAGTATGAAAATTAAAAGCACTCTGACCTCCTACTGTTACTGCTTTACTTCCCACTCCAATTGTTATTTCTTTAATTTTCCCTGTATAGCCTGGTTCTGGTATTTGAATACTCATTTCATCTCCTTATGCATCTGTTTTTCTTTTTTCACTTCCATAACCTTCTCCAAACCAATATCTTTCAGATGTCTTTAAAAATTTTTCTATTTCATCTTTTCCTTCTATTTTTTTTATCCAATACAAAGATGTTTGAGGTTTTCCATTTTGATATGTTTCTCCAAGAATTTTTTCTTTTTCTTCCATTACTCCTCCATTTTATCTGTTATTTTTTCTATATCTTTCAAAAATGCAGGTTCATTTTCCCAGAAAAGATTTCCTTTTATTTCAGATTCTCTTATTTTATTATAATATGGGATTATACCAAGAATTTTAAATTCATTTAAATTGTTATCCAAAAAGATTTTTTCTTTTTCATCCTTAATCATATTTTCAATAATACCGATATTCTTTATTCCTGAATTTTTGGCAAGTTTATGTATCTTAAAAGTGGTATCCACAGATTTTTGTCCCGGCTCTGTTACTATAATAAGCCAATCAATTCCAGCAATTGTACCTCTGCCAAAATGTTCAATTCCTGCTTCCATATCAAGAATTAAAACATCATCTGTTGCAAGAACAAGATGTCTTAATAATGCTTGCAAAAATGCATTCTCCGGACAATAACAACCTAACCCGGCTCCTTTTACTGCTCCCATAATACCAAATAAAATATTTCCGCTTTTAAGAAAAAATTTTTCCGGGATATCATCAACTTTTGGATTGAGTTTAAAAACCGGGGAAGGATTTTCAGGGTCCACACCCGTTCTTTCATAAATCAGGGATTTCATTTCAGAAAGAGGGGTAATTTCTCCTTTGATTCCTAAAGTAATCTGAAGGTTTGTATCAGGGTCGGCATCAATAACAACAACTCTTTTGCCTTTCCCGGAAAAATATGTGGCAAACCCTGCTGAAATTGTAGTTTTACCTGTTCCGCCTTTTCCTGACAGTGCTATTTTCATAATAAAAATTTTATAAAAAATTTGTTTATATGTCAAAAAAAATTTTTCAAAAATCCAAAAACTATTCTATATCAAACAAACCCCGTTCTCTTACAATAAAGACAATAGAATTGAATTTAAATCTTTCGCAGGAGTAAAAGTTTTTAACACATAGACTTATTAATTTGCTATTACAATTTCTACTGCTTCAAGAAGTGTCTTTGCGATATAATCAGGTTTATATTTCCATTCTTTTGTTTCTTCTTCTGATTTTGTTTTTCCTGACAAAACAAGTATTGTTTTAGCTCCGATATGTTTTCCTGCTTCTATATCAATAGAACTATCTCCAATAAAAAATGTTTTTGAAAAATCAATAGGTCCAAAATCTTTATCAGCCTGTTTAAAAAGTCCTGTTTTAGGTTTTCTGCAATCACAATTTTCTTCCGCTGTATGAGGACAATAATAGGCTTTGGCAATATTAACTCCAGAATCTTTTAAGATTCTTTGCATTTTTTCTGTTATATCCGTTAAAGTTTCCAAAGAAAGCAAACCTTTATTTACCCCTGCCTGATTGGATATAATAATTATTTGGAAACCATTGAAAGCAAAATTTTTAAGACCATCTATAGAGTGTGGTAAAAATTTAAATTCTTTCCAGTTTTTTACATAATCATTAGGAGTATAATCAGAAATAACTCCATCTCTATCAAGAAAAACAATTTTCATTTTATCTTTTCGTCCACTGGAATTTTTTTCTGGCACCTTTTCTACCATATTTTTTTCTTTCTTTCATTTTGGGATTACGGGTAAGAAGGTCAAATTTTCTAAGGTCGGATATAAGTTGAGGATTAAATTTAGCAATAGATCTTGCAATCGCAAGTTTAGAAGCATCCACCTGTCCATGAACACCACCACCTTCAGCTTTTAGTTCAATATCAAATTGAGTGTCAAGATTTGTCACTTTTAATGGTTTTAATACTTCATCCTGTAAATAAAATAAAGGGAAATATTCAGAAATTTTTTTACCATTTATAGATATGTTTCCTGTCCCGGGTTTTATTTTGGCAATTGCCCGAGATGATTTTCTTCTTCCAACTGCAATTAAAAGATTGTTGTCCATTTATTCTCCATTTCATAAAAATTATTTGTAAATATTCACTGAACCACGTGTATATTTCCAGACACAGAGGCACTAAGGCACAGAGTAAAAACTAAAATACATTAAATACTTTGTGCATTTGTGCCAGAGTTTTGCACTCTTCTTTGTCAAGTAGTAACTTTGTGCCTGCTTTATTAACTATATACTTCACTTAGTATTTATAAAAAAATAAATATTACACTAAATTTGAAAGTATGTCAAAAGAATTTTTTAAATCATCATAAATCTTCTTATACAATGGATAAAATTTTTCATATATTATTCTTGTTTTTTTATCCGGATGAAAGACATCTTTTCTTTTAATAAATTTTTTGCAGGTTTTTTCAATTTCAGGAAATACCTTTATGCCTGTTCCTGCAAGAAGTGCAGCTCCATAAGCAGGCCCTTCCTCAGACTGAAGTCTTTCAATATTTTTATTAAAAATATCCGCCTGCATTTGTGCCCAAAATGGACTTTTTCCTCCCCCTCCTGATGTTCTAAATTCTTTCCCCAATGGCAATCCAATTTCTTTCATAATTTCAATTGAATCTTTTAATCCAAATGTTACCCCTTCCATTACTGCTCTTGCCATATGAGATTTAGTATGTTTTAAAGAAAGTCCAAAAAATACACCACGGGCATTGGGATTGGAATATGGAGTTCTTTCTCCTGCCAGGTAAGGAAGAAACAACAAACCCTCAGAGCCGGGCGGAATTTGATCTGCCTGCCCAGTAATAATATTATAAGATTTTTCTTTCATAATATCCCTGAACCATCGTAATGAACCACCTGCAGAAAGCATAACTCCCATAAGATGCCATTTGCCAGGTATAGCATGACAAAAAGTATGCAGTCTTCCCTTTGGGTCTACAAAAACTTTATCTGAATAGGCAAACACAACCCCACTTGTACCAAGACTAACTGATACTAATCCGGTTTCCACTATACCGCTTCCAATTCCACCTGCTGCCTGGTCTCCTGCCCCTGCTATCACAGGAGTTCCTTCCAAAAGTCCTGTTATTTTCTCTGCCTGTCTGGTGATTTTCCCTGTTATTTCATTTGATTCATAACTAACAGGTAGCATTTCCGGAAGAATATTAAGTTTTTCAAGAATTTCTTTTGACCAGATTCTATTTCTCACATCAAATAATGATGTCCCTGAAGCATCTGAAACATCTGTTGCAAATTCACCTGTTAAGCAAAAACGAATGTAATCCTTTGGCAAAAGAATTTTTTTTACTTTATCGTATATCTTTCTATGATTATTTTTAAGCCAGATAATTTTAGGGGCTTGAAATCCTGTAAGTACAGGATTACATGTAATTTCAAAAATCTTTTCTTTTCCTATAAGATTGTTTATTTCCTCACATTCTTTCCGGGTTCTCTGGTCACACCATAAAATTGCAGGATAAATTATTTTATTATGAGAATCAAGAAAAACCGAACCGTGCATCTGCCCGGTAAGTCCTATACAAAGAATTTGATTCCCGTTTATTTTGGATGAAGATAAAATTTTTTTTATGCCCTTAGATGTTGCCTGCCACCAATCCATAGGATTTTGTTCTGCCCATCCAGGTCTCGGTGTAATAAGTGGATATTCCTCTGTAATAGAACAGATAATATTACCTTCTATATTCACAAGAATTATTTTTACACCTGTTGTTCCAAGATCAATTCCAATCAAGTATCTTTTTTTTTCCATCTATTATTTTATATTTATTATAATTTCCGGAAGATTATTCAATGTTTTATGTATAGTACACTTATTTGCCCATTCAAGGGCTCCTTTTTTATATTCTTCAGTTGCAGCAGATGGTAAAGAAATCTCAAAAACCATTTTTCCAATTCTATCAGGAAGGTGGACATAATCAACCTTTACCTGAAGACCTGAAGGGGTAATGTGAGCGTGTTCACAATATAATACAACATACATCCCAATACAGGAAGCAAAGGAAACTATAAAAAATTCCGGAGGTGTAGGTCCTGCATCTTCTCCTTTCATTTCTTTTGGAAGGTCTATCTGAAGTTTATGATTTCTTACAACTGTTTCAAACTTTCTTCCCTCTACATGCTTTACTATTATTGTAGCCACATTCATCTCCTTTATGTTTGTTTGTCTTCTAAATTCGGGTTAATAGATTTTTTTCTCAAAGAAGGCGGAATTTTATATTCCTCTTCTTTTATTTCTTCTTCTGTAGTAAATATATTGGGTTCAGATGGTTTGTTTTTTTGTTCAGACATTATCTTTTTTTTGGGTTGTTTTGATTCTTCTATACCTGTTGCCATAAGTGTTACATTTGCCTCATCATTTAAACCTTCATCTATTGATAAACCAAAGGCCACTTTATTTAGAGAGGATATATCCTGTATGGTTTGCATTGCTTCTGCAACATCAGGAAGACTTAAATCATGACTTCCAATAATACTAACTAAAATATTTTTCGCTTCCGGAAGTTCATGCTCTCCTAAAAGAGGGTCAGATAAAGCACTCTTCAAGGCTTTTACAGCCTTTTTTTCTCCTGTTGCTTTTCCTATACCAACAAGCCCTTTTCCTCCATTCTCAAGAACCCTTTTTATATCTGTAAAATCAAGATCCATTATATGTGAAGGTTTATTAATAAGGTCATAAACAGCAGATATACATCTGCCTACCACTTCATCCACTTTTTTAAATGCCTCAATAAAAGGAGTGTCCCTGTCAACAATTTCCTGAAGTTTTTCATTAGGTATACATATCAGAGTATCCACAACATTTTTTAAATTTTCATATCCTAACTGGGCATTCATATCTTTTTTTTCCCATTTAAAAGGCATTGTAGAAATCCCTATAACAAGACTACCAAGGTCTTTTGCTATTTTTCCAATTACAGGAGCTGCTCCTGTTCCTGTACCTCCTCCAAGTCCGCAGACAAGAAAAAGTATATGCGTGTTTTTTAATAATTCTGAAATTTTTCCTCTATCTTCATTGGCAGCAAACTTACCTTTTTCCGGGTCGCATCCTGCTCCACCAATACCACCTGTGATTTTTTCCCCTATTTGAACCTTAAAAGGAACAGAAAGAAGATGTAAAGCCTGAGCATCTGTATCTATCCCAATAAAATCAATGCCTTCAAAATTTGGGCCCAACCTTCCAACTATTTTACCACCACCTCCTCCTACTCCAACAACCTTAAGTTTTATCGGAGTCACTTTATTATCTTCAAGCATTACTTTTAAATTTGCCATTTTTTCTCTTTTGGGGATTTATTACCATTTATCCCATATATTAGAAAACTTTGTTTTTATATTTGTTATTTTTTTTAAAATTGGAGCACTACGGACTATTTTTTTTTCACCTGGTTCTTTTAATGATAAAAGTAAAGTTCCAATTCCAGAACTAAATTCAGGAGTTTGATGTTCTTTGGAAAGTCCGACAATTTTTTTTGAAATTCCAAGTCTTACAGGCTTTGAAAAAGTTTGTTCAGTCATTTTTATCAATCCCTTTAATAAAGAAGACCCACCGGTAATAACAATATTTCCCACCATTTTTGTAAAAATTTGATTCTCTTTTTCAATAACTGTTTTTATTACAGAAAAAATATCATTTACTCTATCATAAACTATTTCTGATATTTTACCAATAGAAACCTCTTTTTTCAAACGGCCCGAAGAAGAAGGAACTTCCACCATTTTTTCAAGTTCTTCAGATTTTTCTTCTTTTAAGTTATAGAAATTACACCATCCATAATTTCTTTTTATCTCTTCTGCAATACTAATACTTGTATTAAGAATCTGTGAAAGATCTGAATCTATAAGACTCCCACCTAAAGTTAAAGAATAAGTTCCTATAAGAATCCCTGAAATATATAATAAAAAATTAATAGTTCCTTTTCCAAAATCTATAAGCAAACAACCCAATTGTTTTTCTTCATCAGATAATAAAAGTTCTGCGCATGCCCATGAATGTGGAAAAATTTTATCAACCGTAGAACCTGAATTTTTAATACACTGAATAAAATTTTGTAAAGGATTAGATGCGGCAACAATAACATGTATCTGGGCTTCTAAATTGCTTCCAAACATTCCTTCGGGATTTTTTTTTACATATGTTTCTTTATCTATTATATACTCCTGGGAAACCAAACTTAATATCTTTTGCTCAGGTCTTATTGCTATTTCATTCCTTAAACTTTTTATAATATTATCAATATCTGATTGCTCTATCTGATTATTTTCAACTGACACTTCTTTTCTTTCTAATTTTCCACTAACAAATCCACCACCAATTCCTATATTAACAAATTGAAGAGGTTTGCCTGTCTGGGTTTCAAGTTCTTCCATTACAACAGAAACATATTGGCTAACACCCTCAAGGTCTATTACCTTTCCATTTTGTATAACTTCATATTCCGGATACACCACATGACTTCCTATAACCTCAACCATGTTTTCCTTTTTAATGCCAACTATTCCAAATATTTTATTTGAACCCAAATCCAGGGCAACTGCTATATCTTCTCTCATTTTTACTTTATATTATTCAACTATACTACTATTTAAATTTAATTGTTTTGTAGTTGATTTGTATCCCTTTTTTTCAACATAAGGTTGATTAAATCTAAGGTCTATATATGTAAAAGGAAAGTTTTCTTTTTTACATGTTTCCAAAACAATCTGTAATTGTTTAAATTTCTCTTTAAAATGTTCAGGATAAAGAAAAACCGAACCATTTTCACCTTCCAATTTAATTTTACTAAAATTTTTAAATGAAACTATTTTTACCGGGAATAAATTTCCAATGTTGTAATAATTATACCATCTTAAAATTTCTAAAAGTATTTTAAGACTCTGGGTATCTGTAGTTTTTTCTCCTATAGAACCAGTCTGCATACCTTTAATAATCCAGCCATTAAATCCTGGATAAAAAGGAAGAAAATAACCATTTTTATCCATTAACACATCTTTTTTACCATTCACTATTTCAAATAATGGTATTCTAAGTTTAAGATTAATCAATAACTTATCAGGCAATATTTTTTCTATCTTGCAATTCTCTACAAAATAACATTTTTTTATATTTTTGTAAATAGGGGTTAGATTTAAAAAAAGACTATTTTGAGAAATTATATTGCCAATATATGTAGAAATAAGCGCCTGATAATTTGAGGGTTCCACCACAATTTTTTTTATTTTAAAAACAGATTGATGACGAAAATATTTAGGAATCGTAATTTTCAGAAAAACAACTAAAAAAATTACTATTGCAGAAACAAAAATTAACAAAATCTTTTTTAATTTTTTTATCTTTTCCTGTTTTAGTTTTTCTCTCATCTTTCAAATCCTAACTGAATTAATTTCTCACACAATTGCGTAAATGATATTCCTGCATGTTTTGCGGCATCAGGAAAAAGACTAAGATTTGTTAATCCAGGAATTGTATTTACATCCAATATCCAGGCTTTTCCATGTTTATCAACAATCATTTCCATTCTGGAAAATCCCTGACATTTTAAAACTTTATAAGTTTTAGCCGCTATATCACGGGCAGATTTTAAAACTTTTACAGGTAATTGCGGAGGAATAACATGAATACTTTGACCCTTTTTATATTTGGCTGTATAGTCATAAAATTTTCTTTTTGTCCTTATTTCAATGGCAGGCAAAACCTGTAATTTTTCATTGCCAATAATACCAAAAGTTATTTCTGTTCCTTCTATAAATTTCTCAATAAAAACCTCTTTATCAACAGACCAGGCAGACTTAATAGATTTTTTTAAATTTTTCTCAGATTCCACAATAGAAATACCTATGGTTGAACCAAGACTTGCAGGCTTAACAACAACAGGATATTTAAAAGGAATGTCCGGCTCTAAACTATTAATCTCAATAAAATCCGGCGTTGGTATACCATAAGATAGAAGTAACCTTTTGGAAATAATCTTATTCATACATATAGCACTTGGAAGAACAGAAGAACCGCTGTATGGCAAACCAAGAGTTTCAAGAAATCCCTGTATTATTCCACTTTCCCCTTTTCCGCCATGAAGTGCTATAAAAACAAAATCCGGCTTTTCAGCAATAAATTCTTTAATAAAATTTTTCTTGGCAGGGTCTAAAATAGAAATATTATATTTTTCTTTAAGAGCATTAAAAACACTCTTTCCAGACATCAAAGAAATTTCTCTTTCAGGACCATCGCCTCCTGCCAATATAACAATCTTCATCTAAATTCTCCAATAAGTTCTATTTCTGTTTCAAGAATTATACCATATTTCTGAAAAATTTTTTCATTATAATTTAACATTATATCAAAAATAAATCTATATATACATATATTTATATTGATAATAATACATATTAATATTATACTAAATTAATGTAAATAAAAAATCCAGTTTTATCTGGGATACTTCAAAAGAATTAATTAACTTGGAAAGGAGCAAAATACTATGATAAAAAACAAGAAAGATTTGAATGAACCTATAGGCAAAATGTTTAGAGTAAAGGATTTTCTACCTCCTCCAAACAAACTAATTTTGCCGGAAAAAACAGTCAAAGTTACAATATTGCTTAAAAAATCCAGTATTGATTTTTTTAAAAATCGGGCGGATAAATATCATACTAAATATCAAAAAATGATACGGGAAGTAGTAGACCAATATGCTAAAGAATATTCATCTAAAAACATGGCTCGGAGACCCCATCCGTAAGGACGGGGAGGAGAGCCAACCTCCTTGACAAATTATTGTTTTTATTATAATATAGGTGGGTGGATTTTGAATATAATACTCTTGGACATGAATATCCCAACTTGCTCATTGGAACACTCTCCCATTACTGTCTGTTTTTTAGATAAGATTTTAAATCTTTATAATAATTCTCATGAGTTCCAAACATGATTAATTCCAGATTGTTCTCAACCATTCTATATGCGACAAGATATTGAATAGATTGTATTCGGAATTTATGAACGAATATTCCTTTAAGGTCTCCCTTCTTTTCTTCGCCAAGAGAAGGAGTAACGGCTATTTTTTTGATTTCCCGGTCAAGGATTTCTTTTTCTCGCGCAAAAAGTTTTTTGACTTTTTTTTCAAAAGACCTTGATTGAAAAATTTTCATTTTCTTTTTCCAAACCAGTATTCTGATTTTTCTCCATGTTCCAATTCCTCAACTCCTAAAAGAATATCTTTAATAAGGGAATAGGTCAGATCCGGATTTTCTTCAGCACATTTGCCGATACGCGTCCAATATTCTATTTGTCCGGTTAAAGACCTATGCTCTATATGACTGTATTTTTTTGCTTCATCAACCATTTCATCGGATATTCTGACTACCGTTGACATGATAATCACCTCCTTGCGACTGTCCTGCTTCAAACAGTATAAATCATATTGTAGCAAAATGCAACAGTGAGCAGCATATGTCAACGCCGTTGACTGATACATTCAACTCATACAATTTATTCAATCTATTAACAACATTTTATTTATTTATCAAAACCAATAAGTTCTATTTCTGTTTCAAGAATTATACCATATTTCTGAAAAATTTTTTCTTTTATCAAATGGATAAGTTTACAAATACAAAACTTTAAAATAAATATACGATGGTATCGTATAAAATTGTAGTTTAAAAAATAGAATTTTATCCCTGGGAGGAAAATCTGGAAGAAAATCACCTGATATGCCTTATTCTATATTTCTCAGCTTCGACAACACAAAAACAATGTTGTAATTCTTCCTCTGAATATTTCTCAAAAAGGAGTTTAAGAGTTTCATGAATTTTATCTATATCGGAAGGTTTTATTCTTAAAAAAACAACTCCTGACATCAGTTTGTGTTTAAAAAATACAAGCGCACCAAAATCTTTGTCCCGCGAAACAAGAATTCTATTCATTTGTTGCGCTTTTTGTAATATTTCTACGTCTGTTGCCGTTTGCATTCCAATTTCTTTAGCTACAATAACATCATGCCTCAGATATTTTAAAAAATTAATTGTTTCCAGATAAACATCCTGGTCTACTAAAAATTTCATTATGCTATTCCACCAATATAAATTTCTTCGGAATGTACTATTTCACTTGCATAATGAATACAGGCTTTAATATCCTCTCTAGTTAAATCAGGATAGAATTTATTTATTATATCATCCCATAGTATACCTTCTTCTAACAATTCCAACACATTTTCAACGGATATTCTTGTACCCGCTATATAAGGCTTACCAAAATGTACTTTAGGATCAACTATTATTCTGTTTTTCCCCATTTTTGCTCCTCTCCAATAATCTTTATTTCTGTTTTAAGAATTATACCATATTTCTGAAAAATTTTTTCTTTTATCAAATGGATAAGTTTATAAATATCAGAAGAGGTTGCTTTTCCTGTATTTATAATAAAATTTGCATGTTTTTCTGAGATTTTTGCATCTATGATTTTTAACAATAAAATACAACAAATTTATTATTATTTATTATTCCCAAAACCAATAAGTTCTATTTCTGTTTCAAGAATTATACCATATTTCTGGAAAATTTTTTCCTTTACTATCTGAATAAGGCTATAAATATCAGAGGAGGTCGCTTTTCCTGTATTTATAATAAAATTCGCATGTTTTTCTGAAATTTTTGCATCTCCTATTTTGGTCCCTTTTAGACCTGCATCTTCAATAAGTTTTCCCGCAGAAAATCCTTCTGGATTTTTAAAAACCGAGCCTGCAGAAGGATAACCAAGCGGCTGTGTGTTTATACGATAATTCATCATTTCTTTCATTTTTAGTTTTATTTCCACAGAATTGCCAGGCTCAAGATTAAATAAAACTGAATAAATAAAAAATGCATCCTCTTTTAATGAAGATGTTCTGTATTCTGTTTTAATCTGTGAAATATTCTTTTCAATCCAATTACCTTTTCTGTCAAAAATATCCACTCTGCTAATTATGGAACTGATAAATCTGTCTTTTGTCCCTGCATTCATAATTACTACTCCACCAATAGAACCTGGAATGCCGGACATAAACTCCCCATTTTTCAGGTTGTTATTTATTAAAAATTTAAGAAAAGTATTTATTTTTACTCCGGATTGAACATAAACATTTCTATTTTCAAATGAAATATCTGAAAATTTTTCAGTCAATGCAATGATACCATTATATCCTTTATCACTTATCAGAACATTTGAACCATGCCCTAAAAATTTTACAGGAATATTATACTGATTTTGTATATGATACAAAGATTCTATATCTCCTTTATTCTCAGGGAATAAAAGAATAGATATTTTCCCTCCGGTTTTAAAACTTGTAATCTTTGAGGCTTCACAATCAAAGAAAATTCTTTTTTCAAAAATCTTTTTCAGGTATTTTTTTATTTTTTCCATAATTATTAATCATAAACTATATTTTATACTTAAACAATAAAATTAATATTTTAAGATTCAACATTTTATTATAATATACAAATTTGTTAATTATGTTAAGTAATAAGATTTTTGAAAAAGTTCATTGGTGGTTATAAAAATAAATAGAAATTCAGATATTATGTACTAATTAATTCTTTTGCGCCAATTAAGTCTTTTGCCATTTTTACCCATCTTGCAAGTCTTTCAGGTTGATTTGAAAGGGTATGAACATCTTTCATAATCATTTCCAGACAAATATTATATTTTTCTACAAGTCCTAAGGTATATTTAATATCCTTATCTATCAATTCTTCATTAAATTTTTCTGTGCTTATAAGTGTGGGATTGGGTTTTCTGGAAAATACATATTTATTCCTCATTTTCTCTGCCATTATTTCCTGATTACAAAGTGGTGCAATAGAAACAGCCCGTAAATTTTTCAATCTGGATATAACATCCCATCTGGTATGAACAGGTTCACAGCATCCATAATATACAAGGCCAAATTCTTTAGCTATATCCTTTTGATATTTAAATACAAAATTGTCAAATAAATTAGGGCTTACACCAACAGTTTCCTGACTTTCAAGAAGCACCCATATGTCTTTGGTAGACACAGGGCTATTTTTTTTATAAGTTGGAGATGGTAAATCGCTTACATATCCAATACTACCAGAACCAATATAATCATTTTCATTATTCAAAGAAAAATAACCATTTTTTTCCAACCACTTTGCAAAAGCAATATGGTCTTCCTTAAGAAACTCCATAAGCATTTGTAATCCTTCAGGGTCATCATACATAAAGAGCATAAGGTTTTCAAGACCTATAAGTGAAGTTACTGCAACAATTGTCAATCCCATTGTCCACCAGAAAGCCCCTCTAATCCTTATAGGCATAATATTTTCAAAAACATTTTCAAGTGTTTTTTTATATTCAAGTGTCCCTTCCTCATCAACAGAATATGTTCTTGGATGAAGCCTATGAAAATCTTTTTTAATGTCTTTTATTGGCGAATCATACTTTACTGAAGTCATAAATTCTGCATTTATATGATGAACAACTGATTCAACCCCATATCCGCTTATATTAAAAAACCAGTTTATATTAAAATATGGCTCTACACAATGGTCATCTTTAAGAGTTTCAAATATCCATATTTCTTCTTTTAATCTTCTTTCAACATCCTGAGCCCATTTTTCTTCACATTCAAAAATAATATCAAATGGTTTTTTCTTATCCTGTACACCACCGTGTTCTGCAAGAACCATGGGCCTTTTTGGATTAAGGTTATGAAGGGATTTCCATAAATCTTTTCTTTCTAAATTAACAGGGTCATTTGCAATTTCCATTTTTCTTTTTGCTAATTTTCTTAATACATCCATATCATGTTTTAAAATTTTATATTCCATTTATTTGACCTTTTATTTAATTTCTTACTTAAATAATTATATATTTTCCTTTTTATTATTATACCACCTTTTATAAAAAAGCATCCCTCTAAATGAATTAGATAATTTGTCTGTAAAATACTTTTTTAAGATATAAGCCACAAGCTGGTGCTGTTTGTGAGGCTTGTTTTCTGTCTTTACTTTCAAGAATTTTTTTAATTTCTTCAGGAGATAATCTGTTTTTCCCAACATCCACTAATGTTCCTATAATTGTCCGTGCCATTTTATACAAAAATCCGGATGCATATATTTCAATGGAAATAAGTTTTATATCCGGGTCTATGGTAAATCGTTCTTTTTTTATTTTTATCCAGTATATCTCCCGTATATAAGATTTTACAGAACTACCGGTGGAACAAAAAGATGAAAAGTCGTGTTTTCCAATAAGATATTGACTGGCTTTTTTCATTTTCTCAAGGGATAAATCTGGACTGATAAACCAGACCAAGTTTTTTAAAAACGGAGAAAAATTCTGGGAAATCAGATATCTGTAAATTTTACCTTTTGCATCATATCGTGGGTGAAAAACAGATTTTACCCCTGACACCTTTTTAATATAGATATCATATTTTTTAAGCTGACTGTTAAGGGCTTTTTTTATCTCAGAAACCGCCATCTTTGTGTCAATCTGAAAAGAAATGATTTGTGAAAGGCCATGGACACCGCTATCTGTTCTTCCACTGGCCTGAATGGAAACAGGTTTATTAAATATTCCCTTAAAACATTGCTCTATAATTGACTGGATGGTTTTTTTATTTTTCTGTTTCTGTAAACCAGAAAATTCTGTTCCTTTATATGTAATTATTGCTTTATATTTTCCCATTTTCTTCTACATGATGTTTGATAACCCTTCCTTCTGTCATAAATATTACATCTTCACATATATTTGTTGTAAGGTCTGCTATTCGTTCAAGATTATTTGATATTCTGATGAGATGTAAAGATATTTCAATTATAGAGGAATTTGATATCATAAAAGTTATAAGTTCCCTGTAAATCTGGTCATGTAAACCATCTACAATATCATCTCTTTCGCAAACACTTTTTGCTAACTTTGCATCCTCACTGATAAAAGATTCTATACTGTCTTTTAACATTTTTGTCGCTTCTTCTGCCATTCTTGGTATATCTATAAGAGGTTTTATTGGCGGCTTATCAATAAGAAAAATACCACTTTCTGATATATTTACAGCATGGTCCCCCATTCTTTCAAGGTCATTATTCATTTTGGAAGCCATCAGAATTGTTCTTAAATCTTTTGCTTTTGGTTCAAACTGCGCAATAATTGCAGTACATAACTCATCAATATCAATCTCCCATCTGTTTGCCACTGGTTCATCATCCTGGATAACTTCATTTAGTAATTTGTTTTCTCTTTTAAGGAGACCATCTATGCTCTTTTGAATCATTCTCTCTATAAGATTTGCATATTCAATTATTTCTTTTTTTAACTGGCTTATTTTTTCTTCTATAATCATTGTGTTTTCTCCTTATCCAAATTTCCCTGTAAGATATTCTTCTGTTCTTTTATCTTTGGGAACAGTAAACATTTTTTCTGTTATATCATATTCAATCATTTCCCCTAAATAAAGAAATGCTGTTCTATCAGAAATACGTGCTGCCTGGGCAGTATTATGTGTAACAATAATAATAGTAACAGTTTTCTTTAGTTCTATTATTAATGATTCTATTGCAGATGTTGATTTTGGGTCTAAAGCAGATGTTGGTTCATCAAGGAGCAAAATATCCGGATTCATTGCCAGCGCTCGTGCTATACATAGTCTTTGCTGCTGGCCCCCTGATAAAAATGTTCCTTTTCTATAAATATTATTTTTTACTTCATCCCATAGTTCTGCTTTTTTTAAGGAATCTTCTACAATTCTGTCTTTTTCACTTTTTTTTAGTTTTATTCCATTAAGCGTAAAACCGGATATAACATTTTCATATATACTCATTGTTGGAAAAGGATTTGGTTTCTGAAATACCATTCCTATTTTTCTTCTTATTACTATGGGATTTGAAGAATAAATATCCTGGTCATATAAAAAAATTTTCCCTGAAACTCTTGCATTTTGAACAAATTCATGCATTCTGTTTATACATCTTATAAGGGTTGTTTTTCCACATCCTGAAGGACCCATAATAGCAGTAGTCTGATTAGGAAATATTGAAAGATTAATATTTTTTAAAATTTCTGTTTCCCCAAAATATGCATAAAAATTCTCAATTTTTAAAATTGCACTTTCCATTTTTTTATCACTATTTTGGCTATAATATTTAATATTAAAACAAGTATTATAAGAACCAGAGCAGCACCCCAGGCAATCTTATGCCATTGATGATAGGGACTCATTGCATAATTATAAATCAATAACGGCAAAGCATTGACCGGCCTTAAAATATTTATGTTCATAAACGGATTCCCAAAGGCTGTAAAAAGCAGTGGAGCAGTCTCTCCGGCAATACGGGCAATGCCAAGCAAAATACCTGTAATAATACCACTTATTCCTGCAGGAAGAATAACCTTTAAAATTGTTCTGTAATAAGGGACTCCTAAAGCCAGAGATGCTTCTTTTAAATGGTCAGGAATAAGTTTTAATGTTTCTTCCGTAGATTTTATTATAACAGGAAGCATCATAATTGCAAGAGCAATACCTCCTGATAAAGCAGAAAAATCACCCATAGACTTAACCAGCCATATATAGGCTACTATACCTATAACAATTGAAGGAATACTTAACAAAATATCCGTACTGGTTCTTACAAATTCAGCAAATCTGCTTTTTTTATTTTCTGATAAAAAAACACCAACTATTATACCAATAGGAATAGCCACTAAAGAAGCAATAATAACAATCATAAAGGTTCCTATAATTGCATTTGATATCCCACCGCCTTTTTCACCAACAGGTTTTGGCAGATGGGTAAAAAATTTTAAATTTATAGCGGAAATACCATTTTTAAAAATATATAAAAGAATAAAAATAAGAGGAACAACAGAAATAAAGGAAAACAATACTATAATATATTTGAATGCTTTGTCTTTAACAGTTCTTTTAAAAATATTATTCATTTTTTAGATTTCCACCATTAATTTTTTAATTATAATTTTACCAAGAATATTAATAATTCCTGTAATAATAAAAAGAACGACCCCTATTTCTATTAAACTTGACAGATAAAGTGTTCCTGTTGCCTCTGTAAACTCATTGGCTATAACACTTGCCATTGTATTTGCAGGACTAAAAATGCTATGTGGTAAAAAATCTGAATTACCAATTATCATTGTAACTGCCATTGTTTCCCCCAATGCCCTTCCAAGAGCAAGTAAAATTCCGGCAAAAATACCACTTTTGGCATAAGGAATTACAGTACTTCTGATAACTTCATAATGTGTTCCTCCTAAAGAATAAGCTGCTTCTTTAATATCTGCAGGAACCATATTAATCACTTCCCTGCCAATTGAAGCAGAAAATGGTATAATCATAACTGAAAGAATAAGAGATGATGTAAAAATTCCAACTCCATAGGGTAAAACACCAATTTTCATTTCCAGAGTTCTTATTACCGGCGCAAGAACAAATAATCCGAAAAATCCATACACAACTGAAGGAATTCCAGCAAGAAGTTCAATCATACTTTTTAAAATATTTGATAAAACTCCTTCTTTATAAAACTCTCCTGTAAATACTGAAATAGAAAAAGAAAAAGGAATTGTTATTATTATAGCCAAAAATGAAGTGGCAAGTGTGCCAACAATAAAAGGTAAAGCACCAAACTGTCTATCAGGAGGAGACCATACCTTTGTGATAAAAAAATTCAAACCAAATGCCCTGATAGATGGAATGGAATTTAAAACAAGAGAAAGAAAAATTGCAAGAAAAAGAATTATAATGCATAACCCAGAGAAAAAAAGAAATTTTTTAAAAACTACATCACCGGAAAATTTATTTCCTCTAATTTGTATATTCCTGTGAGACTTTTTAATGAATATATCCGCATTAAGATTATTCATTTTTATTTCAAATTGTTTTTATGATTATTTTGCCAGACAGATTTGCCATTATAGTTTATTGATTTAATAATAGACTCATCATTTTTAACAGCAGCCTTAGAAAGAGGAGCATAGGAAAGTGGAGTTGTCCATTTCTGTCCCTGGTGAATAATCCACCATAAAAGACTTACTACCTGTTTTGCCTGTTGTAAAGTTCGTCCTGCATAATCCTGATTTTTATAAACAAGTATCCATGTAAATCCGCTGATTGGATAGCCATCTTTTTCTGGTGTATTTGTTATAGAAACTCTCATATCAGCAGGAAGTTTTACATTGCCAGATATACTGGTGGAAGAAAGGGTTGCCTTTATAAATTTACCACTTTTATTCTGGATTAATGCATAAGAGATATTATTCTGTAAAGCATAAATAAGTTCCACATACCCTATACTTCCAGGTGTTTGTTCTACCAGACCTGACACACCAGGGCTTCCTTTTCCTGCCAATCCAGCAGGCCAATTTAAAGATATGCCATATCCCACTTTTTTCTTCCATTGCGGACTTACCTTACTTAAATAATTACTGAATATAAAAGTTGTTCCGCTACCATCTGCCCTATGGACGGTAATTATATTCATATCCGGTAATTTTACTCCCGGATTGATTTTCTGAATTCTTGGGTCATTCCATTTCTTGATATTTCCAAGGAATATATCAGCAAGAATACCCGGAGTAAACCTGAGTGGTGGTTTCCCCTGTAAGGCTGGAAGATTATACATAATAACAACTGAGCCCATACAAGTAGCAATGTGGACTACAGGAGCACCCATTTCAGATAATTCTGTCTTTGATAAATAGGCATCAGAAGCACCAAAATCCACAGTATGATTTTTAAGCTGTCTTATACCTCCGCCTGAACCAATAGGCTGATAGTTGATTTTTATTCCATATTTTTTATAATAAACATCAAAAATTTTAGAATAAAGCGGATATCCGAATGTTGAACCTGCTCCAAGCAATACTTTTTCTTCCGTAGGTTTAGACGAAAAAGAATGTTTATGCGCAAAGGTTAAACCAATGATAATTATTATCAAAAGAATTATTAATATAGTCCAAAATTTTTTCATATTTTTATCCTCCCGGTAATTATTATATTTTTATTCTCTATGTTATTATGATAAATACAAAAAGTTAAGAAATTATTAATTTTGTGTTAATTTTGTGTTAATTTTTAACTTAAACCTATGAACAAAGATATAAAAAAATTATTAACTGCAAGGGTTCTTAGAAGCATAGGCCAGGGAATTTTAATAGTAAATTTTGCACTATATTTAAAATCTCTCCATTATAGTGGAGTTTTAATTGGTATTCTTTATGCTTTTACAAGTTTATTTAGCGCCGGTGGAACATTAGCTATAGGATTGTTAAGTGATAAATACAGAAGAAAACCATTTTTAATAGTATATACCTTTCTTTTATTTTTAGCTGCAACAATAATGCTTTTTACAACAAACTATTATTTTTTATTAATAGCCTCTGCGTTTGGAAGTTTTGGACTTGGACAAATGGGAGGCGCAGGAATTTTTACTCCTGCAGAGGTTGCATGGCTTGCAGAAAAAATAAAGGCTAAAGAAAGAGGACATATTCTTAGTTTAAGAAATTCTCTAAGTGCATTTGGAATGGCTATAGGTTCAATGATAGCGATGCTACATCCTCTACTAAACCATATTTATCATAATAATATCTTATCCTATAAACCATTTTTTATTATTATTATTTTAATAGCCCTGATTACTCTACCTATTTTAATAACAACTACCGAAGAATATAAATCTAAACCTGCAAAAATAAAAGAAGAAAACAAACCAATTCCACATAATGAAGAAATAGAAATACATAAAAAAGAAAACCGCAACTTAAAAAAATTAATTTTTTTGAATTCTTTAAATGGTCTTGCTATAGGTTTAAAAAGCCCTCTGATTGCTTACTGGTTTGCTGTAAGATTTGGAATTGGAGCAGGTTTAATAGCGCCTGTATTGGCTGCAACATTTTTTTCAACAGGTATTCTTTCTTTTTATACAGGAGAACTTACAAAAACCATGGGACTTATAAAATTAGCAACAATCTCCAGAACCATAGGGGTTGTTTTTCTTTTTATTCTTCCTTTTATGCCTATTTATAGTTTAGCGGCAATTGTATATGTTTTACACCAAATATTTAACAGAAGTTCCGCAGGACCAAGACAGGCTGTTGTAATAAGTCTTGTGAGAGATAAAAGAAGAGGATTTGCCACAAGTTTAAATGCATTTTCTATGCAGATTCCCCGATCTTTGGGGCCATACCTGGTAGGACTTTTAATGGATTCCGGATATTTTGAATTTCCTTTCTTTTTAGCTGCAGGATTACAAGCTTTATATGTAGTTTATTATAGAAAATTATTTAAAAAATATGATTTCCCTGACACCTAACCTAAATAATTTCCTTCCAATCTCCATACAGAAAGCATAAGCTGGTATCTTTCAAGTTTCATTCCAGTATAAATGCAATTGCTTGTTGAATAGATATACCCATAACCCGGCATACCAGATTTTAAAGCATATCTACAGGATTCTATTACCTGTTGTTCTGTTCCTGTATCTAAAAATCCACAATTGACATTGCCTATTAAGCATACTTTATCTCCATATCTCTTTTTCACTTCTGCAATATCCACTCCTGCCTGCGGGTCAAGAGAATGAAGAGCATGCGGATTGGCTTGAACTAACTGGTCTATTATAGGCATTATATTTCCATCAGTATGTTTTATTGCATAAAAACCCATATCTCTGTATCCTTTAATTAATTTTGCAAGATATGGTGTAATAAATTCTGAAAATTGTGCCGGGCTTAAAAAAGGACCTGTATTATAACAATAATCAGAACATAAAGCAAAACCATCAAGCCCACCATGTTTTTTTATCTTTTCAGCTTTTTCAAGCGCTTTATTCACCATATCTTCTGCTTCTTGTTTTAATTTTTCAGATTCATCTTGTAGTTTATAAGCAAATTCTACCATGTGATTGCCATCCGGAACACCAAAAGTAGCATCTCCATGTATCATTAAAAAATATTTATTACCCGTTTTTTCTCTTATAATGTCAATTATTTTAAAAATTTCTTCAATATCCCATGGATTTGGATGAATAAAGATGGCACTATGTCCAAAGCTTTCAGCTGTCATAATAAAAATATCCGCCATCTCGTTTCTATGAAGATTCCTTTCTTTTTCACTCATTTGATTCCATTGTCCATAGTTGCGATGTGAAGGATGAACCCTTCCAAAAGATTCCATTGTAAGGAAAAAAACAAGTTCAAAATGTGGAACGCGTCCTACTATTGGTTTTCTTTCTAAAGCAGCAATAAATTTTTCTCTTGGGGTCATATTTTTTATCTCCATTTAATTTATGGTTAAGTCTTCCACTCTATTTTCTGATATTTTCATATAAAAAAATGCAGGTCAAATTTAATTCAAAATATTATTTATGATATTATATCACCTATTTAAAAATTTATTATATGAAAAAATGGAACAAAAAAAAGGAATTGTATTTCAATCTTATATTCAGGAAAAAATTATTAAAATTATAGCAGAATATGGATATATAACAAGCAGCGAAATAAAATTATTACTTTCTGGTTCAGAAGAAAAAGCTCAAAATATTCTATATTATATGTCAAGTAAAAAGATTATATCCTCATTTAAAACACACATGAACCCAGCTTATGCCTACATACTTACTACTTCAACGAAAATCCTAATTACACAATCAGGACTGGTGGAATTTATACGACCATTTATTTCAAGTAAATATAAACCTATTACCTTTTATCATCATACCACCATGATTAAAATACATATTATACTGGAGGAGATTTTAGGAAATAGTCTACAAAGATATATTTCTTCCTATAGACTGGCAAATCAACAAACAGAAAAAATATGTGATGCCGAAATTCATTATATAAAACATGATAATGATAACAAACCCCAGAATAAAATTGCTGCTATAGAAATAGAACTTACCCCTAAATCAAAAAAAATTCTTATGAACAATGCACATGATTTATTATCTCAATCAAAAGCCAGATATAATTCTGTTATAATAATATATAATCTAATAGGGATTAAACAAAACTGGCAAAATACCATCAAACAAATAGAAATCTTTCCTCCATCCAATTTCTTTTTTATTCAGGATATTGATATCATTCAAAATAAAAAAAATTGCATTGCCTATGACATAAATGATACTATCATCCCTCTTTTTTAATTTTTTATTTTTACAAAAGGAATAAAAATGACAATATTAAAATTAATATTTATATTTATAACTAATTTTTTTGAATTTCTACTAAACTCTATAAAATATTTATGGAAAACAAAAATAAAGAAAATCAACCTTTTTACAATATTTATTTTATCTACTATTTTATTTGCAAGAATTGTTTATAATTTTGAAAGACTTTCAACAACCTATCTCTATGTTTTTATTTTTGTTATGACAGTATTATTACTAACAGGATTAATAAATTATTTTCTACCTCCGGATAATTTAAAAAAACAAGTAGATGAATATGAAATAAAAATCCCTAAAAACATCCCTGTGGAAAAATTTATAAAACAAGGTGAAGAGAAAAAATTGGGAGCCTATTTAGGTTGTAAAATACCTATCCCATGGCATCAAACATTCAAAAATATTACTCCTCTCTATGTATCTGAACAAGAAAGACTACTTCACTGTCAGGTCGTAGGCTCAACAGGCTCAGGAAAAACTATAGCAGTACTTGAGCCATTAATTGAAGATGATATAAAAAATGGAAGACCTCTTATATTTATAGATGCAAAAGCCAATTTAGATAATATAAAAAAAATATCCTATCTTATAAGAAAACACAATAGAGAAAAAGATTATAACATTCTTTCCTTATCAGAGTTAGAAAGGTCATTCACATATAATCCATTTGAGATTGGTAATTCAAGCCAGTTAACAGATAAAATAATAGGAGCTATGGATTGGGCAGAATATAAAGAAACAGATTCCAGGCACTATATATCTCTTTGTGAAACTGCCTTACAGAATTTATTTAATGACCATGAAAAACACTCCAAAGAAAAACTAACCTTTTCACAGGTTTATAAAATATTACAAAATCCAGACAGAACTTTATATCCTGAACTTGCATTCTTTCTTAAAAACCACTCAAAGGATATAAGTTCACTTACAGCATGGTTATCCCGTATTATACATTCAAATTTTGGTTTTCTTTTTGAATCCCCCAAGGGTGAAATAAATCTGCTTGATGCCTATCAAAATAATAAAATTATATATTTTGCATTAGATACACAATCTTATGAAAAAATTGGAAAAATGTTAGGTAAAATAATAATTAAAGACCTAACAACCATAAGTGGAGAGATTCAAAATAAAGAATTTTTACAAAATCCAGATCAAAAATATATGGGAATTTTTATTGATGAATGTCAATCTTTTATAACACCATCTTTTACAAATTTTCTTGAAAAAGCAAGAGGAAGTAAATTTATGCTAACTATTTCTTATTCATCAATAGGGAATTTAGATAAAATAGGTATCCGTTCAGAAATTTTACAGGGTATCAATACACATATTATATTAAAAATCAATGACCCTCAAACAGCTGAAGTTTTCAGCAAAATGGCAGGGACTTATAAAGCAATAGAAAAAACTCATCAAACGATAGTTGATAGAATTTTTTCCAGACTACATTCAATAATGGAAAAAGTAGTGAACAAAAGAATATTCCCTCCTGAAATATTTATGAAATTAAAAACTTTTCAGGCAATTTGTATCCATAAGGAAGAATCTTCTTTTACAGTTTTAAATCCTAACTTGGAAAATGTAGAGAATGAACCTCTGCCTGAAAAAAGACAAAGAAAAGACCAAAATAAAGATGATGATTCTTCTAAAAATCCACCCCCGGCAAAATCCGTCTTTTAAATAAGTGATGTAAAAAAAATAAAAGAAAGAAATATAAATATTTTAGAGAAAGAGAAAATATTATTAGACAATTCATATAAAAAATTATATTATTAAAAAATAAATACCTTTTAAAAACTAAAAAAAAGGAAAAATCAATGAATACAAAAGAGAATAAAAATTCCATAGAAACTTTCCCTATGGATGTTGATAAAATAATTTCTTATCAGGCAAAATCTGTTGTAAGCAAAGAGATAATAACAAAGAAAACAGGAACAGTTACCCTTTTTTCATTTGATAAAGGAGAAGGACTAAGTGAACATTCTGCTCCTTTTGATGCTCTTGTTTATATTTTTGATGGCGAGGCAGAGATTATAATTTCAGGTGTTTCATATATATTGAAAAAAGGGCAGTTAATAATTATGCCTGCCAAAAAACCTCATGCATTAAAAGCAAAAAAAAGATTTAAAATGATGCTTGTTATGATAAAACAATAAAGATTTATTTTCTCTTTAAGAGAACGGATTCTTCATAGGCTTTTATATTGTCCAGATATTTATTTCTTATAGGAACATTATACAAAGAACAGAATTTATCCCACACAAAAGCAAATGGTAACATCTTAAAATTCTCCATCAGAGCAAGTCTATTGCCAAAATTTCCATTTTTTTCTTCATGCTGGATTAAATGTGTTGGCTCAAGAAGAGAAAATAATATTGCTTTTAAAAGAGCCTGAGCTCCAATTACCCATGCAGTAATTCTATTTATACTGGCATCAAAATAATCAAGAGAAAAATGAACTCTATCAAATACATTATATCTTTTTATTTCTTGTGTAATTGAAATAATATCATCATTTAATATAACAACATGGTCGCTGTCCCATCTTACTCCTCTGCTTATGTGTAAAAGCATTTCATCCTGAAAAAGAAGAACTGAAGAGATTTTATCAGCAATACTTTCTGTAGGATGAAAATGCCCTGTATCCAGACACAACATAATATTATTTTTCAAACCATATCCATAGTAAAATTCAAAAGCCCCAACCACATAACTTTCAGAACCAATTCCAAATAATTTACTTTCAAGAGAATCTCTCATAAATTTTCTATCATACTTTTCTGACAATATTTCATCCAGAGAATCTTTTAATATTTTTCTATGACTTATTCTATCTGCAGGAATATCTTTTGAACCATCTGGAATCCATATATTATGTATACAGATTATTCCTAATTCTTTCCCAATATAATAAGCGATTTCTCTACAATCTTTTGCGTGCGATATCCAGAAATCTCTTATCTTTTTATCCTGGCTGGAAAGTGTATAACCTGAATCTGCCATAGAATGAGAAAAAAATGTCGGATTAAAATCAATTCCCAGTTCTTTCTGTTTTGCCCAATTCAACCAGTTTTTAAAATTATTTATACTAATTTTATCTCTTTCTTTATAATTTTCTCCATAGATGGAATGAAGATTTATCTTATGTTTTCCCGGAATAAGAGATAAAGCCATTTCAATATCCTGACGAAGCTGCTCCGGGGTTGTTGCTTTTCCGGGGTAATTGCCTGTTGCAACTAATCCGCCGGATAAACCTTCTGTTTTTTCAAATCCTGCCACATCATCTCCCTGCCAGCAATGAACAGAAACAGGGATTTGTTTCATTATTTCAAGAACCTTATCCGTATCCACTCCAAAATCCATATATATTTTTTTTGCAGACTGGTAATTTTTTTCTATATCCTGTGTGTCCATAATTTTTCTCCCAAATAAACTATATATTAACTATTCTGCCATGTCAATTACTTATTATAAAATATATTATTTGAAAATTTATGATAAAATTTAATAGTTTCATAAAAAATAGGAGAAAATAAAAATGTTTTTATATAGTAAAAATTCAATCTTTGAACGAATAAAAAGAAATCCTGAAAGTATAAAAAAAATATTCTGTCAGAAAGATTTTAATGATGAAAATCTTTTAAAGGAAATAAAAAATGCAAATATTCCAGTTGTATTTAAACATATACCGGATGGACAATTTAAAAAATTTTCAAACAGAACACCTAAAATACTTGCTGAGGTTAAGGATTTTCAATACATGCCATTTAAAGAAATAATAAATTTAGCCGATGATAAAAAACCTGTTCTGATTTTTCTTGATAATATAACAGACCCGCAAAATTTCGGAAGTATTATACGAGCTACAGGATGTCTTGGTGATTTTGTAATTATTATACCAAAACAAAGAGCATGTGAAGTTAATGAAACTGTTTTAGCTGTGGCTGAAGGTGGAGAAAATTATGTTGATATATGCAGAGTCTCAAATCTTACATATTCAATTATTGAAGCCAAAAATCATGGATACTGGATTATGGGTTCTGTTCTAAATAAAGGAACAAGTATTTTTAAAACTTCTTTTCTTTTTCCATTAGGTATTATTTTAGGCTCAGAAAACAAAGGAATTCATCAAAATTTATTAAAATATACAGATTTACAAGTTTCTATTCCTATGGCTAAAGCATCTTTATCTTTTAATGTTGCTATTGCGGCATCTATTTTCTGTTATGAGGCAATAAAGCAAAAAAATAAATGAATAAAAAAATATTGATTATTGTGGGTTCTACAGGTGGACATTATATTCCCGCAACGGTTTTAGCAGAAACAATCAGAAAAATTTCACCTTCAATTTCAATTATCTTTGCAGGAGAAAAAAAAATTAAAAATCTGGAAATCTGGAAAGAAAAACATTTTAGATTTATTAAAATACCTGTTATAAAAAGACCAAAAAAATTAAACTTTTTTTTATTTCCTTTTCAATTAATATATGTAGGTATTGTTTCTCTGCTTCTTATAAAAAAACAAAAACCCAATCTTATTGTTGGTTTTGGAAGTTATACCACAGCAATACCAATTTTAGCTGGCATTATGTTAAAACAAAATCTTATAATCCATGAACAAAATTATGTTGCCGGCATTACAACTAAGATTCTTAATTTCTTTGGAGCACCTGTAGCTTTAAGTTTTTCAGAAACGCAAAAATATCTTTTAAAGAAAAAATTTTATATTACAGGTTTTCCTATAAGAGAAGAATTTTATTCTGAAAAAAGTTCTATCTCTTTAAATAGTTTAAATCTAAAAGAGAATAAAACCACAATACTTGTTACAGGCGGAAGCCAGGGAGCTAAATTTATCAATAGTCTTATAATAAAAACTATTCCTTTGCTAAATCCTTTAAAATATCAAATTATTCATATAACAGGCAAAAAAGATTTTGAAAATGTAAAAAATTCTTATAAAAAATTTAATATTAACTGCTATATTACGGATTTTTCTTTAAAAATTTATGATTTTATGAAAATTTCTGATATTATAATAAGCAGATGCGGGGCAGGAACTATAGCTGAGATTACATCAATAAAAAAACCGGCTATACTTATTCCTTTCAAATTTGCAGGAGGACATCAATTTTTTAATGGCAGATATTGTGATGAAAAAAAAGCCTGTGTTGTAATAAAAGAAAAAGAGATAACCCCACAGAAATTATTTGATTTAATTGAAAAAGTAAAAGAAAATATTGAAGAATTTAAATTAAATTTTAAAAATATTAATATTGCAGATACCAAAGGTAATTTTGCTGAATTGTGTATAAAATTGATTAGATAAAAATGCCTGAAGGAAAAATAATACATATAATTGGAATAGGTGGAATTGGAGCAAGTGGATTAGCAAAAATTCTTAATTCCACAGGGAAAAAAGTACAGGGCTCAGATTTAATAAAAACAGAACTTACAGAAAATCTTAAAAGCACAGGTATAGAAGTTTTTTATGAGCAAAAAGAAGAAAATATTACAAAGGATATATCCCTTGTAATTTATTCCCAGGCAATCACTGAAGAAAATCCGGAATATAAAAAAGCAAAAAAATATGGAATTTCTGCCATTTCCTATCCAGAAGCACTTGGTAAACTAACAAAAGAAAAAAGAACAATAGCTGTTTCCGGGACTCATGGGAAAACAACAACTTCCGCTCTTATAGTAAATCTTTTAAATTCAAGCGGAATTGAAACAAATTTTGTTATAGGAGGAGAAATTACAGGATTGGGAAATTCAGGAATAGGAAAAAGTAATTATTTAGTAATTGAAGCATGTGAATATAAAAGGTCTTTTCTTAATTATCAACCAGAAATTGAAATTATAACAGCAATAGAAGAAGACCACTTAGACTATTATAAAGATATAAATGATATAGTATCTGCCTTTAAAGAATTTTCAAAAAAGATAAAGAACAAAGGAATGCTTATAGCCAACATAGATGATAAAAATATTCAATCTGTAATCAGGGAATACTCCGGAGATAGATTAACTTATGGAATAAACAATGGAGATATCAAAGCAGATAATATTGTTCTTTCTGAAAAGGGAAATGTTTTTGATTGTATATATAAAGATAAAAAAATCGGAAAATTTCAGACAAATTTATACGGACTTCATAATGTTTTAAATTCCTTGGCTTGTATATCAGTTGGAATTACTCTTCAAATATCCTTAAAAGATATTAAAGCTTCTTTAAAAAAATTTCCTGGAGTTAATAGAAGATTTCAGGAAATAAAAAATATTAATGGAGTTATAATTGCAGATGATTATGGACACCATCCAACAGAAATAGAAGCAACATTAAAAGGCATCCGGCAAAAATATCCTCAAAAAAGATTAATAGTTGTTTTTCAACCACACCAGTATAGCAGAACAAGATTTTTATTAAAATCATTTGCTTCTTCTTTTTCTATTGCAGATGAAGTAATAGTTCCTGATATATATTTTGTCAGAGATAGTGAAATAGAAAAAAAATTAGTAAACAGTGAAATCCTTGTCCATGAAATATCAAAAAATGGAATAAAAGCAAAATATATACCCACATTTCAGGCAATAGTAAAATATCTTTTAAAGGAAGTGAAAAAAGAAGATATTATTTTAACTATTGGAGCCGGACCAATTAATCAGGTTGCATATGATTTTAAAGAGGAAATAGAAAAAATATATTCAAATACAAAAAATATAAACTAATTTTTTTTACAAATTTCTGTTTTGGGATAAAATAAAAGTTATATATAACAAAATTTTTTTTTAAATAAAAATGAACAAATTTAGATTAAGTAAATTTATTTATATTATAATTATTTCTATTTTTATTTGTACTTTTACATCTTTTGCCCAGGAAAATCATATAAAATCTGTGTTTTCTTTTGGGACAAAACAACAAAAAATTGAACTTTTAAACCAGATACTATACCAGAGAAATTTTTCTGCGGTTCCTGAGGTCCCGGGCCTGCTTAATCCTTCTATAGAATCAACAGAAATAAGAGTTCTTGCTTCCAAAATTCTTTATGTATTAGGAGATAATTCTTTTACAAACACATATCAACAGGAACTTAATGACCCATACTGGCAGGTAAGACTTTATGGTATAAAAAGTTTGGTAAAATGGGGAAGAAACAATAACATCTTATCTGATTTTAAAACAGGTCTTACTGACAGCTACTGGCAGGTAAGATTTTGGTCTGCGGTTGGATTTGAAAAATTTGGAAATCCTGATTCTTTAAATACTCTTATTTCTCATCTTAATGATTCTAATACAGAAGTCCAACTTGCCATTCTTCAGGCGCTGCAACATTTATTAAGTTCAGATATGGGCAAGTACAATTTTAAACATAATCTTAATGTTGATACTTCCATATTTCAAAGTCTTAGTACAAGCAAAAACAAGGAAATACAGATTAACACAATATGGACATTGGAAAAAACTGATGACCCATCAGTAATACCTTTTATTATTAATGGACTTAATAGTAAATGGAATAGTGTAAAAATACAGGCTGTATGGGCTTTAGAGCAAATGAAATCAAAATCCGGTTTTACAAATCTTGCCAAACTACTTTCAGAACCATCTGTAAAATTAAAAATTGAAACAATAAAAGCATTAGTCAGACTTAATGACACAAATAGTGTAGATGCTCTTATATCTCAGATTGATAGTCCAGATAAAAATGTTAGAATATATGCTCTCTGGGGATTGGAAAAATTTAATAATATAGCATCTTATTCTTACATTGTAAATAAATTATCTGATAGCTCTGAATTGGTAAAAGAGACTGCCTACCAGACAATCCTTTCCTTAAAAAATCCGGCTTTTATTCCTCTTTTAGAATCTGCTGTCTCTTCTCCGGAAACCCCAATTTATTCTAAGATATTAGCCTTAAACCTTTTAGGAAAAATCGGAACTGCCAAAACAAATGCTGTAAATAAATTTTTTAAATCTTTAATAGGAACTCCTCAACCACAAATAAGAACACATCTTATTAGAGCATGGTATAAATTAGATTCTTCAAATGCCACTTTCCTTAAATTTCTTGTATATGAATCCAGAATGGATAGTAATTATCGGGCAAGAAATACAGCAGACAATATCCTTGAACAAATTAATAGAAACATGGAAGAACAGATAGACTCATCTCATAATTCCCAAAGAATCCAGGCTATAGAAGAACTATCACTGATTAAAAGAAGTAGTAAAATTTCTGGTTCTATAAAAGAAATGTTAACAAGCCCTTATCCTGATGTCCAAAATGCAGGATTAAGATTTATTATATATCAACCAGAATCATCTTCCTATACATTAATAAGAAATTGTTTATCTTCTTCTTCAGAAAAAACAAAAAGATTGGCCCTTATAGCAGCAGCAAAAACCAGAACACCTGGTGCAGAAAGTCTTATATATCCTTACTTAAATAGTCCTGATACATATCTACAGGTTACAGCGGTTTATGCCCTTGCTTTGCTTGAAAACAACTCTGGAATTTCTATTGCAAGGAATAATATTTTTAATTCTAATCCTAAAATACAATTGTTGGCAATTAAAACACTCGCTCTTTTAAGTGATACCTCATCTTCTCCAGAACTTTTACAAACACTTCAAAGCTCTAATATTGAAGTAAAACTCAATTCTGCATGGGCTCTTGCAAAAATGGGAGTAAAAAAAGGACTTTATACTCTTGTAGATTTAAGCCAGACAGATACTGAACCTATCAGAACAAAAGCCCGGTTATATCTTTATAGCAGGAATGTATTAAATAACTTTGAATATTATATCCCGGAAATAAAACAAAAACTTTATGTTAATAAACAGGGGATAAGAGAAATAATTCATAAACAAATAATAGCAGAAAATTTCTCAACGGTTCCTGTTATGGACGCGAATGATAATGAGACTCCTTGGTCTAATATGACAGCAAGTGATACATTTATATATATTGAAAAAGAAAGAGTGCCTTCCCAGATTCAAACCAAGGTTTTTGCTGGTTATGATAATCAAAATCTTTATATTCTTGCTGTATGTTATGACCCGCAGGCAAATACTTTAAATTATAATAGTCAGGATTTCTTTACTGTTGCCATTAATCCATCTAATTCCACATCAAGATGGTATCAATTTACTGTTCAACCCACAAATATCATCAGATATGCATATGTATGGAGATTTTATAGATATAAAAATAATAATAGCTCGGATGAAAGATGGAATTCTTCATGGACAAGTACAACATCTATCAGGTCTAATAGATGGATTGTTGAAATGTCTATTCCTTTAAAAGATATAGATGGTAAAATAAGTAAAGGCCATTATTGGGGCATAAATTTTCAAAGAACATCAAACCATTTACCAGATGTTACATGGACAGGTAAAATAGATAATCCATACCAGTTTGGCAGGATTATATTTGCAGGAGACAATAGATGAAAAAAATTTTTTATATTTTATTTGTTGGTTTATTTAATATAGTATTTTTTACTCAGATTGCTCATGCTGATTGGTATTCCCAGAATAAATATTTATCTCAAATATTTTCCCCTTCTGTATGGCAGTGTATAAGATTAGCTCACCAAAACCAGCTTCAGGGGCACATAAAAACAGCGCAACAATTTCTTAGAAAAGCAGAAGATATAACTTTACAGTCCAGACCTTTCGGCCCTAAAAATTGGCCCTCTGGCTGGCCAAGAACCCCACAGGCTCTTTCTATACTTAAATATGCCACTCCACAAGCCTATATTTATAAAATTCTTGGGGATTATGCCCTTGATAATAATAGAAACAAACAGGCTATTTTATTTTTTCAAAAATATCTTTCAGAATCCATAATTCCAGATGCCGGATATCTTTATAAACTTGGTGAAATTATGACTGAAGAAAAATTATATACCTCTGCTATTTCTGTTTATCAACAACTAAAAGAAGATATTTTAATGAAAGATTTCTATGGTCAAGCCCCATCAATCTGGCAGATAAACAGAAGAATAAGAATTTTAAAAGCAATACTTAAACCTCAAAAAATACTTATACTGGACATAAAAACCGTGAATGTTCCCAACTTTTTTTCCAATATAAATGAACTATTTAAAAATAATATAAGTCCCTTAATATTAAGTAATAAACATTATCAAATTATCTCGCAAAATGATATTAACCAAATGCTTCAAGAAAATAATTTGACAATGGCAAATATTATAAGTGATAGAGATGATAGAACCAAAGTAATAAAACTTTTAAATGCTGACTATATTATTGAGCCAATATTATATAAAGCAGAAAGCAATTATATTTTACAGGTTAATATATATAAAAAAGAGGAAAAGATCCCTTATGAAACCTATCAATATAAAATGACAAACTATAATTTCCTTCCTACATATTTTAAAAGATTTGGTTATAATTTTTTAAAAGAATCTATACCTGCCACATATCTTTTACCTGTGGATTCTTATGTATGGGCATATACTTATCAGGACCTATCAAACTGGGTTTCTGCTCTTAAAATGGCAAATAATGGTTCTTCTATTATTGTTGGTTATAAGAATGGTTCTGTATATATTTTTTCCTCTTCAGGATGGATAAAAAACATATATAAATCCTCAGATGAAATAACCAAAGTTACTGTCTCCCCTGATGGAAAATATTATGCCTGGGCATCTTTAAATGGAAAAATAACACTTGCAACAGACAGTGGAATAATATTAAGCAAACAACTCGGCAATCAAATTGAAGGAATATCTATAAGTTCAAAATGTAAATTCTGGGTATATGCACTAAATAAAAAGATATATTATTTAAATAAATCTGACACACTATTCTGGAAAAAAACATTACCTGACTGGATAGAAAATATTCAAATAAGTCCTGATGCTTCAATGGTAGCTGTAAGCTGTTATAATGGGCAATTTTATCTTTATAGTGATGAAGGAAATCTTTTATGGAAAAAAAATCCTGCAAGTCCTGCCACTAAAATTTTATTTCATTCAAATAATAAATATATATCCATAGGAACGCAAAATAATAGCGTTTTTGTTTATAATAATAAAGGAATATCCATATCTAAATTTGTTGCAGGAGAAAAAGCCACACTTTTTTCTTTTCAAAAAAACTATTTACTTGCAGATTGTGGTGTTTGGAATAAATATTTTTATTTTCCAAATAAAAATAACACAAATATATGGACATATACTCTGGGAAAAAATGTTGATTTCGCAGATTCCAATATAAATGCTAATTTCTTGGTTGCTGCAAAAAAGAATTCTGTTTTTGCATATCGTATTATCTGGAAATAAAAAATAAACCCACTTCTCTTTTAAAACGTAAATACTCAGTGAAGCCTGTATTAATAAGTAGGCACAAAGTTACTACTTGACAAAGAAGAGTGCAAAACTCTGGCACAAAGGCACAAAGTATTTAAAGTATTTTAGTTTTTACTCTGTGCCTATGTGCCTTAGTGCCTCTGTGCCTGTAAATATAAATGGGGTTCAGTGAATATTTACTTTAAAACAGAAAGGATAAAAAAATGGTAAAAATTGGAATAGTTGGAGCTGGTTTTACAGGATATATGCACACAGAAGTTTATAAACAGTTCCCTGACATAAAAATTGCAGGTATAGCAGATATTAAAGGGGATAGAGCAAAATATCTTGCTGAAAAAACAGGAACTATCCCCTTTTATTCTATAGATAGTTTTTTAAGCAAACCCGATATAACAATAATTGATTTATGTATACCTACATATCTTCATAAAGAATTTGTTTTAAAAATAGCAGAAAGCGGAAAGGATATAATATGCGAGGACCCTATTGCATTAAAAATTGAAGATGCAGAAGAAATGATAAAAAAATGTCAGGAAAAAAAAATAAGATTAATGATTGGAGATATAATCAGATTCTGGCCTGAATATAGCTATCTAAAAAAAGTCTACGATACAAAAAGATTCGGCAATTTATTATCTATAACATTTACAAGATTATCTTCAAAACCGCTCTTATCCGCAGATAATTGGGTTTTAAACAATGATTACTCTGGAGGTCCTCTACTGGACATTCATATTCATGATATAGATTTTCTTTTATATCTGACAGGTAAAAAACCTGAAAAGGTTTATACTGCAGGCAAAAAAACTGATAATATATATGAACATATCTACACCACATATAAATTCTCTGATGGAATCATTGCCAATGCAGAGTGTGGATGGGATTTACCAAGAAATTATCCTTCTTTAACATCTTTTACAGGGATTTTTGAAAAAGCAGTAGTAGAATATAATTCCAGAAATAAACCCTCTTTAATAATTTATTATGCAGATGGAAAAACAGACCGGCCATTAATTGAAACAAAAACCATTCAAACTCCGGAAGGCAATACTATAAACCTTGGCGGATATTTTTATAAACTTAGATATTTAATAGAACACACTATTGCCAACAAACCTTTTCAGGTCGTAAATTCCAATAATATACTAACCTCTTTACAAATAGTATCAAAAGAAAAAGAATCTTTAGAAACAGATAAAGAAGTATTAATATAATTTATGATACAAGCAGATATTAAAAATTTTACCCTTGAAGAAATTGAAAATATTCTTATAAAAACAGGCGAAAAACCATATAGGGCAAAACAAATATTTCATTGGTTATATCAAAAGGGTTCTTTATCTTTTAAGGAAATGTCTGATATTTCTGAAAAAACCAGGAATGAATTAGAACAAAATTTTCATATAAGTTTCCCTTTAATTCATTCTGTTTTTACATCAATTGATGGAACAAAAAAATTTGTTTTTAAATTACAGGATAATAATTTCATAGAAACAGTTTTAATTCCTTCCCATGATAGAAATACTATATGTATTTCCACTCAGGTAGGATGTAAATACGGATGTAAATTTTGCGCCAGCGGTAAAAGGTTTATAAGAGATCTTACATCAGCGGAAATGATAAATCAGGTTATATATCCTTTATTTTCTTTAAAAACACAAATAAATAATATTGTAGTTATGGGAATGGGGGAACCATTTGATAACTTTAACAACCTTATAAAATTTATTAAAATTTTAAATTCCAAATATGGAATAAATATAGGAGCAAGAAAAATAGTCGTATCAACCTGTGGGATTATTCCAGGAATCAAACAGTTTTCAAAAATAGGACTGCAGGTCAGACTTTCTATATCTTTTCATGCCACAAACAATAAAATAAGAAATCTTTTAATGCCCGTAAATAAAAAGTATCCCCTTGAAGCACTTATAAAAACATGCCAGGATTATATACAAAATACAGGAAGACAAATTACAATTGAATATATTCTTATCAAAAATATAAATGATACTATTGATGATGCCATAAAACTTTCACATATTGCGAAACAATTAAAAGCAAGCATAAATTTGATACCTTACCAACACATACAAGGAAAAGAGATGTATGCACCCACAAAAGAATCAATAAAAAAGTTTACAGATATTATTCTGAATAATCATGTTAGATTTACTATCAGAAACTCTAAAGGTTCAGAAATACAAGCCGCATGTGGACAATTAGCTGGAAAATTATAAGTAATCTATTTAAAAAGACTCTATGAAATAGTATAATTATTTAGATGAACAAATTTAATTTTTCTGAGGAAGTTTCTGTCAGGATTTTAACAGGATTTTTAATTTTCTTATTTCTTTATATTATAAATCAATATAGTGTTATACTTTTTCAAACCATATCAGAAATTTTTGCTGTGGTTATATGTCTTGGAATTTTCTTTGTAACATGGAATTCAAGAGTCTTTATAAAAAATAATTTTTTTGTTTTTCTGGGAATTTCTTTATTTTTTATTGGAGTGGTTCATATTGTTCATATAATTTTATATAGCAGCATGCCAATGCCTGTGGTGTTAAAAACTGCCAATATTCACCAACAGGTTAAACTTGTTTCAGAATATTTTTTGGCATTATCTTTAATATTATCTTTTTATTTTATAAACAAAAAGATAAAAACATATATAGTAATCCCAATCTGGGCAGGAATTATTTTTATTATATTTTTTCTGATATACAAAGGAATTTTTCCGGCAAACTGGAAAAATAATTTGGGACTTACAGACTTTAATGAATTAAGTGATTATATTATTTCAGGACTATTAATAATTTCCATCATGCTGCTTTATAAAAAAAAGAATATTTTTGATAAGGAAATATTTAAATTTTTGTTAATATCTATTATTTTATTTATAATTACAATACCTATATTTTCAATTCAGAAAGATATTCCTGAAATTTTTATATTTTTAGCATCTACAATAACTATTCTTGCTTTTTATTTATTATATAAAGGGATAATTGAAACCACTCTAACCAAACCATATACTATGCTTTTTAAAGAATTAAAAGACAATCATGACAAATTAAACGATTTAAATAAACAGCTTCAACAAAATATAAGAGACCTTGAAATAATAAATAAAGACCTTGAAGATTTTAACTGGTCAATATCTCATGACTTAAAAACACCTTTTAATATTATTGGTATAGCCACAAAAAATATAATAGAAGACTCTAAAAATTTAATTTCAGAAAAATCATTAAAATATCTTGAAATAGTTAAAGAAGAATCAAAAAAAGGACAAAAACTTATTGAAGAACTACTTCATTTTTTCAGGTCAAGTATGAAAAAATTGGAAGTTCAGGATATTTCAATTGAAATAATAGCTCGAGATATTTTTGAAGAAATCAGACTTTCATGTCCGGACAGAAATATTATTTTAAATATAAAATCAATACCTAAAGCCAGAGGAGATATTGTAAGTGTCAAAGAAGTTTTATATAATCTTATTTTAAATGCAATAAAATTTACTAAAAACAAAGAAACGGCTATCATTGAAATTGGGGGATGGGAAAAAGAAAATGAAAAATGTTTTTATGTTAAAGACAATGGTATTGGATTTAATATAATATATGCAAATAAAATTTTTAATATTCTGGAAAAAGCCCATAATAAAAAAGAATATGATGGAGACGGAATAGGATTAGCCATAGTTAACAAAATAATTAAAAGACATGCTGGAAAGGTATGGGCTGAATCAAAAGAAAATGAAGGTGCAATTTTTTATTTTACACTTCCGGTATAATAGTTTAAATGGATAATGATTATTTATTTAAAAAATTAAATACATCAGATGTAAAAAAATCTGATATAAAAATAAAAACATATACAGATTTGGATATTTCAGGAAATCCTGCGAAGATATGGATTATTATCACTGAAAATAAATTTATTGTTTTTCCTGAATCAGGCATGCAGGATGAAATTATTTTAGATCTTTCCAGAATACAATCTTTAAAAATACGCCAAACTGTTGGGAGCGCTTTTTTACAGGTAAATATTGATAATTTGTTTATAGATGTTATAAGATTTTCCAACTCTTTAAGGTATAGATTTGAAGACCTTATTCTTCAGATAGAAAATCTCAAAAATAAAAAAGAGGTTTCAGATAAAATAATAAATGGGCACCCTCCACTTCTTTGTCCTATATGCGGACTTCCTCTGCAATCAAAATTGTCCAGTTGTCCGAAATGTTTACAACAGGGTAATATAATGAAACGGGTGCTTACTCTTATTGGACCACAAACAGGATGGATTTTTATCCTTCTTTTTTTCACAATCATTGGTGTGGGTTTAAGTCTTCTGCCACCACAATTAATAAGAATACTTATTGATGATGTTCTTACAACCAAAGACCATATATCCTGGCTTCCTTTTATAGTAATTGCTCTTGTAAGCGCTGCATTTTTAAGCGCTCTAATAACTATGATTGTAGGAACTATTTCCACCTCTGTCGGAACAAAAGTCACTTATGAATTAAGAGAAAAACTTTTTAAAAAACTTCAGGAATTATCTATAGATTATTACGACCAGCATTCAGTCGGTTCATTAATAGCCAGATTTTTATCAGATATAGAAGCATTTAATGGATTTGTTACACAGGCAGGTCAAGGATTTTTATTAAATATTATTTTAATAATTGGTATAGGAATTATGTTATTTTCCATTAATGTCAGACTGGCCATTTATGTTATAATTCCCATACCTTTTGTAATCTTTGGAACATTATATTTCTGGGAAAAAATATATCCACAAAATTTTCAGGTATGGGATAGTCGTTCAAAAATGTCTAATCTTCTTGATAATATTCTATCCGGAATGAAACTTGTTAAAGCTTTTTCCCAGGAAAATAAAGAAATAGAAAGATTTTCCGCAACCTCAGGCAAATATATGGATGCCCTGAGAGAAGTCCAAATAAAAACAGCTATTTTTAATCCAATAATGACTTTTTTATTTGGTGTTGGAGGTTTTATTGTCTGGTATGCTGGAGGGAAAAAAGTTCTTACAGGTTCCCTAACTTTAGGAGACCTAATGGCATTTTTAAGTTATATAGGGATGTTTTATGCTCCATTATCAAGCCTTGCTCTTCTTTCAACATGGTTTAGTTCTTTTAGTACTGCCACGCATAGAATATTTGAAATTCTTGATACTGAACCAACCTTGGAAGAATCAAAATTAAGCGCAAAAAATATTCCGGATATTAAAGGAAATATTGAATTCCAGCATGTTCATTTTGGTTATGACCCTTACCTTCCTATCATAAAAGATGTTTCATTTAAAATAAATGCCGGTGAAGCTATTGGAATAGTTGGAAAAAGTGGAAGCGGAAAAACAACTCTTATTAATCTTATATGTAAATTTTATGAAGTTCAAAAAGGCAATATATATATTGAAGGAGTAAACTTAAAAGAAATATCCTCTTACGAATTAAGAAAACATATAGGGCTGGTTCTTCAGGAACCATTCCTTTTCCGGGGAACTATTGCTGATAATATAAGATATGGGAAACCCAATGCCAATATGGACGAAATTATTCAGGCAGCAATGTATGCCAATGCGCATGAATTTATAATGAAAACACCGCATGGTTATGATACATGGCTTGGAGAAAGCGGCTCGGGACTTTCTGGTGGGGAAAAACAAAGAATTGGAATTGCCAGAGCTCTTTTATGTGATGTTCCCATCCTTATTCTTGATGAAGCGACCAGTTCTGTTGATACAGAAAGTGAAAAAAAGATACAGGATGCCCTTTATAATCTTATTAAAGGAAAAACCTCAATTATTATTGCACATAGACTTTCCACCTTAAAAGATGTAAATAGAATATATGTTATTGATGATGGAAAAATTATTGAATGGGGTTCTCACCAAAATCTTATGGAATTAAAAGGAGTTTATTATAAACTTATAAAAATACAAACTGAACTTACAAAAATAGAAGAATTTAAATAAAATGGATGAGATAAAAAAATTAACACCCGAAAATATAAAAATAGAAAAAGATAATTATGATTCTCTCACAGTAGAAATCCCTGATGAGAATAAAAAATATTATGGAGTCTTTGCTTCTTCACTTTTTCCTATAACAAATATCTATAAATTTATATCTCTTTTTTATCAGGATATAACAGAAAAGATTATTGAAATAGGAATTATAGAACAAATAGATGCTTTTCCCGAAGAAGAAAAAAAACTCATTCTTGATTCTTTAAATAAATATTATTTTTCTTATGAAATATTTCAAATATTTTCTGTAAAATTAGAATTTGGAATGCTTTTTTTTGATGTTGAAACAGATAAGGGCCATAAAAAATTTGTTATGAGATGGGAACATAGTAAGGCGATTGATTATGGAGCAAAAGGGAAAATTCTTATTGATATATTTGAGGATAGATATGTTATTCCAAATGTTGAAAAACTCCACCCATACGACTATAAAATATTTACAAGATTTATTTACTGGTAAATATATATTATAATATGAAAAGAGGAAGATAAAACATGTCAAAAATATTTAGATTTGGGGTTTCTTTACCTAAAGAGCTTATTGAGGAATTTGATAAACTTATAAAAAATAAAAAGTACAACAACCGTTCCGAAGCATTAAGGGATATGATAAGACAGGAACTGATAAAAAAAGAATGGAGTGAAAATAAAGAGGTTGTAGGAGCAATAACTCTTATTTATAATCATCATAAAAGAGAAGTTGTTAATAAAGTCCTTGATATTCAACATAATTTTCAAAAAGAAATTATATCAACACAACATATTCATTTAGACCATGATAATTGCTTAGAAATTGTTGCAGTTAAAGGTCTGCCTCAATTAATAATAAAACTTACAGATACATTAAAATCCTTAAAGGGTATAAAACATTCAACCTTAAGTATGTCCAGTACAGGAACAAATCTTCAATAAATAGTAAATATTCACTGAGTATTTAGAGATTAAAACTCCGGCGGTAGGATTCGGCGCCCCTCGTTCTCACTACACTTGGGGTCGGCCACTCGCTGGGATTGTTACGCTCGCTCATAATCCCTTACTTCGCTCTATTCGAATCCTACCTTTCAAAGTATAACTTCATAGCTCCGGCGGTAGGATTCGAACCTACAACCCTCCGGTTACAAGTGCCCCTAAATTACTTTAAGGCTTGGACTATATCTTCACCTTTTTTCAAAGTTTTGAAAATAAGGTGTCAGGCGCTTCCGCTCCGTTATAAACGGAGAGTACTCCCTTCTGGGATAGTCTCTGCACCTTTTCTGAGATATACTCAGAACTTGGCTCAGGATTGTCCATTAAAAAAATGGATTCCCCTGAATTCACCTGATTTTTCAACCACAATTTCTTGTGGAAGCTGCAATTGTACAGCCGGATGCTCTACCATTGAGCTACGCCGGAATTATTTTAGAAAGAAACTCTCTGCCCCTACCTGTTTTGAGAAATTTTTCCCGTTTTCTTGCTTCTTGAGAAGTGTCATAAGTTTCATAATAAATTAATTCTAAAGGCCGAACACTTCTTGTCCATTTATTACCACCCTGATTATGTTCTTTTAATCGTTTCCAAGGATCTTTTGATGTATATCCAATATATCTCTTTTGAATAACTGTACTTTTTAATACATATATATAATACTTCACGGATGCTCCACGCTTCATTGTCCGCCACGGCGGATCAGCCTTTGGCTGAAGCTACGCCGGAATTATTTTATATCCATGTTTATTGCTGCTTGCTGACAGGGCAGCTTGGGGTTTTGTTATTGCACACATTACACGCAGTGGAAGAAGAAACCGGGGTTTCTTCTTTCGCTTTTCTTTTATATTCCTCACTTCTATATTCTGTAGTGTAAAATCCAGACCCCTTATATATTACCCCACCACCTAAACTGATTAATTTTTTAACTTTACCACCACATTTAGAACACTTTTTTATTGGTTCATCTGTAATTTTTTGAAATATTTCAAACTTTTCCCCACAATCACAACATAAATATTCATAAGTAGGCATATCTTTCATCTCCTCCTTGCTTTTTTATTCAGACTTTTTTAATAAAATCTCCCATTTTCTATCCACTTCATCCTGGATAGATTTTAATAAAGACTCATTTTCCGGTTTTAATAAATGGGCAAATCTTCCTTGCATCTTTAACCATTCTGTTATAGGTTTTTTCTCTTTTGGTTTATATGTAATTTTATACTTACCATTGACTACTTCATAGACAGGCCAAACACATGTATCAGCTGCAACCCTTGTAATTTCAAGAGTTAAAACCGGGTCATGCGGCCAACCGAGTCTACATGGAGATAAAACATTAATAAAAGAAAATCCATCAGTTTTTGATGCTTTCTCAACTTTTGACACAAGGTCATTCCATCTACCAATAATAGAAGTGGCAACATATGGAACCTCATGAGCAACCATTATTTCTGTTAAGTCTTTTTGAAATTGAACTTTTCCCGGTATTACTTTACCGGCAGGACTTGTTGATGTGGAAGCTCCTTTTGGTGTAGCTCCGGAACGCTGAATACCTGTATTCATATAAGCCTGATTGTTATAACAGATATAAATAATTTTATGGCCTCTTTCAGCAGCTCCGGAAAGGGATTGTAATCCTATATCATAAGTTCCTCCATCACCTCCAAAAGCAACAAATACTATATCTTTATCCATCTTTCCTTGTTTTTTTAATGACCGATAAGCAGGTTCCACCCCACTCATTGTAGCAGCAACATTTTCAAATGCAGAATGAATAAATGGAGATGTCCAGCTTGAAAATGGAAATATGGTGGAAGCCACTTCTAAACAACCAGTAGCACAACCAACAACAACAGGCTTTTCAATAGCGGATAATACAAGTTTTACAACAATTGCGGCCCCACAACCAGGACATAGCCTGTGTCCACTTACAAATCTTTCTTCTCTTTTTGAAAGATCTTTTAATGTAGGCATTTTTAAAATCTCCTTATTTTATTCTCGTACACCAATATATTTAAGATTATATGTTTTACCTGTTTTTAGAATATTAAACAATTCTGAAAAAACAAGTTGTATATCTTCTTCTCTAACTTCTCTTCCACCAAGTCCATAAATATAATCTACAAGTAATGGTTTTTTGTCAGAATCATAAAGACTGGTGCATATCTCTGGATAAAGAGGTCCAGATATTGCATTTACACTATCTGCTCTGTCCATTATACCAACAACTTTTATATTTTCTAATGCTTTTTGTATAACATTTGCAGGAAAAGGCCTGAAAACTCTTAATTTTAAAAGACCAACTTTTTTCCCTTCATCTCTTAATTGATCCACCACATCTTTTGCTGTCCCTGCAGTTGAACCCATAATAACAATAGCAATTTCTGCATCATCAAGTTTATATGATTCTGCAAAATCATAATATCTGCCAAATTTATCTCCAAATTCTTTACCTATTAAAGGTATTAAATTTAAACTGTTTTTCATCCCTTCAGCCTGCTGTCGTTTATGTTCAAAATAATAATCCTGTAGGTCAAGAGCACCAAGTGTAAAGGGATTTTCAACATCAAGAATACTTTTTCTTTCAGGATTTTCCCCTATAAATTTTCTCACTGTTTCATCTTCCAAAACTTCAACCACCTCAAGACAATGACTTAAAATAAAACCATCTGTTGTCACCATTACAGGGAGTCTGACATCCTGATGTTCTGCTATTCTTACTGCCTGTAAAAAATTATCATAAGACTCCTGAACATTTTCAGAAAATATTTGTATCCATCCGCAGTCTCTTGCTCCCATTGTATCAGAATGATCACAATGAATATTAATTGGAGAAGAAAGAGCCCTATTAACTACAGCCATTACAATAGGCAGTCTTAATCCTGAAGCAATATAGAGCATCTCCCACATATATGCAAGCCCCTGGGAAGATGTTCCTGTTAATGTTCTAACACCACAGGCAGATGCCCCAATACAGGCACTCATTGCACTATGCTCACTTTCAACTGCTACAAATTCTGTTTTTACTTTTCCATCTGCTACAAACTGAGAAAAAATCTGGACTACTTCTGTTGCCGGAGTTATTGGATATGCTGCAACAACATCGGGATTTATCTGTCTCATTGCCTCTGCAAATACTTCATTTGCAGTTTTGGTTAGTCTTTGTGGCATTTTCATTGCTCCTTTTATTGCTCCTTTTTAAATGTATAAAGTTTTCAATAATATGATAAAATATACTAAAAAAAGATATTTTATTATAATTTAAAAATAAGGAAAAGTCAAATGGAACCTATATTGCAGGTAGCACTTGATTTTATTGATTTACATAGAGCAATAAATGTTGCAAAAGAAGCTGTTGAAGGTGGTATAGACTGGATTGAAGCAGGAACCCCTTTAATAAAATCATGTGGTCTGGAATCTGTCCGACAATTAAAAAAATTATTTCCTGATAAAACCATCGTAGCAGACATGAAAATTATGGATGCAGGACGAACAGAAGTTGAAATCGCAGCCAAAAGCGGAGCTGATATTGTTGTTGTAATGGGTAATGCTTCTGATGAAACAATTAAAGAATCTATTGAAGCAGGAAAAAATTATGGGATAAAAATAATGGTTGATTTAATGGAATCTGCCTATAATCTAACAAGAGCAAAACAGGTGGCAGATTTAAAACCTGATTATATTGGAACACATATTCCCATAGACCAGCAGATGACAGGAAAAACAAATTTTGAAAAAATTAAAGAGATTACTGAAAATATTGACATACCTCTTGCTGTTGCCGGAGGATTAAATTCAGAAAATATTGTTGATGCTATACAAGCTGGCGCAAAAATTCTTATTATTGGCGGGGCAATAACCAAATCAGAAAATGCTATATCATCTACAAAAAAAATAAAAGAGGCTGTTTCCAAAAGAATTAAGATACCCACAGAATTGTATAAAAGAGTAGATTCCCTGGAAAATATTCATAAAATTTTTAAAAAAGTCTCTACATCCAATATATCTGACGCAATGCACAGAAAAGGATGGATAAAAGGAATAATGCCTATAATACCAATTATGAAATTGTTTGGGCCTGCTGTAACTGTAAGAACCTATCCTGGAGACTGGGCAAAACCTGTAGAAGCTGTTGATATAGCAACAGAAGGAAGTATTATAGTAATTGATGCCGGCGGAGTAGCCCCTGCTGTATGGGGGGAACTTGCCACCCATAGTGCGGTTATAAAAAAAATTTCAGGGGTTGTTATAAATGGGGCAATAAGGGATGTGGAAGAAATAAAAAAAATTAAATTTCCATCTTTTTCAAGTATAATATGCCCTCAAGCAGGAGAACCTAAAGGTTTTGGGGAGATTAACATTACTATTGTTATTTCCGGAATTTCTATTTCTCCTGGTGATTGGATTATTGGAGATGACAATGGAATAGTTTGTATTCCTAAAGATAATGTAATTGAAATTGCAAATAGAGCAATGGATGTTTTGGAAAAAGAAAACAGACTTAGAAAAGAAATAGACAAAGGCGGAACATTAAGCCAGATTACAGAAATTTTAAAGTGGGAAAAACAAAAATAACACATCTCTATTTTTTGATAAAAATTATCTCTTTATCTTTTTCATCAATAGTTATAGTATTCCCTTCTTTAAATTCTCCACTAAGTATTTTCATTGCTAAAACATTTTCTATTTCTCTCTGAATAAGTCTTTTTAATGGTCTTGCCCCATAATTAACATCATAGCCTTTTTTTGCTAAATATTTCTTCGCTGAATCAGTCAGGTTAATATTTATATTTTTCAAAGCGAGCCGTTGTTTTAAATAAGAAATCTGTATATCCACTATTTTAATTAAGTCTTCCTCGGTTAACTGATTAAATATAATAATCTCATCTATCCTATTTAAAAATTCAGGTCTAAACTTTGTTTTTAATAAATCATCTATCTTCTTTGAAATATCAGAAAAATCTTTAAAAAGCTGGAAGTATTGACTGCCAAGGTTGGAAGTCATTATTATTATAGTATTTCTAAAATCTACTGTTCTACCCTGTCCATCTGTTAATCTTCCATCATCAAGTAACTGCAATAACACATTAAATACCTCTGGATGAGCCTTTTCAATTTCATCCAGAAGCACTATACTATAAGGTCTTCTTCTAATCTTTTCTGTTAATTGCCCTCCTTCTTCATATCCTACATAACCAGGGGGAGCCCCTATAAGCCGGGAAACAGAAAATTTTTCCATGTATTCGCTCATATCTATCCTAACTATAGCGTTTTCATCATTAAATAAAAATTCTGCTAATGCTTTTGCAAGTTCTGTTTTTCCTACCCCAGTAGGGCCCATAAAAATAAAAGAACCTATAGGCTTTTTAAAATCTGAAAGACCCGCCCTGTTTCTTCTTATAGCATTTGAAATAATAGATATAGCTGTAGACTGTCCTATAACTCTTTTAGAAAGATTATCCTCAAGAGAAATCAGTTTTTCTATTTCTCCTTCAAGCATTTTGGCAACAGGAATTCCTGTCCATTTGGAAACAATAGCAGCAATGTCTTCCTGGTCCACCTCTTCTTTAAGAAATTTCCCGGCTTTGTCTTTATTGTTTAATTCTTTACTTTCTTTGTCTAACTGTTTTTGAAGTTCAATTAATTTACCATATTTATATTCTGCCGCTTTATCAAGGTCCCCTTTTCTTTCAGACTCTTCAATAATATGTTTTGCTGATTCAATGTTCTGTTTTATTTTTTTTATTTTTTCAATAATTTTTTTCTCTTCGTTCCATTGTAGCTCAAGAGTATTTTTTTCTTTGGTAAGATGAACAAGTTCATTTTCTATTTTTTTAAGTCTTTCTTTGGATTCTTTGGTATCTTCTTTTTTAAGAGCCTGTTTTTCAATATTTAACTGCATGATTTTTCTTTCAAGTTCATCAATAGGCTGGGGTTTACTTTCCATTTCCATACGCAATTTACTGGCAGCCTCATCTATAAGGTCAATAGCTTTATCAGGAAGATGTCTGTCTGTAATATATCTGCTGGAAAGAACAGCCGCAGAAATAAGAGCACTATCTGTAATCTTTACACCATGATGTATCTCGTATCTTTCTTTTAGTCCTCTTAATATTGAAATCGTTTCTTCCACAGAAGGTTCTCCAACATACACAGGCTGAAATCTTCTTTCAAGAGCTCTATCTTTTTCTATGTATTTTCTATACTCATCTAATGTTGTTGCTCCAATACATTGTAATGTTCCCCTGGCAAGAGCAGGTTTAAGCATATTTGAAGCATCTATAGCCCCTTCAGCAGCTCCTGCTCCAACAAGAGTGTGGATTTCATCTATAAATATTATTATCTCCCCTTCTCTTTTTTCAATTTCTTTTAAAATTGATTTTAATCTTTCTTCAAATTCCCCCCTGAATTTTGCACCGGCAATTAACAAACCCAAATCAAGTGATAATACAGATTTCTTTTTTAAACTTTCAGGAACATCTCCAATTACAATTCTTTTTGCAAGACCTTCAACAATCGCTGTTTTTCCCACACCTGCTTCACCAATTAATACAGGATTGTTCTTGGTTCTACGGGAAAGAACCTGTATAACTCTTCTAATTTCCTCATCTCTTCCAATAACCGGGTCCACCTTACCTTTTGCTGCCAACTCAGTCAGATTTCGTGTATATTTTTCAAGGGCACCATATTTTTCTTCTGCATTGTTTTCAGTCACATGTTCCCCCTGCCGTATCTGTTCTACATTTTTAAGGACTCTTTCTTTAAATACATCTACATCCCTAAGGATTTTCTTAACAGGACTTTCAACTTCACATAAAGCAAGTAAAAGATGCTCAAGACTGATATATTCATCCTTAAGATTTTTTGCCTCTTTTTCTGCCTGAATAAATACATGGTTTAATGTAGGAGTAATATATAATTGTTCTCCAACAGTAGAAACCTGTGGAATTTTATCAATCTGTTCTGTAAGGGTTTTTTCTAAAATTTTAATATTCACATTAAGAGATTTTAAAAAATCCTGAATAAAATCTGTTGAAAGCATTCCCAGCATTAAATGGACAACATCTATCTGCTGATGATGTCGTTCCATTGCAAGATTTTGTGCAGAAACAATGGCTTGCTGACTTTTAGCTGTAAATTTTTCAAAATTCATATCTTTCCTATTCCTCCTATTATGAGCTTTTTTTATTACATTTTATCATATAATTATTATCTCATCATAGATTCCTTAAAAGAAATATAGTCAGATATTGCTTCCTGAAGAATAACACCTTTTATTTGTCCTTCATCTATAACAATTGCCACTTCAGATTTTCTGGAAAAAATAATATTAGCAACATTTTCTGCAGGATAGTCCAAAGGAATAATAAGTGTGGACTGTTTGCCAAGATTTTTTACATATTCCTGAGAAAAAGATTTTTTATTTAAATTTATTGCCATATTTTTTGTCAGGTAAAAAATCTGATTTTCTATGTTATATATAGCAATGCTACCACCCTGTTTAAAGCAATTATCTATAACATTATTCAAAGTCTCTTCAGAACCTACAATACAAAAATTACTTCTCATAATATCCTGTGCTTTAACATCTTTAAGAAAATTATGCATTAGAAAAACTTTTTCCTCTGCATTCGCACCAAAAAATACAAAAAGACCAATAAATGAAATCCATGGATTAAAAAATAATCCGCCAAAAATCATTAAGATAGAAAATATTTTACCAACTAAAATGGCAATTTTGGTTCCATAATAATAATTTTTTTTAATTGCTATTATTGACCTTAATATCCTTCCACCATCCATTGGAAAAGCCGGCAGCAGGTTAAAAGCCCCCAATAAAAGATTAATCTCTATAAAATCACGGGAAAAAGAAGTGGAAAAATTTTTTCCAAATCCAGGATGTGTAAAAAGATATACCAGTCCGGCTATAACAAAATTTGTTGCCGGTCCGGCAACTGTCATTTTTAATTCTGATAAAGGGGTTTCAGGAATTTTCTCCATTTGAGAAACCCCGCCTATAGGAAGCAAAAGAATATTTTTAACCTTTCCGCCTAATTTTATTCCTACAATACTATGTGAAAGTTCATGGATAATTACTGTAAGAAAAATAGCAAGTATAAAAATGACACTTTGAATTCCTTTGGAAACCCCATACTGGTCTATTCCTAAAAAGATAAGGAATAAAATAAAAAGAATAAAAGTAAGGTGCAGATAAATATCTATTCCATAAATCTTTGCTATTTTAAATTGCCAGGGAAATTTTTTCTTAATGATGGTGAGACTCCTTTTTAAATTTCTTTAAAAATACATTCTATAGGTTCAAGTCCTTTTTCAAAGATACCAAAATACTGGGCGGTGCAGGACTTGAACCTGCGACCTTCACGATGTCAACGTGACACTCTAGCCATCTGAGCTAACCGCCCAAATTTTATTTGAATATTTTTTTTATATTCTGTATAGCTTGTTTTAATCTTTGTTCATTTTCAACAAGAGCAATTCTTACATAACCTTCTCCATGATTCCCAAATCCTATTCCCGGAGAAACGGCAACTTCACATTTTTCCAACAGCATCATGGCAAAATCCATTGAACCCATTTCTTTGAATTTATCCGGTATTTTTGCCCATACATACATTGTAGCTTTTGGTTTTTCTGTCTGCCATCCAATTCTATTTAATCCATCTATAAAAGTATCTCTCCGTTTTCTATAGATTTCCGCAGTTTGTCTTGCATATTTATCATCCAATTTTAAAGCTGTAATAGAAGCGACCTGAATAGGGGTAAATATTCCATAATCATAATAACTTTTAAGCTTGGCAAGCGAACTAATAATTTCTTTTTTACCAACAGCAAAACCAACACGCCATCCTGCCATACTATATGTTTTTGAAAGAGAATAGAATTCAATTCCTACATCTTTTGCTCCTTCCACCTGAAGAAAACTTGGAGCTTTATATCCATCAAAACATATTTCTGCATAAGCAAAATCGTGAATTACAATTAAATTATGTTTTTTGGCAAATTTAACAACCTCTTTAAAAAAATCTATTTCTACAACCTGTGTTGTCGGATTATTAGGATAACTAAGTATTAATGTAGTAGGATTGCAAATACCTGAAATAGGAATCTTTCCTAAATCAGGGATAAAAGAATTTTCCTGACTGAGTGGAATTTCAAATATGTTTGCTCCTGTTATCAGCACAGCATAAAAATGACTGGGATATGTTGGATTTGGAATTAAAATAGTATCCCCATTATCAAAAATAGCAAGAGCAAGATGATTAATTCCTTCCTTGGAACCAATACATACAACAGATTCCTCTTCACTATTTAATTGAACATCATATTTTCTGTTATACCATTTACAAATCTCTTCCCTTAATTTTTTTATGCCTTTTGATGCACTATATCTATGAACCTTTGATGAACCTGCACATTCTATTAATTTATCTATAACAGGCTGGGGAGGTTTTAAATCCGGATTTCCCATTCCAAGGTCTATAATATCTTTTCCTTCTTTACGGGCCTTGGCTTTTTTATCATTGATAGACTGAAAAATATATGTTCCTAAATTTTTTATTCTTTCTGATTCAAATTTAATCATTTGTTTCAATTTCTGCAATCACCTGATTATTGGATATTTCTTTACCTTCCTCTACCAGAATTTTTGTTATTTTACCTGAAAATGGAGATTCAAAGGTAAATGATGTTTTTTCTGTAACAAGTTCTACCAAAGATTCACTTTTTTTAATTTCTGAACCTTCTTTTACATACCAAAAGGATACTGTTGCTTTTTCCACTTCTTCAACCAATGAAGATTTTACCTGTTTAACCATTTCATCCTCCAGTTTTTAAATAGTAATCAATTCATAATTACTTGTTCCTAATCCTAATCTTTCTGCTTCTTTTATCTGAAATCTTGCATCCTTTTTATGGATAAGACTAAATATATCCCAGCCCTCTTTTGGTTTAATATCCTGTGCCCTGGAATCCGGCAAAGGTTTAACTTTACTTAATATATCAAGTGTGGGGCTGTATCAATTGCTACAATATCATCCGATATTAAAATCCCCTGGTCCTGAGCAACCGGCGTATCTGCAAAAGGCATACAATCACATTCAGGCTGCATTTCCAACAAAAAACTTATATATACAATTCTATGAGGCTGAAAAGTAGACAATACAGCATTAGCCCCCTCTGCCAATGCTTTCATAAACATTTCATGACTAACAGGAACTGTAAGAGCTTCAGTAGAACATACCCTTGCACAACGACCACATCTCCAGCATTTTTCCTTGTCTACTGTATATTTATTATCAGGAAATGTAATACACTGCGTAGGACATATCTTCATACAATTAAAACAAAGTATACATTTTTCCTGATTCCATTGCATTAAATCCCCCATAAGAAAATGCATCTTACCTCTGCCTTCATGCCAATCAGAACCTCTTGGAGATGCAGAAACCCCACCCATTGATACATTTTTTATGGCTCCTCCCAATGTAGCCTGAATATGTCCTTTAACATGTGTAAGAACAATCATAGACTGGGCATCATGAATAGATGAGGCTATAGCTATTTCTCCAATTGTTTTTCCTGCATAAACCTTTATAGAATCTCTACCAAATATTCCATCAGCCATAATCACCGGAGCATCTAATGTAAGATGTGTATAACCTGCATCTCTGGCAATTTCAAGATATTCATATCCGGGAGCCCTTACAGAATCTGTAACAAAAGGTTTTGCTGGAATTTTTTTTACAGATTCAATCACTAATCTTACAAATTGGGGCCGTATTGTACGGAAAGCCCCTCTACCACCAAGATGCATCTTTAAAGGAACAATCTCATTTTCCGGTATATAGGAAGAAAAATCAAATTCTTTTAGAAATTTTTCAAATTTTCCCTGAAGACCTGACTCATAATTAAAATCTTTTGACTGTGGTAATATATGATAAACTTTTGCTGCCATAATTATTTACTCCATTTGATATTTATGGATTATTAAATGTTATTATCTAATTCTTTCCAATGTGTTGTTAATGCAATAAGATGTCTTCTTTCTTCCTCTATTATTTTTTTTAAAGATTTAACAGCACTTTCATTTTCTGTAATTTTTAAAACTTCAGAATAAAAAAGTATTGAATTTTTTTCAACATTTATACCAAATTCCAATGCCTTTTTATCAGTAAAACCTGCCCAATCATTATCAGAAAATTTTTTTGAAAATATACCTGTATCTATCAAACTTCTTAAGTACATTGATACTTCCTCATCAATATCTTCTGGTATAAACTTTATAAACTCAATTTGTTTATCCAATTTAGTAAAATATTCCAGATGTTTTTCTTCTTCCTCAACAAGATATTGAAAAACATTTTTTGCTTTCTCAACTTTAGAAAAAGAAGCTGATTTTTTATAAAATTCTATTCCTTCTTTTTCCACATTAATGGCAACCTTTAAAATTTCATCTTCATTAAGATATTTAAGAACCATTTGTCCCTCCACTTTAAGTTAAAACTGGGTATTAATAATAAATTATATCATATTTTTATTATATAGGAAGAATGATAGTAAATCTTGTTCCTTTACCATATTGGCTTTCTACATGAATCTCTCCATTATGCTGTAAAATTATATGCTTTACAATTGAAAGACCTAAACCTGCTCCTCCATATTTTCTTGATCTTGCCTTATCCACCACATAAAATCTTTCAAATATTCTATCTAAATGTTCTTTGGGTATCCCTATACCTGTATCTTCCACTTTTATAATAAAACTGTTTTTTTCTTTATTCAGCCTTATTGTTATTCCGCCTGTATCTGTATATTTAATAGCGTTATCTATAAGATTTATAAAAACCTGTTCAATCTTAAACCTGTCAGCCATTACTGGAGTAATATTTTTCCCAGGCTCCACTCTAAAAAAAAGATTTTTTTCCCTGATATCTTTTTCAAATATTGAAGTTATATCCTTAATAAGATTATTAATATCAACAATTTCTTTTTCTTTGATTATTTCTGTAGATTCTATTTCTGATAAAGTCAAAAGCCCATTAACAATATTTGTAATTCTTTCAAGATGTTTTTTTATTATCTGTATAAATTTTTTCTGTTCTTCATTGGTTTCTTCTTTCAGAGTTTCTACATAACCTTTTATTGCTGTAAGGGGGGTTTTTAACTCATGTGAAACATTCGCAACAAAATCTTTTTTAATTTTTTCAAAACTATTTTTTTCTGTGATATCATAAAAAATTATTGCCACTGTTTTACTTGAAGAAAGAAAGATTCCTTTACACATAAAAATTTTTTCATCAAAATAAACTTTTCCTGTTTCTATTTCTTTTTTATCCCGTATTTCCTTTATTAAATTATCAAAAAATATATCTCTTAAAACCTCCCAATATTTTTTGTTTTTTACATCAGAAAAACTTATTATATTTTCAAATTGTTCATTTGTAACAATAATATTATCTTTTTCATCAATTATTACAAATGGTTCTTCTAAAGAGTGTATAATATTTTTAACATCCTGCATCTCATTGGTAATCTGTAGAATTTTTTCTTCTATATTATGACTCATATAATTAAAAGACTGGGAAAGAAATTCAAATTGATTGCCAGGTTTTAAATAAACTCTTGTATCAAATTTTCCATTACCTAATTTTTTTATGGAATCCTCTATCTCATGCAAGGTTTTTGAAAAAGAATAAAAAACAAGTATAAACAATCCTATGGCTAAAAAAAGAAATAAAAAAATAAATATAGGAATGGATTTTTTAACTACAGGGATAAGAAATAATAACAAAACAAATAAAATAGAAAAATAAATTACAATACTTTTAAAAAATAAAGGTTTTTTCATAAATTTATTCTATAGCCAACACCACGAATGTTTTTTATTATATTATTACCCATTTTTTCTCTTAGGTGCTTTATATGTACATCTATTGTTCTGTCTATTACAGCTTTTTCATTTCCCCACAGATACTCTAAAATTTGCCGTCTTGTAAAAGTAAAACTATTTTTAGAGGCTAACAAATAAAGAATTTTAAATTCTGTAAGGGTAAGTTCTATTTTTTTATTATTTATAAAAACCTCATATTTTTCAGGGTCAATAGTAATATTTTTTATCACAATCTTTTTATTTCCATAATCTTTGGACATTTCGCTTCTTCTTAAAATAGTTTTTATTCTTGCTATAAGTTCTTTTGTGGAAAAAGGTTTTGTAATATAATCATCTGCTCCTAATTCAAGTCCTAAAATTTTATCAATCTCTTCACCTTTTGCTGTAAGAAAAATAATAGGAATCATGGAAAAATCAGGATTTTTTTTTAACAACTTACATATTTCCAGTCCATCCATATCAGGCAACATTATATCCAAAATAACAAGGTCAGGAACCTGTTTTTTATTAAGATAAGAAAATAAAGATGTTCCATCATAAAATATAACAGTCTTAAATCCTGATTTTTGAAGATTTATTGAAATAAGATTTGCAATATCCTGTTCATCTTCTATAATCGCAATGGTTTTCATAATTTTTTTCTATATTTCCAGCATGCTTTAATAAAAGAAGAAAACAATGGGGAAGGGGCAAATGGTTTTGATTTAAATTCAGGATGAAATTGTGTTGCTACAAAAAATGGATGATTTTTAAGTTCCACAATCTCAACAAGTTTTTCATCAGGAGAAAGTCCTGCAAATACCATATCATTTTTTTTAAACTCATCAAAGTATGAAGTATTAAATTCCCATCTATGCCTATGTCTTTCATAAATTAGTTCTTCTCTATATGCCTTAAAAGAAAAAGAGTTTTTGATGATTTTACATGGATATGCCCCCAACCTCATTGTTCCCCCTAATTTTGTCATCATTTTCTGTTCATCAAGAAGACATACAACAGGTTGTGGACACTCAGGAATAAATTCTGTACTATGGGCATTTTTCAATCCGCATACATGACGGGCAAATTCAATTATTGTACATTGCAAACCAAGACATATACCTAAGAAAGGTATCTTATTTTCTCTACAGTATTTTACCGTTTCTATCATTCCCTCCACCCCACGGATCCCAAAACCTCCAGGAACAATTATTCCATCAACATTTTTTAATAATTTTCCAGGACCTTCTTTTTCCATTGCTTCAGAATCAATTTTTATAAATTCTATTTTTAATTTGTTTGCAATCCCACCATGTGTTAACGCTTCATATATGGATTTATAAGAATCCTGCAGTTTAATATATTTACCTACCACACCTATTTTTACACTATTTTTTGTTGTTCTTAATGTGTGAATAATATTTTTCCACTTTAAAAGGTCAGGGTCTGGTTTTATTTTTAGATTAAGAAACCCTAAAATTATTTTATCAAGGTTTTGTCTGTGAAATATAAGAGGTATTTCATATATAAGGTCTGTATCTATCGCTTCAATAACTGCTTCCTTTTTTATGTTGCAAAAAAGTGCTATTTTTTCTTTTATATCATCTGAAAGAGGTTTTTCTGTTCTGCATAAAAGAATCTGGGGCAGTATACCAATCTGTCTTAAAATAGCAACTGAATGCTGGGTTGGTTTTGTTTTTGTTTCCTCTGCTGCTTTAATATAAGGAACAAGAGTAAGGTGGATAAATAGTGTATCATGAGAATCTGATTGTAGATGCAGCTGTCTGATAGATTCTAAAAAAGGAAGACTTTCTATATCCCCTACAGTACCGCCTATTTCACAAATAACAATATCCACATCTTTTGATAAATCTGTTATTTTGGATTTAATTTCATCTGTTATGTGAGGAACAACCTGAATTGTTTTACCAAGATATTTTCCTTCTCTTTCTTTTTGAATAACAGAATAGTAAATCTGGCCGCTGGTGGTATTATTTAATTTTTTTGTCTTTGTATTTGTAAATCTTTCATAATGACCCAAATCCAGGTCTGTTTCTGCACCATCATCTGTAACATAAACCTCTCCATGCTGAAAAGGACTCATTGTACCTGGGTCTACATTTATATAGGGGTCTAATTTTAAAATAGTTATCTTATATCCATGGCTTTCCATCAATGCTCCAATTGAAGCAGAAGCAATTCCTTTTCCCAGGGAAGAAACCACCCCTCCTGTAATAAAAATAAATTTGGCCATTTTTCTATAATTCTAAAGTATTTACTTTTTTAAGGTCATCTAAAGTATCTATGGAAACAGAATCCTGTTCCACAATTACCACTTTTATTTTATATCCATTTTCCATAATTCTCAACTGCTCAAGTTTTTCAAGTCTTTCAAGATTTTCTGTTGGCATTTTATTATAAATATCAAGAAAACTTTTTCTATAGGAATATAGTCCTATGTGTTTATAGAATAAAATATTTGAATCAAACGCCTCCTTGATTGATTGATATGCCCTGGGATAAGGAATAACACTGGCAGAAAAATATAAAGCAAAACCATTTTTATCAAAAACAACCTTTGTAATATTGGGATTATATAGTTCTTCCATATTTCTTATTTTTGTTATAGCTGTTGCACATAGTATACTCTTATCAGAGACCATAAAAGATACAGGTTTTTCAATTGCAGATTGAGGCATAAATGGTTCATCTGCCTGAATATTTATAAATATATCCGATTCTATTTGCCGGGATACTTCAAAAACCCTATCACTTCCTGACCGGCATTGAGAAGAAGTAAGCATTACTTCTGCACCTATTCTTTTGGCTTCATCAACAATTTTTTCACTGTCAGTGGCAATAATAAGTCTGTCAAGGATCTTATTTTTTTTAGCATTATTATAACAAAGTTCTAACACTGTATGAGGACCTATTTTCTGTAAAACTTTCCCAGGAAATCTTTCTGAACCATACCTTGCAGGAATAACTCCTATTATTTTCATTTTTAATACTTTGTTATAGAAATCTCTCCAATGTTTTCTTTTATAATAGTTCCCAATTCTGCCGGGTTAACAGTGGCTGTTCCTATTTTTTGAATAACTACTGCCGCACAAAAATTTGAAAGCAATGCTGCTTTTACTATATCAAAACCAATTGCTAATGCAAGAGTTAAAATGGATATTACAGTATCTCCTGCCCCGGTTACATCATAGACCTCTTTGCTTATGGCAGAAAGATGATAAATTTCTTTATTTTCTGTAAAAACACTCATACCATCCTTCCCCTGGGTAATTATAAGATTTTTACTTTTTAGTTTTTGATTTATCTTAAGTCCCAATTTATTTATATCCTGTTGATTTTCTGGTTCATGCTGACCAATTCCGCCACTTGCTTCATATTGATTGGGGGTAAGACAGGTAGATTTTTTATAGTATAAAAAATGTTTGATTTTTGGGTCAATGGTTATAATTTTATGCTGAGATAAACATTCTTTAATTATAAATTTCATTAGATAAGGTGTAATCATTCCCTTTCCATAATCAGAAATAAGGACACCATCACTTTTTTCAATTTCTTTCTTTAAAAAAAATTTTATCTTATTCACTTCTGAAACAGTAAGTTCTTTAATCTGTTCATGGTCAATCCTTACAAGTTGCTGAGAACCGGCAATAATCCTTGTTTTTGTAATTGTGTAATAATCATCTTCTGAAATTAAATAATGTTGTATATTTTTGGTATCTAACATTTTTATAAGAAGCTGCCCATTTATATCATTGCCTATTTTCCCACAAAAAGAAACATTTCCACCTATATCAACTATATTTAAACATACATTTCCTGCTCCTCCTGCAGTAAAGGTTTCTTTTTTTACCTCTACTATAGGAACAGGAGCTTCAGGAGAAATTCTTCTAACATTTCCCCATGTAAATTTATCAAGAATAATATCTCCAATAACAAGAATCTTTAAGTGTTTTACTGTTTCAATAAACTTTTTTGTATCCTCTAAAGATAGTATTTTTTCTGCTAATATTTTTTTCATAATCTTATTTTATATTATTCTCAATATAATAAGCCATTTGTAAAATCTTTTCTTCTGTAAAAGATTTAGTAATGAGTTGGACCCCTATCGGAAGATTTTCCCTGGAAAATCCAACAGGAATATTAATCGCAGGAAGCCCTGCAAGATTCACATTTACAGTAAATATATCAGAAAGATACATTTTTAAAGGGTCAGATGTTTTTTCTCCAAGTTTAAAAGGTAATTCAGGAGTTGTAGGAGTAAGAATAATATCCACTTTTTCAAATGCTTTCTGAAAATCATTTTTTATAAGAGAACGTACCTTTTGAGCTTTTATATAGTAAGCATCATAATATCCTGAAGAAAGAACAAATGTACCAAGAATAATCCTTCTTTTTACTTCAAAACCAAAACCTTCCTGCCTCGTATTAAAATACAATTCCTGCACATTAGAATAGTTTTTGGTTCTATAACCATATCTTATCCCATCAAATCTTGCAAGATTTGTACTTGCCTCTGCAGTAGCAATAATATAATATGCAGCAATACCATATTCAGTATGCGGAAGACTGATTTCCTCCAAAATAAAACCTTGTTTTTCCAATTGTTTAATTATGGATTCTGCCCTATCTTTTATTTGTTTATCCATTCCTCCAATAAAATATTCTTTGGGAATACCTATTTTATACTTTGATGGTATTATCTCTTTTTCTATTTCTTTTTCATAATCCAAAACACCAATATCCAAACAGGTAGAATCCATTTTATCTTGACCTGAAATAATCTGCAAGATAATAGCGCTGTCTTTTACATCTTTTGTTATGGGCCCTATCTGGTCCAAAGAAGAACCAAAAGCCACCAGTCCATATCTGGATACCCTGCCATAGCCTGGTTTTAATCCAACAACTCCGCAAAAACAAGCAGGTTGTCTTATTGAACCCCCGGTATCTGAACCAAGTGCTCCAAAAGTAAGATTTGCCGCCACAGCTGCAGCAGAACCACCACTTGAACCCCCAGGAACATAAGATGTATCAAAAGGATTTTTGGTTGGACCAAAAAATGAATTTTCTGTAGAAGAACCAAAAGCAAATTCATCCATATTGGTTTTACCTATAATAATTGCCCCATTTTCCTTTAAATTTCTTATTACTGTGGCATCATAAGGGGGGATATAATTCTGAAGAATTTTTGAAGCGCATGTTGTTGGCTGCTCAATGGTGCATATATTATCTTTTACTGCTATTGGTATACCTTCTAATTTTCTATAATTTCCTTCTATATATCTTTTTTCTGCAGATTTTGCCTCAGCAACCACTTTTTCATTCAAATAAAGAAAAGAATGTATTTCTTTATCTCTTTGTGATATCTCATTTATAATCTGATTTAAAACTTCTACAGGGGATATTTCTTTTTTTATATAGAGATTTTTTAACTGTGAAATTGAATTCTTAAGTATATCCATTTATAAAAAATTTCTTGGGTCAGTTATTTCTCCTGTTATTGCACTGGCCGCGACTGTTGCTGGAGAAGCAAGATATATAAATGCATTTGGATTTCCCATTCTGCCTTTAAAATTTCTATTGGCAGTGGAAATTACAACATCATTATCAGAAGGAATTCCCTGATGAGTCCCCACGCAGGCACCACAACCTGGATTTGTAACACAACAGCCGCTTTCAAGAAAAATTTTAATAAAACCTTTTTCTAATGCTTCAAGAAAAATTTTTCTTGAACCCGGGGTAATAATTGTTCTAACATCAGGGTTGACCTTTTTCCCTTTTAAGATACCGGCGACAATTTCAAGATCTTCAATTCTGCCATTTGTACATGTCCCAATAAATGCCTGATTAATTTTAGTCCCTTTAAAATGTTGAGCCTGGTCCACATTATCCACTGTATGAGGTTTTGCAACAAGAGGATTAAGGTTTTCTATATTAAGATGGATTTCATTGTCATATTTTGCATCTTTATCAGAAAACACAGGATTTAAAGATTCCGGAGAATAAAATGGCTTAAGATATTCTTCAACTTTTTTATCATATTCCATACAACATGTCTTACCTCCAACCTCTGTAACAAGATTTGCAATAGTAAATCTTCCATCCATTGAAAGAGCAGCTATAGTATCTCCGGTAATTTCCAAAGAATGGTATATTGCTCCGGAAGCAGTAATAGTTTTTACCATTAGCAAACCTAAATCCTTTGCATATACTCCAAAAGGAAGTTTTCCTTCAAACACAACCTTTGTTGTCCTGGGAACCTTAAACCATTGCTTGCCTGTCATTAAAGCTATGGCAATATCTGTTGAACCCATCCCACAGGACAGAATATTTAATGCGCCATAAGTAGGAGTGTGACTATCTGCTCCAACGACAAGATTTCCGGGTTTTAAAAAACCTTTTTCAGGAACAAGAACATGACATATCCCCTCTCCAATCTCCATTTTTTGTATTTTATGGTTAGAAATAAAATCTCTCATTAGTTTATGAAGAGCAGAAACACCCATATTTGGACTGGGGGCACTATGGTCAAAAACAAAACAAGTTTTTTCACAATCAAAAATCTGTTTTGCTCCAAGATTTTTAAATGCTTCTATAACCAGAGGGGTTGTTCCATCCTGGCCCATTACAAAATCCACATTGGCAATACAAATATCACCAGATTCTAATTTTTTACCTGAATGAAATGAAAGAATTTTTTCTGCTATTGTTTGTCCCATGATAATTTCAGTCATCGGCTGACTTTATTACTATAGACTTCATTGAGTGGTTACAATATATAATATTATGGTATTGTTGTCATTAAAAGCCTGCATTCTTCAGGATATTGAGCAATAAATCTTAGCTCATCTTCTGTTACAGGCTTTTGTTTATGAACATTGGCATAACGGGCAAGTTCAAGTATTTTTCTTGCTTCTTCATCATTCTTAAATTCTATTTCAAGTTTTCCATAAATATTTCTTAAACCCTTTATTCCACTATATTCACCAAGTAATATCATTCTTCCTGTTTCTATAATTTCAGGTTCTCCTCTTCCCAATTCTTCATAATCATATAATTCATAATTTCTTCTGTCTTTCAATGCTCCATCAACATGAATTCCTGAAGAATGAGCAAAGGCATTTGCTCCAACCCCTACCTGATTAATAGGAATGGGAACCTTCAAAGCATAAGAAGCATAATGCGCTATCTTCCATGCCATAGAAAGGTTAATATTACTATCAAGCCTATAGTGCCCATCTAAACCATCCCCATACTTAATTGCCAATATCACAGAAATAAGGTCTGCATTACCTGCCCTTTCACCCATACCATTTATTGTAGTATTAATATAAGCATCCACTCCAGCATCATTTGCTGCTTTTGCTCCTGCAATAGAACATGCCACTGCCATACCAAGGTCATTATGGCAATGAAGTTCTATAGGTATTTTGACTTTTTCTGCAACTTTATAAATTTTATCGTATATAGAAAACGGCGTATCATATCCAAGAGTATCACAATATCTAACTCTTTCTGCTCCCTGTTCTTTTGCTGCTATTGTAAAATCAATAAGTTTTTTTATATCTGTCCTGGAAGCGTCTTCTGCATTAACACCTACAGATTTTATTCCATATGATTTTGCAGCTTTTATGGCATCAACTGTATCCTTAATTACATCATTAAAACCTTTTCTACCAAGAAATTTGCCATCTATCATCTGGTCTGAGGTGGAAATAGAAATATTTATATATTCAATCTCAGGAAGATTTTTAACGGTAACATCTATATCTTCTTTAATCGCTCTCATCCATCCGGAAAGTCTGATAGGAAACAAAACCTTTTTTTGGGCTAATTGAAGATTTGCCTTAAGATAGTTTATTTCATGTTTTGTAACAGGAAAACCAAATTCAGATTGAAAAACCCCCATTTGATTGAGATAAAAATTTATCATTGTTTTCTCAATCTTGGCCAATCCAAGACGGGCTGTTTGAACCCCATCTCTGTTTGTAACATCTATAATATAAATTTTAGGCATATTAAAACTCCAGTAGAGCAGGTTTCTGTGCCTGATGTAAGTGTTCAGGCCCTTTATACACTTTTAATTTTTTAAGCATTTTTCTACCAAGATGATTTTTAGGAAGCATACCCTTAACTGCATGAAATATTACAGTTTCAGGATTTTTCTGAAGAAGAGAAAAAGCAGTTTCTTTTTTTAATCCTCCAAGATATCCGGAATGTCTATAATAAGCCTTCTCTAAAAGTTTCTTGCCTGTAAATTTTACTTTTTCAGCATTAATAATAATTACAAAATCACCTGTGTCTAAAAATGGTGTCCATAAAGGCTTATGTTTCCCCATAAGAATAGTTGCCACATTTGTTGCAAGCCTTCCAAGTACTTTATCTTTTGCATCTATAAGAAAATATTTTTTTTCTATACTTTCAACTTTTGGTAAAAATGTTTTCTTCTGTCTCATCTAATCCCCCATATAAATTAAATTATGATATATCATAATATTAAAATTTTATATTGTCAAAAATTTTGTCTTGACAAAAATTTTTTTATATTATAATATTAATTCAATAGAATAAGTAGAATAAATAAAATATTAAATATAAAACAAAAAAAACAGGAGGAAAAAATGAAAAAATTTGAAGAATTGGAAAGTAAAAAAGCAGAAGAAATAATTCAATGGGCAGGTGAAAAATTCAAGAATAAAGTCGCATTGGCATCAAGTTTTGGATTAGAAGATGTTGTTTTGATAGATATAATATCAAAAACATCCCCTTCCATTAAAATTTTTACCATTGATACAGGAAGATTACATCCGGAAACTTATAATATTATGGATAAAATAAAAGAAAAATATAATATTACTATGGATGTTTATTATCCAGATACAACATCTATTGAAAAAATGATATCTGAATATGGGTTTAATTTATTTTATAAGAGCATTGAATTAAGACATTTGTGCTGTAACATTAGAAAAGTTGAACCTTTAAACAGAGCTTTAAAAGATTTAGATGCATGGATTTGCGGTTTAAGAAAACAACAAGCTGTCACCCGGACAAATATACAAAAAGTTGAAATTGATATTGCCCATAACTCAATAATAAAAATAAATCCAATTACTGATTGGTCAGAACAACAAGTCTGGGAATATATAAAGAAAAACAATGTGCCTTATAATCAATTGCATGATAATGGATATCCAAGTATTGGTTGCGCTCCATGCACCAGGGCAATTAAACCGGGGGAAGATATTCGCGCTGGCCGATGGTGGTGGGAATCACCAGAAAATAAGGAATGCGGACTTCATCCTATAAAATCAAAGATTTAATAAAAGCAAGGTGTTTTGTAGATTACAAAACACCTCATAGTCATTGAGGAGCAAAGCGAATTCACATAGATTTTTGATGACGCAATGTGTAATGCCAGAAGAAACAATAATATATACATACAATAATCAGGAACAACTAATACAGAAACAAAACGAAAAAACAATCAATACACCAAGAAATCAGATAACAATACCAATAACAACAACAAACTACACCTACGACGCAAATGGGAATATAGCAACAAAACAGGTTAAGATTACAAAAGGAGAAATAGGCGGAAATGAAAATCAGAATTGCGGGACATTCACCACAACATATACATATGACTACAATAACCTACTGACCCAAATAGAGTTCCCGAACAACAAAACAGAGATATTCCATAACTGCGATTGTGGAACAAAGAGAGTATATAAGAAAAATGTAAGAGGTAAAGTAAGCCAATATTTCTTTGACACAATAAATGGGATAGACCAGGTGCTTATAGTGTATAATAAATATGGGAGGGCAAAGAAAATATACACCTACGGAGACACAACAGACCAACCAATAGAAATGCGACAGTACAAGGAAAATGGATATGGCCGCTGGCACACAATTTATTACCTCTATGATGGGCAAGGGAATGTGAGACAACGGACAAATTCAAGGGGGCAAGTCATAGCCACATACAACTACCTACCATTTGGAGAGATGATGAATAAAGGAGAAGACACAGGAGAGGGCGAAAACATAGGAGACGGGACACCTTTCGGTGGACTGCAAAACTGGGGACAAAACGGAATGAGAAATACAATCACTTATCAAGGAAGAGAATATGACAGAGACGCAGGATTATATTACTACAGAGCAAGATACCAAGACCCAAGACTTGGCCGTTTCCTTGAAGTAGACCCGCTTTTAAGAGAAGTGCCTACCTACACCACAGAGAATAATTTGCCATCTGCAAACGGAAATTCAGGATGTGGATGCTGTGGCAATACCAATCAAAATAATAATTTAATAAATAACTATTCACCTTCTTCCAATGCGATTTTCACTCCTGCCTATATTTTCGTAAATAATGACCCTATAAATTATGTAGACCCTACTGGTTTGTGTTGTAATGGTCATTATAAAAGTGTTTGTTTAAAGTATCAGTATAACTGGCAAATTTGGGGATATGTTGGCGCAGGATCTTGTGCTTTGGCTCTAACTGCAAAACCTTTATCGATTAATTTGGGAAGTGTTGTGCTTAATGGAATATTGGCGTGGATAGAAAGAACAGGAGGGAATATACCATGGATAGGACCTGAAATGTGGGCATCTGATGTAACAGCTCTTGTTGTAGCATTTCATGAATGTGAAGAGCAATCATGTACAGAATGGGGAATAAAATGCATAAAGAATAGTGGAAATAGTGAAGGTGGTGGGTTAGGTGGGGTTAACTCTGGAGTTTATTATTATAATCCTCCATTGCAGGAATAAATTTTTTTAATTTTGCTGTATAAAAAATCAAAAAATGAAGAATTCATCAGATTTACATAATACCAAAAAAGTTTATTTAGTAGGTACAATTTATGGATTCGCTATTGGTATTACTATTAGTGCTATATTTATTCTAGGTTTAAGTCCTTCTCAAATATATAAAAATATACATTTGGTAAAAATAGGATATTTGGGGTTAATATTAGGCTTTTTAGGGGTATTTTTAATAATTATTGCAAATTGGTTGCATAAAAAATGGAAGATTAAAATTTTTGATAAAAATGGGTAAATCTACCTAAATTTGTAGCAGTAGACTCTAATGGTACAATTCTAACTTCACCAAATGGAATAAAGTGGAACAAAGAGAGTATATAAGAAAAATGTAAGAGGAAAAGTAAGCCAATATTTCTTTGACACAATAAATGGGATAGACCAGGTGCTTATAGTGTATAATAAATATGGGAGGGCAAAGAAAATATACACCTACGGAGACACAACAGACCAACCCATAAGTATGCGATACAGAGAAAATGGATATGTACGCTGGCATACAGTATACTACCTCTATGATGGAGAAGGGAATGTGAGACAACTGACAAATTCAAGGGGGCAAGTCATAGCCAGTTATAATTACCTACCATTTGGAGAAATGATGAATAGAGGAGGAGAGGGACAAGGCATACAGGGAAACGAAGGAGAAGGAATAGACTGGGGTAGAGAAAACGGCTTTACCAACACAATCACTTACCAAGGAAGAGAATATGACAGAGACGCAGGATTATATTACTACAGAGCAAGATACCAAGACCTAAGATTAGGTAGATTCCTTGAAGTAGACCCGCTGTTAAGAGAGGTGCCAGAATATACAGAAAATATAATTTTATCTCCAACTACTTCATTAGGTGGATGTCCAATTTGTGGTGGTGGTGAACCAAGAGAAAATCCTGATATTTTAAATTTGCTTTTAATTCCAGTACCACCAGTTTTTCTATATACTCCTGAAAATATGCTACCAACCTTCCCTAATATATTGAAATATCCTTATATTTATTGTGATAATAATCCAATAAACAATAATGATCCAACTGGTTTTCAATCTGGTTCTGGTGCACAAAGAATTCCAAATCCTTCATCTCAAGTGGCAGATTGGATAAACGATATATATAATACCTATAAAAACATACTTAAAAACCTTGGTAAGGAAGCACTAAATGAAGCCATAAATAAGATTTGCAGTGAAGCGGCCCAAAAGAGACATCCAAATATAAATTATAGTCCTCCATGGCCAACCCGGGGAGAATGCGATAAAAGACTAAGTGTGTGTGATGTAGCATACGATGCCACCCTATGTTCTACTGGAATAAAATACTTAATAGAACCTTCAGTGGAAAATGAAGATGCACTTGCTAATTTAATAACCCAGCAAGATAATCTTTTATCTAACTGGGCACTCAGTAGAGGTAATCCTATTAAATCTTTTCAATAAAATAGAAAAAAATGAATAAAAGTATATTTAGAATCTGGAATAAATTAATTTTAAGTATTTTTATTTTTAGTTTTTTACATTCAGCTTTTTGTAAGCCTGTTAATCTTTCGAAAATAGTATATGGAGATAACCAATTTGTTGCTATCGGATGGATTGGAAGTTATGTTAAAAAAACTATGAGAAGTATAATTTTGACCTCTACCAATGGAATAACATGGACAAAACAAAATTTTGAAACAAACCAATTTCTTAACGGAATAGTATATGGAGACAAAAAATTTGTTGCTGTTGGAGGATATGGTACAATTATTACCTCTTCGGATGGGATACACTGGTCAAAACAAAAAATTCCAATACTAAAAATATTAGACTTTCCAACGCGCCATTATGGTATTTCTGCAATAGCATATGGAAATAATAAATTTGTAGCAGTAGTTGGTTTTGGTAAAGTTTTAATTTCTTCTAATAGTGGTATTACTTGGATAGGATACAATATTAAAACCTCTTCCATTTTTTATGGAATAACATATGGAGATAACCAATTTGTTGCTGTAGGAGATCTGTGGCCGAGAAGTGGTAGTAGTATTTTTAGTTCTACTAAGGGAATAATTTGGACAAAAAAATATTCTGGACGAAATAATAATATTTTGTGGGGGATAACATATGGAGATGGAAAATTTGTAGCAGTGGGAAAACATAGTACTATATTAACTTCTTCAAATGGAGGAATAACATGGACAAAACAAAATTTTGGAATAAAACCCGGTCGTTGTGGTTCAAAAACATATTTGTGGGGAATAACATATGGAGATAAAAAATTTGTGGCTGTAGGAGGTGGAATAGTTTTAACTTCTTCTAATGGGATTAATTGGAAAGAAATAAAATTTCCTCAGACAAGTTTTTCCGGAATAACATATGGAGATGGAAAATTTGTAGCAGTTGGTATGGGATACAATACCACCACACACCATCGTTGTGGAATAATTATTACTTCTCAGAATGAAAAAATATGGAAAAGTATATATATCACATCCCATGACATAAGCAAACTAAAATAGAAACTTTTTCAGGAAAAACATTTGTAAAATTTCATTCTCTTTCTATAGAAAAAGCCGGCGCTACTTTTTTATACTCTTGTGAATTTACTGCTGAAATTCGTAGAAAAGGTTGGCTTATAAAAGCCCGAGAAACAGCTTGGTTATGTTGGAATAAATGCCAAGGGTTTCATAGAAAAATAACTTTTAGTAATGAGTGGACTATGCCAATAAATGAAACAATTTGGAAACAAAAAGGTATTCCCATTAGTAGATCTTTTTGGCTATTAAATGCTGGACGTTCTCAGGAAGAAGTATGTAAGCTTCTTGCACCATCATGGTGGTAAAAATAAAATAATATGAAAAAATTATATTTCCCTGTTTTTTTATCTTTAATCGTTGCCACTCTAATTTCACAGATAATATATATATCCTTAATTAATAATTATCATCTACCTTCGTTTTTTACTTCTCAAATTTTAACAAGCCCTCCTTTTATGTCTCTTTTTTTGTTCGTGGTTTATCTAATACTTGAATTAATAATACAATTTCTTCCTTTTATTTGTGGATCTATAGTTTTAAATCTTTTTATTTCAGAAAAACAATTACAAACAAAAATATTTTTATTTAGTTTAATATTAGGTTTAATAAATTTTTGTAGCGATTTAGGGGCAAATTTTAGTGGTATTATTACGCTTGATTTTAATATTCCTATATCATCTATAAGTGAATCTTTGATGACTTTTTTTTCTATTTTATGGTATGGCTATATATTTGCTTTAGCAATAGGATTTTTAATAAGAAAGAAAAGATTACTTTATAGTATTGTAGGGTTAATAATATTTTTCATTTGGAATGGATATTTTAGTGGGAAAACTTATATTTTTTATAGTAGTACATATTCTTATTTAACAAAAAGAACTATTATAGAAAATCTAACCGGTATTTCTTCTTGGGAATATCTTTTACTTAACTTAAAAAATAATGGATACGTTTTTTTACAGGAACAATTTTTCTTATTATTAAAAATAGAAATAGGAGTTTTTTGCGGTTGGTTGACATGGTTAAAATTAGATAAAATCAATTCTATAGCATCTTTTAGAGAAAAACTATACAAAAAAGTAGGCACTTTTGTTCATTATATCCCTGCAGATAATGAAGAATTGACAATATAAAACAGAAATATTCCGAAACTGCTCCTGTGGAACAAAAAGAGTATATAAGAAAAATGTCAGAGGAAAAGTAAGCCGATATTTCTTTGACACAATAAATGGGATAGACCAAATGCTTATAGTGTATAATAAATATGGGAGGGCAAAGAAAATATACATATATGGAAACACAACAGACCAACCAATAGAAATGCGACAGTACAGGGAAAATGGATATGGACGCTGGCACACAGTATACTACCTCTACGATGGAGAAGGAAATGTCCGACAACTAACAAATTCAAGGGGGCAAGTCATAGCCAGTTATAATTACCTTCCTTTTGGAGAGATGATGAATAAACCACAACAAATAACATCTCCAATACTTAAAATTGTTACAATTAATAATTCTTATATATTTGTGGAAAATAACCCTATAAATTATAAAGATCCCACAGGTAAACAAATAGAAATAATAGGTATTGGTTGGGAAGATTTTGGATGGATTTCAACAATTTCAGGGTCTATTTATTTGGAATATGTCGGTTATCAATGCCTTAAATGTATATCTACAGCTATTAATTATAATAATTTAGATGCAGAAAAACTTTCTCATTGCCAATATCAAGAATGGTTCAAAAATGTAAAACCAGGATTAGAATGCAGCGGTATTTCTGGAACAGCTATTACTAAAGCGCTGGAATGGTTTTTAAATCATAGCCAACCATCACCTATGTATGAATAAAAAAAATATTTTTTCTATATTAATTAGTGGCATCTTTTTTATTATTGGATTATTTATAATGTTTTATTTAAGTAAACCAATGTCTGCATTAAATATAATAGGTTTTAGTTTTATAATTGCAGGATTTATTTTATATTATTTTATAGAAAGAAAAAAGAAACAATTATTTATATTTCTTTTATTTCTTTCTTTTTGTACAATTTTGTTGATTATTATTTCAGTTTTCTTTTTATTTAAAATGCATGTTTTTCTGAATACAAAACAAAATTATTTTTATACTAACAAAATACTTCCAATTTTAATCTCTTATGACGGAATAAGATGGCAAACACAAAATTCAGGAACAAATAAATTTCTTTGTGGTATTACATATGGAGACAATAAATTTGTAACAGTTGGACAAAATGGAATAATTCTCACTTCTCATAATAGCAAGAAATGGTTAAAACAGAGATCAGGAATAAATAATTGTCTTTCCGGAATAACATATGGAAATAAAATTTTTATTGCAGTGGGAAATAATGGAATAGTTCTAACATCTATTGATGGGAAAATATGGAGAAAACATAATTTAAAAACAATTTATGAATTAAATGGAATTACATATGGAGACAAAAAATTTGTCGCAGTAGGAAATTCTGGCACAATATTAATTTCCTCAGATGGAATTCATTGGGAAAAACAAAATCTTGTAATGAATAAAATTCTTTTAGGAATAACATATGGGAAGAAAGAATTTATAGCTGTAGGAGATTTTGGCACAATTCTTACCTCTTACGATGGAATACATTGGAAGAAACAAAAATCTGGTATACTCCATTATCTTTGGAGTATTACATATGGAAATGGAAAATTTATTGCTGTAGGAAATCATGGCACAATTATAACATCTATTAATGGAAAAATATGGATAAAGCAAAATTCTAAAACAACTTATGAATTGAATGGTATTATTTATGGTAATAAAAAATTTGTAGTAGTTGGAAATTTTGGAACAATATTAACTTCTTCAGATGGAATTCATTGGGAAAAACAAAATTCTGAAATAAATGATTGGCTGTGGGGTATAACATATGGGAAAAATGAATTTGTTGTGATACCCCGAAAATAAAAATATTTATCAAATTAAATTCATTACAACTGCGATTGTGGGACCAAAAGAGTATATAAGAAAAATGTAAGAGGTAAAGTAAGCCAATACTTTTTTGACACAATAAATGGAATAGACCAGGTGTTTATAGTGTATAATAAATATGGGAGGGCAAAGAAAATATACACCTACAGAGACACAACATACCAACCAATAGAGATGGAATACAGAACACACGGAAGATGGCATACAATTTATTACCTCTATGATGGAGAAGGAAATGTGAGACAACTAACAAATTCAAGGGGGCAAGTCATAGCCAGTTATAATTACCTACCTTTTGGAGAGATGATGAATAGAGAGGGCGAAAACATAGGAGTGGGACTACCTTTTAATAGAGAAAACGGCTTTACCAACACAATTACTTACCAAGGAAGAGAATATGACAGAGAAAGTAATCTTTACTATTTCCGTGCCCGCTATCAATCTCCGTCTCTTGGCCGTTTCCTTGAAGTAGACCCACTTTTGAGGGAAGTGCCAGAATATGCCACAGGAAACAACTTACCATCTGCAAACGGAAATTCAGGATGCGGATGTGGGGGAGAGAGTGAGAATTCTACAATTTCAGCACTCCCAATCAATTCTGAGAATATATATACTTACATAGCAATGCTTCAAATAATGAAATTAAATTTATTATCTTCTTTCACACCTGCCTCTATTCTATATCAAAAAACTCTAATTTTACCTATTTCTTCTTTACTTAACAATCTATACATAGTGGAAAGAAATAATCCAATAAATTATAGAGATCCCACAGGAATGAAATCTATAAGATTAAATTTATGTTATGAAATGTATCATTTACAAATAAGTCAATGTGAATCTTCCTATTCACATTGGTGGCAGAAACCTCAACTTATTGCTTGTAAAGGTCGAGCTATAGCTAATTTAGATACTTGTAAAATATGGGCACTTTATAGGCGAGGACCACCTGGCCCATACCAATGTTCAACAAATCAAATTCCATTTCCGCCATGGTGGTGGGGTATAGTTGCTAAATTTTAGTTTTTATTAAAATAATGAAACTAACTTTATTTAAAAGTAAAATATTAGATAAATATAAAATCAAAATTGGAATTTTCGCTTTTTTTATAGGCTATTTCGTTAGAAATATTATATTTTCAATTTATGATAAATTTATAATTACAAATTTATCAAATAAATTATCAAGCACATATTATACAATGAGTTTATTCAATTATTATAATAAATTACTTAAGTTAAGTTTGATTGGAGAATCTATTATACCTACATTTATAGGCATGTTTATTATGGGATATATAGTAGGAAAAGGTGGTACAAAATTTGTTGCAGTAGTTGTTATTCTTTTGTTTTTGATAGAATCTTTACCGGTGATATTTCCATTGAATAGTATTCCTCATATTTTTTATATTAAATTATCCCTTTTTTTGGTTATTCCCTTTGGTATATTAGGTGGATTTATTGGAGAAAAATTAAAATTAAAAAAATTATTCAATAGTCCAATTACGAGTAAAATCAAACCTTTTAATTTTAAAAAAATCATAGGAATTATATTAAGCATTTTCATTATTATTATCTTGTTAATTTTCTTATTTAAAATTTTACTTCCATTAAAAAAACAAAAATTCCAAAGAAGTATTTTAACACCAATTTTAAGTTCTTCAAATGGAGTCATATGGATAAATAGGAGTTCAGAAATATCTAATAGTTTTTCTGCAATTACATATGGGAATGAGGAATTTGTAGCCGTTGGAAATGCAATTTTAACTTCTTCTAATGGAAAAAATTGGATAAAACAAAATTCTGGAACAATTGCTTGGCTTAACGGAATAGTATATGGAAAGAAAAAATTTGTTGCAGTGGGAGATAATGGAACAATTCTTACTTCTTCTAATGGAAAAAATTGGGTTAAACAAAATTCTGGTATAAATTATCAACTTAATGGGATCACATATGGAAAGAAAAAATTTGTTGCAGTGGGAGATAATGGAACAATTCTTACTTCTTCTAATGGAAAAAATTGGGTTAAACAAAATTCTAAAACAATTAATTCTATTCGAGGAATAACATATGGAAATAATGAATTTATAGCTGTTGGAGGAAACTATAGTCCAAGTATGGGAAATTCTTATGGTATAATTATTACCTCTGTTAACGGGAAAAAATGGATAAATAGAAATTCAGGAATATCTAACAATCTTTTTGCTATTACATACGGGGGTGGTAAATTTGTAGCTGTTGGAGATACGATTCTAACTTCTTATAATGGAAAAACTTGGCAAAAACAAAATTTACCAATTATTAGCATACTTAACAGTATCACATATGGTGATGGAAAATTTGTGGCAGTAGGAGGAGCATATCAGATTATTGAACAAAACCCATATGGCGTAATTATAACTTCTTTAAATGGAATAAAATGGACAAAGCAAAATTTAAGAATACCTAATGTACTCAATGGAATTACATATGGAAATAATATATTTGTTACTGTAGGGAATAATTTTATAAAATAATCAAAATATAAAATGACAGACGAAGTTATAAAAGAAGAATTTTCAAAATGTTTAAATCAACAAGAAACTCTAAATTCGTATGTTTTAGGTTTAGAATATTTTTCTTTTTGGAACTATATTTTACAAAATATTTTGTCACAAACTGGACAAACTGTTCCTGTAAGAAATTTTTTGATTGGATTAACTAATCAACGTTTATTAATAGCAGAAATTTCATCATATTATTCTTTTGATAGATTAACATCTATAGATTTTTCTGAAATAGAAAAAATAGATATCAAGAATTTTTTAACTGCTAAAATTTTTTATATCAAACTTAAAAAATATTCTGAGCCACATATAATAAAAATTCCAAAAATAAAAATTGGAATTTTTAGAATTATGCCATCTAATCAAAAAGAAAATTTAGAAAAAATGTGTCAATTTTTTAGTAAGTTTATTTAACAACAAAACAGACCAACCCATAAGTATGCGATACAGGGAAAATGGATATGGACGCTGGCATACAATTTCCCAAATTCCGCAAAAAATAGGCATTAAATAATTTTCAAAAAAGAAAAAATGAAATAAAAAAAGTCAAAAGAATAATCACAAATTTTCTAAAAAACTTCATATATTAATTTAACAACTAAAAAAGATTTCTAAAAAATTATTTGACAAAAATACTGGTAGGTAGTATACTGAAAAAATGATTAATGAAAAAACCATTAAAATATTAAAACCGAGAATAAAAAGAGTAGAAGGACAGATTAGAGGTGTTTTGAAAATGGTGGAAAAAAAAGAATATTGTATGGATATCCTTCAACAGATTTCTGCCACTCAGGGAGCATTAAAAAGTATTGCTTCTGTTATACTTGAAAATCATATAAATACCTGTGTAAAGGAAACTATAGAATCAAAGAAAGACAAACAGATAAAAGAAAAAGTCAAAGAATTAATAGAAATGTATGAAAAATTTATCAAATAATATAGTGGTACTGAGTATATTATTATAAATTTTTATAATAAAAAATTTTCAGGAGGTGATAAAAATGTTAAAAGATCCAGTTTGTGGTATGAAAATAGATGAAAAATCAACAACAATTTTAAAGTCTGATTATAGAAATAAAACATATTATTTTTGTTCCCGTGGTTGTAAAAAATCTTTTGATGATAATCCGTCAAAGTATACAGGAGAATCTACGGATGAGGAACAATCATGCTGCTGTTAAAAGCAAGATAAGAAAATGGTTTTTTATTTTCTTTGTTTTGTTTCTTTCTGGCTGTGCAAATCTTCAGAAACCAACAAAAACAGAAAAAGAACAGGTAGAGAAATTTAAAGAGATTAAAAATATATATAGGACTGAAGGGAAAAAACCTCCCCTGCCTGTTCTTACTTCAAAATCCACTTTACAGGATTATATCAGATATGCCATTTATAATAATCCTGCTATTGAAAAAACATTTTATCAATGGGAAAAAAATGTTAAAATTCTTCCAGTATACAGATACGCCCCAAATCCACAATTTTCTTTGGAAGAACAGATTACTTCCGGAATGATGAACAATGTTCTTCCTCCACTTATGACAATGCCCGGGATAATGTTAAGTTATCCTGCCAAAAAAAAGCTCTACTTTCTAACAGAAGCAATGGCTTTAAAAGCAAAAGAAAAACAATATATATTCCAGAAAGAAATTTTAAAAACTGCTTTTACAGTTAAATATTTTGCGTACCAGTACTGGATTACAAACAAAAAAATAAAGCTTACTGAAAATATAATAAATACACTTGAATCCATGGAAAATATAACTCTTACCAAAATACAGACAGGAAATAATTCTCTTTTAGATGTTATTGATATCCAGATAGAAATACAAAAATTTAAAAATATTCTTGCAAATCTAAAAGATTATAAACATGTTTTAAGAGTTGAATTTGCTCAAGTTCTGGGAATAAATCCATACCTTAAAAATATAAGATTACCCCCAATGCCTGAGAATCTTCCATTTACAAATACTGAATTTAAAGAATCTAAAATATGGAATACAGTAAAAAAACATAATCCCACGCTTGCCCTTCTAAAAACAGGCATACAGCAGGCTGAAGCATTTGTTTCTCTGGCATACAGCCAGTCAAAAATAAATTTTGGTGTAAGTCTGATGCAAAGTATTTTTTCATCAATGAGTCTTACAGAACCCCTTATTACATTATCTATACCATGGAGACAAAAGATAATGGCTGAAATATCTGCTTCTAAATCCGGGGAAAAGGAGGCAAAAGCATCTTTTTCTGCACAACAGCTTGAATTAGCAGCAATGCTTGCAGATGGACTTTTCAGATGGCGACAGGCTAACAGGGCATATCTTCTTTATAAAACCAGTCTTATTCCGGAAATAAAAGCAGTAATGCAGATAGAAACAACATCTTATCAAACAGGAAATGCAAGCATTGAAAAATTTCTTAAGGCTCAGAATACATATTTTAATTTTTATTCTAATTATTTTTCAAGTATGGCAATGAGGGAAATAAACTTGAATGAAATATCACTTATCATTGCAGGAATAGTTCCCAAAGGAGCAAAATTATGAATAAAAAAGCAATAATTACCGGATTGATTTTTTTGATTATTATTATTTTTGGTGGGTTAACATTTATCCACTTTGAAAAACATAAAAGTTTTTCTTTAAAAACAAAAACTGAAAAACAAAAAAGAAAGATTTTATATTATAGGGACCCAATGAATCCTAAAGCCACATCTCCAGTTCCAATGAAAGATTCAATGGGAATGTCTTATATTCCTGTTTATGCTCCTGTTCAAACATCAAAAAAAATAACAAAAAGTACAAAACTTATAATAAATGGTGTTTATATAAATCCCAAGCAGCAACAGCTACTTGATATTAGAACAATACCAGTAAAAGAAAAATCAGTAAATATGACAATATCAACAGTAGGCACTATAGCCTATGACCCACAGTTATATATTGCACAGGAAGAATATTTACAGACTTTAAAATTGAGAAAAATAACAAAAACAAACAATCTTGTTAACTCTGCCAAAACCAGATTATTACTCCTGGGTATGAGTCAGGAGGGAATAAAAAAATTAGAACAAACAGGAAAGCCACAGAAAAATCTTTTTCTTGGGATAGGACAGAAAAATATTTGGGTATATGCCTCTATCTATGAAAATGCCATTGGACTTATAAAAAAAGGAATGTCTGCCAAAATCACCTCAATATCATATCCTGGAGAAGTATTTAAAGGAACTATAGATTCAATAAATCCTGTTATTAACCTAAAAACAAGGTCCACATATGCAAGAATTAAAGTATATAACCCTGATAATAAATTAAAACCCAACATGTATGTAAATGTAAAAATTATTGTTCCTCTTGGAAGGTCTCTTATTATCCCTCAAACAGCAATAATGTTTTCCGGTACGCGGAACATAGTATTTCTTTCAAAAGGAAATGGATACTTTATTGGCAAGGAAATAAAAATAGGACATAGAACAGGTAATTATTATCAGGTTATTTCAGGGCTTAAACAGGGACAAATAATTGCCCGTGATGGGACCTTCTTTATTGATTCAGAAAGCAGATTAGAAAATATTCCTATCATAAAATAAAAATGGATATAATAGAAAAAACAATTGAATACTGTGCAAAAAACAAGTTTATTGTTATTCTTTTAGTGGGAGTGGCAATTTTAGCGGGTATTTTTTCTATAAAAAAAATACCCCTGGATGCAATACCTGATATATCACAAACACAGGTAATTGTTTATTCCAAATGGGATAGGCCACCACAGATTATAGAAGACCAGGTTACATATCCTATAATTACAGCTCTTCTTGGTGCTCCAAAGGTAGAAGCTATCAGGGGAATTTCATCTTATGGAGCCTCTTATGTTTATGTCATTTTCAGACATGGAACAAATATATACTGGGCACGTAATCAGATTATGACATATCTCTCAAAGGTAACCCCTGAATTACCACACGGTGTAAAAATGGAATTAGGTCCTGATGCCACAAGTCTTGGGTGGATTTATGAATATGCCCTTGTTGATAAAACAGGAACACAATCTCTTTCTCAATTAACAACCTTTCAGAATTGGCGCTTAAAATATGCTTTACAATCAGTTCGTGGTGTTGCTGAAGTTGCCACAATTGGGGGGTATAAAAAAGAATACCGGATTATTGTAAACCCTAATGCTCTTTTGGCTTATCATATTTCACTTAACCGTGTAATCAAAGCTGTACAGGAATCAAACAATGAGGTTGGTGCCAGACTTCTTTCATATTCCCGCAGGGAATTTATGGTAACAATAGGCGGATATATTAAATCCTTGCATCATATAAGGAATATAGTCCTTAAATTTAATAAAAATGGCGTACCTATAAAAATAAAGAATATTGCTATTGTTCAGTATGGACCTGATATACGACGGGGAGTTGCAGAACTAAATGGAGAAGGTCAGGTTGTTGGTGGAATTGTCATAATGAGATATGGGCAAAATGCCTTAAAAGTTATAAATAGAGTAAAGAAAAAACTTAAAACAATTCAATTCCCTAAAGGGGTAAAACTTGTTCCTACATACGACAGGTCTACACTTATTAAGAGCGCTATTTCCACATTGAAAGAGAAACTTATTGAAGAATTAATTGTTGTAAGTATCCTGATTATTATATTCCTTCTTCATTTTCCATCAGCTATAATTCCTATTATTGTTCTTCCAATAGCAATTATACTTTCTTTTATTCCAATGTATTATATGGGACTTACTGCAAATATAATGAGTTTAAGTGGAATTGCAATTGCTATTGGAGCAATGGTTGATTCAGCTATTTTTATAGTGGAAAATGTACATAAAAGGCTTTCCTTATGGAAGGAACAGGGGGAAAAAGGAAACTATAGAGATGTGATTATCTCCTCAATAAAAGAGGTGGCAAAACCCTCTTTTTTTGCTCTGCTTGTGATTGCGATATCTTTTATGCCAATTTTTAGCCTTGTTGGTATGGAAGGCAGACTATTCAGACCGCTGGCATTTACAAAAACTTTTGCCATGATTTTTGCTGCTGTTCTTTCTATTACTCTTGTGCCTGCTATAATAACTGCACTTATAAGAGTTAAGGGGTTTTCTTTTAAGCCCAGGTGGTTTTCAATTATTATAAATAACATATTTGTTGGTAAAATTCATTCTGAAGGAAAGCATCCAATAAGCAGATGGCTGTTTAAGGTTTATGGCCCAATAGTACGATTTGTTTTAAGAAAACCAAAAACAATTATTTTCATTGCAATTTTATTATTTTTGGGCACAATACCTTTTATTTTTAAGATTGGCAGTGAATTTATGCCTTCCTTAAATGAAGGAACACTCCTTTATATGCCAACAGCATTGCCTGGTCTTTCTATTGGGGGAGCAACAAAGATTCTTCAGCTTCAGGATAAAATTTTAAAAACTTTTCCTGAGGTTGAAACAGTTTTTGGAAAAGCAGGCAGAGCAAATACTGCTACAGACCCTGCGCCGCTATCAATGATGGAAACAGTTATTGTTCTTAAACCACAGAATAAATGGCCACATATAAAAAGATGGTATTCCAATATAATTCCCAAGTTTTTACAAGGTCCTTTTAAACTTATCTGGCCCGATAGAATTACATGGAAACAACTTGTAAACAGGATGAACAAAGACTTAAATATACCCGGGGTAACAAATTCATGGACAATGCCTATTCAAGCAAGGGTTGATATGCTTAGCACCGGAATAAGAACCCCACTTGGAGTAAAAGTATATGGTACAGACTTAAAAACCATACAAGAAATTGGTATAAGAATACAAAAACTTTTACAGAATATCAAAGGTACACAAAGCATATATGCTGAAAGAACATTCGGGGGATATTATGTCAATATAAAATTGAATAAAACAGCTATTGCCCGGTATGGGCTTACCATTGGTGATATTCAAAATGTTTTAATGAGCGCTTTAGGAGGCAAACAGATTACAGAGGTAATAAAAGGAATTGAAAGATTTCCTGTAAGTATAAGGTATCCAAGAGATTTCAGGGATACAATCAGTAAAATTAAAGATGATATTTATGTACCTACGCCACAAGGAAATAATATTCCACTTGGTCTGCTTGTAAGTATAAAAATGACCAAAGGTCCTGATATGATTACAAATGAAAATGGAATGCTTGCAGGATATGTCTATATAGATACAACAACCCATAATATTGGAGGATATATCGTAAAAGCAAAACAAATTTTAAACAAAAATTTGAAATTACCTGTTGGTTATTCTATTAAATTTAGTGGTCAGTATAAATATATGCAGAGAGTTAAGCAAAAGATGAAGGTTGTTATACCAATTACGCTTTTTATTATATTTTTGCTTATTTATTTTAATACCAAAAGTATTCCAAAAACCATGATAATATTTACAGCTGTTCCTTTTTCTCTGGTTGGTGCTATATGGATTTTGATTCTTCTTGGCTATAATTTTAATATTGCTGTTCTGGTGGGAATAATTGCTCTTTTGGGCATAGATGCAGAAACAGGTGTTTTTACGCTTTTATATCTTGACCTTGCCTATGATGAAAGAAAAAAAAATGGTAAGATGAATACCCTGGACGATTTAAAGCATGCAATATATCATGGCTCAGTAGATAGAATAAGACCAAAAATTATGGTGGCTTCTGTTTTGTTTATAGGACTCCTTCCCATTATGCTATCTCCTGTATACCAGATAGGTGCAGATACAATGAAAAGGATTTCTGCTCCTTTGGTGGGAGGGATTTTTACATCAACTATTATGGAACTTATAGTATATCCTGCCATATATCTACTCTGGAAAAGAAAAACAGTAAAAAAGCCTGACTATTAGTCAGGCTTTTTTATAATGAATATTTATCTTTTTTTCACACTACAAAATTCTTCATAATCAATAAGTTTTGTTAGCGTAGGATTTTTACCACATACAAAACAGTTATCATTTTTGGGTATTTTTACTATCCTGAACCTGGATTCTATAGCATTGAAAATCAGAAGTTTTGATGTTAAAAGTTCTCCTATGCCCAGTAGATACTTTAAAACCTCATTTGCCTGCATTAATCCTATAATACCAGCTACCACCCCTAAAATCCCAGCCTCCTGACAGCCTGGAACAAGTCCTGGCGGTGGCGGCTGAGGAAATAGACATCTATAACATGCACTTTCTCCTGGAATTATTGTCATTACCTGACCATCATACTTAAAAATTCCTCCATGAGACAAAGGCTTTTTTAAAATAACACAGGCATCATTCACCAAATATCTGGTGGGAAAATTATCTGAACCATCAATCACAATGTCATAATCTTTAATAATATCTAAAATATTTTCTGATGTAAGTCTAAGTATATATGGAATGACATTGACATCAGAATTTAAATTGTTGATTCTTTCTTTTGCCGATTCAGCCTTTGATTTACCAACATTTTTGGTTGAATGTAAAATTTGTCTTTGCAGATTATTAAGTTCCACCTTATCAGAATCAACAATTCCAATGGTTCCAACCCCTGCTGCGGCAAGATATAGAGCCGCAGGAGAACCAAGTCCTCCGGCTCCAATAATCAAAACTTTTGAAGAAAGTAATTTTTCCTGACCTTTTCCCCCAATATTATTTAAAATAATCTGCCTGCTATATCTTTCTATTTGTTCATTGCTTAAAGACATTTTTTTCTCCTATTCATCCACCTGCAATAGCAGGTATGATAGAAATCTCATCTCCATCTTTTATTTCTGTTTCGTCACCTTTTAAAAATCTTATATCTTCTTCATTTACATATATATTTATAAATCTACGCAAATTTTCTTTTTCATCATATAATCTTTCTTTAATTCCAGGGTAATCTTTTTCAAGATTTTCAATCAATTCTTTGATATTCTTACCTTTGCCCATCACTTCAGATTTATCTTTTGTGATTTTTTGTAAAGGGGTCGGTATTCTTATGCATATACACATTCTTTTTTCCTCCTATAATTTTATATTTTCTTCAAAAGATTTAATATTTGGTTTTATTTTTATTGGAATCCCTATTTTATCAAGCACAGCTTCCTGAGTTTTTAATCCATTACCGGTTATACATATAACTATTGATTCGCTTTTTGGAATATTGCCCTGTTTTATCAGTTTAATAGTTACTCCTAATGTCACTCCACCGGCAGTCTCTGTAAAAATACCTTCTTCTCCTGCTAATATCTTAATTGCTTCAATAATTTCCTCATCAGATACATATTCGCCTGTTCCACCTGATTCTTTTACAGTTTCTACTGCATAAATTCCATCTGCAGGATTACCAATAGCAAGAGATTTTGCAATTGTATCTGGTTTAACAGGTTTTATTATATCAGATTTTTCTTTTATTGCTGTAACAATAGGACAACAGCCGATAGCCTGGGCTGCATGTATCTTTGTATCCAAAGAATTAATAAATCCCAAATTTTTAAATTCTTTTAGCCCTTTCCATATTTTTGTTATAAGAGAGCCTCCTGCACATGGAACGATAATATGTTTTGGTGTTTGCCATCCCAGTTGTTCGGCAATTTCATAGCCAAAAGTTTTTGAACCTTCTGCGTAATAAGGTCTTATATTTATATTTACAAAAGCCCATTTATATTTATTAACAATTTCAGAACAAAGTCTGTTTACCTGGTCATAGTTTCCTTCAACTGCAATTAAAACAGGATTATATACCAAAGAAGCCACTATTTTACTCAATTCCAAACTTTCAGGGATAAATATATATCTTTTTAATCCTGCTATTGCCGCATGAGCAGAAACAGAATGTGCCAGGTTTCCTGTTGAAGCACAAGCAACAGTATCAAAATTTAATTCTTTTGCTCTTGATAAAGCAATTGCAACAACCCTATCTTTAAAAGATAAGGTAGGATGATTAACAGAATCATCTTTTAAATAAATTTCTTCTGCCCCTAAATATTTTTCAAGATTTTTTGCTCTGATAAGTGGAGTAAAACCGGAAAACAATCCATCTGTTGGCATCCTCTCAATAGGTAAAAGTTCTTTGTATCTCCATAAATTCTTTGCTCTTTTTTCAATTACATCTTTTGTTAAATCTTTTTTAATTCTATCATAATCATAGTCCACCTCAAGCGGACCAAAACAATATTCACAAACATAGAGAGCCTCTTTAGGGTAAGTTTTTCCGCATTCTCTGCATTTTAATTTTTTTATGTAACTCATTTATTCTCCTTTGCCTTTTTTTACCAGTATTCTATAAAAACCATCTTCTTTTTCAATATTTAAAATATTATGTCCGTCACTTTCTAAACTTTTTGGAACATTCTCAATAGGTTCCCCTTCATCAAGCAATATTTCAACTATTTCTTCCTGTGGAACATTTTCAAGAAATATTTTTGCTTTTACATAATTTATTGGACATGGAGTTCCTTTTAAATCAAGAAAATGTTTATTATCTGGTAAAACCTGCTCTAATTTATATTCATTGGGAAAAAGCAGGGATGAATTCATACTTTGATATAATTCCTCTATATTCTGTAAAAAATTTTTTGCATAAAGAAATTTTTCTTTTTTTTGTTCTTCTGTCAGAACATCGGATATCTCATAAAATACATTTTGTATATCTGAAAATTTTTGTGATGTTATACCAGTCCTGATAAAAAGGTCATAAAAATTTTTTAGAGTTTCCTGTCCATCTATCGGGTCTTTTCCTTTTACAATAAGAAGCGCTCTGGCAGAAAAAAATATGGATTTTTTTATTTTTTCCGTTGCATATGATTCTTTTTCTGCTTCAGCCAAAAATATTTTACTATGCGCAATATCAGACTCAATTATATTTAAAATCCCTGCACCACATTCACCAGGGCCCAATTCACTAAGAGAAAATTCATCTGTTTTTCCCCAATCAATATAAAAATCCTTGTTTTCTGAATATGGAGGAACATAAGAAAAATCTTCAATTATTTTTTTTGCTATGTTGACACCCGTTGTTTTTAAAAATTCGCCTGTGTTGTCTGTTTCTTTTATTTCATTTTCAATAATCTGTAAAAATCTCTGAAGAAATAAAGGAACATTTTTAGCAGGAATTATTTCTATTTCTTCTGCAAATTCTGTATTCTCCCCGAATTGTTTCCCTCCTAATAAAATCTTATAAAATGGTAAAAACCTGTTTGAAACTCTTCTTGCAAGTCCATAAAATCCAATCTGCCCAACTGAAGCATGCCCGCATGAATTATGACATCCATTTATATGAATATGTAATGTTTTGAAAATCTGTTTCCCAACAAATTCTTTTTTAAGTATTGCTTCTATTGCTTTTGAAAGCCCTGGAGAATTACAAATACCAAGATTACATGTTAAGGCACCTTTACACACAGTAGTATCCAGTAATGTATCAGGATACAAAAAATCATTTAGGACTACATTTATTTTACTATATAAATTATAAACATCCTGATTTTTTACCCATATAATACAAAGATTTTGATTCAAAGATGTTCTGAACTCTATACCATGGAAATCTTTTTCTAATTCAGCAATTTTTAAAAGATTTTCTGAGAAAATATCACCTTGTGGTATACGCAATTTAATAATGGAGTATCCATTTTGTTTTTGCGGTTGAACATTATATCTTAAAAACTCTTTATATTGTTCATCATCTATTTGTGGTATTTCCCCTGTATTTTCATCTTTTGGATTATCATATTTTTTCTTCATAACAAGATATTGCTGTTCTTTTAATATTTTTAATTCCTGTTGATATAATTCTTTAAATTTTTCAAAACCTATCTCCTGAATTAAAAATTTCAATCTGTTATGATGTTTATTTCTTCTGTCTCCATTTTTATAGTAAACATTTTTTATGGCTGAAATATAATAAATAATTTCCTGAATAGGAATAAAATTTTCAAGTAATATCCCGGCAGCAGGTTTTGCTCCTATTCCACCTCCAACAAATACCTTAAATCCATATTCTTCATTATATTGATATGGTAAAAATCCAATATCATTTAACAAACATCCAACACAGTCTTTTAAACATCCTGAAAAAGCAATCTTAAATTTTCTTGGAAGGTTATACGAATCATCCTGGGGTAAAAAATATTCACTTAAAGATTCTGCTATATTCCCCACATTTATTATTTCATCCTTACATACTCCGGAAAGATGGCAGGCTGTTATATTTCTTATAGTATTTCCTCCTCCTCCCCGGGGAGACAAATTAAAATTTTTCAGGTATTCAAGCAAGACATAAGTATTTTCAATTTTCACACCATGTATTTGAATATCCTGTCTGGTGGTTATATGACAGATTCCATTGCCATATTTTTCTGATGCAATAGCAATAGATTTTATTTGAGAAGCATCTAATTTACCCCCTGGAATTCTTAACCGCACCATATACACCTGTTTACCCCTGTGACTATAAATTCCCCATGGAATTCTAATGCCTATAAACCGTGTAAAATCCATATCTTTTTTAAGATATTCATCAAGATATTTTTTATAATTATCAATATCTTCAATTATTTTATTTGGTAAAGTAAACATATATATCCTTTTTTATTATAAATATCCTCCACCCATATAAAAAACAAGTTCCACTATATCTCCCTGATTAAGAAATGTTTGTGAATATTGTTCTTTTTCAATAATCTGATCATTTAATTCAACAACAACAATATCCTGTTTTATTTTCTTTTTATTAAGGAATTCCAAGAGACACATTTTTTCCGGTATCTCCTCATCTTTCCCATTTACTTGAATTTTTATAGACATAGCGTATCTCCTTGATATTTATAAAATTTTAAAAATTTTTTCAATTGCCTGTAAAGTTTTGTCAATATCTTTTTGACTATGAGATGTAGAAATAAAATTTGATTCAAAACATGATGGTGAAAAATAAATTCCTTCATTTAAAAGTCCATGATAAAATTTTTTAAATTTTTCTATATCCTGTTTTTGCGCAGAAGCATAATCATTAACTGGACTTTTTGTAAAAAATATGCTGAATAAAGAACCTATATAATTTATTTTTAATTCAATATTAAATTGTTTTCCCAAAGATTTAATCCCTTCACAAAGTTGCCGGGTAAAATCTTCAATTTTTTTATAAGGATTTGTATTTCTTAAAATATTTAAAGTAGATAATCCGGCACTTACAGACATTGAATTCCCGGCAAATGTTCCTGCATGGAAAACTTCGCCCTGGGGAGAAAGCATCTGCATTATTTCTTTTTTTCCACCACAGGCTCCGATTGGAAGCCCGCCACCAATAATTTTCCCAAGACAGGTAAGGTCTGGTTTTATACCCAAAATATTCTGGTATCCTTCAAATGTAAATCTAAAACCAGTTATTACTTCATCAAAAATCAAAAGAATATTATTCTCCCTGCATAAATTTTTTAAACCATGCAAAAATCCTTTTTCAGGTAATATCACACCGGTATTACCAGCAACAGGTTCAACAATTATTCCTGCAATATTATTTTTATTTTCTTTAATCGTTTTTTTAACTTCTTGTAGATTATTATAGGAACATGTCAGTGTATGTTTTTTTAAGTCATCTAAAATTCCAGGACTATTTAAAAAATAGTCAACATGACCATGATAACATCCATCAAATTTTATAATTTTTTTTCTTTTGGTAAATGCTCTGGATAATCTTATTGCCACCATAACGGCTTCTGTTCCTGAATTTGTAAGTCGTAATTGCTCTATAGAATCAATAGCAGAAATTATCATCTTGGCAAATTCAGTTTCCTGTTCTGTTGCTGCTCCTAATAAGATTGCTTTTTCTGCCTGATTTTTTACTGTTTTAACAACAGAAGCCTGAGAATGCCCCAATATTAATGCCCCCCAACCCAAACAATAGTCAATAAATTCTTTATTATCATAACTATATATCTTTGAACCTTTAGCCGATACCATAAACACAGGAGGTCCGCCAACTGATTTAAAAGCTCTTACCGGACTATTTACCCCGCCAGGTATATAAAAAGAAGCCTCTTCAAAAAGTTTTTTATTTAATCCTGTATCCATTTGGCAACCTCTTTTGCGAAATATGTAATAAGAAAATCAGCTCCTGCTCTTTTTATAGATGTTAATATTTCCATTACAATATCTTTTTCTTTAAATAATCCCTGCTGACAAGCAAATTTAATCATGCTATATTCGCCACTCACATTATATGCTGATAACGGAAATTTAAATTTTTCTTTTGCTATTTTAATAATATCAAGATATGAAAGAGCAGGTTTAACCATTACTATATCTGCGCCTTCTTTTATATCCGCCTCTATTTCTTTTAACGCCTGTTGAGAATTTCTAAAATCCATTTGATATGTTTTTCTGTCCCCAAACTGGGGTTTTGAATCTAAAGCATCTCTAAATGGTCCATAAAATGCAGATGCATATTTAGCAGAATATCCCATTATACCTATGTTATAAAAATTATTAGAATCCAAAGATTGTCTTATTTTTTTTACCTGTCCATCCATCATTGCTGATGGAGCAACAAAGTCTGCGCCTGATTCTGCATGAGAAATAGCAATCTCTGCCAAAATTTTTATTGTTTCATCATTGTCAATATAAAACCGGTTTTTTTTTTCTTTTTTAACAATTCCACAATGCCCATGTGTTGTATGCCCACATAAACAAACATCTGTTATTATTACGGCATTTTCTATTTTATCTTTTATTTGTTTAATAGCTTTTTGAATAATTCCATCTTTTGAGTAAGACTGGGAACCTGTTGTGTTTTTTCTGTCTGCTAATCCAAAAAGAAGAAATGTATTTACTCCTAAGTTTTTTACCTCCTGGATTTCTTTTATAAGCAGATCAATAGATAATCTATAAATACCTGGCATTGATGATATAGGCTCCTTTTTATTTTTTCCATCAATGACAAAAAATGGCAGAATCATATCTTTTACAGAAAGTTGTGTTTCTGCAAATAAATTTCTGATTATTTCATTTTTTCTATACTTTCTTAGTCTGGTAAATTCCATTTTTCTGCCTCTTTTCTTGTTATATCTCCAATATAACTAATTTTTATATTTTGAGGAGGAATTCCATATCTTTTAATAAAATTTCTTACAGTTGATGGACTGGTAAACATAATTTCATCAAAATCATTTAAATTAATATCTGGTAAGTCTTTGGGCATAATGTTCTTATAAGCCACAACTGCAATGATAGATGCTCCCATATTCATAAATTTTTTTGTCAGTCCCTTATCAGCAATATCAGACCTTGGCATAAATATTTTTTTATTTTTTAAATCTATTTTACTGAATTCATCCAACAAACCATGAGAAGATTCTTCTTGTGGAACCAAATCAGGAATAATTCCAAATTCTAATAATTTCTTTTTAGTTGAATTACCAATGGCTGCAATTTTAATATTTTTTAAATTTCTTGAATCATATCCAAGGAAATAATATCTTTCAAAAAAATACTTAACCGTATATCTACTTGTAAAAACAATCCAATTAAATATATTAATATTTTTCAAATATTTATCAAAATTTTTCCAATTATTTATTGGTTTTATTTCTATCATTGGAATATGACAATAATCACCTTTAAGAAAATATCTTTTTTTAGATAAACCTGTAAATAAAATATTCTTATTTTTTCTGTTCCAGTTAAAATCTTTTTCTAATTGAGCAACTTTACCGATAATAAAAATTGCAGGAGGTTGAATATTATTATTTTTTATTTTGTTTTCTATATTCTCCAGATGTCCTGTAACTATTTTTTGTGTAATTCTTCCTGCATCTGAAACACATACTACAGGGGTTTCACCTGCTTTTCCACTTTTCATTAATTTTTTGATAATTTCAGAGATATTTTTTATTCCCATATAAACAACAATTGTGTCGCATCCTGCAATTGCTTTCCAGTTGATTTCTGAGTTTTTATTTTTGGCAATATGACCGGTTAAAAAAACTATATTTGAAGAAAATCTCCGGTCCGTAAGCGGCACTCCTGAAAAAGCAGATGCACATGATGCAGCTGTAATTCCTGGAACAATTTCAAATTCAATATTATTTTTTATTAAAGTTTCTATTTCTTCAGAAATTCTACTGAATATTGAAACATCTCCATTTTTTAATCTTACAACTTTTTTACCTTTGAACACATTTTGCAGGATTACCTTGTTTATTAATTCCTGGGATTCTGAAAACCCATCTAAATATCTTTTTTTTCCAAGTGTATCACAACATATCAATTCTGCATCATCTCTGGCATATCTCAAAATGTCCTTACAAACCAGATAATCGTAAATAATAACTTCTGCCTCTTTAATAATTTCAAGACCTCGTATAGTTATCAGGTCAGATTCTCCAGGTCCTGCAGAAACAAAATATACTTTATTAATTTCCATTATCTTTTTCCAATATTTCAAGCATTTTTATTAGATTTCTATCATGTTTTCTTACTGTTAAAGCCAATGCGCCTTGCAAAGGATGGGTTTTGAAAATTTCCAAAGGCAGCCTTTGTGTGATTTTCTGTTCAAGCCCAAGTCTGACAAGAGCAATTGCAGCTATTATAATAGCCTCAAGATTCAGTTTATATAATTGTTCTAATCTTTCTTCAATTGTTCCCCGTATGTCAACAACTATTAAATCTTCTCTATATTTCTTTAACTGACTTTTTCTTCTTGTGCTACTGGCTCCAACCCGGGCATTAAAACCAAGATTTTCAATAGGAATATTATTTTTAGAAACAATAGCATCATAAGGGTCTTTTGATTTAGTGACAGCTGCTATATAAATATCATTATGCACTTTATCAGGTAAATCCTTTGCGCTATGTACAGCAAAATCAATTTCTCCTTTTAAAAGGGCAAGGTCTATCTCTTTTGTAAAAAAATCAGTCCCTTCAATATCTGATATTGGAGTGATTTTATCTTTGTCTCCATAAGTATCAATGCCTATTATTTCGGTTTTTATATCCGTATAAACATTTTTTAATAAATAAACAACTTCTTCAACCTGTTTTAAGGCAAGTGTACTTTTTCTTGTCCCGATTCTATAAACTTTTTTATCCATTTTCAATATTTATAAATTCCTCTTCTATATTTCCCTTTTCTCTGTTAATTTGAAAAGATTTTACAACAGGATATTGTTCTTTTTCCAATGAAACTATTATATAAGAAATATCAGGATAAAAAGCCATTTCAATATCCTTTTTAGATGGTTGGGCTGAACTAAAAACATGAGAATGATAAATGCCTTCAATTTTTAATCCACTATTGCGGATATCTTTCATTACATAAAGCTGTTCTTTGGAATCCATTAAATAAATTGTTGAACTTTTCTCAATATTTTTCATTTTATAAATCTTTTCCACTTTTCTATTATTTCCTGCTAAAATACCACAAGATTCATAAGGAACTTCTTCTTTACAGTTTTTTATCATTTGTTGTAAAATACTTTTGGGTAAAATAATCATTTTTTATTTTTTATACTATCTATTAATATCTGTGCAATTTCCGGTCGTGTAAATTCCACAGGCGGTTCTGTTCCTTCCTGAAGCATTTTTCTTACAGTTGTTCCACTAAGAATAACATGATTTTCTTTACTATGCGGACATGTTTTGGAAGAAGCGATAGACTGACATTTTATACAATAGAAGGTATGTTCAAAAAATAAAGGAGTAATACCAATTTCTTCAGATGAAAACTTTAAGAAAATATTCTGAGCATCATAGGTGCCGTAATAATTTCCTACTCCAGCGTGGTCTCTTCCTACAATAAAATGTGTGCATCCATAGTTTTTTCTGATAAGAGCATGAAATATTGCCTCTCTTGGTCCTGCATACCTCATACTTGATGGGTTTATCCCTAAAACCACCCTATCTTTAGGATAATATTTTTCTATTAAGACCTCATAGCATTTCATTCTTATTTCTGCAGGAATATCATCTCCTTTGGTTTCCCCCACAATGGGATGGAGAAATAATCCATCAAAAATTTCAAGAGCGCACTTTTGAATATATTCATGTGCTCTATGAACAGGATTTCTTGTTTGAAAACCAACAATAGTTTGCCATTTGTTTTTTTCAAAAATTTTTCTTGTTTCATCAGGAATAAGATAGTATTCATTAAATTTATGACGCACAGGTTTTTCTATAACATTTAGTTTCCCTGCCAGATAAACATCTTCCTGTGAATAAAGATAAGCCACACCTGGGTGCTGTATATCTTTGGTTAAATATATCTTTTCTGCTTCTAATTCCTTATCATAAAAATATTTTTCTTCCAGGTGAAGAACAGATACAGGAACATTTTCCTGATTTACCAATAAAATATCTTCTTCTATTTCAAGTTTATCTGCTGTTTCATGATTTACAGCAAGTGTAATAGGAATGGACCAGATAATCCCATTGGATAATTTCATTGTATGAATAACACTTTCATAATCCTTTTTGGTCATAAAACCTTCTAAAGGACTATATCCACCGATTCCAATCATTTCAATGTCAGAAATTTGTCTTTTATTGAGTTTAATCTTCTTTAATTCGGATATTTTATTTTGCAATGATTTTTTTTCTTCTTCTGAAAATATTCTGTTTATTAGTTTGCCTCCATGTGGAGTAATCATATTTATTTCTCCTATGTAATAAAGTTAAATAAAAATTTTTCTACTGATATTTTACCAGCAAATAATCAAAATTACACTTTTAATTTTACAATATCTGGTGTCAGAATAGTAAACACCTATAGTCATAAGTTATATTATACCGTTTTATTTTATTTTATCTTTAGTATCTTTTATATAATCTACTTATTCTATTGAATTAATATTATAATATAAAAAAATTTTTGTCAACAGATTGAAAAAATTAAGTACATATATATCTCTTTTTTACCTGATTTTTATTCAAATTTTAAATAAATTTTAGAAAATTAAAAAAATAAATATAATAATATATATAATAAAAAAAGGGGGGTAAAAAAATAAATTATGGAATGTATAAATAAGAAAAAAAATATGGCATATTGTACCTGTTCTTATCAAGGATGTCCTAATCATGGAATTTGCTGTCAATGTCTTCGTTCTCATTGGGAAAATCAAGAACTTCCCGGATGTCTTTTCCCTCCTGAAATTGAAAAAACTTATGATAGGTCTCTCGCTAACTTCATAAAGGTATGGTCAAACAAAACAAAGAAATAATTCCCTTTGTATAGTTAACGGTAAAGATAAATTTTAAAAGCAAGTATAGATAAAACAACTACAATTATAATCCAGTTTTTATATTCTTTATTTTTTTTAAACTGATGAAAGGAAAAATTATGTTTGTAATTTCCTAAAATATCATTTAATAATGGAAAAAAACATGGAACTTTTTTCTGATATTTTATATATGCATTTCCAAATTTATTTAAAAGATATTCTTCTTCGCTCTTAATTGCTGCGACATAGGTTAGTATAAAAAATACCCCCAAATATATCCACACAATTGGATTATTTACAAGTAATGCAAAACCTAAACCAATTAAACAACTTCCAAAATATAATGGATGCCGTATAATTCCATAACACCCCTGGGAACAAATAGTTTCATTTTTTTTTATAACTCCGGATGAAAGTGTTCTGATAAATTCACCAACAAAAATAAGTATCAATCCACCTATGAAATAATTTATATTTTTTACATTGCCTACAATTCCAATAAGAATAAAATAAACCCAACCCACAGGAACTCTTAATTTTGTAAGAAAATTTTTCATATTTTTTTACTTCGCTCAAGTTCAACTCTTCAAAAGAAGATTTGCGAGGAGGGGGAGTTGAGCGCCCCTCGCTCCCACTACGCTCGGGGTCGGCCACTCGCTAAAATTGCTACGCCCGCTCGCAATTTCTTAC
>JAJYYV010000059.1 GCA_021800535.1 bacterium | reverse complement strand
CATAGAGCTTGTTTCCGCAGGCGTCAATTCGGGCGCTTCCCGCCCTACTACAAGGTGTTTTTGTTTCTTTAGGTCTGGTTTCCATACGGCGATGAGCCTATTACGCTTCTTTCGCAAAGCACCGATAAAATACATCCAGACTATTTTAGGAATTAGTTTTACGGAAAAACCTATGACTTTTTTCCAACCACATACTAATTGTCAAAGAACAAAATTTACTGATATAATAATATAACAAAACATAAAAAATGTTAAATCTTTTATCGTCTTTCATCCACAACCTATCGGATGGGGACTTCCCTGCGGATTAGTTAAAAAAAATCTATAAGAAAATACCTCTTGTTGAAAAAGGAAACAAAAATTATACATAATGACATTCTATCTTTTAAACTACATGAAAATTTGACAAAAAAATATCTTATGAAATAATATTATTAATATATAACATAAGCATAAGTTAAACAAAAAGGCCCTTATGGCACTATTTCAAATAGATGTAAATAAGAGTCAAAGCAGACTGTTACAAAAAAAGAACTCTCTCAAGAAATTTTTTTTATTTTTTTCAACCTTTCAAATTTTCTTATACAAACAAAACTCAATGCTATTTCAAATTTATAAGTCAACCAACAACAAAAAATAGGAGAAAGGAGGTGAAAAAAATGTTGAACAAAGCGAAATCCGCCAATTATTATGGCGGAAACACAAAAGCTAAAAAAGGATTTACGCTTATAGAACTTTTGGTGGTAATAGCAATCATTGCTATTTTGGCTGCAATGTTGCTACCGGCATTAGCAAGGGCAAGGGAAGAAGCCAGAAAAGCAGTGGATATGAGTAATCTTCATCAACTCGGTTTGGCAATGGCAATGTATCTGAATGACTATAAGGGTTTTTATCCTGCATTTGGCCAGACCGCAACATATTGGCCGGATTACTGGGGACCCTTTGAGGTTTCCCAGGGTTATCCGGATCCTGGCAAAGGTAAAGGTGTGTGGAGTATATGGATTCTCTGGTTATATCCCTATGTCCAGAACTGGAAAACTTTCTATGACCCTGACTGGCAGGAATATGAAAATGATATTTCTCCTAATTCTCCGGCTGCACCGCCGCTATATCAGACTACTCAATATGGATATGATTATGAAGGAGGATATGGCTTCAATATGGGATATGATACGAGTGGAGGTGAGAACCAGCTTGGATTAAATTCTGTATATGCTTACGGCCCTACCAGATCAGTTAATATGAGTCAGCTAACACATCCAGGAGAAACCCTTGAAATAGGAGAAAGTGGAATGCCATGGTTGAGTGCCGGTTCTGGAACTTGTGACTGGGAAGGTTGGAGTTCTGACTCACATTGGGTATACCGTCATAATGGTGGAGCAGACCTGCTTTTCTGTGATGGACATGTCACATGGTATCCGAAATCTATTCTGAATAATAGTGAATATTATGTGGGTAATGGCACTAACACGCAGACTCCCGGTTATATAGGATACCCAAGCAACGACCAGTATGACTGGCCATTTACCATAAATCCTGTGGTAAGTCAGTGAAGCACCCACTTCCTCACGGAAGGGGCTTCCTGCTTCCCCAACAAGATACTTTTTAGGAGCAAATATATGATATTTACTCGGTCATTCATAGAGATTGTTTCCGCAGGCGTCAATTCGGGCGCTTCCCGCCCTACTACAAGGTGTTTTTGTTTCTTTAGGTCTGGTTTCCATACGACGATGAGCCTATTACGCTTCTTTCGCAAAGCACCGATAAAATACATCCAGACTATTTTAGGAATTAGTTTTACGGAAAAACCTATGACTTTTTTCCAACCACATACTAATTGTCAAAGAACAAAATTTACTGATATAATAATATAACAAAACATAAAAAATGTTAAATCTTTTATCGCCTTTCATCCACAAACTATCGGATGGGGACTTCCCGGCGGATTAGTTAAAATTTTGTACCTCTGTGCCTATAAATATGCCTGGGGTTTAGTGAAACTTTACTATGTATAATAAAATTAATATTTTTCTGACTGGAATATTATTTATGATATGTGTAAATATATATGCTGCGGAATATAATTGGTTAGGACCAAATAAGATTTCTTTTTTGCATATTGCCAAACCAACAAATACTGATTTAATTAAATCTTTACCTGAACCAAACATACCTAAACCTCCCCGGGATACAGGGATAATTAATTGGCAATCTCTTAGACAATCCTCACCTTTAGAATTTAATCAAATTCAGTTGAAAAAAGAAGTGCTGAAATCTGACGGAATTGTTAAAGGAAAAGGCACAAAAGATGACCCATATATTATAAAAAATTTATATATTAAAGGTATTACTGATAAACCCGGGATTCTTTTAAAAAATATAAAAACCCATTTAATTATAGAAAACGTTTTGGTTGATGGAGTACCGATAAATGGAAATGCCCCTGCCAGAGCTTTTGGTATAGCCATGGAAAACTGTGAAGGAATAGTTATCAGTCATTGTCAGATTTCCCGCTGTCAAGGAATCGGGGCATATGGAGTGAAAACCCAAAATATCCTTTTTGAAAATAATTATGTTTTTAGTACAACCAAGGGGATTATGACCAACGGAGTTAATTATTGTATCGCAAAAGGAAATTATATAACAGATTCTGCAGAGTATGGAGTGTTTCTTTATGGCGGACATGATAATGTTGTTGAAAACAATTATGTTAACTGGACAGGAAGAGAAGGTATAGGAACAAATGGGAATTCTCCAAGACAAACCTATAAAGATAACATAATTCTTAATACTGGTTGGACAGCTATTAATCTTGAAGGAACTGTTGATAATTCAATTGTGAAAAATAATTTAATTGTAAATTCCTATTATGGAATTATCCTTGCAGGAAATAAAAGTATATGTGAAAACAATAATGTTTTTTATAACAGCCAGATGGGAATTTTTGCATATGGTGATGATGAAAATATGTTGATAAAAAACAATTTAATCGTAGGTTCAGGGCAGCAAGGCATAAATGTATATTCCCCCGGAACAAAAAAAGTAAAAATAATTTCTAATAAAGTATTTCTATCAGATACAGGTATAAATGTTAATGGTACGGGAGCAATTATAGAAAAAAATGATATTTCTCAATTTTATTGGGGTATTACTGTATCAGCAGATGCTTGTATTATAAAAGAGAACTCAATTTATCGGGGAAGAAATGCTATGGACATTGCAAATATTCCCAACACATTAAAAGAAAAAACAATAATAGAAAAAAATTATTTATTTGATCTTTTAGCAGGTATAACAATTCAGGGAATTAAAAATGTTTTTGTCATTGATAATAAAATAAAATATGTTGGACAGGGTATTTCAATTTATAATGGTTTAAATCTAACAATAAGAAACAATAAGTTTATACAAATTCCTTATCTTGGCATAGAGTTATCAGATAGTTATAACTGTTTAATAATAAAAAATAAATTAGTTAATGGAACAAGCATAGGTATCACAATAGAAAAAGGAGAAAAAAATATAATCAGGGATAACAATATTGTAAATTTTCTGAGTGAATCTTTAGGAGGAGGAATTATTATTAAAAATACAAAAGATAATATTATTACTGATAATCGTTTAGAAAAATGTGTCGTAGCAGTTGTTTTTGATGGTGGAAAAAATCAAAACAATATTTTACGCAATAACAGTTATGTTAACAATCAGTTAAATATTGGAACACAGGAAGGCGCAGAAAAAGTGAAAGAAACCAACAATATAGAGGGAAAACCAATATCAAGAAATTAAGAAAGGGGAAAAGATTAATATGTATAATAAAATTAAAATTTTTTTATGTTTGATACTATTGGCAACCAGTCTCATCTATGCATCAGAAAAAAATCATTACTGGAAATTAGGCTGGGGATTATATGGCACAAGTGGTTGGCACGGCCATAACAAGGTACTGGATGTAGCCCGGTTTGACTGGAGCGTGATTAATTTCGGTAACGAACCCGATGACCAAAGTACGGTTAATTTCTGTAATAAAGTTCTTGCACTTAATCCCGAGCACAAGTTCCTTATCCGTGTCTGGCCTATAAATGGACTTGGCATTTCTGAAAATAACTATATGGCAACCTTTCTTGATTATCTCTATGCTCCAGGTGTAAAGAAAAAAATACTGTATATAATTCGGCAACAGATTGAACTTATAAAAAAAGGCATCTCCAGACCACAAAATATAGTTGGAGCTTATTTTTTAGAAGAATTACCCGGGTATTTTTCCTCTTGCCCATTTACCACTCAATGGACCAACTGGAAAAAGGGCGACCCTGTGCCTGGGGATATGAAACCTTATTTAAACCAAATTGAAAAATCTATGGGGCAACCGTTTGATTGGAATAAACCATCGCAGCGACTCTGGTGGGGGAAAAAATGGGTTGATGTTATCAATCAAATTGATAAAACCATAAAAGAAACCCTTGGCCCGGAAGGCAAGGTTTTCTACTACCAGGCAACAGGATGGGGGAATCTCAATACCTTGAAAAAAGGACAGACTATTATGTCACCATATATCCTGCCCTATTCATACAGAAATATTCTTAAACCAGTAGGATATGCCGATGGTATTTTCGGGTATCCCAATGACAAAGCTGTATGGAACCGAAAAACGCTTGCCATTGTGCACAAATATCACTGTCTGTTTTTCAGCCAGATATCTCAACCGCCCGGAATGCGGTTGTCCACATTATCCAAGATGGTTACTCTGGCTCGCGTTAAAAACCCGAATAATCTCGGAGGATTTTTATTCCCGGTGTCAGGCAGAAAAATTCATGCATGGAATGAATTATCTTATCAGCCGGATAATTCTTTCTGGACATACTCTGACCAGATACGGTGGTTTGGATGGAAATACAGGATTAACATGAATGTGGTCAATCGGGCGTTAATGCCGCGGATAAATCTTGACTACAACTTCACCGGACTAAAGAAGGGGAATTTTGCATATGTACAGGCATTTATTGTCAATCCAAGACAACCTAACTGGTATGGCGGTAATGTCAATCTTGCGACATTAAAACATGTTGTGGCAACTCTTTCTGTTCCGGATGGATTAAGTATTCCCTATGCAAATAATGCAGGGCCAGCTCTACCTCTACCTGATATCAAACCATTGCATGCAGGAATTGCCGGTTGGTGGGTGCGGGTGGATAAAAATGATGCATTGCCGGGAAAAAAAAGACCTATCAGCGTGACTGTAGTTGCAAACTCAGATGGGAAAATTTTCTCTCAATATTCCTTACAGAAATTACAGCAGGAAATTCCTTCAAACATAGACAAGTGGAGAAAAATCTACAGGTCCGGTGAAACATGGGTGGAACCGGCTTTCCACTTACAAGATGAGACACCTGTAGTTGAAATTCAGATTCTGGCAAACAAAGTGATTTCTCCAAGTCTGATAAGCGGAGATAGAACTGTAGTTTATCATGGCATTTTAAAAAAGGGAATGACCCTTGTCATAGGACCTGAAAATAAAGCACATATTTTTTTCCCCAATTTATTTGATAAAAGTATCCGAAGATTCGGGAATACGGACAATAAGATTGCCTCATACAATACCGGTTATGGTGTCTATGAAACCCCTCAGATATCGGTAAATCCCGGTGACCCTTATAAATTATCCATTACTGGCTGGAAAACAGGAGATGTTAATTCTCTGGCAGGTTTATATTTTAACGGTATGGAAAAAGGGAAATTGATTACAAAATTTGAAGCAGTCCTTGTTAACAGTTTTGGGCCAAAAGAAACCCTGGTTTCCGCTGAATTTGTTCCACCATCATTTGATAAGGGTCCTGTTTCTTTACGAATTATATTCTACCGGTTTTATCAGAAAGGAAAAAATAATGGAACAATTTATTACCGGTCATTTAATTTGCAGGATACAGCATATCCAAAAATCGGACTGGATGTAAGCAGACAACTCTATGGAGTGCTTGCCCCTCTTGTTTCTCCGTTTAGCATCTGGACATTAAAGGATGAATCAGACCCGACATTATATAATTCTGCACAATTACGATTACGGTTCCTTTCCCCTCAAAAAGTCGCCGGGAAGTCCTTTTAAGACAGAAGAGGATGAAAGACAGAAACATCGTCCATTATGAATATTTATATTACAAGTAGGGAATAATGTATACCTGTATCCATCAGATAAAATTCAGAAATAAGATTGAAAAAGTGCAGAAAATGGTATAAAATAAGGAGAAGATACAAAAAATGAAAAAAGAAAAAAAGATAAACAATTTAGGATTTTTTGATTTAAAAAATGGATTTCCAGATGTTTATTATTGCTTTACAGATGGTCAGGTTTCAATGATAGTTGAAAAAAACGGCGGCATCAATACCTTATGCTGTCTGGATATTTTAGAAAAAGATGGAAAGATATATCCGGATAGAGGATATACGCCCATTGTTTTTATGAAAGAAGGGACAATTTATGAAAAAAGAGTTCTTTATGGTCCTGCCGTACAGTTTATATCCACCACTGTATCAAACGATGAAAAACCAGGGAGAAATATTTTCCACATTCCGGATAGTCTGCATCTTTATCCGTCCGGATTTACAAG
>JAJYYV010000025.1 GCA_021800535.1 bacterium | reverse complement strand
TTTCCTGAACTTTCTATAACAGGATACCCTCCTGAGGACCTTCTTTTAAAAGAAAAATTTGTCTATGAAAATATTGAAGAATTAAATAATATTAAAAACAATATCAATAATATTATAGCAATCATAGGTTTTGTTGATAAAATAGGTAATAATATTTACAATGCTTCAGCTATAATTTATGATAAAAAGATTATTGATATTTACCATAAAACATTTTTACCAAATTATGGTGTGTTTGATGAAAAAAGATATTTTACATCCGGAAGAAAAACCCCTGTATTTTTGTTAAATAAAAATAAATCTTTAATCCCGTTTAGTGTAAGTATATGTGAGGATATATGGTATCTTGATAAAGGACCTATCATTGATGAAGTGAAAATTGGTTCAAAACTAATATTCAATATAAATGCCTCTCCATATCACATGGGAAAAATCCATGAAAGAGAACAAATTGTAATAAAACAGGCAATAAAAAACAAGATTAAGATTGCGTATATTAATCTTATTGGATGCCAGGATGAATTGGTCTTTGATGGACAGAGTTTTATTGTTGATGAAACTGGAAATATTATTGCAAGAGCAAAACCTTTTAAGGAAGATATTCTTTTGGCTGATATAGATATTCCTGAAATTTTCAATACCAATAAAAAAGAAATAATACATATAGAAATGCCTTCTTTAGGGAATAAACTACCATCCCCTATTATAACCAAAAAAGAAGAACATTTAAGTTCTGAGCAGGAGGTTTATGAGGCTCTGGTTCTTGGAACATCAGACTATGTAAAAAAAAATAATTTTAACAAGGTTCTTGTAGGTCTAAGTGGAGGAATTGATTCTTCTTTGGTATCTACAATTGCTGTTGATGCCCTTGGCAAAGACAAAGTAATAGGTGTTTTTATGCCATCTCCATATACCTCACAGGAATCCCGAGAAGATGTAGAAAGTCTTGTCCAAAATCTTGGCATTACATTATATGAAGTTTCTATATCTGAAATATTTAAATCTTATCTTTCTTTATTGGATGTATATTTTAAAAATCTCCCAAAAGATATCGCTGAAGAAAATCTTCAGGCAAGAATAAGAGGCAATATATTAATGGCATTTTCCAACAAGTTTGGGTTTCTTGTTTTAACAACAGGGAATAAATCGGAAATGAGTACAGGTTATGCAACCCTTTATGGAGATATGGCAGGAGGATTTGCTGTAATAAAAGATGTATATAAAACACTTGTATATAAATTGGTTAATTATAGAAACACAATCTTACAGGTAATTCCTAAAAGAGTTATTACCAAAGAGCCTACTGCAGAACTAAAATTTAATCAAAAGGATTCAGACACTCTTCCTTCATATAATATATTAGATGAAATCCTTAAACTTTATGTAGAAAAAGATATGGATATGCAGTCAATCGTAAACCGAAATTATAATAAGGAAACAGTTATAAAAGTTATTAAAATGGTGGATAAAAATGAGTATAAAAGAAGACAGGCTCCACCAGGAATAAAAATAACCCCAAAATCTTTTGGAAAAGATAGAAGAATGCCCATTACAAACAAATACAAAGATGAAAATAAGGAATTATAATAGGGAAATTTAAGAATAAATTTTGTACCTGTATTTTTATCTGATGTTATATTTATTTTCCCTTTATTCATTTTTACAAGTTCTTTAATTATATAAAGTCCCAATTCTTTTTTATGTATAAAATCTGAAAGAGGTTTTTCTGAATAGAAATTTTCAAAAATCTCACGGTCAATCTTCCTGCCATTATGGGATATTTCTATATAAACTATTTTTTCTTTTTTAGATTCATCTAATAGAATATTTAAATAATTATTTGTCTGATTTATAGAAATTTCTATTATATTATTTAAAATTAATCTAGTAAGATATGGGTCTGCATATAAAAATAAGTTCTTTTTATATGAAAAATCAATGTCTATAGTTTTAGAATTTAATATTACCATATAATTGTTTGTTATCTCCTTGATAATTAATATGCTATTAATAGGAGCAGGTGAAATTTTCAATTGCCCATTTTTTATTGTATTATAAACAAAGATATTATCCTGAAGGGTTTTTAAATAATGAATTCTGTTATAACATAACTCTATTTCCTGCATGTTGCTATTTTCTTTTAATATCTTTTCTAAGGGAGATTTTAAACTTTGTAAGATATTTGTGATTTCGTGGAGAAAAATTATAAGAATCCTGTCTTTTTCTATCAAAAGGTTTAATAGATTAATATTTTTATTATATAACTCCTTATAAATATCCTTAAGAAATAAAGGCGATAATTTTTTCTTCACAATATTGTAATACTTATAATCTATGAAAATGTAAATACTTTCATACTAAAAGTCTACTTATTGCTATATTCTGTTTTATAAATTATACTTTAAATATGGTAAAAAAATTATATATTAAAACTTATGGATGTCAGATGAATTTTGCTGATGCTGAAAGGCTAAAATATATATTTGAAAAAAATGGCTGGCAAATTACAGATAATATAGATGAAGCATTGGCAATATTTGCAATAGGATGTTCTGTCAGACAACATGCGGAAAACAAGATTTTTTCTTTTATAGATGGACTAAAAAATATAAAAAAACAGGGTAGGGTGGTAGGGCTTCTTGGTTGTACTGCTAACATATATAAAAAAGATATTTTAAACCAGCATCCCCATATCAATATCATTTGCGGAACAGATTATTTTGATTTACTACCAGAAAAAATAGAATCAGCACTTAAAGGAGAAAAAATAATATTGGTAGAAGAAAATCAAAATCCATTTGTTATAAAAACTAATTCTAAAAATAGTATCTATGTTGATATTCCTATTACAAAAGGATGCGATAATTTTTGTTCCTATTGTGTTGTTCCTTATGCAAGAGGAAAACTTAAAAGCAGAAATTCTGTTGAAATAATAAATGAAATAAAAAATCTTTCAGATTCAGGAGTAAGGCATGTTAATCTTTTAGGTCAAAATGTTAATGAATATGGAAAAGACCTGAATATAAAATATGACTTTGCTGAATTATTAAAAGAAATATCTAAAATTGATAAACTTTTAAGAATTTCTTTTATGACTTCTCATCCCAAGGATACAACAAAAAAAATATTAGAAACCATGGCTGAAAATGAAAAAATTATGAAACACCTTCATTTACCTGTTCAAAGCGGTTCAAACAGAATTCTTAAATTAATGAATAGAAAATACTCCAGAGAAGAATACTTAAAAATTATTGAATATGCCAGAGCTCTTATACCTGATATATCAATAACCTCTGACATTATGGTGGGTTTTCCGGAAGAAACCGAAAAAGATTTTTTGGAAACATATGAATTTGTTAAAGAAATTCAATATGATAAGATTTATATTTTTAAATATTCTAAAAGACCATTTACCCGGGCAGCAAAACTCCCCAATTCTATTTCAGAGAAAGAAAAACAAAGAAGACATAGTCTAATCTTAAATCTTCAGAAAAAAATAAGCAGAAAAATCTCGGAAAATTATATAAATAAGAATGTTCAGATATTAGTAGAAAAAATAAATAAGAATGGATATTTAGAAGGAAAAAGTCTCAATAATAAAACTGTTTATTTTTCTGGAGATAAAAACAAAATTCGCAGTATCATAGATGTCAAAATAGAACAATACTCATCCGGCTCTTATTATGCAAAACTGTAAAATATTGTAAAATTTATGATATAATTTTCACATGAAGATACAAAACTTACTATATAAAGAACAAGATATTGATCTGGTATTTCTTTTTGGCTCTCAAATGAGAGATGGAATAAATTATTTAAAAAATAAAAAAATTATTCCAACTAAAAATACAGATTTGGATATTGGGGTATTACTCAATTCTGATGCTTTCCGAAAGATAAAAGACATGTATATCTATCATGGACGACTATTTAATCTTTTTTCTGATATTTTTCCGAATTTCAATTTAGATATTGTAATTTTAAACCAGGTAAGCATTTTCATACAAATAGAAGCAGCTAAAGGTTATAAACTTTATCAAAAAAATCAGGATATATATAACCAATATATTGAATTCTTAAATAAAAAATATAATGATTTAAACTTCATAAGACAAACCTATTTCAGAGAAATGCGTGAGGCTATTCTATATGAATAAATCAAAATTAAATATTGAAATGATAAATTCCAGAATTTCATTAATAAAAGATAACCTTAATAAACTTCATGAACTTGAAAATTTAACAAAAGAAGATTTTTTTAAGGATTACAGAAATTATAATACTGCAGAAAATCTCCTGAGGCAATCACTTGAAGCTATTTTTGATATAGGTAGGCATATTTTAGCAAAAATAAATGGTTTATCTGTAGATTTTGAATATAAAATTATCGCAAAAAAATTAATAGAAAAAGAAATTATTACATCATCTCTTCAAGAATCATTAATAAATATGGCAGGATATAGAAATCGTTTGATTCATTTTTATCATGATATTTTAGTTGATGAAATTTATGATATTCTCCACAAACATCTTAATGATATTGAAAAATTTGTGAAAGAAATTATAATTTTTATTTCTTAAATATTTTCTATTCTATTTTAATTATTTGTGTAGGTTTTTTTATTACAGAAAGTTTATCTATTTCATTAACTGCTTTTTTTAAATTTTTTTCAGGAGTTTGATGGGTAAGTATGACAATAGGAACAGCTTGTTTTGGATTTTCTTCTTTTTGTATTACTGAGGAAATACTAATACCATTATTTCCAAGAATTTTGGATATTTCTGCTAAAACACCCGGTTCATCAATTGCGGTAAAACAAAGATAATACCGGGAAATAATCTCATCAGAAGGTTTTATCTTTAAATTTTCCTCCATATAAAATTTTTCAGGCAGATAAATATCCGCAGCTATTTTTTTCCCAATATCCAATATATCAGAAATAATAGCACTACCGGCCGCATAGCCACCTGCTCCCTCCCCATAAAAAAGCGCTTTACCAAACAGGTCTCCTTCTAAATATATGCCATTATAAACATCTTCTATACTGGAAAGAGGATGATTTTCAGAAATTAAAGCAGGCTGTACACTTAATTCTATTGTTTCATTTTCTTTTACAGCAAAGGCAAGTAGTTTTATTTTATAACCAAGCTGTTTTGCATATTCAATATCCAATTGTCCAATTTTTTCAATTCCTTTTGTTACAAAATCATCAGGAATTATATTTTTATGGAAAGCAAAGGTGGAAAGTATAGCAAGCTTTTGGGCTGTGTCCATTCCGGAAATATCCAGAGAAGGGTTTGATTCTGCATAGCCAAGATTTTGCGCATTTTTAAGAGTCTGGTCAAATTCTATTTTATTCTTTGTCATGGAAGAAAGGATAAAATTTGTTGTTCCGTTTAATATTGCTGTAATTCTGGTAATATTATTTGATAAGAATCCCTCTTTTATACTTTTTATTATTGGAATAGCACCAGCAACACTTGCTTCAAAACCAAGATAAGATTTGTTTTCATTACTTAATTGAAGAATTTCAAACAGTTTTGTTGATAGAAGAAATTTATTGGCAGTAACAACAGATTTTTTATTTTTCAAGGAATTTTTTATAATCTGTTCTGCAGGATTTTCTTTTCCTATTAACTCAACCACAATATCAATATCAGATGCATTAATTATTTCATTAAAATCTGTTGTTATTTGTTTTTCTGAAGGCATCCATATCCTTTTTTTGTTCCAGTCAGTATCACAAATTTTTTTTATTTCTATTTCAAGACCGGTTTTATTTAAAAAATATTCTTTGTTTTCAGTAAGAACCTTTGCTGAATGTGAACCAACCACACCGAAACCAACAATCCCAATATTTATTTTATTTTTCATTGTGCCTTCTTATTATATATTGTTAATATAATCCTACAGGTTGAGTATCTTTTTCTAAATAAGCAAAAAATAGTTTTCTTTGTAAATGAATTATTTTAATTTCTTTTATTTCATCGGATTGTATTGCTTTTTCTTTTCTTATTTTAATAGCATTGGCCAAGTACTGTTTACTTAAATTATAATTAATATCCGGATTTGTTCCTGTTAAACCGGTATCTGCTGATTTCTCTGCAAGAATCAGGTCTACAGCATACTCATTCTTAAAAGATATATACCATAATCTATTCCATTCTCTTTCTATTAAAGGATACCTTGGAATTCTTTCAAGCCCTGTCCTTAATAATTTATAATCATAAATATTTTGAGTATAGGATTGGAGCCTTTGCAGATTTGCATAGGCAATATTTTCTTTTATTTCAAAAAGAATTTTATCAACCTGTTTTAAAGAAAAATGCCATTTCTTTGCCATCTCTTTTGCCTCTTGAGCTAATTGTTCCACCTGTGCATATTTCCCTTCTTTATAATATTTTTCCATCTGGGCTATCAGATTATTAAATTCTGCTTTTGCTTTTTCTAATTTTTGTAATTGTTTTTCTTCTGCCAATTTTTTTAGTAGTGCTTCTTCCTGCGCTTTTTTTTGTTCCATCAGTTTTTTCTGGTATGCCTGATAATATTTATAACCATATAATCCTGCAATACACAAAATAATCAAAACAATAACAATCCCGGCAATCTTAACAAGTTTGTTTTTAGTCTTTTTAGGTTTTTTTTGTATTTCTTTTTCTTTGCTATTTAAATTATCCATTAAGAGCCTCCCTAAAAGACACCAATATGTTTTTTAATTCCTCTATTTTATTATCTATAATTTGTTTCATTACAAAACTTCCTATTATTATACCATCTGCATAGTCTTTTATTTCTTTAATCTGGGATACATTGGAAATACCAAATCCTACAGCAATAGGGGTGACAGAATCTTCCTTTATCTTCTTAAGATCATTTTTTAATCTGTCAGGCAGTGTTTCTCTTGGGCCTGTTACTCCGGCAAGAGAAATATAATAGATAAATCCTGAGGAGCTTTTTAAAATTTTTTCTTTTCTTCTTTCTGAGGTGGTAAAAGTCAAAAATGAAACAAGGTCAATGCCATAATTTTTAAGAGATTTTTTTAAAGGCCCTTCTTCTTCCAAAGGAAGGTCAGCCACAATTACACCGGAAACACCGGCTAAAGAACAGTTTTGGGCAAAATTATCCAGTCCGGATTGATATATAGGGTTATAATAACCCATTAAAATATATGGTATGGAAATTTTTGTTTTTAGTCTTTCACATAAAGAAAATATATCTTTAAGATTTGTGCCATGTTCTAAGGATATTTGACTTGTATATTGAAGAATAGGACCATCTGCAATAGGGTCTGAAAATGGAATACCTATTTCAATGATATCCACCCCGGATTTTTCAATCTCCACAATAAAATCCTCTGTAAACTTCATATCAGGGAATCCTGCTGTAAGATACACAATTAATGCTTTCTTTCCCTGTTTTTTTAGTTCTATAAATTTATCCTTTATTTTCATAGGTTTCCTTCTTCAATATTTGCCACTTCCTGGACATCCTTATCCCCTCTACCGGAAAGGTTAATAATAATAATATCAGCAGGTTTAAATATTTCTTTATTATTTATAACCCAGGCAACTGCATGAGAAGATTCTAAAGCTGGAATAATACCTTCTGTTTCTGAAAGAAAATGAAAGGCTTTTAAAACATCCTGGTCTGTTGCTTCAAAATATTGGGCACGGCCTGTTTCTTTGTAAAAACTATGCTCAGGACCAACACCTGGATAATCTAATCCTGCTGAAACTGAATGTGTAGGATGAATCTGACCATCATGATTTTGAAGAACATAACTTAAACTACCATGAAGAATACCTGGTGAGCCTTTACATAATGTGGCAGAATGCAAATCTGTATCAAGACCTTTTCCCCCGCCTTCAACTCCAATAAATTTTACATTTTTATCATTCTCAAATGGATAAAAAAGACCAATACTATTACTTCCGCCACCAACACAGGCAACAAGATAATCAGGGAGTTTTTTTTCTATTTTTAAAATCTGTTTTTTTGTTTCTTTCCCTATAATAACCTGAAAATCCCTTACTATCATTGGATAAGGATGAGGCCCTGCAACTGAACCAATTACATAATGTGTGTTTTCAAAGGTGGCTATCCAATCTCTCATTGCTTCATTCATTGCATCTTTAAGGGTTTTTGTTCCTGAAGAAACAGCCTTGACATTTGCACCAAGGAGTTTCATTCTATAAACATTTAAAGCCTGTCTTTTTATATCTATTTCTCCCATATAAACATCACATTTAAGTCCAAATAAAGCAGCAGCTGTAGATGTTGCCACTCCATGTTGACCAGCTCCTGTTTCAGCAATCACCCTTGTTTTTCCCATGTATTTCGCCAAAAGAACCTGTCCTATGGTGTTGTTGATTTTATGTGCCCCTGTAAAAGCCATATCTTCTCTTTTAAGATATATTTTTACTCCAATTCTTTCAGAAAAATTTTTTGCAAAATAGAGCGGGGTGGGTCTGCCTGCATATACCTTAAGATAGATATTTAATTCCTGCTGAAATGTTTTGGATTTTACTATCTCTTTATATGTTTTTTCCAATTGTGCTAAAGGCTCCATTAATGTTTCAGGAGCAAATTTCCCACCAAAAATCCCAAATTTTCCTTTTTTATTAGGTAATTTCATATTTTTTTATTTTACCCTTTTTCCTCAATTTAGACAAAATATTACTTTTTTACTGCTTTTAACAATGCCCTTATTTTTTTTATATCTTTTATTCCTGGTTTTTTCTCAATTCCGGATGCGCTGTCTATTCCAAAAGGCTTAACAATATAAAAAAGTTTTTTAACATTTTCAGGATTTATACCTCCTGCAATAAAATATTTTATATGTTTATTCTCTAATTTTTTAAGAATATTCCAATCAAAGGTTTTTCCTGAGCCCCCAAAATTTTTTGTATTTTGTGAATCAAAAAGAAAATAATCCACAGGATATTTTTCTATATTTTTCGGGATTTTTTTATTAATTCTAAAAGCCTTGATAATGATTTTATCAGGAAATATATCTCTTAACTCTTTACAAAATTTCAGTGTTTCATTGCCATGTAGTTGTATACCATCCAACCCGCATTGTTCTACTATTTTTGTTATTTCTTCTATAGAAGCATTTACAAATACACCTATCTTTTTTACTTTGTTTAAAGAAACATTTTTTATTATTTTTTCTAATTCTTCTGGTTTTATGTATCTTTTACTGCCTTGATAAAAATTAAAACCTAAAAAATCCACCCCTAAATTATAACACTCCATTATGTCTTTTTTTCTTCTTAAGCCGCATATTTTAATAATCATATATTATTTTTTAAATTTTTAAGTTGTTCTTCTTGGTCTTTGGATTTAAGAAGATATTCTCCTATAAGAATTCCTTTCACTCCGGATTTAAATAGTTTCTCTATATCTTTTTTATCTTTTATGCCGCTTTCACTAATAACAGGAACTTCAGATTTTTTTAATAAAGGAAGTAAACTAAATGTTGTTTGAATATCTGTTTTAAGAGTATCCAAATTTCTATTGTTTATTCCAAGAATAATCTTGGAAAAATCAGATACATTGTTTAAAACTATTTCTATTTCTTTTTTATCATGCATCTCAATAATTATTTCTAATCCTAAATTCTTGGCAATATCTAAAAATTCCTTTAAGGAATCTTCTGAAAGTATTTTAACTATTAAAAGTATAAGGTCTGCCCCATAATATTTTGCTTCATATAACTGATAAGGGTCAATAATAAAATCTTTCATTAAAACAGGCAGGTTAACAATTTTTTTTACCTTCTCCAAATCCTTTAATTTCCCAAGAAAAAATTTTTCTTCTGTAAGAACAGAAATTGCATCTGCCCCTGCTTTTTCATAAGACAGGGCAATTTTTTCAGGATAATATCTTTTTTTTATAATTCCTGCGGATGGAGATGCTTTTTTGGTTTCAGCAATTATAATAAATTTTTTATTTTGTAATGTTTTGATTAAACTTCTTCCTAAACCGGCTGAAAAATTTTTTTTAAGTTCTTCTAAAGAAATATATTTTTTTCTTTCCTCTAAGTATTTTTTTTTATTCTCAACAATTTTATCAAGAATCATATCTTTTTTATTTTTCTTTGGAAAATTCAATAATTCTAAAAAGATGTGAAATAGCTCTACCTGATTTAATAGAATTTTCTGCTAATTCAATCCCATCTGTAATATTTAAAGATTGTCCGGATATATAAAGTAAAGAGGCTGTATTTAAAAGAACAATATCCTTTTTAGGCCCCTTTTCTTTTCCTAAAAAAATTCTTTTTAAAATCTCTGCATTTTCTGAAGGGGTTGTTCCTGCAATATCTTTTAAAAGACATCTTTTCATCCCAAAATCTTCAGGCCTTAATTGAAATTTTTCTATTTTATCTGTAACCTCTGCAATATATGTTTTATCTGTCAGGGTTATTTCATCTATTCCATCCTCTCCCAAACATACCCATGCTCTTTTAACTCCAATCCTTAAAAGTATTTCAGGGATAATTTTAAATAATGTCATATCACTAACACCCAAAAGCAAGACATTAGCTTTTGCCGGATTACATAAAGGCCCCAGAATATTAAAAATCGTTTTAAATCCAAGCTCTTTTCTTATACTTGCAATCTGTTTCATGGCAGGATGATAAAGTGGAGCAAAAAGAAAAGTAAACCCAAATCTTTCAAGCATCTGTATAGCTATTCCAGGAGGAATTTTTATTTCCATTCCAAGATTTTCAAGGATATCTGCACTGCCGCAGTGGCTTGATACAGAACGATTTCCATGTTTTGCAACAGGAACACCACAACTGGAAGATAAAAGTGCAGAGGCTGTAGAAATATTAAATGTCCCTTTATAATCACCACCTGTTCCGACTATATCAGCAATAATATTTCTATGAAATTCCAGCGAAGTTGCTTTTTCTCTTAAAACCAGAGCTGCAGCATAAATTTCTTCAGCAGTTTCTCCTGAAAAACCAAGGGCAGTAAGAAAAGCAGATGTAAGGATAGGCGAAACTTTATCTTCCATAATTTCTTCAAAGGCGGTTTTTGTTTCATAAACAGTAAGTTTTCCACCAGAAAGAAGTTTTTTTATTAAGTCTGATATCATTTTATTTGTAAAAAATTTAAAAGAATCTTCTTCCCTTCTGAGGTAAGAATAGATTCAGGATGAAACTGTACTCCATAAATTTTAGAATCTTTATGTTTTATCCCCATTATTTCTTTATCATCCCTGCTTAATGCTGTTATCTCAAGAATATCAGGAATAGACTTTTTTTCAATAACAAGGGAATGATATCTTGTAGCAGAAAAAGGGTTTTTTATACCCTTAAAAATATCTTTTTCATTATGTGAAATAAGTGATGTTTTTCCATGCATAATTTTTTTAGCCCTGATTATTTTCCCTCCAAAAACATAACCAATCGCCTGATGACCCAAACAAACCCCAAGAATTGGAACTTTATCTGCAAATTCTTTTATTATCTCCACTGAAATTCCGGCATTTTCAGGTCTGCCGGGACCCGGAGATATTACAATATGAGAAAATTTCATTTTTTTTAAATCGTTTACATTAATCACATCATTTCTGAAAACTTTTACCTTAAATCCAAGCTCCCCAATATATTGAACAAGATTATATGTAAAAGAATCGTAATTATCTATGACCAATATCATATTATTCCCTCTACTTTTTATTTAATCTTTTTTGATAATTCATAGGCTTTTCTTAAAGCCATGGATTTATTTACTGTTTCCTTATATTCATTTTCAGGTATGGAATCTGCCACTATTCCTCCTCCAGCCTGAAGAAATAATTTTTTTCCATCAGTAAAAAATGTTCTTATTGTTATACAAAAATCCATATTCCCCTGAAATCCAAAATAACCAACTGCTCCTGCATAAGGACCTCTTTTTGTCGGCTCTAATTCTTCTATTATTTCCATTGCTCTTACCTTGGGCGCTCCTGTAACTGTTCCGGCAGGAAAAGTCACCCTTAAAAGGTCAAATTGATTTTTATCAGGTAAAAGAATGCCGGTAACATTTGAAACAATATGCATCACATGAGAATATCTTTCAATAAACATCATATCTGTTAGAGATACAGAACCATTTTTACAAACTCTTCCAAGGTCATTTCTTCCTAAATCAACAAGCATAACATGTTCTGCTATCTCTTTTTTATCTTTTTTTAATTCTTCTTCTAAATTTTTATCTTCCTGCTCATCTTTGCCTCTTGGCCTTGTTCCTGCAATGGGTCTTAATGTCGCTTTATTTTTATCAAGTTTTACCAGAATTTCAGGAGAAGACCCTATTAACTGGGTTTCTTCAAAACTTAAAAAAAACATATAAGGTGATGGATTAACAGACCGTAATGCCCTATAAATTTGCAAAGGTTCAATGTCTAATTTTTTCTCCCATCTCTGGGATGGGACAACCTGAATTATATCTCCATTTCTTATATATTTTTGAGCTTTTTTTACTGTTTTTTCATATTCCTCTTTTTTAAAATTTGAAACAAAATCCTCAGAAGAAAATGCTTTCTTTTTGGCTTTAAATTTTATAGATTGATTAAGTTTTTCAATAATGTTATATATCTGTTTGCATGTCTTTTCATAAATTTCATCAATAGAGGAAGAATTTATAAAAGCATTGGATAAAACAATTATATTTTTTTTTACATGGTCAAAAATAATAAAATCACCACATATCTGGAAACAAACATCAGGAAAAGAATCTTTTTTATCCGGATTTGTAGGAATTTTTTCAAGAAATTTAACATAATCATATGAAATATAACCAACGGCTCCACCAATAAAACCCGGTAATTCTTTAATTTCCGGCTGGTGATATTGTTTAATGATATTTTCAAGTTCTTTTAATGGTTCCCCTGTAAAATTCTTTTTTTCTTTCTTTCCCTGTGTTTCAATCTCCAGAGAATAAGATTTTGATTTAAAAAGAACAAAAGGATTAAATCCTATAAAAGAATATCTTCCAATTTTTTCCCCCTGTTCAACACTTTCCAATAAAAAACATGTATCTGTTTCACTATATATCTTTAAAAAAGCTGAAACAGGTGTTTCAAGGTCTGATAATATTTCTGTCCATACAGGAATAGTATTATATAATCGGGCAATTTTTTTAAATTCTTCAAGGCTCGGTTTTATATCCATAATTTTAAATTATATCATAAAAGCCCCTAAATAAAATAAAAGGGCAGACCCCCTGAAAACAAAAATCCTTTTTTAGTTGGAATAATCTGATGGTTTATTATATTAATAAATCCCTGGTTTTCCAACTGTTCTACTATTTTCTCAGTATTATCTATGTATAAATCCTTTTCAGAAATACCCATTTTAGTTCTAAAACCAAGATAAATTTTTTCAAGATTTGTCTGTTGTTTTGTTAATTTTTCCTTTTTTTCCATTGGTAAAATATTTGTCTTACATAAACTACAATATTTTTCAACATCTGAGTAATTTGACCATCTTTCTTCATTAAAAAAAGAGTGGGCAGAAGGGCCTAAACCCAAATAAAAAATTCTTTGCCAGTATTTCATATTATGCCTGCAAAAATATTTTTCATTTATAGCGAAATTTGAAACTTCATAATGGATAAAACCTTTTTCTTCAAGAAAATCCGAAGTAAGAAAAAATAGCTCAGCCTGTTTTTTTTCAGAAGATTCTTTAAAACTTTTTTCCATTTTCATAATTCCAAAAGGGGTATTGTCTTTGATTGTCAATTGATAAGCTGATATATGCTGTGGTTCACATATTACTGCATCATTTAATATTTTTAACCACATTTTTTTTGTTTGATATGGCAGTGCATATATAAGATCAATATTTAAAGCCATATCCAGGGACCTGATAATTTCTATTGCTTTTTGCCCTGATAATACACTATGATGCCTGCAAAGGAATTTTAAATCTTTTTCATCTAAAGATTGAACTCCAAGACTTATACGGTTTACTCCTATATCCTTTAAAAACATAATCTTTTCTCTGGTAATATTCTGCGGATTTAATTCTATTGTAAATTCAGTATCAGATGAAAATTTAAATGTGCTGTATAAATTTTTAACAATTGTAAAAATTTGCTTTTCATTCAAAATATCTGGAGAACCACCACCAATATAGATTGTATCAAAAATTTTATTTTTACCAAGGTTTTGATAAAAAAATATTTCTTTTCCCAAAGAATATATAAATTCTTCTATAATATTCTGTTTTTGACAGGAAATAGAGTAAAAATCACAATAGGGACACTTTTCTTTACAAAATGGAATATGAATATAAATTCCTGGTTTATTCATTTTCAATTTTTAATACTGCAATAAATGCATTCTGCGGTATTATTGCAGAACCTACAACTTTCATCTTTTTTTTACCTTCTTTCTGCTTTTCCAGAAGCTTTCTTTTCCTTGTAATATCCCCTCCATAACACTTTGCTATTACATCCTTTCTAAAAGGGGAAATCGTGGACCTGCTTATTATTTTACTGCCTATAGCAGCCTGTATATCTATCCGTATCTGCTGTCTTGGAATGGTTTCTTTTAGTTTTTCGCATACTCCTCTTGCTCTTTTATAAGCATTTTCCTTATAAATAATCATTGATAAAGCATCTATTTTATCTCCATTAATCAGAATATCTAACTTTACCACATCACTCTCTCTGTATTCAGAAAATTCATAATCAAAAGAACCATATCCCTGTGTTAAACTTTTTAGTTTATCATGAAAATCAAATATTACCTCTGATAAGGGAATTTCAAAATGTATTTCCATTTGTCCCTGTCTTATATAATTAAATTTGGAATTAATTCCTCTTTTATCTATACACATTTTCATAATTGCTCCAAAATATTTTTCAGGAGTGTATATCGTCATATTTACATAAGGTTCTTCACATTTTTTTATTTTTGACGGGTCAGGATAATAAAGAGGATTATCTATAGTAAGTGTCTGTCCATCAGAAATAGTAAATCTATACTGGACCGTAGGAATAGTCATTATTATAGACTGGTTAAATTCCTTTTCCAGTCTTTCCTGGACAACTTCCAAATGAAGAAGCCCTAAAAATCCACACCTAAAACCCAAACCCAGAGCAACAGAGGAATCTTTTTGATAGACAAATGCAGCATCATTCAGTTTATATTTTGCCAGAGCATCCTTTAATGATTCATAGTCTTCAGAGGAAACAGGATAAATAGAAGAAAAAACAACTGGTTTGGATTCTCTAAAACCGGCAAGAGACAAAGAAACCGGATTATTAAATAATGTTATAGTATCTCCAATCTTGACTTCATTTACATCTTTTATACCTGCTATTATATAACCGACTGAACCTACAGAAAGTTCTCTGACAGAAACTTTATTTAATCTGAATATTCCTACCTCTTCCACAATAAATTTAGAATTAGTTGACATGAAAATTATAGAATCTCCTGGTTTTATCTTACCATCAAAAATTCTGCATGAAACAACTGTGCCTCTAAAGATATCATACCTGGCATCAAAAACAAGCCCTGTAAGAGGTTTATCAATATTTCCTCGGGGCGGCGGTATCTGGTTTACTATTGCTTCTAAAATATTTTCTATGCCAATACCTTCTTTCGCAGAACATAAAATGGCATCGTTAGGATTAAGGTCAAGTTCTTTTTCAATCTGTTGTTTTACCTTATCAATATCTGCTGTTGGGAGATCAATCTTATTTATTACAGGAATTATTTTAAGATTTTCTTCCATTGCAACAAAAAGATTTGCTATTGTTTGCGCTTCCACACCCTGAGAAGCATCTATAACAAGAAGAACACCTTCGCATGAAGCCAGAGCTCTTGAAACCTCATAATGAAAATCCACATGACCGGGTGTATCAATAAGATTTAAAAGATATTCTTTTCCATCTTTTGCTTTATAGGGGAGATTTATTGTCTGACTTTTTATAGTTATACCTCTTTCTCTTTCAATATCCATGTTATCAAGAATTTGGTTTCTGAATTCTCTTTCAGGAATAATACCTGAATGCTGGATAATCCTGTCTGCAAGCGTTGATTTCCCATGGTCAATATGCGCAATAATACTAAAATTTCTTATGTTTTCCATATTTTTTTAAACCGGATCAATATCAATCTTTATTTTATTTAATTTTTCCTCTTTTCTTATTTTCTCTAAAATCTCCATAGAAGATTTTAGAGCTGCCACTTTCCATAAAATACTATTTTTTGTTTTATTTTTAAAATTTTCCTCATAAATGTCTCCATATTTTTCTATTTTATTACAAAATACAGAAATCCTTGATTCTGGTATGCTGACAGGAAAATCTATTTTTATAATATGGCAAAAAGGAGGGAAATTAATCTTTTTTCTAATTGAAATTTCATAATCGTAAAAATGGACAGTATCATTTTTTAAAATACTTTGATACACAGGCAATTGTGGATTATAAGTCTGAATAAGAATTTTAGCATCAGATAACAATTTTTTTCTTGTTTTTTGAATCAACAAAAAAATTTTTTCATCAGTTTGAAATGTTTCACCGGAAATAGTTATATCTCCATTTAAAAAAATAACAGTCTTTGGCATAATTTCCTCAAGATAATTTATAATAGTTTCTGTTCCAATAAAAATATTACAGGATTTATCTACAAAATCAGCCTGTTTATTTATTTTTAAAATTGAAAAATCCGGATACTCTTTTAGGAGTTTTTCAAAAATAATATCATTCCATTTAACACTATTGTTAATAATTACAACTTTTCCATTTTCAAGAATGGTTTTTTCCATTATATGTCTTGAAAATTCATTAATATAAGATTTTTTTAGTGGTATTTTCAAGGGTACTAATAACACTTCCGGCAGTTTTCTTTCATTTATAACAAAATGTACCATTTTTTTCTCCTGAATAAGATTAAACTCAAAAATATCCGGCTGAATACTTGAAAAAACAAGGGGAACTTTTTCTTTTTCATTTATATATAAAGATATATCTCTTGTATAATACCGCGGCATTCTTGTTTCTTTATGTGCAAAATCCTCAGGCTCATCAACAACAATTAATTTTAGCGATTTTAAAGGCGCAAAAAGTGCTATTCTTGTCCCAATAACAATTGAATTTTCTGAATTTATTATCTTAAACCAGCTTTTTGTTTTTTCTTTTTTGTTCTGGCCTCCAAATAAAAGTATTACCCTGTCTGAAAATATTTTTTCCATTTTTTTATAAAATTTTTTCATTTCATGTATATGAGCAAAAACATAAATCTGAGAACCAGAAACAGACTGGGAAAGCTCCACTAAAAAATCTATTCTATCAGAATAATTATAGAATTCTACAATACTTTTCAAATTTTTTATATATACTGAAGAATTTTCTTCTGAAATATTTTTATTAGAATAGATTTTTTCAGAAGAAGGTAAATATTTTACAGATATATTATTACTTAAATAATAGAAGATTTGTCCCAAAGGAACAGAATAGACATCTGCTAAGTACTTACAAATATCTAAAAGCCTTTCAGGAAAAATAGGCTGATTATCATAAATTTTTATAATATTTTTATATTTATATGGTTTGGACTTATTTTCATTATTAATTCTTATAATCCAGCCTACTTTTTTTTGTTTACCAAATGGAACCAAAACTCTTTGTGAAGGAAATACTTCTATATTATTTTCTATCGCGTAGGAGAAAAATTGCTTAATGGGTATATTAAAAACTACATCTACTATCTTCATAGGAATAAAGAATCTGTAAAGACATCCTGAAATTTTGGATATAAAGAAAGCTCTATAACTTTGGTTTTTGAAATTATCTGATTTATATCATATGTAAGGTCCTTATTACATAAATACATTATGGTTGCTCCTAAAGAAGTATTTCCACATGAGACAATTTTACCCGCATCAATTTCTGGAAGCATTCCTATTTCTTTAAGATTATCAATGCTGGCAAAATTTCCAAGGGCTCCTGCCAAATATATCTTATCAATTTTATCAATGGTTGTACCATAAATTGACATAAGAATTTCCACACCTGTTCTAATAGCTCCTTTAGCAGACTGAAACTCTCTTACATCTTTTTGTGTAAGATGAATAGAATCCTGTTTTTCCGGTTCAAAAACAAAAACAGGATGTTCATTAATCATTCTAATATATTTTTTGGATAAATCATTGGAAGATAAAGGAACAAATCTTCCGGATGATTCTAATAAACCTGCCTTTTTTAAAGAAGATATCACATCAACAAGTCCGCTTCCACAGATACCTTTTAAAGAATTTCCTCCAATTATAGTGTATTGAAAATCCATTTTTTCTTCATTAAATTTATATTTTTCCAGAGCACCTGTTTGAGCCCTCATTCCATAGGTAATACGGCCACCCTCAAAAGCAGGTCCTGCAGCTGTTGATGCAGAAATCATACCATTTTTATTTCCTATTACAATTTCTCCATTGGTACCAATATCAATTCCTATACATATCTGCTCTGAACGATGAATACCTGTTGCAAGAACAAGAGCCACCGCATCTCCGCCAACAAAACCTCCAAGAACAGGGAATATAAAAATTTGTCCTTCAGGATTGATATTTAAGTTAACCTCTTTTGCCTTGATTATTATGGGTCCTTTAATTACAGGATTAAAAGGAATAGTACTTAAAGAATTTAGTTGAACCTTTAAAAAAATCTGTTCCATTACCGTATTCCCGGAAAGATTAAACTGATAAATATTATTTCGGGATATCCCGGTGATTTTTACGGATTCATCAATCATTTTGTTTATTTCACTAATGATAATTTGCTGTAATTTGATTAGTCCGTCTTTTTCCATACTAAAACCAACTCTACTGATAATATCATCCCCAAACTGTATCTGTGGATTAGGTTTTACCACTGAAACCACCTCTTTACAATTAGGCATATCATATAAAGTTAAAACCATCGTGGTTGTTCCCAGGTCAAAACCTATTCCATAAGAGGTTTTTGTAGTATTACCTTTTTCTATTCCTAATAGGGTCTTATCATAAAAAACACCTGTAAATTCTCCTGTTTTTTCTGTAGCCATACTCTTAACAACTTCAAAGGAAATTTCACAGGGAAACAGTCCTACAGAGTTTCCAATATTTTCCTGAAGAGAAATAGGATTTTGAAGTGTTATTTCAGGAAAGAAAAATAATTTTTTTGTTATATTAGGATTACTATTTCTTTCTTCTACACCGCAGGCTCTGTTTGCAGAAAGAATTTTATGATAAGAATAAACTTCTTTTTCCACAGATATTCTTGAAGATTGATTTATTCTTGCCTGACATGCAAGACGCCATCCCTGGTCTGCTTTATCACCTAAATGTTTTTTTTCTGTATCATTAACTGTTACCACACCGGATAAAACTTTTACACGACATTTTCCACAAATACCTTTACCTCCACAAGGCAGGTCAAAATGAATACCTGCCTTTTGTAAGGCTGTACTTATTTTACTCCCTTGGGGAACTTCTACCTCTATATTATCAGGCTCAAAGAAAACTTTTACATTTTTCATAATTATTTTATATTATAACAACTCTGATTTTTGTCAAACAAAAATTAATTATATAATATATTATATATGACATCTTTATTCTATAAATTAATAAATAAACCGGCTATAGCATAAAAACCATTTTAATGAAAGTGTAAATGTAAGTATTGATGATATAGTAATCAAACAAAATATGGATAATAAAAAAATAAAAAAATTAGAAACATATTTTAAAAAAAAGAATTATATTCCGCTGGCATTTTTATTTGGTTCAAGAACAAAAGAACCAAGAAATGTATCTGATTGGGATATTGCAATATATGTTAATATAGCCAAAACAGGTAAAAACATAGAAAAAACAGAAACAAAAATATGGACAGAACTTATTGATATAGTAAATTGTGAAGTAGATTTAATTCTACTAAATTCTGCATCTTCTTTACTTGCTTATAAAATTGTTGCTCAGGGGCTCCCTTTAAAAATAAGTGATAGAAAACTTTATCTTAAACTTTTACTTGGTTTATCTTATGACGCTGATTATTTTTTAAAATTTTACCATGAATATTATCAAATATATCAAAGATCCTATTCGTTAAATGAAATAGATAAAGCACGACTTGAAAAAATTTTAATTTTTTTGGAAAATGAATTAAAAGATTTTGAAAAATTTAAAAAACTTACTTATAAAGAGTATGCTTTAAATATTTCAAAAAAAAGAGAAGTGGAAAGATGGATTGAAACAATGATAAATTCAGTTTTAGACATTGCAAAAATTATTTTGGCAAGTAGTAAAAAACCTTTACCTGATACCTATAAAAAAATTATTACAGAAATTTCCTTGGTTCCCGGTTATAAATTTTGTACTGAAATAGAAAAGTGGATTGAATTAAGAAATATATTAGCTCATGAATACATAGATATTTTATGGGTTAAAATAAATAATTTTTTAAAAAATGCTTATCCATATATGAAGAAATATTTGGATCAAACAAAATCTTATATAAATACCAATTAATTTTTTTATATCTCCTTAATAAAGGTAAAAATACTTTTAGATACAGATAAAAACTTTGACAATTCACTATAATGTATTATATTAAACATATTACAATTTTTACAACTTACAACTTTATTTATTACAAATTATCAAGGAGCGAAAATGTCTATAGAAAATAGAATAAAAGAATTACAAAAAACAGGTTCAATTATCTCTTTTCACACTCAGGAAAAAATACTAAGACTGTTTGCAGAAATAGATTTTGCAAAAGAACTGGCTGATATTTATAAAAACAAGGAATGGCAAAACCTCATTGAAAAATCCTTATTATCCGTTGAAAAAGGACTCCTTAAAAAACATACTGATGACTTAATTGCTGAAGTAGAAGATATTCTAAAACCAATTGGAAAAAAAGCAAAAGAATTCACAATATTATGTGTTGGTCATGCGCATATTGATATGAACTGGATGTGGTCTTATCCTGAAACCTGTGCAGTTGTAAATGATACTTTTACCACAGTATTAAAACTTATGGAAGAATTTCCTGATTTTTGTTTTTCTCAAAGTCAGGCAAGTGTATATAAAATTGTTGAAAAATATAATCCAGAGATGTTGCAACAAATAAAGAAAAGAGTAAAAGAGGGCAGGTGGGAGATAACAGCATCTTTCTGGGTTGAATGTGATAAAAATTTATCTTCAGGAGAAGCTCTTTGCCGTCAGTTGTTATATACAAGAAATTACTTTGAAAAAATTTTCAATTTACAACCAGAGAATGTTCAAATAGACTGGTCTCCTGATACTTTTGGACATGCATTTACAATTCCCACAATTATTTCAAAGGCAGGTATTAAGTATTATTATGGGCATAGATTTGGAATGGTGGATGCAGGACCCCAGGTTTTTTTATGGAAAGGGCCTGATGGAGCAAGTGTAATAGTAAGAAATGACAAACTTAATGGATACAATGGAGTTATTGATGAAACCCTTGGAAAAAGACTTATAAGATTTATAAAAGATACTGGATTAAAACAGATGATGTATGTATATGGAGTGGGAGACCATGGCGGTGGACCAACAAAAAGGGATATTCTGCGAGCTTATCAAATGGATAAATGGCCTGTGTTTCCTAATATAAAATTTTCTACAACAAAGTCTTTTTATCAATACATAGAAGAAAATAAAAAATCTTTACCTATTATTGAGAATGAACTAAATTTTGAAAATACAGGATGTTATACATCCCAATCCTTAATAAAACGAGCAAATCGTTTTTCAGAAAATCAATTATATGATGCAGAAGCAGAATGTTGTATTGCATGGACAACATTAAAAAACAGATATCCGGGAAAAAATATTTATAAAGGATGGCTCAATACTCTTTTTTCTCAGTTTCATGATATTCTTCCTGGTTCAGGTGTTCATGATACAAGAACATATTGTCATGGAAAGTTTCAGGAAACAGTTGCTGCCACCACAATAGCAGAAACAAATGCCTTAAGGTCTATTGCAGGTAAAATAAATACTGATATATATCAAAATCAAAATATAGAAATAGAAGAACCTGTTTCTTTTTTAAGAAATTCATTTGGAGCCGGGGTAGGTTTTGGAACAAATGAAGGATTTCCATCATCCTCAGAACAAAGCATTGGAAAAGGAATAAGACCATTTGTTGTATTCAATCCACTAGCATGGAATAGAAAAGATGTCATTATAGCAACTATCTGGGATAATGACCCTAAAAAAGCATGGGATATAAATAAATTAAAAGAAACAAAATTCAGTATTATAACTGATAAGGAAAAAATTCCAGGTCAAATGATTGATGCAGGCGGATATTGGGGACATTTATATGCAAAAGTAGCATTTCCTGTAGAAGTCTCATCTCTTGGTTACAACACTTATGCTGTTATAGAAGAAGAAATCAAAGAAGATAACAAAGGAGTATGGTTAACAGGGACAGAAAAGGTATGTTCCTATATGCCTATAGAAAGACTTGAAGCTGGACTGGAAAATGAATTGGTTTCTATAGAAATAGATGTTCAAACCGGTGGAATAAAAAAAGTTTTTGATAAAAAAAATAATATAGCTCTTATAAATGAAAAAAATCCGGCAGGTATTCTTTATTATGAAATTGAAAGACCACACAGTGCAACAGCCTGGACACTATCAGATATAGAAAAAAGAGAAAAACTACAGATTATCTCTATAGAGAAAAAACTGAATGGTCCTTATATTGCCTCTATTGAAATAAAATCAAAATATAATGAATCTACTTTTACTGTAATATACCTGCTTAAAAAAGATGACCCAACCCTTTATATAGACATAGAAGGTGTATGGGTGGAAAGAGGAACAGAACAAAAAGGTATTCCTGTTCTTCGTATTTCATTTCCATCATTACTAAAAAATATTAAATCAAAATATGAAATCCCATTTGGGGTCATAGAAAGAAAATTAAATAATGGGCAAGAGGTTCCTGCTTTAAACTGGGCAATGGTTACAGGGGATATTGATAATAAAAAAGCAGGTTTTATATTATCCAATGACTGCAAGTATGGATATTCCCTTAAAGATAATACTCTTTCTCTTACACTTATAAGAAGCAGTTATGACCCGGATATACTTCCTGAAATCGGCCAGCATAAAATGAAGATTGCATTCACTCCTTTTTCCGGAGAAATTAAGAATTTCCAGGCAATAAAAAAAGGATTGGAACTCAATCATCCTTTAAGAATAATTGGAACAACAGTTCATAAAGGAATTCTACCTGTTTCATCATCATTTTTAAAAATAAGTTCATATAATATCATCCTTTCCTGTTTAAAAAAAGCAGAAAAAGAAGACGGACTGGTTTTGCGATTTTATGAAACTGAAGGAAAAAACACAGAATTCTCTATTATGCTGGATAGCATATTAAAAATAAAAAGCGTATCTGAAGTGGATATTATGGAAAGAAAAATTAAAGATTTAGAGATAAAAAAAGATACAATAAATTTACAAATAAATGCCTATAGCATAAAAACTATTTTAATTCATATGAAAATTTGAGTTAAGAAACAAAAATATGGACCAAACTTATTAATATAGTTTAGATATCAGATTATATAAATTCAATTTTTTACAAAAAAATGACAAATAAAGAAAGAGTAATAAAAGCAGTAAAATTTCAAGGACCTGATAGAATACCCTATGACTTACCGGAACCATTCGGATCTGATTTTTTTGGAGTGGGAGTGGACCTTGACCAGAATTTCAAACCAAAAACTGAGGGTGAAGATGAATGGGGATGTGTATGGGAAAAACTTCCCGGGGATAAAACAATGGGACAGGTAAAGATTCATCCATTAAAAGATTACTCACTCCTTGATAATTATCCTTTTCCCAATTATGATATTCCTGAAAGATATAAAACAGCAAAAGAAAAAATAAAAGAAAATAAAGAGGATAAATTTGTTATTGCCTATATTCCCCCATTAAGTTTTATCCATCGTCTTGAATATTTAAGAGGACATAGTGAAGCATGGACAGACCCATACCTTAACTCTGATGGATTGTGCAGACTACTTGACATAATAGCAAATATATCCATAAAAGCAATACGGCATTTTGCGGAAATTGGCGTAGATGGAATTTGTTCTGCAGATGATTGGGGACTACAGGACAGACTTATGCTTCCCCCGGATATTTTTAATAAATTTTTTCAGCCAAGATATGCAAGAGTCTACAAAGAAGCTCATAAACTCGGTATGTTAACATTTTTACATAGCTGTGGACATATAACTGAAGCTCTGAACGGTTTTATAGAAGAATTTTAGTCGTATATTTTATTCACCAAGTGATTCCAAATCTGCTAAATCTTTTTTTCTTCCAATAGCTTTTTTGTTGGTAATATATTCCTTTTTCCCAAGATAAAAAACAGGAATATTGCCATAAGTTCCCGGTACTTTACCTGAATTTGCTTCTGTCCATGTAACTCCGGTAATAGAAGTTATAAAATCCACTCTAACCGGAGAAACTCCTAATTGAATAATCATATCTGATTTTTCAAAATCTTCTGGAGTAAGTTTGAGAGATTCAAATCCAAATTCATTAAGAGCATCTAAGATTTTTTTTGCATTTTCATGAGATGAATTAATAAAAATGTCTATATCGCCAGTTAATCTTGGGACCCCGTGAAAAGCAAGAGCATACCCACCTACAATTATATACTCAACTTTGTATTTGTTTAATAATCCTAATAGATTTTTGAAATCTGATTGAATTTCCATAATATTGAAAGCGAAGATATTCCACTGCATAAATACGTTCTTCTGCAGGATGACTAAGCCAATAAGCTAATGTATCCTTTTGTTGTTTTGTATCCTGCAGATTATATTTGTTTAATATTGATTTTATCATTGTTATATTATATCACAATTTTCTCAATATATAAAAAAATATACGGATATGAACCAAATTTCAGAAAATTTTCTAGGTGTGCTGGTGTGCTATTGACAAAAAATATATAGTGTGTATAATGATAATATAAATATGAAAAGGAGATGATAAAAAGACATGAAGGAGAAAGAAGAAATTATAAAATAAAATAATACAGAAAAGGAGGAAAAAAACATGAACACAAAAAGAAGAAAAAAAGGCTTTACCCTCATAGAGTTATTGGTAGTAATAGCAATCATAGCTATTCTTGCCGCAATGTTACTACCAGCACTGGAAAGAGCAAGAGAACAGGCAGCAAAAGCAGTAGATATGTCAAACCTGAATCAGATAGGACTTGCATTACATATGTATGAACAGGATTATAATGGATGGTTTCCTTATAATCCAAATTTCTGGGGATATGGGTTAATATATACCTGTCAAAGTTTAGCTTTATTATATCCCAACTATATTGCAGACTTAAAAGTATTTGTTGCCCCATGGGACCATTTTCCTGTAACAGGTTTAATGCCTGGTAATACAACTATTTCTATGGTTCCAGGAGAAGCACCAGGCACATGGACTAATTATTTAGAGTGGAACCAAAATTATGGAATTGCCAATCCTCCGTATGTCGGTTGTTCTTATGCATATGCCTATTGGGTTAATGATTTAGTAGGTGTTGATACAGTTCTACTTGTTGATAAGGCAGATGGTACTGCAAATGGTGGAACTTCAGACTTATGGGATTCAGATACAAATGGTAATCCAGTTCCAAGTCCTGCTAATAATCCACTTGCTCCTTTATATCAAGCTGGAAATGTAGGATATAACACTTCAGCCACTGGTGTTCATACAGTCTATGGTAATGAAGGAGTAAATGTTCTTTATAAACAAAACGCAGTAGTCTGGATACCAACAACAAGTATTAATACCCAAACTTTTCCCAACTATTTAAATGAAGGAGCATGGGGTGGTTGGCAAGGTGCACTTAATTCTAATCCTGCAGCTTATCAAGCAGAACTTTGGAATCCATAATATTAAAAAAGTAGAAATTAGAAAAAGTTAAAACAAGAAATTCTCCCCAGCGAATAAAATTCGCTGGGGAGAATCAAATAACCAGAGGGAAAAAATGAAAAGAAAAATATATTATAGTATAGGTATAGTGTTTATATTTCTAATATTATTTGGATTTACAAACAAAGTATTTTCCAAAGAATATCCAGTAAAGCCGTATGCAAATCCAGAACAATTAATACCATTTTTACAATGGCCCAACCAGTCATTTTATTTGCAACCATGGAGAGGATATATGGAAACCATTCCAGGAATTGATTTTCTTGATGGAATTGGAATAAATTATAATCTGCCTGGTAATGCAGATAATGATGCTGTTTTAAAGTTATTATCTGAAACAGGATTTAAGAATATAAGGATTGAAATTGGATGGAGCAGTATTCCATGGCAGAAGAACAAAATAAATGGACAGAAAAGGCTTAAAAGTATACTTACAGCATGCAAGAAATATGGAATAGAGCCTTTAATTCTCTTAAATGCAAATTCAGGATATCCATGTCCTGCAAAAAACTATAACAGGGTTATTGTATCAAGAGGACAAGTCGGAAGCAGAAAATTGATTCTTAATAATGTAAAAGACCTAATTGCGGGATATAGCGGGTTATCCTGGGGAATAGTAAAATATTTTGGTGGTGGTTATGGAGATTTATGTGCAGTATTTTTCACCAAAATAGACCCTAAAACAAATACAGTTGAATTATCAAAGCCGGTAAAACAAGCAATACCCAATGGAACAAAAGTTGTTGTAAGCACACTTAAATATCTTCCTTTATATCCGGTTGGAACCCCACAATTTAATCAAACAGCAAAAGGATGGATGAAATATGTAAATCTTGTATGTAATTTAGTTAATAGTTGTGGAATAAAAAAGTTTAATGTAGAGATATGGAATGAACTTACATTTGGTTCAGATTTTCTTTTTATTAATTATTATTATTCACCAGCAATAGTACAATTTAAAAAAGATTTTTTAGACCCGGGAGGGCAGGCTTGGGAAATTGGAAAAATGACCACAGATTATATAAAATCACATTATCCTCAGGCAAGAGTAATCTGGGGATTTTCCAACACAACATTTTATCACACAGGTCTAAACAATCTTCCTCCTGGAATAGACGGGCAGTCATACCATCCTTATGGAACAGGTAAACAATTAATCCCTCAGGATTTTCCACCAAAAAACAGATATACCTGGTTTATAGAAGGATATATTCCTGCTCATCTTGTTAAATGTATGCCAGAAGGATGGGCGCATCTTGCAATTCAATGTGAAGGGTTAATGCATTATTTAAACCCGGAATTCCGACAGGCACAAAACAATGATGCAGCACCATGGGTAGTTTATCATTATTATAAACCCATTGGAGCGACTAAACCAACACCAGAAAATACATTACCCAAAG
>JAJYYV010000058.1 GCA_021800535.1 bacterium | reverse complement strand
CGTCCAAAAGAGCAAAACCTCTTTTGGAGATATTATAAGCACCGACAAAGTCGGCATTATTACGATAACCACAAGAACAGAAGAATATATGCTTAATACGAGAACCAGTAAGACCACAAGAAGGAGAGATATGGCTGGTATTTTTCGGGTCAACAAAAATAGTGGAAATTCCTTTCTCAAGGGCTTTATAAGTAATAAATTGTTGAAGTCGGGCAAAATCCCAGGAATTATGGGGGTATCTTTGTTTTTTTCTTCCCTGAATAGTGGAAAGGGACAAAATACCTGTTCTTTCTATAAATCTGAAGGTCCGAGTGTCCACATCCATAGAACGGCATTTAAATGCTTTTGGTTGTTTTTTTCTTTTATGACATACACGAGCAATTGCTCGCACCACAAGATTGGATTGAAGAGAATATTTATCTTTGATAGGATGATAAACAAGATGGTGAATATGATATTGGTTAAAATCCTTTTTTTCTTTTGCAATAGCAAGAATATCATTACAGGCATAGGTCCAAACATTAAGGGTTTCTTGCAAAATATTTTTTTCTTCTTCATTAACCTGAATTCTACATTTGATAGATTTTATAAGTTTCATAAAAATAATAATTTGTCAAGGAGGCTGGCTTTCCTATCCGTCCTTACGGATGGGGTCTCCGAGCCAAGTTTTTAGATGAATCTTTATCTAATAAAATATACAAAAAAGCTATTAATTTTTCTATAGATGTAAAAGAATTATTAAAAAATATAAAAGGTTCTTAACACATAGTATATTTTATATAATTGGAGGAAAAAATGGAAGAAAGATTTGTTTATGAAAAACCACCAGAAAAGGAAATAGAAAAACTTAAAAATTTAAGAAAAGAATGTATCAGAGATATTCTTACAATGACGACAATTGCAGGTTCAGGACATCCTGGAGGTTCCATGTCAATGCTTGATATATTACTTACTATTTTTTCTTATGCAAAGATTTCTCCGGAAATATCAGATAATCCTGACAGAGATAAAATTTTAATTAGTTGTGGACATCTTTCACCAGGAACATATTCTGTACTTGGAAGGCTTGGATTTTTTGATATTGAAAGTGTGATACCAAATTTTAGAAAAATTGGAAGTATTTTTGAGGGACATATTGAAAGAAATATTCCAGGTATAGAATGGACATCCGGAAATTTGGGACAGGGACTTTCTGCTGGATGTGGATTTGCTCTGATTGATAAATTGAAAAATAACAATTCTTATACATTTGTTTTAATGAGTGATGGAGAACAAGTCAAAGGACAGATCGGAGAAGCAAGAAGATTTGCCATTAAATATAATCTAAACAGAATAAAAGTTATTATTGATTATAATAAACTTCAGATAAGTGGAAGTATTTTTGATGTTATGCCATCCAACATTAAAGAAAATTACTTGGCAGATGGTTGGGATGTAATTGAAACAGATGGTCATAATATAGAATCTCTTTATACTTCTATAAAAAAATCCTTATCTATAGAAAAACCCGTGTGTATATTGGCCAATACCATAATGGGAAAAGGTATTTCTTTTATGGAAAATAAATATTCCTACCATGGAAAAACTTTAAAGCCTGAAGAATTACAAAAAGCAATGGATGAGATTGGTCTGGAAAATAAAATTGATTATTATAATGAACTTTCCAAAACAAAAACATTTATCTTTCCGAAAAAAATTTTCCCTGATGTTCCACAAATTAAAACAGGAAAACCACGTATATATCAGGCAGATTCAAAAATTGATAACAGGTCAGCATATGGCAATGCTCTTCTGGATATAGGAAAGGAAAATAAATCAAATCCTGAAAATTCTTTACTTGTTTTTGATTGCGACCTTGCATCATCTGTAAAAACAGACCTGTTTTTAAAAGAAATGCCTGAAAGATTTTTCCAGGTTGGAATTCAGGAGCATAATTCTGCTACCATATCAGGGGCTTCTTCTGCTAATGGTATGGTTAGTTTTTTTTCTGATTTTGGAGTTTTTGGTGTAGATGAAGTTTATAATCAACAAAGGCTTAATGATATAAACCATACAAATCTTAAGCTTGTATGCACTCATGTTGGACTTGATGTTGGAGAAGATGGAAAAACACATCAATGTATTGATTATTTAGGACTTTTAAGAAATTTGTTTGGATTTAAAATTATAATACCAGCAGATGCCAATCAAACTGACAGGGTTATAAGATATATCACATCCAATCCAGGCAATTTCTTTGTAGGAATGGGGCGTTCCATATCTCCTGTTATTCTTACAAAGGAAGGCAACCCTTATTTTACAGAAGAACAGGGATACCAGTTTAAATATGGAAAATGGGACATCATAAAACAGGGAAAAAATGGATATATTTATGTTATGGGAATAATGACATATAGAGCAGTGCAAGTATCTGATGAATTGGAAAAAGAAAATATAAGTATCGGAGTTATTAATTGTGCCACTCCTATGGTTATAGATAAAGAAGCGTTAAGTATAGGTATACAAAGTGGATTGATAATTTCTTATGAAGACCATATTGAAAGCACTGGTCTTGGTGCTACAATCTCACTTTATCTTGTTGAAAAACAGGTAAATGTGAAATTTAAAAGATTTGGTGTATCTAAATATGGAAGTTCTGGAAAACCTGATGAATTATATAAAGAACAGGGAATTGACAAGGAAAGTATAAAAGAGTTTATAAGGAGGATTATCAGATAAAATGTATATATTAAGCGGATTTGCAGATGAGATTTCTTCAGAATTAAAAGAGCAGATAGATGTAATGAAAAATTTATCTGTTAATTATATTGAACTAAGAGGAGTCTGGAATAAAAATGTTTTAGACCTGGCAGAAGATGAAATAAAAAAAATAAAAGATATTCTTATGGAAAAAGATATGAAAATTTCTTCAATTGGTTCTCCTATAGGGAAAATTAAAATTACAGATGATTTTTTTCCACATTTTGAAAAATTTAAATATGCAATTTATCTTGCTAAATTTTTTGATACTCCTTATGTAAGAATTTTTTCTTATTATCCACCGGAAAATGAAAAAATTGAAAAATACAGGGATGAAGTATTGAAAAGAATGGAAAAAAAAGTTAGATATGCAGAAAAAGAAAATATAATACTCTGTCATGAAAATGAATCTGCAATATATGGAGAAACCCCGGAGAATTGCCTGGATATCTTAAAATCAATCAATTCACCAAACTTAAGGGCTGTTTTTGACCCTGCAAACTTTATTGTTCATGGAATTAAACCTTATAGCAGAGCATACCCATTATTAAAAGAATGGATTGAATATTTTCATATCAAAGATGCTTTTCCAATGGAAAAAACAGACAACAAAATAATTTGTGTTCCTGCAGGAAAAGGAGAAGGACAGGTCTCAGAAGTTTTAAAGGATTTTTATCCAATGACAAAAAATAAAAACATATTTCTATCTCTTGAACCACATCTTTCTACTGCAGGTCAATTTAGTGGATTTACCGGCTCTGACAAGTTTTCTCTTGCTGTAAATGCCCTTAATGCTCTTTTGGCTCCAATAATAAAAATCTAACTTAGGGTATAATTACATATTTAGGGGTGAATTCCCGCGAAAACAGATTTAACTCATTGTTCTTGTAATTCTCTAACATATTTATAAAGAGTGGGTTTTGAAATACTCATCATTTGGCAAATTTCTTTTACTGAATGTTGTTTATTTAAGTATAAATCTAATACAAGTTTTCGTTTATTCTCTGGTAATAATTTAGGTCTTCCACCTTGTCTGCCTCTACTTCTGGCTGCTTCCAATCCAGACCTGGTTCTTTCCCGTATTAAATTCCTTTCAAATTCTGCAAGAGATGCAAAAATATGAAAAATCAATTTTCCACTACTTGTGGTAGTATTAATGGTTTCTTGTAAACTTTGAAATTCAATACCATTTCGTTCTAATTCATTAAGCCATTCAATTAAATGTTTTAAAGTACGGCCTAATCTATCTAAACGCCATACAACCAAGATATCACCTTTACGCAAAATATCTTTCAATTTATTTAATCCCGGCCGTTCTGCTACAGAACCCTCAATTTTATCTGTAATTATTTGTTCACAACCTGCTTGTTGTAAAGCATCTATTTGTCCATTCAAATTTTGTTCCAAAGTAGAAACCCTGGCATACCCAATTTTCATATTATCTCCTAAGGAAATAAAGTCTTATTATTGATTTTTTTATTAACTTTGATTTCATTCCAGACATAGTTTACCATAAAACCTATATAAAAAGGCTGTTTTTTGTAAAAAACTAAAACGGAAAGAAAACGGTCGTTTTTGATACTCATAAAAAAAGTGCCAGCATAGACATAATATAATCTGGCACTTCTGGGCGTATGATTTTTCTGGTTGTGAACTAATACTTTGTTTATTTTTTTATTTGGAATTAACTGGTTCTTTATTTATTATCCGTAAATGCATGTTTCTTTCACGCATAATTTGTTCTACTCTTTTATGAAGTCTTTCAAGCCTTTCTGCGGAACTAAATCCTTTTTCTTCTTCATAAATTTTTTCTCTTATATCATGAATTTCTTTTAATGTTTTATCCATCATAAAGCCTCCTCCGGTGTGGCTATTTCTATTGTTCCATAGCCCATAAGCCGGTTTATTCCTTCCACGGCAATTTTTGTTTTTAGTTTTACAATGTGTTCAAGGTTCCAGCTGATAATCACGTCTATATCATTAACGGTAGCAACGGCGATATGAAAAGCGTCATTGTCATATTTTTGTGGGATTATGCCTTCTCCAATATATCTTTCTGCTAATTCTTCAGACTCTTCGTTTTGTTCAAGCACAGTAGGATTATATTTTTTTATAAGTTCATACATGGATGTTCTTTTTGATTCTGGGGCTAAATCTATTTCATCAATCACCGTTTCAGAAATAAACAGTTCGCATGGCGTAGCAGATATGATTTCCAAAAACTTTTTTGTTATTTCTCTTTTCTCCGGAGCATCATCCGCAAAAACAAAATTGAACACAGTTGTTTCCAAATAATATTTTATGCTTTTCATCTTCTTTATTTATAATATTATACCTCAAAATTTTATGTAAATCCACATATCGCATTGTGCCATAATAAATCTACACGAAAACGAATCATTGTGCCAAAAATAAATCTATCCGAAAATATCTCTTCAAAACAAGGGGGAGATATGAAAAAGGATCGTTTAAATTGAAAAAATGTTATTGATTTTCAGCTCCAGAAATTGTTGGATTTTAAAATAGAAATTTCTGGAGGGTTAAATTAACAGGGAAATAGCGAAAGGACAGGAGGTTAGACAAAAAGCCGCGGTGTTTTACTCCCATTTGTTTAATTATACCCAAAAATGAATATATTTGCATATTACATTTAAGGCAAAAGTTCCATGGTTTTTAATAAAAATTTATCTTAAACATAACTTTAATTATATTTTTATTTCTTAATTTCTATTTCCTTTTGAAAGGTTTTTAGGTATAACTATATTGAAGGAAGAGGTTACGGACTATTTGTATTAAGAATAAATTTGTTTAAGATTTTAAAATAAAGAAAACATAACAGATAAAAATAAGACTTGATAGTCCGTAACCTCTTTTACGATATAAAAATTGGGTATAATTTCATATTTACTTCTTGGCTTTTTTTCTTTTTCCCGCCTGTTGCCATTTTTGCTTCACAGACATTTCCTTGTCCATCTACATAATACAGAAATCCTTTTTCTCTTTTTACTGTATTCTTTATTATTATTCTTCCCATTTATATTTCACCGTCCTTTTTATGTTTAAACTTTTCATCAGGATAAATAAATTGATAAATGTTTATTAAGTGCCTTAGCGACATTTTCTAATGTGGAAAGTTTTATATCCTCAGCATGATTTTCAATACGGGAAATTGCTGTTTTTTTTGTTCCTAATCGTCGGGCCAATTCTTCTTGTGTTAATCTTGTAGATTCTCTGGCTTGACGCAACATAGCCCCTATTTTAAATTGTTCGTATCCTTCATCAAATTTTTTAGCAAATTTTTTATCTTTTCGTTTTCTTCGTTCTATATATTTGGTTAAATCACTCATTGTTCTTCCCTCCTTTTGGATAAATAATTTTTTTTGCAGATTTGTGTAATTTCAATTTCTCTTTGTGGTATTTTTTCTGTTTTTTTCATGAAACCATGTGTTAATATTATAGTATTTTCATTTGTAAAAAAACCTAAAATCCGATATGTGTTTGATGCAAATTTTATTCGGCATTCCCATATATCAGTTCCTTCAAGTTTTTTAAAATATGAAGAAGGTACTCTATCTAAATCTTCAATTAATTTTAAAACCCAAACTACTTTTTGAGCAACTTTGCTTGGTAATTTATCAAGAAATTCTTTTACCTGGCATCGATTGCTATCGGTTTTGTAAAAAACTATTTTTCGTTGCACAAATTAATGTTAACATAGATGTTAACCTTTGTCAAGAGAACGAATTGTGCTTTAATAAATATGGGTATAATTAAACAAATAGATGATATGATAATTGTCAAATGGTGAAAAACTCTGGATAAGGTAAAATAAAAGAACTTGTTCGGAGTAGATAGGTTATAGGTTGACTTTGCCCGTGGGACTTAATTGATCCCGACAAATA
>JAJYYV010000003.1 GCA_021800535.1 bacterium | reverse complement strand
CATTTGATAGATTTTATAAGTTTCATAAAAATAATTATATCATAAAAACAATAATTTGTCAAGGAGGTTGGCTCTCCTCCCCGTCCTTACGGATGGGGTCTCCGAGCCAAGTTTTTAGATGAAAAAATGGACTGAAAAAGATTTTAAATATATATGGCATCCCTATACACAAATGAAAGACTGCCAGGATTTGCCTCCTATATTTATTAAAAAAGCAAAGGGGATAAAAATTTATGATGAAAATAATAAAATGTATTATGATACTATCTCTTCATGGTGGTGTAATATTCACGGACATAATCATCAGATGATAACACAGGCAATAAAAAAACAGATTAAGTCTCTGGACCATGTATTATTTGCAGGATTTACTCATAAACCGGCAATCCTGCTTGCAGAAAATCTATTAGATGTTGCCCCTGAAAATCTTAAAAAAGTATTTTTTTCTGATAATGGCTCTACTGCTGTTGAAGCAGCGCTAAAAATGTCTTTTCAATACTGGCAGAATAAAGGTAAAAAGGAAAAAAAACTTTTTGTATGCCTTGACCATGGTTATCATGGAGATACAATTGGAGCCATGAGTGTCAGTGGAGATAGTATTTTTAATGAGCCATTTAAACCCCTTCTTTTTTCATCTATCAAAGCTGATTCTCCTTACTGTTATAGATGCCCTGAAAAAAAATTAAAAAAAGACTGTAAAATAGAGTGTTTCCAGAGTCTTGAGTCTATTGTAAAAAAGCAGAATAAGAAAATATGCGGATTAATATTGGAGCCTTTATTAATGGCAGCAGGAGGAATGATTATCTATCCTCCGGACTATCTTATAAAAGCAGCACAATTAACTAAAAAATATAATATACATCTGATTGTTGATGAAATTGCCACAGGGTTTGGAAGAACAGGAAAAATGTTTGCCTGTGATTATGGAAATATTTATCCGGATTTTCTCTGTCTTTCAAAAGGAATAACATCTGGAGTATTACCTTTAGGAGCCACTTTAACAACCAATGAAATCTATAATGCTTTTTATGATGATTATGACAAAAAAAAGACATTTTTCCACGGACATACATTTACTGCCAATCCTATTTCCTGTTCTGCAGCTGTAGCAAGTCTTAAAATTTTTAAAAAAGAAAACACACTAAAAAAAGTACAGAGCATCATACCATTTTTTCATAATCAAATGGAAAAATTCAGGAATATGGATTTTGTAGGAGATGTTAGATATATTGGTATGGTTGGTGCAATAGAACTTGTAAAAAATAAAGAAACAAAAGAACCCTTTGATTTTACTGAAAGAATAGGATATAAACTTTATAAAAAAGGTCTTCAGGAAGGAATTATTCTTAGACCTTTGGGGAATATAATATATCTGTTTTTGCCTTTAAGTATAAGTCAAACAGATTTAGAATATATTTTAAACAAAACAGAAAAGATTTTAAAAAATTTGCTAAAAGTGGAAAATATATGATAAAATTAACCTTCTTAAAATTTTATTATTAATTAATTTAATAGGAGGAATTATGGAAAGAAGTGAAATAGAAAAAATTGTAAAAGATATTGTTGTGGAAAAATTAAAAGTAGACCCATCTCAGATTAAGGAATCTTCTTCATTTGTTGATGACCTTGGAGCAGATTCACTTGATACTGTAGAACTTATTATGGATTTTGACCAGAAATTTAATGTTGAAATCCCTGATGAAGATGCTGAAAAAATACGAACAGTTGGCGATGCAATAAAATATCTTGAAGAAAAAACAAAAAAATAAATGAAAAAAATAGTAGTAACAGGCCTCGGATTAGTCACCCCAATAGGAAATAATAGAAAAACAACATGGGAAAATCTTATTAGAGGACAAAGCGGCGTAGACAGGATAAGCAATTTTGATATTTCTGCATATCCTACAAAAATTGCCGGAGAAGTAAAAGATTTCCAATGTGATGTAGTGGATTCCAAAGCCCTAAGAAGAATGGATAAATTTGTTCAATTCGCTCTTCAATCAGCTAACGAAGCAATAAAAAACAGCGGATTAGAATTTGAAAAAGAAAACAAAGAAAAAATCGGGGTAATTATTGGTGCAGGTATCGGAGGATTAAGGGTAATAGAACAACAACATTCTATTTTGTTATCAAATGGACCAAACAGGGTTTCCCCTCTTTTAATTCCTATGCTTATCCCTGATATGGCTGCTGGACAGGTGGCGATAAATTTTGGTTTAAAAGGACCTAATTTTGCTACTGTAAGCGCATGTGCTTCAGGAGCGCATGCTTTAGCAGTCTCTTTAGATTTTCTTAGACTTGGTATGTCAGATATTATTATTGCAGGCGGAACAGAATCATGTATAACCCCTCTGGGATTGGCAGGATTTTGCACTATGAAGGCACTATCAACACAAAATGATAATCCTCAAAAAGCCAGCAGACCCTTTGATAAAACGAGAGATGGTTTTGTTATGGGAGAAGGAGCCGGAATTGTTGTACTTGAAACAGAAGAGCATGCAAAAAACAGAAATGCAAAAATTTATGCTGAATTTTTAGGCTATGGTATGAGCTGTGATGCTTATCATATTACTGCTCCGGACCCTGAAGGTTATGGACCGTATTTATCCATGAAATCCGCTATTGAAAACTCACATATTGATGTATCTGAAATAGATTATATCAATGCGCATGGAACATCTACACAATTAAATGATAAAAGCGAAACAAAAGCAATAAAAAAACTTTGCGGGGAAAAAGCCTATAATATCCCTATAAGTTCAATAAAATCAATGGTAGGACATCAATTGGGAGCCGCCGGAGCTGTAGAATTTATAGTTTCTATTCTTACATGCATAGAAGGAATAATCCCTCCTACAATAAATTATGAATTCCAGGACCCTGAATGTGACCTTGATTATGTTCCAAATGAAGCAAGAACAAAAGATATTAAAATTGCTCTTTCAAATTCTTTTGGTTTTGGAGGGCATAATATAAGTCTGGTTGTCAAAAAGTATACTGACTGATTACATTACAAGTCCGACATCAACTATATTTTTCTATTCTATGGTCAATTTTGGAATCAAGTGGATTGGATTAGGACTGTATTTATTTATTTTTGCTTTTTTATCTTAACAATCCAATCTTTGGGACCATTTTGTTCATACTCCCATTCATACCTGTCTTTTTGTTCTGCCTCAAACTGATAATGAAGAGGCCGTGGGTCATGGTCATTAATAATTCTCAGGGTTTCCCCTACTTTTAGTTTATCCCAGAGCTCAAATATTTTTTCATGCCGCTCAAAAGGAGGAAGTGCCCTTAAATCTAATGTTTCTATTTTATCTGCCATTATTATCACCCCTTTTCAATATTATATTCTACTTCTGGTCAGATGGTGTAAAACAACAATAACCAATTTTATCACACCCTTTTTTCACCTCTACCCATTCTTTTTCATTTAACAGCTGAAGCGCAATCTGATATAGGATATTATCTTCCTTGAAAATATGACTTTCCAATTCCTTGCTTAAATACTCACCCTGTTCCATAACCTGTTTTTTGAATGTTTTAAAATCATAATCATTATAATTTTGCACCAGATTGTATAACTCTTTTTTCCTTTTTCTAAATTCTACATGGTCCATCTTCATAATTTCTGCTGGCTCTACTACATCGTGTTCTTTCAGTTTTGGAAAAAGTACATCCTCTTCCCTTTGGTGATGGGCTTCAGCTTCTACAAGATGATGGGAAATATCCTTTAATTTTTCCAGGTCATCCCTCATGTCCTCAAAACTTTTTTTATCCTTTAACCTTGCTGTCAACAGGCTTAGTTGATTAAGATTTTCAAGGAGAATCTTGTGCTCTTCCATAAAAGTGTTGATAGGATGAGGAGCCGAAACTTTTATTCTTTTTGAAACCATGGCATCCCTTAAAACCTCCAGATGTATATCGCATAAGCTCTTCCTTATTTCTTCATGGGAAACCCCTTCCCTTATCAATTCCTGTTCCACCATACCCAGAGTTTTGGCATCCACTGACTGAAAAAGTTTTTTGGCTTTTTCTCTTGTTTCTTCAGGGGCCCCACCCAACTTTATATCCCTTAACAAACTCTTCAGGTACTGTTTACCATCTGTATTCTGCTCCATCTTTTTTATTTTCAATATCCATTCAACAGGACCTTCTTTTTCATAGGAAATTTCAAAGTCATTACGTGCCTTCAGCATATATGTTAAGGGTAGTGGATTAAAATCCAAAATAATCCTCAAAGTTTCATTTATCCCCAAAGCCTCCAGATTAGGAAAAATCAGTTTTTCCTTTTCTTCATGGCTTAATTTCTTCACATCTATTGTCTTTATCGTATCCATTGTAATCTCCTTTTTTTACTTTTATTGTAATGATACCTTATAAGTATCATTTTGTCAAGTAATCGCATTGCGTCATAAAAAATCTATATGGAAAGGTATTGTTGTGTCATGGAAAAATCTATAAAGTAGTCGGGTTTGCTATTGTTGGTCTATCTATCATATACTAAATTACATTACAAGGCCACCATCAACTCTAAGAACCTGTCCTGTAATATAATTTGATTTATCAGAAGCAAAAAATAAAACAACTTCTGCAACATCATCCGGAGAACCAAATTTTTCCAGTGGTATAGCCTGCAGCATTTTATTTTTTACCTGCTCTGGTAATTTTTCTGTCATCGGTGTCATAATATATCCGGGAGCAACAGCATTTACCTGAATGTTTGCCCTTGCAAATTCTTTTGCTGATGTTTTGGTTAAAGCTATAAGGCCTGCTTTTGAAGCAGAATAATTTACCTGCCCCATGTTTCCAATCTGTCCTATAATTGAAGCCATATTAATTATCTTTCCAGAATGCTGAAGCCACATTATTTTACCTATAATTTTTGTACATAAAAAGGCACCTTTAAGATTTATGTTTAAAACATTATCCCATTCTTCTTCCTTCATTTTTATGATAAGATTATCTTTGGTAATGCCTGCATTATTTATTAAAATATCTATTCTGCCAAATTTATCAATAATTTTTTTTGCCGAGATTTCTATCTGGGAGGATTTTGTTATATCAACAATATCTCCTATAGCATCAATACCTTTTTCTCTTAATTTTTTTACAATACTTTCAGGGTCTGCTACATCCCATAAAACCAATTTTGCACCGCTATCACTAAATTTTTGTAAAATCGCCCTTCCAATTCCTCCTGTGGCTCCTGTAATAATTGCTACTTTATCTTTTAACATATTATTTTTCTCCTTTCAGAAAATTAAGAGTTTGTTCTAATGTTTTTTTATCTTCTATATTTAAGGTTTTAATTTCCGGTGATATCTTATTTATAAGTCCTGAAAGAACCTTTTTGGGCCCTAATTCAATAACAATACTTTCAGATGGAAAACTTTTTACAATTTTCACCCATTGAACAGGATTAATAATTTGTTCCAATAATGCCTGTTTTATATTATATTTATCTTTTAAAATTTCACCATTAAAATTTGTATATACAGGAAATAAAGATGTTTTAAATTGTATTTTTTCTATTTCTTTTTCTAATTTTTCTTTTGCTTCAGCCATTAAAGAGGTATGAAACGCTCCTGATACTTTTAACAGAATATACTTAATATTATTTTGTGTTAAAAAATCAGTAAAATTTTTTATATCCTGATTTCTTCCTCCGACAACTATTTGATTTAGACTGTTTATATTTGAAATTTCAATATTAAAACCCTCTATTATTTGTCTTACCTGATTTTCATCTTTTCCAAGTATTGCCAGCATTGAACCAGGATTTTCTATGGCAGAGTCTTTCATAAACCCGGCCCTTTTTTGCACAATTGTAAATGCATCTTTAATAGATAAGCATCCTGCAGAAAAAAGAGCAGAATATTCACCAAGACTATGCCCGGCAGAAAAGTCTGGAATAAAAGGAAATTCTTGTTGTAAAACCGTAAAAACCGAAATATTAACAGCAAACATTGCTAATTGACAGTTAGATGTTTCTGTTAAGGTCTCAAGAGGACCTTCAAAACAAATTTTTGCCAAATCAATACCTGTGATATTGGAACCTATATCAAATATTTTTTTTACTTCGGGATATATATCAAAAAATTCTTTACCCATTCCTATATATTGAGAACCCTGTCCGGGGAAAACAATTCCTATTGTTTTCATAACTTTATAATATTTGATGCCCAGGTGAATCCTGAGCCAAAAGATACCATACAAATAGTATCTCCATTTTTTATTTTTTCATTTCTAATTGCTTCATCAAAAGCAACACCTACAGAAGCCGCAGACATATTCCCGTATTTTTCAATATTCACAAAAATTTTCTCCATTGGCACATCAAGGGTTTTTCCAATAGCCTGAATAATCCTTAAGTTTGCCTGATGAGGAATAAATAAAGAAATATCATCCTTTGAAAGTCCTGCTTTTTTTAATACAACATTTACTGCGTCCACCATTGATGTAACAGCCACTTTATACACTGCAGAACCTTCCATTTTCATATAGTGAAGTCTTTGAGTTACTGTTTCTATGGAAGCAGGCTGTCTTGAGCCACCAGCAGGCATATAAAGAAGCCTGGCATATTTCCCTGAAGCCCCAAGATAGGAATCTAAAATCCCTATATCATCTTTAGATTTTCCAACTACGGCTGCCGCCGAACCATCACCAAGAAGAATACATGTTGACCTGTCTGTATAATCAGTGACCTTACTCATACAGTCAGTGGCTATAACCAAAATTGTAGAATATTTGCCTGAATCAATAAAACTTCTTGCAATCTCAAGCCCATATATAAATCCTGCGCATGCTGAGCTAAGGTCAAAACAAGGAATATTATCAAGCCCTAATTTTTCCTGAATAATACATGCTGTTGAAGGGAAAAACATATCCGGGGTTATAGTTGCAGTAATAATCATCTCTATACTTTCTTTTACAATACCGGCATTTTCTATTGCTTTTAAAGATGCCTGGTAACCCAGGTCTGAACTTGCCTGGGAAGGAGAAGAAACCCTTCTTTCTTTTATTCCTGTTCTTGTGGTTATCCATTCATCAGAAGTATCCACCATTTTTTCAAGGTCTTTATTTGTTAAAATTTTTTCAGGTAAATAAGAACCAATTCCTAAAAGTTTTGCTCCCATTTCTCACTGTTCTCCTTAAGTTTGCTCAAAAAAGAACTCATTATTATTTCCCCACCTAAATTCAATCCACTGACAACGGCTTTTGCTGATGACCTTCCATGACTAATAATAACATTCCCATTTACTCCAAGTAAGATCCCTCCTCCATATTCTGCATAATCAGCTTTCTTTGAAAAATCCCTGAAAATATTCTGTGTAAGCAAAAGCCCCATTTTACCGGTAAAAGAGCTTTTTAATTCGTCAAGCAGCATGTTTTTAAAAGATTTTGTTATTCCTTCACTGACTTTAAGAATAAGATTTCCACTGAATCCATCTGTAATAACAACATCTGCTTTTCCAGCATAAAGATCATGTCCTTCAATATTTCCTATAAAATTTATATTTTTACTTTCTTTTAATATCTTATATGTTTTTTGCCTTAAATCATCACCTTTTGTTTCTTCCTCACCAATATTTAAAAGTCCTATTTTAGGGAAAGATATTCCAAAAACCTCCTGAGCATATAATGCACCCATATAAGCATTCTGGACAAGATGAATTATTTTAGGTGTAATATTGGCTCCTACATCTACAAAAAGTGTACTGCCTCCTTTTTGAGTTGGAAGATTAACACATATTGCCGGTCTTTCAATCCCCTTTATCATTCCAAGAATATAAACTGCAAGAGAAACAAAAGTGGCAGTATTTCCAGCACTATAAGCAACATCTGCCTTTTCTTCTTTTATCATTTTCAGAATTTTATACATTGTAGTATTTTCTTCTCTGAAAAGGTTTAGATTTATTTTATAGTCCATGGGAATATATCCGGGGCAATCAATAAAAGAAATATTTTCCACTATATTTGTATTTATTAATGGAGAAATATCTTTGGAAGGTCCAAATAAATATATTTCACTTTCTTTTTCTTTACTGGCAAAGGCTTTGACAGCTTTTATAATCTCCAATGGAGCTTTATCTCCACCCATACCATCAATTGCAATTTTTATTTTCATGCCGGGGCTTTCTCTTTTTTCACTTTTGGCGGAATAACAAGCTTGCCATTATAATAACCGCACTTGGGACATATTCTATGAGGAAGTTTTGCTTCACCGCAATTTGAACATGTAGATAAATCAATAGTGTGAAGCTTTTTACTTTTTCTTTTCATATTTGTCCGACTATTTGAATGCCGTTTTGGTGTAGTCATATTTTCCTCCGATTAAAATTATATTTTATATATTTTTTTTAACTCATTAACAACAATATCAGGAACAAACTTTTCCACTTCTCCACCCATAGAAGCAATTTCTTTTATAATTGAAGAACTTAAAAAAATATAATCTTCTCTGGGCATAAGAAAAATAGTTTCCAGATTGAATAAAAATTTTCTATTTGTTAACACCAATTGAAATTCATAATTAAAGTCAGAAACTTCTCTTAAACCTCTTATGATAAGAAAAATTTTCTTCTTTTTTAAATAATCCACAAGAAGCCCGCTAAATTTTTCCACTTTAATATTGTTATTTTCTTTAAATATATCTTTTATCATGGAAATTCTTTTATCAATTTCAAATAAAGGTTTTTTAGATGGGCTATCTGTAGCTGCAATTATAATACTGTCAATAAATTTCAAACTTCTTTCTATAATATCTATATGTCCATTGGTTATAGGGTCAAAACTGCCCGGATACACTGCTATTGTTTTTTTCATAATATTTTAATTATACTAAAGCAAGAGATAAGTTGTGAATTGCTCTTTTCTGCTTTATAACTACCAATACTCAAATAAATCATTAAAGACAATCCAAACTTATTTCAAACATTTTTCACTTCATTTTTTTATATAATTATATATATTTATTTTTGTTGAACTATATTTTTTTTCTTTTATTTTTCCCCAATTATTTGATTTTTCCGGCATCTTTACCTTATGAAAAGTTTCAAATATTAAAATACTTCTATCTTCTACACATCCCTGGGAAAACCTAAAAATTTTCTCAATTTTTTTCCCTTCATAATAGTATGGAGGGTCTGCAAAAATTATATTAAAAATCTCTTCATTTTTTAAAAAATTTTTAAGAGCTCTTTCTCCTGAAGAAAGAATAACTTTTGTTTTATTTTCAATACCTAAAGAAGATATATTTTTTTTTAAAATAGTCAAAGAATCTATAGAATTTTCAACAAATACCACAAAACCTGCACCTCTGCTTAAAGCCTCTATCCCTAATGCCCCGGTACCAGCAAAAACATCAAGAATTTTTTTGTTTTTTATTTCATTTCCAATTATATCAAAAATCGCTTCTCTTACAATATTCTTTGTTGGTCTGATTTTATAATTTTTCTCAAAATAAAGATTTTTTCCTTTTAGATATCCACCAATAATTCTCATAGCTTAATTTTAAATGGATTTTTTTTCTGCCAGCTGATTATAAGTGCAGAAGCAATAAAAATTGAAGAATATGCTCCAACTACAAACCCAATAAGTAAAGCATACGCAAAATCATGAAGTGCCTCTCCACCAAAAAAGAAAAGAGCAAGGTCAACAAAAACCACTGTACAAACGGTTAAAGTGGTTCTACTTAGTGTTTCATTGATGCTTTTATTAAAAACCTCCATGTAATTTGTACTTCTTGTCTTTCTTATATTTTCTCTTATTCTGTCAAAAATAACAATTGTATCATTGGTGGAATAACCGGCAATTGTAAGAAGAGCAGCGATTAAAGTGGAATCAAAAGTTTTACCTGCAAGAGCCATAAAAGCCATTACAATAAGAAGGTCGTGAAATGTAGCAATAGTAGCTGTTATCCCAAAGTGAAATTCAAATCTGATAGCAATATATATAAGAATAGCTATTAATCCTATAAAAAAAGCTATTAAAGCCTTATTTCTTAAAGTAGTACTCATAGTGGGAGAAATAACAGAATTACTTAAAACTTTTATATTTGATGCGCCAATAGTATCCTGTAATTGTGTTAATATTATAGATGAAGTATTGGGAAGACTTCTTATTATAAATTGATTATGTAAAGACCCAACGGTTTGAACTCTTATCTGAAATTTATCTAAAGGCTGAAGATAATTTCTGATAGTGGCACTTGATACTGGAGAAGTTATTTGAATCTGTAATAGGTCCCCACCAATAAAATCAGGGCCAAAATTTTTTTTCCCTCTTAAAGCAAAAGAAATAATTCCAGCAATAATTATTGTCAATGAAATTATATAAAAATATTTTCTATAACTTAAAAAATCAAAATTTGTTTTTTTAATCAGTTCCATTTTATATCCTTATTTTTTCAACACCTTTGGCATCAACGATATAATCAACAATTGATTTTGTTATAAATACTGCTGTTAAAAGATTGGCTGCCAATCCCACTGTAAGAGTAAAACCAAAACCTTTAATTGCTCCTGCTCCCAAATAAAAAAGTATTATTCCGGCTATTATTGTCGTTACATGAGAGTCAATAATAGCACTCCATGCCCTATGATAACCTGCATCAATAGCCCCCCTTGGAGATTTTCCCAATTTTAATTCTTCTCTTATCCTTTCAAAAATAAGAATATTGGCATCAACAGACATACCTATGGTAAGAGCGATTCCTGCTATTCCAGGGAGTGTCAGGGTTCCTTTAAAAACAGCCATTACAGCAAGAAGCATAAGAATATTTAATACAAGTGCAAAATCAGCCAAAAGGCCAAAACCTGCATAATAAATTATCATAAAAAGTACAACTACAATAGAACCCCATAATGCTGCATGAATTGCATCTTGAATATATTGTTTTCCAAGTGATGGACCTATAATTTGTTTATATATTACCTTGACCTTTGCAGGTAATGCTCCTGCTCTTAACACAAGAGCTAAATTCTTCGCTTCGCTAAGAGAAAAATTGCCTGAAATCTGGGCCTTACCACCGGAAATAGCTTCTCTGATAACAGGAGCAGACTGGATTATTCCATCAAGAATAATTGCAAGTCTTTTGCCTACATTTGCACTTGTTACATCGGAAAATTTTGTTGTACCCTTGCTATTAAATGTTAAACTTACCACTGGAAAACCACTGTTGCTATACCCAACCTGAGCATCCGATAAATCAGCTCCTGTTAACTCAGGCGGAACTTTTACCAATAAAGGAGCAGATTTTTCCATAACACCATTTGCATTCCTTTTTTCACTATAAAGAAGTTGATATCCTTTTGGAACCTTGCCACTTATAGCTTCAGCAATTTTTTGCTGATTATCAGATACAAGACAAAACTCCAGCAAAGCTGTTTTTCCTATAATTTTGATGGCCTGTTGAGGTTGTTTAACACCAGGAAGGTCAACAATAATACGGTCCATACCTGATTTTTCAATAGAAGGTTCAGATATTCCAAGAGCATCCACACGGTTTCTTATAATTTCCAGAGCTCTATTTGTAACATCTGACATATTAGGATGCGGTATATTGAGTGGCTTTTCCACCTGAAGAACAATATGAACACCACCTTTAAGGTCAAGACCTTCCTTTATTTTTTGTTGAACCGGGTATATAGCCCAGATACACAAGCCAATGATTGCGGCTATAATAAAAAGTCTTATATAATGATTTTTCATTTATACACCTTTTGGGGGTCAAAAATTTTTTCTTCACATATTTCCCATTCTTTTTCTTTTAACTTTCTCCAGAAACAGGAATAATACCCCTCATGACATGAAGCAACCGTTTGATTGACTTTTATAAGAATTGTATCTCCATCACAATCCAGGTATATTTTCTTTACTTCCTGAAAATGTCCTGAAGATTCACCTTTTAACCATAATTTTTTTCTGCTTCTGCTCCAGAAATGAACTTTTAATGTTTCTATAGTTTTTTTAAGGGTTTCTTCATTCATATATCCAAGCATTAAAACTGTACCCTTTTCATCCTGAATAATAGCCGGAATAAGTCCATTATTATCAAATTTTATATTTTTTAAATAATTTTCCATATATAAGTATAAATTTATATTAAAGTTTATATATAATAACATTTTTAAAAATTTATACAAATTTTATTAAATAAATCTAAAAAAATAGTATAATACATCTATGAGAATAGGTATTGGATTTGATATACATAAACTTAAAAAAGGAAGAAAACTTATAATTGGAGGAATAGAAATTCCTTTTGAATTAGGATTGGATGGTCATAGCGATAGTGATGTTCTACTTCATGCGCTTTCTGATGCAATAGCAGGAGCTTTGAGTAAACCTGATATAGGAACGCTTTTCCCTGATACAGACCAATCAGTTAAAAATATTTCAAGCAGGCTAATACTTGAAAAATATTTGGTATTTCTTACAGAAACCCATATGAAAATTGAAAATATTGATATTATACTTATTGCCGATGAACCTAAATTGCAGCCATGGTATGAAAAAATAAAAAATAATCTATCTTTACTTTTAGATATCTCTGAAAATTGCATAGGTATTAAAGCAAAAACAACGGAAAAAACAGAACTACTTGGAAAACAAAAAGCTATTGCCTGCTGGACAATAATTTTATTGAAATAATGAAATATATCCGGCAAAAAATTTTATTATAAAACTTTTTTAATTTTTATCACTTCCACACCAAAAGGTTCCAAAATAATAGTATCTTTAATTCTTTCTAAATTAATCAGTATTTCTGCTCCAGACGGAACTTTTACCTCTTTTTTATTTATAGTGTGATTTATAAGAAATATTAATATTTTACTACTGTCCTGTCTAATTGAAATTTCCACACCCAAAGGAGGTTTTATTACAGAAGAAATTCCTGAATCTTTTAAAATATTTTCAATCAATTCATCGTAAAAATTTTCCTCTTTAATTATTGTTCCTGCATAATATGCTCTGCCTTTTCCAAAATTATTTTTTGTAAGAGCTGCAAAATTATTTAAATACTGCACCTGATAATTTGCCAGAACTTCAGCATTTTTTACCGTTATCCAATCCATATATTTTATAGCATGATATTCATTTCCGTCTACATTTTTTATAGGATATTCTGTATTTAATGGTATTGCACTATATTCTTCAATTTCAATTCCCAAAACATCTGTTAAAAGACCAGGCAGAGTTATATCATAACAAATGTTTGTTTCATTTTTTACACCTGACCTGAAATCAGTTAAGAATATACCTCCATTTTTAACATAGGTTGTAATCTTATCTGCTGTTGATTTTTTCAGAATATAAAGTGAAGAAGCTATTATAATTTTATATTTTGAAAAATCTTCATCTTGTTTAATTATATCAACATTTATACCCTGTCTTAACAAAGCATTGTAGTATCTATGGATATTTTCAACATAATTATTTCCATCAAAACTTGGCTGTATCTGTGTAGCCCAGATACTATCATAATCATATATTATTGCCGCCTGCGTTTTTATAGCTGTATCTTTAATTTCATTTTCAATCATATGAAATTCTCTGGATGTTTCTGCGGCTTCCTTATATCTTCTTAATGGTTTCCCATCATGCCCCAATAAACCATGCCAATACTGCTCGCGTCCGGCAGTACAGGTACGCCACCTAAACCATATTATTCCATCTGCTCCATGTGCCAGCTGTTGGTATGAAATTTTTTTAATTTCCCCAGGCAAGGTATTGCGTCCAAAACTACCCCATCCACCAGGACCCGCTGTCTGTTCCATTATCCAAAAATTTTTTTGTTTAAGTCCGCGCATAACATCAGCAGATAAAGATGCCCCATAAAATATTTCCTGCTTCTCATTAAATGGATTATCCTTCCATACAGGATAATTATCCCAGCTAACATGATCAAGATCTTCAGATAAATCATAATAATTAATATCAGGATATAATCCCATAAAGTTATGAGTAATGAAATGTTTGGGACATAACTCCCTAAGAATTTTAACCTGATTATGCTGAAATTTTACATTCATCCATGAACAAAATCTTTTCCAGTCAAGACACAAACCCGGATTATGAGTATTCATATCATCTGGTATGGGAATTTCATTCCAATAATTAAATTTATGCCCCCAGAAATGTGTCCCCAATGATTTATTTAGGTTTTCAATAGATTGATATTTATTTTTTAACCATTCCTGAAAATTTTTATGGCAAATTTCGCAGTAACAAATAGGTCCACCAAATTCATTATCAATCTGCCATCCAATAACATTTGATATTTTAGAAAAATGCTCTGCCATGGTTTTTATAATTCTTTCAGAAAGCAGATTATAAGACATAGAACTGAAACAGTTATTTTTTCTTACACCCCAGACAAGTCTGTTGCCGTATTTATCCACAGCAAGGGAATCTGGATATTTTTTAGCCATCCATGCCGGCATAACGGCAGTTGGTGTACCAAGAATAGCCTGAATTTCATGTTTGGCAAGCAAATCTAATACTTCATCCAGCCAGTCAAATTGAAATTTCCCTTCTTCAGGTTCCATAAAAACCCATGAAAATTCTGCCATTCTTACGACATTAAATCCTGCACTATGCATTAGTAAAGCATCCAATTCCCATCGTTCTTTGGACCAATGCTCAGGATAATAATCCACTCCAATGTACATTTTAATTCTCCTTACTTATGTAAATAAAAATAATATTATATGAATTTGGAAATTTGATAAACAAACTCCTCAGATGTATCAAATCTTATATTAGTATTATTTGCAGTGGATTTTCTTAGTATTTCTTTGCACAAATCAGGAATAGGAAGGTTTTCTGAAAGTATGGGTATTTCTCTTTTATATTTTAACGCAACATTGGTTATTCTCTGGAAATAATCCTCTTCATTTTTATCAGGAACACTAAGTTTAGCCACCAAAAGTTCATCAATAACAACACCTAAGCTATATATATCCGATTTCATAGTGGCACGACCTTTTTTTTGTTCTGGAGAAGCATAGGAAATCCGGCTATATTTTCTTTCAGTTCCTGCTTTTTCAAAAATATCCCTCTGCCACCATTTTTTTGGTACTTTTGCTATTCCAAAATCTGTAACCTTAACTATCTTTTCATCATTTGATATAAGAATATTTTCCGGCTTCAGGTCTTTATGGATAATCCCATTTTGATGAATATAAACCAATCCTTTACCAATTTTATATCCGATTTCAATAAGTTTTTCAAATGGATATTTATCCGGCTCAAGCATAAATTCATTTAAATTTTTTCCTTCTACATACTCCATAACTATAGAAAGATTATCATTAAAATAGCCCCATTCGTATACTTTTACAACATTTTCATGGTTTAGATGTATTGCAATATCTGCTTCTCTTTCAAACTGTTTTATAGCTTTACTGCCTTCTGTTTTAACTATTTTTTTATTAAGAACTTTTATGGCATAAACCTTTTTTTCTTTGAAAGAATCCGAAGCACGTGTTGCTTTATATACTATAGAAAAAGCCCCACCTCCAATTTTTTCTTCAAGAATATAATCAGAAATATTGCCAACCATAATTTAAAACCTTATTATTTCAATATCATCTATTGTTTTTATTTCTTTTTCTAAATCTATAAGCGCTATTTTTCTCTCAGAACCATATGATTCTGAAGTAAAGATTGTAAGACATCTATTTTCATACATCTTTTCTGATGCTTTTGGGTCATGAGAACGAATAAAAACATTTTTTTGTATATTATTCATTATTCTAAAAAAATAGTCTCTTCCCAATTTAATTCTTCCTCCAATGTCTCCAAGAAATTCTCCCTGTTTATCCCTGAAATCCCCCCAGAGAATTTTTAACCAGTTTTCATCATTCTCCTGAATTGTTTCAATATCTTCAATTCTTTTAATATCAGGAAGCCCTCCATGAAGACATATAAAACCATTTCCTGAAACCGCAAGAGGAAAAGTCCTGAATATATCTGAATAATAATTAATCTGTTGCTCTGTAAGACTTTGCCAAAAATTATCCGGGGTAGCTGGACAAATAGAATACATTTCATGATTACCAGCAAGAAGAATAAGCTTAGAATATTTTTCTTTTATTCCCAAAAGATAGTCTATATTTTCCTTAGAAAATTTACCTCTATCTACATAATCCCCAAGAAAAATTATATAGTAGTTTTTCTTTAAAAAATTTTTAACAATAAGTCTTGAAGCATTAAAATCCCCGTGTGTATCTCCTACAATAATGGCTTTTCCTTCTTCAGGCAAGTCTATTAGTTTTTTCATAAAATTATACCAGCATCAACGATATTTTGCAAGATTGAATTTAAATTTTGCAGTATGAGATTTTTTCCAGAAAGCATTATTTTCCCATTTATATGAAGGATTAGGTAAAGTTTTTACAATAAGAGTAACTATGGCATTATTAGAAATATTTTCTTTTGGAAATTTAATTTCACCACTTGAAATCTGTGTATATTCTCTGCCCATTTGACCATATAATGGGAAATATATAAACTCTGGTTTGATAACCTTTTTTTTATATATAAGATAGGCTTTTATTCTTTTGGAAAATGTTGGACTGTTTCCATACATTGTAACAAGAAAATGGATAATTCCTATTTCCTGATTATAAATTTTTCTTTCAAGATTTGGGTCCAGAGTTTCTTTATTCCGAACAGCGTCTCTTTCTAATAAAGCCAAACGTAAAAACGGAGTACATAATGTTGCATATCCCTGTCCATCTTCATATCCAAGGTTTATTGTCCAGGGTTTGGAAAATTGATAGGTGTTAAGATATGCATTTTTCTTTCCATAAGATAAAGCATCATTAAGCAATGCTTTATTTATTGGAGGATAATATTTTTTTATTTTACTTGTTTTTTTATACGCCCCCCAGGAAATTAAAGAAACCAAAATAATAATGACAATAACTGCGGATATTATAAAAATTTTATTTTTCTTCATAATATAGAATAATATAAATTTTTTTCAGTTTCTGTCAAATTTTCTAAAATATAAACTAATACTAATATAAGAAATAACAAACTATATATAAATGCTATAATATAGATATGATTGATATTTTTTCTTTTATTGAAAACTCAATTAATTTTTTAATATCTCATAGTTCCGGGGGATTTTTAGCCCTTTTTTCTTTTTTCTGGTTCTTTTTTATATTTGATTTTCCAAGATATGTAGTTCTTAATTTTATAGGTATATTGTCATGGAAAATTAAAAAATTTGGTACAAGTAAAAAATACCAAAAAGCCAGAGAACAATTATTTTTACAAAATCCTCTTATAACAGTTATTTCGGCTGGAAGAAATGAAAGTAAAACAATACCATATCTCATTAACTCTTTGGAAAAACAAACATATAAAAATATTGAAATAATTATTGTGGATGATGGGTCTGATGACCAAACAATGTCTATATGTAAAGAATTGTTAAATGCCGACAAGATTAATAAATATTTATATAATGAAATCAGAGGAGGAAAATCATCTGCTTTAAATTTAGGGCTATATTATGCAAAAGGTAAATTTATTATTGCAGTAGATGCTGATACGCTTTTTCTGGATACTGATGCCGTTGAAAAAATCACTATCCCATTTTTTATAGATAATAAAATAGGTTCGGTTTCTGCAGATATTCATATAATAAATGCTAATAAAACTCTTTGGACATCTATTCAAGCATTAGAATATGCTTTACTTATAATGTCCGGGAGAATTACAACATCATTTGCTAATATTCTTGGAATTGTTTCCGGAGCATTTGGGGCTTTTAAAAAAGAGGCGATTGAAAAAGTTGGAGGTTGGGATCCGGGTCCAGGAGAAGATGCAGATATTACTGTTAAAATAAGAAAACTTGGATATAAAATATATATGGAACCAGATGCAATTGCATTTACTGAAGCCCCTTCTGATTTAATTAAGTTAACAAAACAACGATTAAGATGGGATAGTACACTTATAAAACGGCTAAAAAAGCATAGGAATATATTTTCAGTAATTGACAATTTCAGTTTTTCAAATTTCTTTTCTTTTATAGAACAAGTAATTTTTACTATATTATTGGACATAATATTTTTTGTTTATTTATTCTATATATTTCTTGTTTTTCCTTACTTAATAGGATGGTATATACTTTTTCTTACATATCTTATTTATGTTATTACAACTTTATTTCAATTTATTATGGTTTTATGGATTTCAAAATACAAAAAAAAGGATATCAAATTAGGCTTATATATACCACTTATGCCAATATATTTTGGATATTATCGTAGAATAATGAGAACCTATGCTTATGTAAGGGAATTATTATTTAAAAAATCCTATGATCTTCCATTCATTCCTAAAAAGATATCAAGAAGAACTAAAGAGATGGGAATTTAAATTTTTTAATATAAATCTCAACTGATGTTTTATAAATATACGGATAAACATTATTTTTAAAAGATTTAATGTCAGGTTTTATATCTACTGCAATACTTCTCTTATATGGCTGATAGGTTTGTCTAAATTGTAAAGGTTGAGGAAAAGTAATAAAGTAAATATTTTCTATCGTGCCATAATCTTGCTCTCCATTTGCAAATTCAATTTTTACTCTTTGTCCAATATGTAAAACCATAAAATATTTTTGATTAAAGTATCCCCTAATTTTAATTTTATTGGGTTTATATATTGTCATAATTGTTTCTCCAGATTTTATTACCTCCCCTTTAACGAAAAATATTTTTCCTATTATACCTGAATCCGGAGAATAAAAAGTTTTAATTTTTTTAACTCTTGTTATAGGAAAAATTTGTGTTTGAGCTTTTAATAATTCAGATTTTATTGTTTCTATTTCATGTTCTTTATTTATTAAATCCGAAGGCATATAAACTTCTAAAAGAGAAAGTTTTTTCATTTGATTTAGTTGATATTCTTTTTTTTTTAATAGTTTTTTATAATAGATTATTTCATTTTTTACTGCTCTAATTTGTTTATTTAATTTAGATTGTGAAGGGGAACCTTCATTTTCAATATATTTAAACAGAATCTGTCCTTTGTAAGTTTTTTGGTAGTTACTGACATAAATATTTTGTAGACGGATATTATTAACCGGCTGTATATCCGTTTTGGGAAACAAAACCTCTCCATATCCTGTGATATAAGAAAACATTTTTCCTGTTTCTACTATAAGGATTAAAATTATTCCAATTAATATAGCAAAATATATATATTTTGCTATATTAATCCTATGTTTTTCTGATAAAGTTTCTATTTCAATATTTTTAGGACTTAATCTCATAAATTTTCTCTCAAAATTTCTATAAAAGATTTTAAAGAATGAAATGCAAAATGATTACATCCGGTTATTTCATTCAATTTTTCTATAAAATTTTCTATTTCATATTGACTATTAAAATCTTTTACTCTTAATGCAACTACAACTTTATTTTTGTCTATCTCATTTTCTTTTTTTATCCATCCTGCCACCTTATAAGGATTTGTTGTTCCATAAGCCATTACATAAATCTTATCCACTATAGGAAAAATTTCTTTTAAAAAATTTTCCGAATAAAATATAGGAACTGAAACAGATAAACTTTTTCCTGTCATATATGGAGATTGTTTTATTTCTTTCAGCATATTTATATATAAAGACATATAATATCCGGTTTTTTCTTTCCAATCCGGTAATGTATATGGTTCTATATCAAGATGTATTCCTGAAAAATCATATTCTGAAATATCATTCATTATTATTCTTATCTTTTCTTTAGAAGGAATATTTTTCTCACCAAAGAGAGCATCTATTTTAATATTACCGGAAGTCGCCATTTTAATAAATTCTTTTAATTTTTCTTTATTTGTTTTTTGTCCAATTGAAATAAGAACAGTTTGAATATTTTTTGTTTTCATCAACCAGAAAAGATCATCATTTTTTATGTTATTAAATTCATTTGACCAGATATAGATGGACCTTTCCCCGGGTCTTTCTTTTGTTTCCACAGGTATCTTCCTTTCCATATTCAATGAATAAATAAATCGTGTAATGGATGATGGGTCGGGTATATATTTCTGTATGCCAATAAGATTTAAATAAATCAGTTCTTTTACCCGAAGAATTTTTACTTCTGTATCAAGAAGAGTCTCGTAGTCTGAAAACGTATTTAGAGGTGAAAAATCAGGAGTATTAAATCTATATTTGATAACATCATCTTTCAGTAATGCCAATGTTTCCTGTTTTAAAAATAGAAGATTTATAAATGTATCTATATTATGTGTATAATGAATATAGTGGGTTGTAACCTTATTTATAGAATGTCTTACGCCAATTTTATAATTTAAAGCCACAAGTTTTTTTTCTGTCTCTACGATTTTATTATCTTCATTAGTTCTTAATGGGATAGGGATTGTTACGGAAATACCAACTGAATAGGAATTTTGATTACCTCCTCCTGTTCGTACCGCTCCTGTATAGAATCCGGCAAATGGAGTAATATGTATATCATAGAATTCCGGCACAGATGCTGTTTGATAGGCAATAATGGATTTTTTCAATTTTGGATTTTTAATAGCGGTATATATTTTTTTTAGTCTTAGCCCCGGTATAGGTAAAGATGCTGCATTAAAATATCTTATCTTATTTTTTACTATTTCAGGAATATTTTTATCGTATTTTCTATATGCATTAAGCCTACTATTTGTTTTTTCTAATAGGTTCTGGACATTCTGGACATCCTCAATTTTTAGATAATGAGAAAAATACAGTTTTTTCATAATTTTATATTTAAATAAAAGAAATCGCCGTTCGTTATTAAGGGATTGTATTATGGATTTGTTAAATAAATATGTAACAGCCATTACTAATACAGGCTCGTTTTCCATTTTTGTTCCTAATGAAGACAATAGATTCTCTACTTTTAATGTTTCTTTGAGGTCCTTTTCCTTCATTCTATTTTCAAGCAGACCACCTTTCAAAATATCCCAATACAATCCAATAAAAACATCCCACTTATAAGGTATGAGTGTGGGGCTAATAAAATTTATGTTTGTATTATAAGTATATGAACTTCTAAGTTTTAATCCGAGATTTTCAGATTCCAATTTTATTTGTTCTTTTGTAAGTCTGATGTTTTCATTTGTATAATAATCTTTTAAAAATGAAGTGCTAAATAAAGGATTTAAAACAGATATGTTTTCTGAAGGTTTGGTTTCTGAAACAACAGAGTGTTCTATTTCATTCATAATTTTTGAAAGATTATATTTTGATATTTTTCCAAAAGCAACTGCAGTAATATAAAAAATCACAAATATTATCCATATTTTTTTCATTATTTTTACTTGTTTGCTATTTTATTTTTTATAAAACCCCTTATCTGTTCTATATTGTTAGTGGAAAAATATACAGTTGTAATATTCAAAGGGTTTTTATGTAAACCAAAAAAATTTTTTTTATAAAAAGGTTTTTCTATTTCAGAATTGATATGTTCTATAGCAATTTTTGCTTTTTCTATAGGGGTTTCAGTAAATAGAATCAACATTGTATATGGATTAATAAATGTCATTATATCGCTTTTTCTTAACAAATTTTTTATTTTCTTGGAAAGGTCAATATCTTGTTGTTGTTGCATTTCATAATCTTTTTTAGTAGATTGTTTTATTGGAAGAAAATTATTTAATATTTGAAAAAAACATATTGTTCCTTCTTTATTATATCTTTTTTTCCTTTCAAGTTCCAAGAAAAGTATATGCTCAAAAAAATTATAAGGAACTATATTGCTATATTCATTAATTTGGGAAATATTACTTTGAGACAGAGATAAATTAACCTCAGGGGTTAAATATGTTATATATTCTATCGCTTTTGGTGTTAGTTCATAAGATTTGACTTCTTTTTTTTGTATTTGTTCTATAGAAAATTTAGATTGGCATTTAAAACAAAAAACATCAGTATTTGGTTCCTGAAAATTTATTCCGCAGGAATTACATATAAATATATTTGATGGCTTATCATAATCTATTCCAATATGTTTTAATACTCTGTTACATTTAGGACACATTAACCCCTCTTTCTGTATAAAATTAGATTCTGGAGATGTAAAACCACAAATAAAATGATGGATGAGGTTTCCTTTGCTAATATTTGGAGAACCACATTTAGGACAAACTTCTCTAAAGTTTAGATAAGATGATGAGCACTTAGAACATTTATGAATGATATCTACGAATTTTCCCGTAACAAAATTTTCTTTTTCCATATATTCAACAATATTAAAAATATTAGATATACTGGATTTTTCTAATTGAGAAAAAAATACATCAATAATAGGATAGGTATAAAAATTATCAGATGATAAATTAATAACAGGAATAAGTTGTTGGCCCCTGGTATAAAGAAATTTTAAAACCCTGTATCCAACATATTCCTTAAAATTTTTCAAATTTTCTTGTGTATATATTGGGAGAGATACAATTTTTTCTGTTAGATTTTGTATTGGCGTAATTAATTTATCAATTTCTTTTTCAGCAATTTTTCCATCAAATAAAGAGATATTTAAAAAATCTTCTTTTACTTCTTCTTGTTCTTGATAAAAAAGAAAGGCTGGCTTCAGGGCGATTTCTTCATTTAAATTTTGTCTTAAAATACGAATAACATTAGTTTGTTGTTGTAGTTGATTATCTATTATAATAGCATCAAAATCTTTTATTTTTTCAATATTTAAAATATCTGAAGAAGATAAAGAAGAAAAATTTTCTATGAAAATATCATCTTTTTTATTATGAATTATAATATTTCTATTATTTATAAATATAATTTTCATATTTTACAATTTTTATATATTAAACTTTATATTATTTAAGTCAAGTTATAGTCTCCTTTATTTTATTTATAAAATATTATACTAAAAAATTTACTTATTGTCTATTTCAGAAAATATAAATTAGACTTTTAATTAGATTTTTGGTTTAGATATTAAGGAAAGAATTTTAATAAGAGAGAAAATTTTCTATTCTTTTTAAGACTTTTTCTTTTCCGATGACTTCCATGGCTTCAAATAATCCCGGACCTTTTATTCTTCCGGTTACTGCAACACGAAGCGGATGGAAAATATCTGATGTTTTTAAATTGTTTTGTTCACAGAACTTCCTTACACTATCTTCAAGTATTTCATGCTTAAATTCAATATTTGTTAATTCATTAAGGAGATTTTTTAACATGTTTTTTATTGTTCCTTCTGAAAATTTTTCAATATCCTCTTTTTTATATTCAATTTCTTCTTTTACAAAGAATTCTATAAGGGCAGGAACATCTTTTAATGTTTTTATTCTTTCCTGCTGCAGGGTTATTATTTTTTCAATTGTTTCTTGGCTCTGTTTTAAAACATCATCCAAAATACCAGCCTGTTTAATAAAAGGCATGGAAGCCTGAAAAATCTTTAATGGTTTTTCTTTTCTTATATATATTCCATTGAGCCATAAAAGTTTTTTTGGGTCAAAGATGGCATTTACTTTGGAACATTTTTCAATGGAAAATTCATTAATTAATTCTTCCCGGGAAAATATTTCTTTATCATCCCCTGTTGCCCAGCCAAGAAGTGAAATATAATTAAAAAATGCTTCAGGCAGATAGCCTTCCTCTTTGTATGCTCTTACGGATGTCGCACCATGCCTTTTGCTTAACCTGCTTCTATCAGAACCCAGGGTCATAGACATATGGGCAAATTGTGGGGTCTGTTTTCCTAATGCCTCATAAATAAGTATATGCTTTGGGGTATTGGAAAGATGGTCTTCTCCTCTTATTACATGACTTATTTCCATTAAAAGGTCATCAATAACAACTGCAAAATGATATGTAGGAATACCATCAGATTTCATAATAACAAAATCATTTATTAAAGATGTGTTAAATTCAACTTTTCCCCTTACAAGATCATAAACAACCAATGTTTTTTCAGGTACAATAAGCCGTAATACAGGTTTTCTTCCTTCTTTTATATATTTTCCCGCCTGTTGTTCTGTGAGAGTCCTACAATTATTATCATATCCTGCTTTTTTTTCTATAGAAGATTGTTTATTTCTTTCTTCAATTTCTTCTTTGGTACAATAGCAGTAATATGCTTTTTTTTCTTTTAAAAGGTTTTCTGCAAATTCTTTATAGATTTCAATCCTTTCAGTTTGTCTGTAAGGACCAAAATGCCCATCTGTATCAGGTCCTTCATCCCACTGGATTCCAATCCATTTAAGGTCTTCAATAATACTTTGTTCATATTCTCCGGATGACCTTTCCCTGTCTGTATCTTCAATTCTTAAGATTAAAAACCCTTTTGTTTTTTGCGCAAATAAGTAATTAAAAAGAGCTGTTCGGGCATTACCAATATGTAGATACCCTGTAGGACTTGGCGCAAATCGGACCCTTATATTAGAGATGCTATTTGTTGTTTTGTCCATTTTTCTGTTTCGTATATATCCTGTATGTTATTTATTTTAACAGGTTTATGTTTTTCAAGAACTTTTTCAATAATAACCGGAATATCTGAAAAGGATATTTTACCACAAAGAAAACTATTAACAACCTCCTGGTCTGCTGTATTTAATACAGGCAAATAGGAATTCCCTTTTTCCAGAACCTGTTTTGCCAATCTTAAACATGGAAAACGATTGATATCAGGTTTTTGAAATGTTAAATTTTTAATTTTAAAAAGGTCTAAATCATCAAGATTTATATTTTTTCTTGCTGGATAATTAAGGCAGTAGTTTATAGAATATTTCATATCCGGAACAGATAAAACAGCTTTCATAAATCCATCAGGAAAAAGGACAAGCCCATGAACAACTGCCTGAGGATGAATAAGCACATCTATTTGCTTATGTTGCGCATTAAAAAGAAATGAGGCTTCAATTATTTCAAGTCCTTTATTCATAAGAGTTGCAGAATCAACTGTAACTTTTTCCCCCATTTTCCATACAGGATGCCTCAGTATTTGCCTGGGGGTAATATTTTCTGTTTTGCCTTTGTATTTTAACAGAGGACCTCCGGAAGCTGTAAGAAATATTTTTTTTATATTTGTTTTTTCTTCTGAAATAATCTGAAAAATTGCATTATGTTCACTATCAACAGGTAAAATATTATGTAAATATTTTTTTAAAAGCGGACCTGCAGAAACAATAATTTCTTTGGTGGCAAGTGCCACTTTTTTATTCAAATTTAATGCCTTTAAAGTGCTCTTTAATCCAACAAGCCCGGGTATAGCCATAACAATGATATCAACCTGTGAAACACTTACTATATCCTCCATACCTTCATCACCAAAAAGAAATTTAGTGCGTGGGAAAAGAACAGGTAATTGTTCATCTTTTTCAGGAAGAACAACATAAACCGGAGAAAATTTTTCAATCTGTTTTTTCAGAACTTCTTTTTGCAGATTAGCGACCAGACCAAAAACTCTGAATTCTTTTGGTTGTAAAGAAAGAACATCTAATGTTGAGGTTCCTATACTTCCTGTAGACCCAAAAATCACTACATTCTTCATAATCCACCAAACCTTCTTTTTCTTCTTTTATATTCATCACAAATTTTTTTTAAATCACTTCTTCCAAAATCAGGCCAAAATTTATCTGTAAAATATAACTCGGAATATATAGCCTGCCATGTCAGAAAATTACTCATTCTCTGTTCTCCAGAGGTTCTGACAACAATATCCGGCTCAGGAATATCAGGAATATAAAGAAATTTGTTTATCATATTAATATCTATTTTTTTGTTTTTATATTTTTCCATTGCCTTGTTTAATGCATCTATTATTTCCTGTCTTCCACCATAATTTATGGCAAATATAAGATTTAAACCTGTGTTTTTACATGTAAGTTTTTTTATTTCCTCTATTGTTTTCTGCAGGAATAAAGGAATTTCATTTATTCTGCCTGCAAAAAGAACCCTGACATTATTTTTATGTAAATCTTGTGCCTCTTTTTTAAGACTGCTTTCCATTAGTCTGAAAAGAAATTCCACTTCTTTTTTTGGTCGTTTCCAGTTTTCCGTGGAAAAAGAATAAAGGGTAAGATACTTAATGCCAAAATCATCTGCAGCCCTAACAACTTTTTTTATGGCATCTACCCCCTTTTTATGCCCTTCTATTCGAGGTAAACCTTTCTTTTTTGCCCACCTGCCATTACCATCCATAATAATTGCAATATGTTTTATGTTTTGCATATTAATTCTTTCTATGGAGAAAAATTTTCTCCAAAATATACCTGACGACTTAATGGATTTTTTAAAATTTCCTCAGGAGTCCCCTGTATAATAATTTCACCATTATGTATAAGATATGCCCGGTCTATAATACTTAAGGCATCACGGACATTATGGTCCGTAATTAAAATACCTACATTATCTATTTTTAATTGTTTTATCATGGTTTTTATTTCAAAAACAGTTTTTGGGTCTATACCGGAAAAAGGTTCATCTAATAAAAAAATTTTAGGATTATTAATAAGATTTCTTGCAATCTCCAGCCTTCTCTTTTCTCCTCCTGAGAGATATGTAGCAATACTATCTTTAAGATGAATTATGCCCATCTTATCCAGAAGATATTCCGCCTGTTTTTTTTGTTCTTGCTTTGAATAAAAATTTTCCAGTATTATTAACAAATTTTCCATAACGGTCAGTTTATTAAATATTGCAGGTTCCTGAAAAAGATAGCTTAATCCAAGACTTGCTTTTTGATAGACAGGTAAACGGGTAATATCTTTTTCTTCAAAAAAAATATTTCCTTTATCAGGAATGATAAAACCCATTATAGTCTTAAATATTGTTGTTTTTCCAGCACCATTAGGACCCAACAGCCCTACTATTTCCCCTTTATTTATTGAAAGGGAAACATCTTTAATTATGCTTCTCCTGCCAATTTTTTTGGCAATTTTTTTGATTTCAAGCTCCACTAAAAAGACCTTCCTGGGTTTTAATTTTTAAGTGCTGGTATGTGATTTTTGTTATTGTACGACCCTGAGATGTTTTCTGAATAAAACCTTCCCTTACTAAATATGATTCATATACCTCTTCTATTGTTTCTGGTTCTTCACCTACAGCAATAGCAAGACTTTTTAGGCCAACAGGTCCTCCATTAAACTTATAAATAATTGTTTCCAGAATTCTTTTATCCATTTCATCTAAACCTCTGCTATCCACAAGCATCTTATCAAGAGCAAATGCAGCAATTTGTTTATTTATAATTGTTTCTCCCTGAACAATAGCAAAATCTCTTACCCGTTTTAAAAGTCTATTGCTAATTCTCGGTGTACCTCTGGACCTGTTTGCTATTTCCATTGAGCCTTCATCATTTATTTTAATATTTAAAATACCGGAAGACCTTTTTATAATCTGTGCAAGTTCATCCACATTATAATAATCAAGCCTATGAATAATACCAAACCTGTTTCTTAAAGGAGATGTGAGAAGTCCTATTCTTGTTGTAGCACCAATTAAAGTAAAACGTTTTAATGGTATTTTTACAGATTTTGCCTTAGGTCCTTCTCCCAGCATAATATCAATATTAAAATCCTCCATAGCACTATAAAGATATTCCTCCACAACTCTTGGTATTCTGTGTATTTCATCTATAAAAAGTATATCCCCCTCTTCAAGGTTTGTAAGTATTCCTGCCAAATCTCCGGCTTTTTCAATTACAGGACCTGAGCTGGATTTTATATTTACTCCCAATTGATGACCGATAATATAAGCAAGTGTGGTTTTCCCTATACCAGGAGGACCATAAAGAAGTATATGGTCCAGAATATCTTTTCTCATCTTTGAAGATTGTATAAAAACATTCATATTGTCTTTGACCTGCTTCTGCCCTATAAAATCATCAAAAGTTGTAGGTCTTAATGAATTTTCATAATTAACCTCTTCAGATAAAACCACTGGTGAAGTTATATTGTCATCCATAGTTTTAAACCTTTTTCAATATTTCTTTTATAAATTCCTCTAAAGTTATTTTTTTATTTTCAAATTCTGAGGCTGTTTTTTTGGCAAGATTAAAAGCTTCACTTCTTTTATAACCAAGAACTGTCAAAGCTTCCACTGCATCTCTTATCATTTCATTTTTACTATCAGGCTTTCCAATACTTTCTTCTATAACATCTATCTGATTTTTCATCTCAACAATAAGTCTTTCTGCAATTTTTCTGCCTACACCAGGGGTTTTCTTAAAAACATCTATATCCTGTGAAATAATAGCGTGGTATATTTCCTGAGGACTCAATCCGGATAAAATCCGTAGGGCGAGTTTTGGTCCTACACCGGGAAGTAATATAAGCTTCTGAAATATTTTCCATTCCTCTTCTGTAATAAATCCATATAATTCAGGGGATTCATCCCTTATCATATAACAGGTAAGAAGTTTTACCACAGAGCCTTCTGAAGGGAGTTTTCTTGATGTTGAAAGAGGAACTTTTATCTGATATCCAATACCTCCAGCCTCTATAATTGCTTCCATAGGCTGATTTTTTAAAAGTTTACCTTCAATTGAGCAAATCATAATGAAATATTATATCACAATAGACTAATTTTATATTTTTCTATAAAAAACTGCGGATAATAAGAATCTTTAGCTTTTCTTAATCCTTCTATCCCAAGGTCTTCCTCTCTATTTATAAATTCAACATCTTTAAAGGTATCCTGGCTAAATTTTTGATTTATCACCTGATAAAGACCAGGAATATCCGGATTGGCTTTTTCAATGTGGACTACACCTGTGCTGTTATTTAACTTTTCCCCAAAAGTAAAAGCCTCTACATTATTATCAATTTTTATAACACCGCCCACAATATCTAATTGGGAAAAATGTGAAAGGATTTCTTTAATAGCACACATTTCCCCTAAAAGGTCCAGGTCATCTTCACTTCTATTTGCCTGATACCATTTATCAGCAATTTCCAAACATTCCTTAACATATTCTTCTTTAAATCTCTCATAAGTAAAAGAATATTTACCCTGGAATCTTTTTATATGGTTTCTCTTGGAATGATATTTTCTGCCGGGCAATTCTATAAGATTTTTGGAGAGATACACATAGTCAAAATATTCTCTGGATGGAGTAATAAAAAACATTTGAGAATTTTTTATTTCTTCTGCAATTCTTTTATCTGCTCTTTGTATTGAAGGATTTTTTTCTCCTGATTCTTTTAGATAATCAAGAAGAATTTGGACTGGTTCAATCCTTACGCCAGGACCTATTGGCATCAGCCCATATAAAGAGGAAACAATATTATAAATTATAAATATCCAGTCTTTATATATTGCCCATCTTGGCTGATAATATTGCCTCCATATAAAAATATTTGTAAAGGTCATCTCTGATATTTCAGACTGATATTTCCAAAAAAAATCCGTGAGAACCTTTTTATCCTCTATTTCTATTTTTTTAAATTCAGGGAAAATAGGAAGTTCCATAACAAAATAATACCATATTTAATCTTTTTTTTCAGGTTCATCTACAACCCAACCTTCAGCATCAATTACTTTTCTATCAATAATTTTTGCTGAATCCGGCTGCTTTGTTGAATTAACAATAATATATTTTTGTGGTAATAACAGATGATTTAAAAAGAAAGTACATATACTGAAAACAATAGAAGCCCAGAAAGCGCTCCAGAAACCTGATACATAAAAACCAGCCACAATCTTCGCTGCTATAAAAAATAAAAAACCATTAATAAGAAGTGTAAAAAAACCAAGTGAAAATATACTAAAAGGCAGTGTAAAAAATATAAGCAATGGACGAATAAATGTATTTAAAAAACCTAAAACAATAGCTGCTATAAAAAGAGTTTCAATATTGGATATTTTTACACCAGGAATAATATGTACAACTATAACAAGTGCAATGGTATTTACCAACCATAATATAACAAATCTTAAAATTTTATTTTTAATATTTTTATCCATAAATATTTAAATCATATCATACAATTTACTTTTTATGATAAAGATGCTATTATTTTTCCATGAAGAATATAATCTGTATACTGCCGGTTGCAGGTATGGGGAAACGGCTTGCTCCACATACCTTTACCATTCCTAAAGTCCTTCTACCTGTTGGAGGAAAACCAATACTTGGACATCTGATTGAATACATTAAGAGTCTTGAGATAAAAACAATCATTTTTGTCATAGGACATTTAGGAGAGAAAATAGTTAATTATGTCAAAAAAGATTTCCCGGAAATTGATAGCATATTTGTAAAACAAAAAGAGTTTTTAGGCCTGGGATATGCTATTTCCTTAACCAAAAAATATGTGGATTGTCCTGTTTTTATTAATTTAGGTGATACTTTAATAGAGGCTGATGTAAAAAAATATATTTCAGAAAATAAATCATGGATAGCAGTAAAAAAAGTAGATGACCCTAAACGATTTGGTGTGGCATTAATTACCAAAAATGGAATTATAAAAAAGGTTATTGAAAAACCAAAAAATTTTATTTCAAATAAAGCAATCTGCGGCATGTATTTTTTTAAAAATAGTAAACTGCTATTTCAATGTCTTGATGAAATTATTCAACATGATATCAAAACAAATGAAGAGTATCAGCTAACAGATGCAATACAAAAAATGATTGATAAAAAAGAAAATATTTTTGCTTATGAAATTGATAAGTGGTTTGATTCCGGGAAAATAGAATCCCTGTTGGAAACAAATCATTACCTTCTGAAAAAAAACAAACCTGCATACACAGAAATACCATCAGTCGTAATAAACCCTCCTGTTTATATTTCTCCGGATGCTCAATTGAAAAATTGTGTTATTGGACCTTATGTTTCTATTGGCAAAGAGGTATTTTTATCCAATGTTATTGTTCAAAATTCAATAATAAATGATAATGCTGTTATAAAAAATGTTATTCTACAAAATTCTGTAATTGGTTATTCAGCTCATCTTATTGGAAACCTTCAGGCTATAAATCTTGGTGATTCTTCTATAGTAAATCTGACAGGAGAAGAAATATTATAAAATTCTATTTTTGACCTTATTTCAATGAAATATTTTTATTATAAAGTATAACCAGATAGGTATAGTTATAAGAGAAAATAAATGCGTTAAAAGCACACCCTTGGAAGAAAAATTAACATCAGAATCATATATTTCACTAAGATAAACACTTGCTATTGCAGATGGCATAATAGCAACAACTGAAATAACCAAAAGTGAAATCCCGGGAAGTGGTAAAAAATAAAAAAAAGCCAAAGATGTTGCAGGAATAATTATTAATCTCAGAACAGAAAGATAAATACCCTTTATATCAAAAATATGTTCCCATTTAAGTTCTGATATTCTTCCACCACTTATAAACATTGCAATAGGAATAGAGGCTTTTCCAAAGAGGTCAAGGGCATACATAAAGGACTTGCCAAACTGTAAAAAGAACGGTTCTATTACAAAAACAAAATTATGGGCTAATAAATAATCTCTTATAAAAATAATAATAAAAGATAAAACAATTGTTAATAAAGGAACACTTAAAATATGCTTTAAATTTTTTCTGGAAAGCATCACACTGCCTGTTAAAGATAAAACACCGAGTGTCCATATACATAATTCAGACCCCACATTTGAAAAAATTAAAATACCAACACCTTTATTCCCCCATAACATTAAAACTATAGGCAATGATAAAAAAGTATAATTATTCATAGTGCATTGAAATCTAAAAGAGTTTTCTTCCTTTTGGCTTGCAAATGAAATACTTTTGGAAAATAAAAGTCCATAAAAAAATCCGACAGACATAATAATAATTGTTCCAACAGGAAGAATTAAATTAGAAACCAAAGACCTGATTGTAAAACTGCTTACAAGAGAAAAAAGGATAAGAGCCGGATAAAAAATTTTTAAGGTTATCTGGGACATTTGCTTTATTGTATTGGTATCTATCAATCTTAACCTTTTTGCTATAAAGCCAAATCCCATCATCAAAAATATAGAAAAAACAGTAAAAAATAATTTTAAAAACATAATATTATTTTATATTTATATAAAGTAATATAAAGCAAGTCATAAAGTTATATCTTCCTACACGCCAACTTGTTCCATTTGGAAATATGATACTTCTGAAAGATTGGCTTTTTCTTTTGCATGTTCAATGGTCATACTTATAATATTCCCTTTATCATCTATGTCTATATAAAGATTTTCTGATATCTCTTTTGTTTCAAAAATAGGCTTTTGTGAAAATTCCAAAAGTGCAGTATCTGTATCTGCGAAATATCTTATTTTCATTGTGGTTCCTCCTTGAAATCTCTATCAAAAAAAGCGTTATGAACAGTTTCTCCATCTTCTAAAAAGACAACCCTTAAGTATTTTCCCACCTCTTCAATATATTTCCATTTTCTTATTCTTCCATCTTTTTGTATTTCAATTTTCAAAGGATTATCCATTGCTGATAATATCCATTTTTCCTGAATAATCGCTCTATCAGGTCTTTTTTTTACAAAGGTGAAATAATGTGTACATTTCATTATTATATTTTACTCTCGTTTGGAGTATTTGACAAAAATAATTCCCGCTGCTTTGGAATAGATTTTATTATGGCACAATGAATACCACTAAACATAGATTTATTTTTGACAGAATGGGTTTCTGTCAAAAAAATTAAAAGAGGTCTCTAAAAAAAATCTCTGGAAATACAATTGGAAGAGATTTATTTTTTAATTTGATTTAAAATCAATTGTTTTGTTTCCTGGGGAACCTGTCCAAATCTATCCTGAAGCTGGTCTATCAAATCTTTAGCCTGTTTTTTATTTTCTATTTCCGCAATTTTTTGATAGATAGAAAATCTTATACTATCACTGGGAATCCATTGGGAATCAATAGTTCCTTTAATAAGTGGATTTTCTGAGACATGAGAAAGATGTCTTCCTGTAAACATGGCAGAAACCTCCTTCCAGAATTGACAATAAAGATTAAATCCCACCTGATTTATAAAACCATGCTGTTTCTTACCTAATATATCTCCTGCTCCTCTCAGATGTAAATCCATCATTGCAACCTGAAATCCACTACCTGGATTTGTTAATGTGCTTAGTGTTTTTAATCTTTCCTGAATAAGGTTTGTCATAAAAACATGGCCAGGGATAAAGAAATATGCATAAGCATGAACCTTATACCTACCGACTCTTCCTCTTATCTGATATAGGTCTGAAAGTCCAAAAAGGTGGGCATTATCAACTATAAGAGTATTTGCATTTGGAACATCAAGACCATTTTCTACAATTGATGTGGCAACAAGAATTTTTATTTTACCTTTGGTAAAATCTTCCATAATCATTGACAGTTTTCTTTCATTCATTCTTCCATGTGCCACTTCTATAGAAATATCCGGAAACATAGATTCAAGGTTTTTCTTAACATTTTCAATGTCATAGATTCTATTGTGTAAATAAAAAATCTGCCCATTTCTTTCAATCTCTTTTAATATGGCTGACTTTATAAGATTTTTATCATATCTTCCAACATAAGTAAAAACTGATAGTCTTCCCACTGGCGGCGTTTCAATAATACTTAAATCTCTTACGCCTGAAAGGGAAAAATATAATGTTCTTGGAATAGGTGTGGCAGAAAGTGTGAGAACCTCTATATCCTTAAATCTTTTTTTTATTTTATCTTTATCAAGAACACCAAATTTTTGTTCCTCATCAATTATAAAAAGCCCTAAATTTTTAAATTCCACATCATTTTGAATTATTCTATGTGTTCCAATAATAATATCAATACTACCTGTTTTTAATTTATTTATTATTTCCTTTTGTTTTTTGACAGAATATAGTCTGGAAAGCATTTCTATTTCAATAGGTAATATCTGCATTCTTTCTCTAAATGTTTGAAGATGCTGCTGGGCAAGAATTGTTGTAGGACATAATAAAGCCACCTGTCTGTTTCCCCTGACTACTTTCAGCGCAGCTCTTATAGCCACTTCAGTTTTTCCATAACCGGAATCCCCACATAATAGTCTATCCATTATTTTTTCACTTTCAAGGTCTTTTTTTATTTCCTGTATTGCCCTTAATTGGTCTACTGTTTCCTGATATGGAAATTCCTCTTCAATTTTAATCTGTATTTCATCATCCAATGGATATTTAAAACCTCTAATCTTTTTTCTTTCTGTATATAGGTTATAAAGCTCAGTTGCAAAATTAAAGATTTCTTTTTTTACTTTTTCTCTTGTTTTAATCCAAGAAGAACTTTTTAATTTACTCAATTGGGGTTTGATTTCTGAAGAACCAATATATTTATGTATAAAATCTATCTGACTCAAGGGAAGATAAAGTTTATCTGTATCCCTGTATTCCAATACAATCATTTCTTCTTTATGCCCCGGAAGTTTTTCAATTCCAAGAAATTTTCCTATCCCCTCCTGATAATGAACTATATAATCACCTTTTTTAAGTTCATCATGACTGGCGATAGGCAGACTTTCAAAAAAATAATATGGCTTTCTCTGTTTTTTTGTCCCTAAAATATGCACTCCATTTAAAAGAGTAATATTGGCAGATGAAAAAGTAAAAGGACTGCTGATATAGCCGGAAGAAAAAGATATGTTTTGAATATCTATTTTATGTGATTGCAGAATCTTTTTTATATTTTCAATGTGTATATTGTTTTCTTCAAATATAAATATATTTTCCCTATCTATGGTATTCCATATAAATTTGTCATTAAAAAATCCAAATCTCACGGAATTTGCAACAGAAAAAATAAAAATATTATCAGAAATATCACCTGGAATATTCTTATAAAAGCAAGATGCAGAAAGAGAAAAAATATAAGAAATATCAATAAAAATATCTTTAAATTTAGGATGCGCAGTATTAATTATTTTTTCCCATGTGTTATAAAAATTATCAGGGTTAAAAAAGAAAATTAATTGTGGGCATAAAATATCTATTAAGGTTGATGTTCTTTCACCTGGGATAAAATCCTCGCTTAAGGGCATAAGATTAAATTTTTTTATCTGTTCTGTAGAATGCTGGGAAAAAGCATCAAAATGTCTTATAGAGGATACTTTGAAGCCAATAAATTCTATCCTTATGGGTTTATCCTGATATGGATAAAAATCTATTATACTGCCTCTCCGGGCAAATTCTCCAGGTCCTTCTACCAAATCTGTTTCCTGATAACCAAAAGATAAAAGAGCTTTTATAAAATCATCCCGTTTTAATTCCATTCCTGTCTCTATCTGAAAATTAGACTGTAAAAATTTTTCTCTTGATGGCAGGTAAATAGACATTGCAGATAAGTTTGTAACAATAATATTATTATCTGTTAATAATGCAGATAAAATATTTTGTATTCTTAAAATTTCTTTGTCTTGTATCCTGTTTTGTGGAGGAAGATGTGTTTCTATTTCCGGGATATATAATAAGTTTTGTGAAAAAGTTTCAAGATTGAAAAATATCAAATCAGAATCCTGGGGGGTAGGACATATAACAATAATATTACCTGGAATCTTTTTTGAAAAAGAGGAAAGTAATACAGAATCAAAAGTTTCACTTTCAGATATAATAGAACATTTTCTGTTTTCCAATAAAGACTGAAAAAGAGATTTATATTCCTGTGTTGTTTCTACTGCATTTAAAATTTCATTATTTTTCAAGTTCAACTGATAAAATAATTGCCTCTGCCACCTCTTTCATTGATTTTCTTTTATCCATTGCCTGTTTTTGAATAAATCTATAAGATGCCTCTTCTGACAAATTTTTTGTTTTCATTAAAATACCCTTTGCTTTTTCTACAATTTTTCTTGTTTCCAGAGCCTCTTCTATAGCAATTTTTTCTTCCATTAATTTTGTATTTTCAATAGCAATAGCTGCCTGTGCCGCAACAGTTAAAAGATGGTCTATCTCTTCTTCTGTAAAATTATGGGGATAATCTGTGTAGCTATTAATGACTCCTATGGATTTACCTTTTAATATCATTGGAACAGCCAAAAGTGAAACAAGACCTTCTTTTTTAGCTATTTCAGGATATTGGTAAAGAGATTCTTTGGTAACATCTAAAACAATAATTGGTCTTTTTTCCAACAATGCCTTTCCACTGATGCTTGCGTTAATTTTTAGATTTGCCTTATTAAGATATTCAGGAGAAAGACTTTGACTTGCTTTTATCTCTAATTCATTTACCTTTGCATTAAGAAGCATTATAGAACATATCTTGGAACCTGTTGCTTCTGCAGTAAGAGAAACAATAAGATTTAAAATTTCCTGCAGATATTTTCCTGAAATAATAGTCTTGCTTATCTGTCCAATGTTTTCAAGTTTATGCGCTTTTTTTTCAAGTTCTTCCATGTTTTGATATTTTTCAAATATTTTACCAGCAATATTACCAGCCACTTCCATAAACTCTATATCTTTTTTTAACCATTGATGAACCCTGCGTTTTTTCACAGAAAGAACACCAATCACTTCATTATCTTTTTTAATTGGGGCGCCAATATAAGATTCATAGGTGTCTTCGTTTAATTTATCTATAGGTTTAAATCTTTCATCATTATAACAATTTTTTTCAATAGCCAGGATTTTTTTATTTGTGGCTATCCACCCTGTAAGACCTTCACTTGAAGAAAAACTTAATTTTCCTATAAGATCAGGATAGGGATTCTTTGAAGCAAAAAGATTAAGAATATTTTTTTCTCTATCCAATAAATAAATATAACCACCTTCTGCTTTCATTATTGATGATATAATAGATATAAAAGAATGAGCAAAATCCTGTAAATTTTTACTTTCTATATATGCTAAAAATATCTGTTCCCAGAAATTTATTTTTCTTTTTTTTTCTTCCATAGATTGTATTTTAACATATTTTAACGGTATAATATAAATATATTAATAAAAAGCCCGGAGGGAAATATGCCATTTTCAGATAAAATAGCAGAAAATGTTATAGAACTCATAGGACAAACTCCTATGATAAGAATTAATAAAATAGCAGAATCAAATTCCGCAGAAATTCTTGCCAAGATTGAAAAGTTTAATCCCGGTGGAAGTGTAAAAGACAGAATCTGTCTTTCAATGATAGAAGATGCAGAAAAACAGGGGAAACTAAAAAAAGGTGGAACAATTATTGAACCAACAAGTGGAAATACAGGCATTGGACTTGCCATGATTTCTGCTGTAAAAGGGTACAAATGTGTTCTTACAATGCCGGAAACAATGAGTGAAGAAAGAAGGTACCACCTTAAAGCATTTGGTGCAGAAATTGTTCTTACACCTGGCAAAGATGGAATGAAAGGAGCAATAAAAAAAGCTGAAGAACTTTGTAAGGAAATTCCAAATAGTTTTATGCCCCAACAATTTTTAAATCCTTCTAATCCTGAAATACATAGAAAAACAACTGCAAAAGAAATTATGGAATCTACAAAAGGACAATTGGATGCTTTTGTAGCAGGAATTGGAACCGGAGGAACTATTACAGGAGTAGGTGAGGTTTTAAAAAAACATAATCCAAGAATAAAAATTATTGCTGTAGAACCGTGCGCAAGTGCTGTAATATCAGGAAAACAACCAGGCCCACATAAAATACAGGGAATTGGTGCAGGGTTTATTCCTGAAATACTTAACAAAGATATTATAGATGAAATTATATGCGTGGATGATGTGGATGCTTTTAAAACATCTCAGGACCTTGCCAAAAATGAAGGATTACTTGTTGGAATATCAAGTGGAGCAGCAATGTGGGCATCTTTAAAGGTGGCAAAAAATCTTGGGAAAGGGAAAAGAGTTGTTACAATTTTTCCGGATACAGGGGAAAGATATTTTTCCATGTATAAATACTTTGAAATATAAAAAATTATTAATCTGGGGGAATAGGACTTGAACCTATACACTCAGATCCAGAGTCTGATGTCCTGCCGTTAGACGATCCCCCAAAGTTTGTGTTTTTATGTTTTACTTCTTAGTTTCACTTTATAATCTTTACCTACCTTTGTAAGAATAACATGTCCTTCTCTTGCAAGCCATCCAATACTCATAAAAACTACATCTTTGGGTTTATTAATTTCTTTTACAATCTTTGCCAAATATACTTCGCCATGTTTATCCAGATAATGCCATATATCTCCTGCTGTAAAACCTATTTCAGTAATCATAATTCCCCCTTTTTAATATTATTTACCAATCTGATTTTTTTATTAAAACTTTTACATCTTGGACATTGGGTAATTTCCTGTCCGCTACTATTGATATAAGTAAATAAACATAAAGGGCATTCCCAAAGATAAGACTCTTCTTTTATAAATTTTTTTTCCTTTTTTCTCTTAATTTCAATCAGCGACCATAATGCTAAGATAGATATACTTATAAAAAAATATATTGCGACTGCGATATGATATCCAATTTTTATCATTTTAAAAATTAAGTAAAGATATACCTTCTGGTTTACCGTTTATATATGAAACATATTTATAATCTCTCACAGGTTTTACATAATTGGCCGCAATAACAGAAGGTTTTTTATTATATAAATCTTTTACATTCCCAGGGATAATATTTAAAATTTCTGATTTTATCTTTTTGTCAACAACAGGAGAACTATTTTCTTTAGAATTATTTATTTGTTTACTTACAGGATAATTTGACTGGAATATATTGTTAGTTTTAAATGATACATTTAAAAGTTGATTTTTGCCAATAAAATTATTCCCGGTATTAAAAACCACGAATCTATTTTGATTTTCTTTTTGATTATACTCAATAATTTTTTTATTATTTCTTATATTATATTTTTTTAACATATTATTTGCTGTATTGTTATTAATCATGGCAATCTCTTGTAATTTTGTTATATTTTTATTTATGAACCCCTGGTTATAAATAGAAATCAAAGTATAATTGGCAGAAATATATCTGCCTTTTGGTGCTGTCACCTGCAGGGAAAAAAGAGGTAGTAGTATTAAGTAGGTAAATATAGAAAACAAGAAAATTTTAAATAAAAGTATTTTATTATTTATTTGTCTCATGATATTTCCTCCACTATAAATTAAAGACTTGATATGGCTATATTTTTAATCCCTGACTTATGAACCATATCTATAATCTTAACTATTGTACCATTAGGAGTATTTTTTTGTCCCTTTACTATTACTAAAATATTCCCTTTAAATTTTTTAAGAAACACACCAACCTCTTTAAATGGAATTTCTTTCCCTTCAGAAAATATTTTACCTGTAGCAGAAATATTCAAAAAAATTTTATTTGTCCATTTTTTTGCCTGTACCATTTTGGTTGTTCTAACATTAATAATAGGTTGAGTAATAAAACTGGAAGTTATTATAAAATATATTGTTATTAACAGCACAATATTTACTAAAGGAATAAAATTTATTTCTCCTTTGGCAATTTCATAATGTCTCTGAAATTTCATTTTAGACTTCTTTCTCTTCCTGACTTGCTCTAAGAAAAATTAATACATCAATTATTTTAGAAGATGCCCTTTCCATTTCTGAAATAATTTTATTTACCCAGCTTACCAAATAATTATACCCGATATATGCAGGAATAGCAACAGATAATCCTGCCACAGTAGTTAGTAAAGCCTCCCATATTCCTCTGGAAAGGTCCTTCATTGTTAATTCTACACCTTTTGTAGTAATAATCATAAATGTTTTTATAAAACCTGTAGATGTGCCTAAAAAACCAAGAAGTGGAGCTATGGTTGCAATTGTAGCAAGAATTCCAAGGTATTTTTCAAGACTTAAAACCTGATATTCTGCTTCTTCTTTTATTGCCTCTTTAACTTCATCAATACTTCTATCAGATTTTAAAATACCTGCTTTAATTATACGGGGAGTAACTCCGGGGGAGGTATCACACAAATTAACAACTTCTTTTATCTGTTCCTTTTTTAATATTTTTTCTACTTTTTCCAAAAAGTTTTCTGAATTTATTTCAGCCTGATGTAAAGAGATAATCCTTTCAATTATTATTGAAATTGCAAGTAATCCACAAAAAATAATGGGAAACATGAGAATCCCACCATGAATAGTTAATTGCCATAGATTCATAATTACTATTTTAACACTTTTTTAAAGTCTTCATAAATAAAAGTGTTTGGTTAAGTAAATACGATAAAAAAAATATGAGGGGAGGATTTTCCTCCTCCCCTCATTATTGTAGTTAAGTTTATATATTTTCGTTTATAACCTTACTACATTAATGGCCTGAAGACCTTTTTTCCCTTGAGTCACTTCAAACTCAACAGATGCTCCTTCTTCCAATGTTTTATATCCATCTCCACCAATTGCAGAGTAATGGATAAAAACATCTTCGCCATTTTCTCGTTCAATAAAACCGTATCCTTTGGTATTATTGAACCACTTCACCTTACCTTTTTCCTTCGGCATCTTCTTTCCTCCTTTTTCAGCCCAAAATACAAAATGTAGATTGGGGTAATAAAATTATAATATATATGATTTATTTGGAAGTAGTTCCATTGGGGTTAAAGTTTATGCTTGCAGTACATCCAGTAAATCCTATAAATATACCCATCATTAAAACAGAAACTAAAATAAAAAATATAATTTTTCTCACTTTGATCTCCTATTACTATTCTATATTTTCCATTACTTCAATTATTCTGTCAAGTCTAAATTTTCTTTCATCATGTTTAAGAGCACAAAAACCAACAAGATATATATAATTACCCGAGATAGTTATTTCCTTTGGCTGAATATTCCTTGTAGATGTATTTCCATTTCTATCAATATATCTAAATACAATAGAAGTTTTGTTTTTTAATGCATTAAGCAACCAAAAAGGCAGAATATTATTCAACTCAGGAGATAAAGAAGTGATACTATCCTGTGTCATTAGAAAATCTTTAAATTCTTTGGAATTTTTTAATTTATCTAATAAAATTTCCATTAATCTATAAGATGAAAGAGCATCATTATACGCTCTATGTAATCTATCTACAGGTATAGAGAACTGACTGATTAAATCTCCTAAAGAATTACTCTGAAAATTAAAATACTTCCTTGCTATTAAAAGTGTATCTATGACTTTATTTTCCAATCTTGGGAAACCACATAATTCCATCTGATAATTTAAAAATGATAAATCAAATGCTGCATTATGAGCCAAAATAGGTTCACCTGTTTTTAAAAAATTAAAAATATCTTTAGCAACCTCTTTAAATGTCGGGGCTTTCCTTGTCATTTCCTCTGTTATTCCTGATACCAATGTGGCTGCTTTAGATATGGATTTTTCAGGATTTATAAGAGAAACAAACCTGTCAAAAATTTGACCATCTTTTATCTTAAGAATGGCAATTTCACATATTCTTTCACCATTTCGTGGAAAAAGTCCTGTAGTTTCAATATCAATAGCAATAATTAAAGGTATTTCTTTTATCATCCAACAAGTTTTATGTATTTTTCCGGCTCTTTATCAAATTTTTCTTTACATTTTGGAGAACAGAAATAATACACCTTTCCTTCTTTATCTGATTTATTTTTTGTTTTCTTTTTTAAATTCATTCTGCATATTACATCTTTATACTCTGTCATAGCTTTGGCCTCCATAAAATTTATGCTCCGAATTTTTTCATTTTCAATGATGCAGCCAGAAGAAGATATATTACATTAATAGCATGAAATGTTCCCAGCAAACCATTACCGCATGTTCTTTCTGTAAATGTGTCAATGTAATCAGGCATAATATTAGGAGAAACAATAGATATAGGAACCGGATGCCACGAATGTCCTTTAAGAACAGCAGGTGTGGAATGGTCTCCTGTAATAGCTATTGCTTCAAATTTCAGTTTCAGAATATCAGGAAGTTTTTCATCAAAATCTTCTAATACAGAAACCTTTTTTTCAAAATTTCCATCTTCTCCTGCGCTATCAGTTTTTTTATAATGAAAATAAAAGAAATCATAATTCTTATAATAATCTATAAGAGCATTTATTCTATTATGGAAAGTTTCAAGTCCTTCAATAATATCCATTCCTACTAATCTGGATAACCCTTTATACATTGGATAAGACGAAATACATGCGGCTTTTAAAAGATATTTTTCTTCAAAAGTTTGAATTCCTGGAATCTTTGAAAAACCTCTTAGCAAAATAGTTTTTGCTTTGGTCTGTTGATTCTTTAAAATAGATTCCACCTGTTTTATAAATTCTTCTAAAATCTCAGAAGTAAATTTAGCATCATCACTTAAAGGTTCTATTTTTCTTATAGGATTACCTTCTTTCTCAGGGTCATTTTCTATAAGAAATGGATTTAAATTCTTACCTTTAAGAATAATAGCGCATCTGTGTTCTTTTACAGTATAAATACTAATTTTTATCCCTTTTATTTCTTTTATATTTTCTGAAATAATTTCCACTAATTTTTCATTTTCTTCTGTTGCAATTCTTCCTGCTCTTCTATCAGTTACAATCCGATTTTCATCAATTGTTGCAAAATTTCCTCTTATTGCAAGGTCTTCCTTATCCAAATGCTTACCAATACCTAAAGTTTCCAAAACACCTCTGCCTATTTGATGTTCCACAGGGTCATAACCAAAAAGCGAAAGGTGTGCAGGCCCACTTCCGGGTGTGACTCCAGGTAAAACAGGAATTGTAAGTCCGCATGTTCCTTTTTTGGCAAAATTATGAAGATTAGGAATTTTTGCTGTTTCAAGTTCAGTAAGTCCTGTATTTGGATTAGGTAGTCCACCCAAACCATCAAGGACAATAAGTAAAATCTTTTTATTGTTTTTTTCAATAATTTCCGGCAGTATTTTTTCTATTTCCATTTTTTTATTTTTGTAAATTAATTATCCACAAATAAATTTTTTTATTTTTTATGATATAATACTTTATACAAGATGTCAAAGAATGTAAAAATGTTAAAATGTAAATACCCAGTGAAACCTGTAGTAATAAGGCACAAAGTGTCCGCTTTAGGCGGATAGTAAATATTTATAACGATAATTATCAAAATAATAATGTTATATATTGTAGCAACACCGATAGGAAATATAGAGGATATTACAATACGAGCATTAAGAATTTTAAAAGAGGTGGATATTATTGCCTCTGAAGATACAAGAGAGACAATGAATCTGCTTAAATATTATCAAATAAACAATAAACTTATAAGTTATCATAAGTGGAATGAAATGGAAAAAAGCAAAGAAATTTTAAATTTTTTATTGGAAGGGAAAAAAATAGCTCTTGTTTGCGACAGAGGAACCCCGGGAATTTCAGATTCAGCCTATATTATTGTAAAAAAAGCTCAACAAGCCAATATACCTGTAGTTGCTATTCCGGGAGCATCTTCTTTGACTTCTGCCATATCTGTTTCCGGTTTTCCTATTAATGAATTTACATTTTTCGGCTTTATTCCAAGAAAAGATGGGAAAAAGAAAAAATTTTTTGAAACCGTTGGAAAGTATAAGCAATATATAATATTTTTTGAATCTGTACACAGAATAAAAAAAACATTACAAATCATTTCAGAAATATTTCCAGAAAGAGAAATATGCATATGCAGAGAATTAACAAAAAAATTTGAAGAGGTTATCTCACTAAAAACTCAACAATCCATTCAATACTATAACAATAAAAAATTAAAAGGGGAGTTTGTAATTATTCTGGAGGGAAATAAAAATGTCTCTTAAATTTTTCAGAAAGAAAAAAAATCTTAAAATTATCACAATTATAATCGGTCTTTTTACTATACCCGGCTTTATCTTCTTTGGAATATCAATGACCATATCAAACCATTCAAACAAAAATTATGCAGCAACAGTTAATGGCCAACCGATAACACTACAGGAATACCATAAAACACTAGATAGAATCCAGAGAAAATATAGCCAAATGCTTGGAGCAAATTATACAAAAAAAATAAGTAATTCTCAAATGGAAACACTTGTTCTTAATAATATGATTGATGAAAAAATCTTAGAACAACAGGCTAAAAAATATAATATAAAAGTATCTTCCAAAGATATTATGGGTGTCATTAAATCCACACCTATTTTCCAAAATAAAAAGGGGCAGTTTGACCCAATAAAGTTTAAAGAGTATTTCTCAAATATGTCCCCTGAGGAAATTAATAATATTGAAAATAAATTAAAACAACAGATTATGTATCAAAAACTAAAACAGTTTATTGCAAGTCAGAGAAATATTGTAGTAAATAATTCAGATTTAAAACCATTTATCACCAAAAAAGACACTCCAAAACAAATAGAAAAAATAAGAATGTTAGTGCTTAGAGAAAAAGAAAACCAAATTTTTCAGAAATGGTTTAATAAAGTAAAACACAATTCAAAAATTAAAATTTTTATATCAATTAAAAAAACTTCTTTACCTTCTGACAAAACATCCAGGGAAACAACTCCATTAAATACTATAAAAAAAACGACAAAAACAATAAAAAATGGTTAAAACTGAATATCAGGAAATTGAAAAGAAAATTGATGAACAAGGATATCAGTTAGAACTTCTTTATAAATTAGGAAAGGCTTTTCAAACCACTTTTGAATTTGAAAAAATTATCCATATAACACTTGTAACTCTTACTGCAGGTGGTGCCCTCGGATTCAGCAGGGCAGCAATTTTCTTTCTCAGTGAAGATGGAAAACATTTGGGAAATGGATATGGAATTGGTCCATACAACCAACAGGAAGCAGGAATAATATGGGCCGAGTTGGATAGACAAAATTGTACACTTGAAGATCTTTTTAAAAATAGCCACAAGGATTATCTGAAAAAACAATTATTCCCCCAGAGAATAAAAGAACTTTTAATAGAAATTGAAAATCTTTCCTCTAATAGTCCTATAAAAATTGTGCTTGAAAAAGGTAATATATTAAAATTAGACAGTCCTCAATCTCTTTTACTTCCACAATCACTTTCTGAAATTTTTCATATATCTTCAGAAATAATAATTGCTCCTTTGTATATAAAAGATAAAATTTCAGGTATTGTTATAACTGATAATGCTTTTCATTTTAAAATTTTTGATACTTCCACAATTAATTTTCTTTTTATTATTCTTTCTCATGCAGGGTTGGCCATTGGATATGCATTAGCCTATGAAAAAATTAAAAAAAATCTTCAAGAACTTGAAAATCTTCATGAAAAACTAAAAGATACCCAAAATAATCTGATAGCTTCTGAAAGACTTGCTTCAATAGGCAAAATATCTGCTTATTTTGCCCATGAACTAAAAAATCCACTTGTAACCATTGGCGGATATATAAAACAAACCTTGGAAACAGATGATGAAATTAAAATAAAAAGAAATCTTCATGTTATAAAAAAAGAAATTAATAGACTTGAATTGTTATATAATAATTTTTTAGAGTTTTCATTTTTACAGAATTCTAAAAAAGAAAATATAAATATTTTAGACATATTAGAAGACCTAAAAATCTCTCTTAAATTGCAAATGACAGACAAAAATATACAATTTTATTTTAATATACCGGAAAACCCTATAATATTTGGAGATAAAGCACAATTAAGGATAGTTTTTTTTAATATTATATTAAACTCTATTGAAAGTATAAAAGCAGAAGGTTCTGTTACTATTAAATTTTCATATGAAAACAATTCGGCAAAAATAGAAATTTCAGATGATGGACAGGGTATAGCAAAAGAAGATATTGATAATATTTTCACAGAGTTTTTTACAACAAAAACCCATGGAATTGGACTAGGACTTACAATAGTAAAAACTATTATAGAAGAATTACACCAGGGAAAAATAGAAATATATTCAGAATTAGGAAAATGGACTAAAGTAATATTATATATTCCCAATAATGAAATATCCAAATAAAAACTTAATAAGGGGGGGGAACAATGGCTAAAAATATTTTAATAATAGAAGATGAAGAAAATCAAAGAATACTCTATAAGGAAGAATTGGAAAAAGAAGGATATAATATATTTACAGCAGAAGATGGACTTACAGGACTGGAAATATTAGACAAACAGAATATACATCTTGTTGTTCTGGATATCAGACTGCCTAAAATAGACGGGCTTGAAACAATGGGTAAACTGCTTGGAAAAAGAAAAAATCTTCCTGTTATTATTTATACAGCATATCCGCATTATAAAACAGATTTTATAAGCTGGGCAGCAAGCGCATATATTCCAAAAAGTTCGGATTTAACAGAACTAAAAAATAAAATAAAGGAGATTATCGGTGAATAAAATCACCACCTTAATCTTGGCAGGAGGAAAAGGTGAACGGTTATACCCTCTTACAAAAGACAGGGCAAAACCCTCTGTTCCATTTGGAGGAATATATAGAATTATAGATTTTACCCTGAGTAATGCAATAAATTCCAGCTTAAGAAAAATTTATATTCTTATTCAATATAAATCTTTTTCTTTACAAAGACATATCAGAGAAGGCTGGAATATTTTCAGCAGGGAAATAGATGAATTTATAGATGTTGTTCCTGCCCAGATGAGATTCAATGAAGAATGGTATAAAGGAACAGCCGATTCAGTATTTCAGAGTATATATTTTTTAAATCAGGAAAAACCAGACCTTGTCCTTGTTTTATCAGGAGACCATATATATAAAATGGATTACAGAAAAATGATAGAATTCCATAAAGAAAAAAATGCTGACCTTACAATAAGTGTTTTTGAAGTCCCATGTTCCCAGGCAAACAGATTTGGAGTCCTTAAAATAGATAAAGATTTCAGAATTATAGATTTCCAGGAAAAACCTTCTCAACCTGAACCCTCCCCTCTAAATCCATCTGTTTCCTTTATTTCCATGGGTGTATACTGTTTTAATATAGAAATACTTGTTAAAAGACTTTTTGAAGATTCTAAAAATCCACAATCAACCCATGATTTTGGAAAAGATATTATTCCTTTAATAATGAAACAAGACAAGGTATATGGCTTTCCTTTTATTGATGAAAACAAAAAAGAAACAAAATATTGGAGAGATATTGGAACACTAGATGCCTATTATGAAGCAAATATGGACCTTGTTAGTGTAAACCCCATACTAAATCTTTACGATAAAAGCTGGCCGATAAGAACATACCAGGACCAACTTCCTCCAGCCAAAACAGTTTTTTCTGAAGGTGATAGAACCGGCTTTGCAACAGATTCAATTATTTCTCCCGGATGTATTATAAGCGGAGCAAAAATGCACCACTCAATTCTCTCCCCCTGGGTAAAACTTAATAGTTTTTCTCAGGTTGAAGATTCTATTATTTTTTCAGATGTTCAGATTGGCAGATACAGTAAAATTAAAAAGACAATTATTGATAAAAATGTTATAATACCCCCAAATACTGAAATTGGTTATAATCACCAGGAAGATAAAAAAAGATTTACTATCTCAGAAAATGGGGTGGTAGTAATACCCAAAAATTATGTATGGTAAAAAAGGAGGACAATGCCACAATTAAGAAAAGACCCTGTAACCGGGAGATGGATAATAATCTCTACAGAAAGACAATTGCGGCCTACAGATTTTAGAGAAATAAAGGAAGATTCAGAAGAAGATAATAATAAATTTTGTCCTTTTGATGAAGGAAATGAAGACAAAACCCCTCCTGAAATATATGCTGTAAGAAACCCTCAAACATTACCAAACACTCCCGGCTGGGATGTAAGGGTTGTATCAAATAAATATCCTGCATTAAGGATAGAAGGTCCTTTAGGAAAAAAAGGAATAGGACCATTTGATTCTATGAATGGTATCGGGGCACATGAAATAGTTATAGAAACTCCTTCCCACAAAGACCAGATGGAAGACTATCCTGCTGAACACCTTGTAAAAGTTATAAGCACATACCAGGAAAGAAGTTTGGATTTAAAAAAGGATTCACGTTTTAAGTATGCAGTAATATTTAAAAATTTTGGTAAAGAAGCAGGAGCCTCTTTACATCATTCACATTCCCAGATTATAGCAACGCCGGTAACCCCTAAAAGAGTAAAAGAAGAATTAGCCGGTTCCAGAGAATATTATGAATATAAAGAAAGATGTATTTTCTGTGATATAATAGACACTGAAACAGAAAAACAGGAAAGAATTATAACAACCAATCAGGATTTTATTGCAATTGCACCTTTTGCTTCTATGACACCCTTTGAAATATGGATTCTTCCTCTAAACCATAACCCTGACTTTGATAAAATGAATGATAAAGAAAGAAAAAATTTTGCTGATATATTAAGGCTTGTTCTTAAAAAGCTAAGTATAGCACTAAAAAAACCGCCTTATAACTTTGCTTTTCATTCATCCCCAAACAGATTTTTAAGACCCGGGTACTGGCAAACAATTGATAAAGATTATCATTGGCATCTTGAGATTATACCAAGGGTAACAAACCTTGGTGGATTTGAATGGGGAACAGGCTTTTATATAAATCCCACTATGCCTGAAGACGCAGCAAAATTTTTAAGAGAAATAAATGTATAAGAATTTCCCTATCTCTTAATAAAAAACGAAAGGAATAAAAAAATGGATAAAAAAATAGCAATTGTCAGTTGTGAAATGTTTCCTCTAATAAAAGTAGGAGGACTTGCTGATGTTGTTGGCGCCCTTTATAAAAAATTAAACCAATATTACCAAGTAAGCGCTTTTATGCCGGCATTTCCGCAAATAAAAAAATCTTTAAAAATCGAAAAAATATCTGATTTTAATATTCCATTTTCCACAGGGAAAAAAGAAACAGCATCCTTTTTAAAATCAATAGACGCAAAATACCCAAATATCTATTTAATTGATAATGAACATTATTTCAATAGACAACACCCTTATGGAGAAAATGGGATTGATTATCCGGACAATCTGGAAAGATTTTCTTTTTTTTGCAAAGGGGTTTTAGAAGCCTGTAAAATTAATAGCCTGCAATTTGATATATTCCATTGTCATGACTGGCAAACAGCTCTTTTACCTCTTTATTTAAATGAATTTTATAAAGACTTTAATTCAAAATCTATTTTTACAATCCATAATCTTGCATATCAGGGAGTTTTCTCAAAAGAAAAATTTCCTCTTTTAGGACTTGATTGGAAATATTTTAATATGAAAGAATTAGAATTTTATGGAAATATAAATCTGATGAAAGCAGGGATTATCCATAGTGCAATAACCAATACAGTAAGTCCTACATACGCAAAAGAAATCCTTACTCCGGAATATGGATGCGGTCTTGAAGGTCTTCTTTCAGAAAAAAAAGAATTTGTATATGGAATTATCAATGGTATTGACTATCAGATCTGGAATCCAATGTTTGACCCGTTTATCACAAAAAAATATAAAACCCGAAAAATAAAAATAGAAAATAAAAAAACCCTTCAGAAAAAATTAAATCTTTTAGTGGATGAAAAAATACCACTTTTTGGTTTTGTAGGAAGACTTGTTCAACAGAAAGGAACAGATTTAATTGTAGAAGCCATAAAAAATATAATTGATAAAGAAAAATTTCAGCTTGTAGTTTTAGGAACAGGAGAAGCAAATTATGAAACTCAATTAAAAGAAATAGCCCGAAAATATCCGGGAAATATCTCTATAACTTTACAATTCAATGAGACTTTTGCCCATCAAATTTATGCAGGAAGTGATTTCTTTCTGATGCCCTCAAGATTTGAACCCTGTGGCTTAGGTCAGCTTATAAGTATGAAATATGGAACTATCCCAATTGTCCGAAAAACAGGCGGACTTACAGATACTGTAAAAGATTTCAGTCAGGAAGATAAAAATGGATGGGGTATCGTATTTGAAGAAGATAATGCTTCTGAATTACAAAAGGCTATTCAAAGGGCAATTGACTTATATACACAACAACAAGATATGGAATTATTATTCACAAACGCAAAAAAACAGGATTTTTCATGGAACCAGTCTATTAAACAATACTGGCAGTTATATCAAAAAGCATTAACTCTGTAAAAAAATGACATATTTAAATATATTATGGCATTTTCATCAACCTTTATATATTGACCTGTTTTCTGATACATTAAATACTTCTATTATTACCTTCCGTACACTTTATAATTATTATCCTATGGCAATGTATTTAGAACATTTTCCCCAGGTAAAAGTCACATGTAATCTAACTGCAACACTTTTACAGCAGATAGATGGAATATCCAAGAATAAAATTAAAGATAATTTTCAGGCAATACTAACAAACCAGATTGAAAAAGAACAGATAAAATTCTTCTGGAATGAAATTCCCTCACAAATAAAATCAAAATATAATATTCCAAATAGACTTTATCAAAAATTAGATGACCCAACCATAAAAGAAAAAGAACTTTCTGACTTAAAAGTGTGGCTGCATCTTTTTTGTTTTCATCCATTTTATGTCAACAACAATAAAGATATTTCCTCTCTTTTTTATAAAGGAATCGGATTTAACGAAAATGATATAAATCTTATTATAGAAAATGAAAAAAATATATTTATCTCTGTAATTGAAAAATATAAAAATCTTCAGAAAAAAGGGCAAATTGAAATCAGCACAACACCTTTTTATCATCCTATACTGCCTCTTGTCTATAATATAAAATGCGCGAAACAAACAGAAACATCATTGCCTATCCCTGATATTGACTATTCTTATCCTGATGATGCAAAAATACAAGTACAAAAATCTATAAATTTTTATCAAAACCTATTTAAAAAAGATGTAAAAGGAATGTGGCCGGCAGAAGGATCCGTCAGCAGTGAAATCTTGGATATATTTACAGATAGTGGCCTAAAATGGATAGCTACTGATAATTACCTTCTTTCCAAAATAACAGGAATAAAAGGAAAAGAAGAATTTAAAAATATTTATTTATGGAAAAATAAGATTGGAATATTTTTTCGTGATAGAGAATTTTCAGATTTAATAGGTTTTAATTACCAGAAATGGGATGAAAAAAAAGCAGCTGAAGATTTCATAAACAAAATAGCAAATTTTTATAAAAACTCCAATATAGTTTTACCTATCATACTTGATGGAGAAAATCCGTGGGAATGGTATACAGAAGAAGGACAAACTTTTTTACCTGAATTTTACAAGGGATTAACATCAAACAGTCAGATAAAAACCCTTACATTTTCTGAAAGTCTTTCCCTTGATATACCAAAAAACAATCTTTCTTTCTTTATCCCTGGAACATGGATGGGACATAACTTTGATAATTGGATTGGGCAAAAAGATGCAAACAAAGGATGGGAAATATTATCAGAAGCAAGAAAAACATGGAAAGAGATAGAAAATGAAAATATTAAATATAATCAGAACCCTTATGAATTATTGCTTTTTGCAGAAAGCAGTGATTTTTTCTGGTGGATGAGTCTGCCGGCAGACATATCTGTAAAAAGAAAATTTTATTCTTTATTTATAGATAGCATTAATAAATTTTATCAATTAATTGGCAGAGAAAAGGATATAGATATAAAAGATTTATTAGGAAATAATACGGAGGAACTTTCTTTCCCTGACCCAACCGGTTATATTAATCCTGTTATTGATGGACAAATAACAGACTTTTTTGAATGGCAAGGCTCCAGTGAAATAAGTCCTGATAAACTCTGGCTTACATTTCAACCTGTAAATCTTCCATTAAAAAAAATTTTCTATGGATACAACCAGTCATATTTTTTCTTAAGAATTGATTTTATATCTTTTAAAGGTATGCTGAAAATAGAATTTAAAAAAGAGCCTCCGGTCATTTATGAAATCCATTTAACAAATGAAAAATATTCTTTTTCTGAATATGCTTTTGATAAAATTTTTGAATTAAAAGTACCGCTTGAAAAAATAAAAGATGAAAAAACAATCTTTTTCAGAATAAACCTTTTTTCTGAAAATCAACAAACATTTCAGTTTCCACCATCAGGCTATTTTTCATTTAAAATTGAAGACTTTAGTTCTGATTGGTATGTATAATAAATAATGGAACAATTATAAACATGGAGGTACATATTAATAAAAAAATACTAACTTTAGTAAAAATTCTTGAAGAAAAACAAGCAGTAGAAACCAAAATTCTTGATGTCCGAAATATTACATGGATAACAGATTATTTTATTATTACATCTGCACAAAGTTCTGTTCAGGCAAAAGCCCTACTGGATAGTATTATTGAAAATTTTGATGAAAAGCCTTTATCCATAGAAGGAACATCTTCCAGTAACTGGATTTTAATTGATTTTCAAGATATTATTATCCATATATTTCTTTCTGAAGCAAGACTATTTTATAACTTGGAAAAATTGTGGGCAGATGCCAGAGAAATAAAAATAACCGAGGAGAAAATATTATGAAAATTAATAAACTTATATTCAGAGAGTATGATATAAGAGGTGTTGTGGGAAAAGATATTGATAATAATTTTGCATATTTTCTTGGCAGGGCAATAGCATCCTATATTCAGAAATATAATGCAAAAACCATTGCTGTTGCCGGAGATAATAGAACCTCCACCCCCTCATATAAAGAAAATCTTATTAAAGGCCTTGTTGATTCAGGAAAAATTGTTACAGACATAGGAATTACACCTACACCTGTATTATATTTTGCCAGAAAAACCGGTAATTTTGATGCTGGAGTGGTTGTAACAGCAAGCCATAACCCTCCTCAATTTAATGGATTCAAGGTTGTAATAGGGGATAAAAGTCTTTATGGGGCACAAATATTGCAATTAGCCGATATTATGGAATCAGAAAATTTTATTTCAGGAAAAGGGGAAAAACATCAACAGGATTTTCAACCAGATTATATTACCTTTATGCAGGAAAACTTCTCTTTTAAAAAACAATGGAGAATAGGACTTGATACAGGAAATGGAGTTGTTGGACCTTTAATCTCAAAAATTTTTAACACACTAAAGATTTCTTATCATGGGCTTTATTTACAAAGTGATGGAACTTTTCCACATCATATGCCTGACCCTGCTGTTGCAGAAAACTTAAAAGACCTTATAGGTATTGTAAAAAAAGAAAAATTAGATGCAGGTTTTGCTCTTGATGCGGATGGAGACAGATTTGCCGCTATAACAGAAGATGGAAAAATTCTATGGGGAGACCAGTTATTAATTATTTTCAGTAAAGCCTTATTGGAAAAAAGACCTGGTTCTAAAATAATATTTGATGTAAAGTGCACAAAAGCATTAGAAGATTCCATAAAAGAAAACAACGGGATACCTATTATGTGGAAAACAGGGCATTCCCTTATAGAAGATAAAATGTTACAGGAAAATTCTCCACTTGCCGGAGAATTATCAGGACATTTGTATTTTGCAGATGAATATTTTGGCTATGATGATGGAACATATACAGCCTTGAGACTTTTAAGAATTATGGATGAAACAGGTTTAACCTTAAACCAGCTTTTAAAAGATGTAAAACAATATTATGCAAGTGAAGAAATGAGAATTGAAGTCCCTGATGAAAAAAAATTTAATATCGTTGAAAATTTAAAAAAATTTTATAAAACCCAGTATCCTATTTCTGATATAGATGGGGTAAAAGTCTATTTTAATGATGGCTGGGCACTTGTAAGAGCATCAAATACTCAACCAGCCCTGGTTGTAAGAGTAGAGGGATATACTGAAGAATCCCTCCAGAAAATAGAACCTGAATTTATCAAAACAGTAAAAGAATTTATAAATAAATAGATATATCCCCCCCTCAAAAACAGATTAAGAATTGTCGGAGTGGTGAAATGGCAGACGCGATGGATTCAAAACCTTAGTAAAATTAAATATTTTTTAGTATCTCAATAAATTTTTCTGGGGTAATATCAATTTCACGAAGAATTTCTCTGGTTAAAAAGCGAGAAATGTCCCTTCCAAGATGGTTTAACAGAAGTAGTTGTTCTTCCATCAGAATGCCTATAGAATACATGACTTCCCTTTTGTCTAATAGGTATGAATCCTAAAGAAAGAAGTACCTTTTCCATCGTTTTAAAATTAACGATGGGTAAACGACTCATACTGGAACCTCAATCTGCTGAAGACCTACAAATTGAGGAAGGTCTTCTATAGATTCTCTAAGTTCCTCAAGACACAATTGAAACACTTCTTGAAGATTTTTATGTAATTCATCTAATGTTGCCGCCTGAGTATGAGCCCCAGGTATGCCTGGAATAATACCAACATAAAGCTTTGATTCCGAATCCCACTCCATATAAGCAGTAAATGTTTTCATATTTTCATTATAGCAAACCTACATTAGAAGTCAAATTTCTACAACCAAGTATTGTATTAATAAAATCCAGCCGATTTCTATTAAATCTTTTATAAAATCAGAAAACAAGAGATAAAAAGTATGACAGAAAAAACTATTTTTTACCAGCAATTTTATAAAGAATTTTAATTGGACAGATATCGTTTTTGGTAATAAAATGTCTTTCAAAACTTAGAAAAAGGTATCCGTCAGGTTTGATATAGCAGATTTCATATTAAAAGCACAATATAGTTTAAAATTGATAAATCAACTTATTTTCAACAGAATCCTGCTGAAATTCTTCTTCGGCACAGAGAAAAACAATTCACGGAGAGTTATATTTTGTTTTATCAGTTATATTAACAGGTTGCGCTGCTCAAGGAATTGCCCCATGGCCAATGTATATGCAAAATGCTGAACATACCAGCAGAACATATTAGTATAATAATATATATAATGGCCCCAACAACCCAGTTATTTTATGGCACTATTATCAATATAATATAAGTATATCGTCTCCATCTTGCAGTATTGGCCCCAATGGTACAATTTATTTTACTTCTGATGGCATTATTAGTTATTTTTCCCCAAAATATAATAAAACATTACCTACTATTTATCCTACCATTTATGCTCTTAATCCTAATGGAACTATAAAATTTAAATTAGATACTAATGATTTTTTAAATTATGGCCGGACATCTCCTTCTATAGGAACAAATGGAACAATATATTTTGTTAGTCGTATTACTTTGTATGCAATAAAATCTAATGGAAAATATAAGTTTAAATTTATAATAAGCTCTAAACAGGGTATTTATTTAGGCCAAACGACAATTGGTAAAGATGGAACCGTTTATGTTAGTAATAAAGATTATTTATATGCAATAAATTCTGATGGAATTTTGAAATGGAAATATAAAATAGATGGACCTGCTGAAGCGGCTTCGGCAATTGATGCTCAGAGAGTAATATATGTTTATACAATAAAAGGCTATCTTTATGCTATTAAACCTGATGGAACCTTAAAATGGAAATTTTTTCTTTCTCCATGTAACTATGAATCATCTCCGGTTATTGGACCTAACAAAACAATATATGTAGCATGCAATGTTGGCCTTTATGCCATTGCTGATAAAAACAATATAGTCCAACCCGATGCTGACACTTATCATTTCCCATTTGTGGAAAAACATGATTTAGTTAATGGGCCTTATCACTCTTATTCTAAATTAACAGTTACACCGTTATCCGTTAGAAATGGAGGCTGGGTTTCTGTTGACATACGATTTTATTCAAATGGTGGAGATGGGGGGTTATTCTATAATCCATTTTTTGATATGCAGACTGCTTTGCCTGGCCAATTAGCTCTTTATGACAGCAAAAAAAAATATCTCCTTGACCTCATCGCATTTCGTGGAGGTTCCTTCATAGGGGGAATGCCTGCTACATTCATTCCGCATGACGGCTATGTCGGCACAGATTTTTCTTTCCCCACAGATGGATGGCATCCAGGTAACTATTATTTACAGTTTATTTATTTCAAACGTTTCATAGATTGGAATGAAGAACAAAAATCTCGAAAACCTTTAGATAGAAGTGAACTATTCTGCTCCAATTCTGTCAAAATCACTGTGTTACCACCAAACCCCCTTTTTGTTCCTATTGAAAGGGGGATATAGTAACAATAAAAAAATTGTTGGCAAAAAATCCTAGTTTAGTTAATATGACAGATGGCTATAGCCATACACCATTGTTCTTTGCAGTACTCAATGGAAATAATGAAGTCGTGAAAGTATTATTAGCACATGGGGCAGATGTCAATATCAAAAACAATAATGGCGACAAAACCTATTTTTACTCTTGTTTTTACCGTAGGCTTATTTAAATCAAGTCCAATGCTTTTTCCCAAGTATAAATAATCGTACCTTTCATATAAGAATCACTAGCAATGTCGTGTATCGCATATAAAGAATTTCTTAATTTCTTCGGTATTCCTCAAAAAACAGAATGTCTCCAATGGCGAAGCTCATATTGTGTCAGAAAAAGCATTAACTACATCTGGGTCTATTGTGACTGTTGAAAAATCAATAATAACCCCTTTTTTTATTATCCCTTACTTTCTCTCTTTGTTTACTATATTTTTCATTGGTTCTGTGTTATAGGCATACTCTTTAAGTTTTTTCAGAGATAACGGCAGTAATTTTGAAAGCAAATTATCAAGAAAAATAATTTCTCCATTGCTAAAACTCCATTTGGAAATTTTCTTATTTAGCTTATGATAATGTCGCTCATGTGAATAATCATCTTTGTAACTAATATTCACGTCAATAAATTCTTTTTTTCTTAAATTATCTATTGCTGAATAAATATTCATAGAAATAGGCCAATTCTTATCTCTAAAAAAGTAACTTCTGGAAGAAATCCAATCCCGGCATATTTAATAGAAAAGAACGTAAATAATATATGGGATTTTAAATAATTGAAAAGTTGATAAATTTTCGTTACCCATCATGCGAGCTCAATCCAATATAAAGATAATAAGTTCTTCTATCCTTTTCATATTTTTATTATATCATCACTTTCAAAGAAAGTAACCAAACCGCATTGATATTATGAAACAAAAAGACTTTTATAATAGAATATCTGATACTTGACAAAGCTCTTTCATAGATGTGCCATAATAAATCTATTCCAAGTGCAATTCATTCATTGGACACATGCCATTTTTGGTAATAAAATATCTTTAAAAAATAGTAGGTAAAATTATGAATAGCATAAAATTTAGAAGAAGAAATTATGGATATAAAAAGGTCCCTAACCCGAGTGTATAGGGTTCGATTGTTAGTAAGCATTCTGCATGCCTCCTCTGTAATTTTGATTGGTATAATTCCTATTATATGTTTTGTATTTTTGAAATTTCTGTCATTTTCCATTTCCACAATCTCAGTTTTGTTTTTTGTAGCCATAGACCTATTTGTAAGTGTAATCATCTTTTTGACCAGCCATTTAAGAACAATCACTGTTAATGAAGAAGGAATTAGTTATCATCCATTACCTTTTTTGAAAATAATACGAAGAAGTATCAGATGGGAAGAAATAAGAATCATAACAACTAATAAAATCAGTGCAACTGTAACTCTTAGTACTCTGCCACATAAGCCATTCATAATATTTTCACGAAATCATTTCAGAAAGACTATTGTTTTTTCAAGGGATTATGTTAATTTTCAAAATCTTCTAAATATAGTTATTTTCAAAAGCTCTCAAGCATGGATAAACCCTGAAGTTAATAAACTGCTTAGGCCTGCGAATATTGAAGAAGTTAATCAAACCAGCAGGAAGTACAGTCTTTTTTTTATTTTAATTTCACTAAGTTCTGCCATTGTATTTCTTGAAATATCACGTTTCAATATTTCTTATTTGCTCATGATTCTTATTGTTTTGATAGAATGTATCGCTATTGTAGGTCTTTTGTGTACCAACTTTCTATACAAATGGTATGGAGATAAATGGCTTTTTATTCAGGATTTGGTTCCTATACCATGTCATGCCATGATATTATTTCTTCCAATAATATTCTTAAGTGGCAATTTTTTAATTGTGTTGTGGGGGATAATTATTATTACTGCTATATCTTTGTTAATGAGCATTTTTTCTTTTATTCCACAGGCATCAGGAAAGGTTTTATTATATTCCGCTATAGCCGTTATTTTTATGACATTAGCAGCGGGTAATACTTTTCTTCCCAAAATACAGATTCTTTCATTAATCAGAAATTTTTCTGTATTTACAGTAAGTTGGTTTCCTGATGGGTCAAAAATCTTTTTTGCCGGAAATATTGATAAAAAAATAAAAATTAATGAAATTAAAGAAGAAAACCCAGAAATAGAAGGTTACAAATCATTCATTCTTGATTCCAAAACAGGGAAAATACTTAAAACTTTATCATACGGGGAAATTTTCCCTTTTTCTTCCCAGTGGTCACCTAACGGAACAAAACTTGCATTTATAGATTTTCATACCCATGAATTATTAATGCTTGATGCACAGACTCTTAAATGTAAAAAACTTCTGAAATCAAAAAATATTTCACTGAAAAAGTATGGTTGTTGGAATAAAAACGGAACGAAATTAATTGTAAGTTATTCAAATAACAATTCTAATCAAAATAGAATAAAATGGACAGTTGCCATAATAAATATAATTACAGGCAACCTAAGAAAAGTATGGGAAGGATATAATGCCGGTGAATCTTTCTGGCTTCCTGATGGGACTCCGGGAAGTCTGATGATTGAAAAGAAAGGGAAAAAACTATTCAGATATTCCATTATCCGCTTACTTGGACATGGAAAAATAGATCCCATTTATGAAGCCACAGGATACTGCGGTGAAGAAACAGTTTCTCCACATGGAAAATTTTTTATTGAAAACGTTCAAGAAAATAAGACTATTGTGATAAATGTGTTTTCAAAAACCCAACAGACTGCTCCGAGAAAATTGAATATTTATTTTCCTGATTTCTCCTGGTCACCGGATGAAAAAAGTGTAATTACGATTTTGAATGGAAAAGCGTACTTATATAATCTTGATAGGAATGTTTTTCAAAAAATCACGACTGATATGAAAGGAAACAAATCTTTTTTGAATTGGTCTCCAGATTCTCACTGGGCAATTATTTCTGTAGGGGTTTTGTTCCCTGATATTTTTCTTGTTTCCGAAAATGGCAAAAAACAAATAAACATTGGGAGAACCACAGGAACATTTGACATAAATGAAGCATCCTTGAATGAAAATAACAGTAAACTGGTCCTTACCAGTATGGGAATTTCTATAGAACACAATTGGATTACAACAAGCACAATAGTTCGCATATATAAAATTCCTCTTCATTTTTAATACTTATGGGTTATATAATTATTATTATTGGACTGATAGGAATTCAGAAGTATTTATTCTATTTATATGAAACATCAGAAGCTTTTTTCTTTGAACTGGTTTTAAGTGAGATTGCTGCTTTATTGGGTATAATTTTTTTAATGATTGAACTTTTTACAACCCTCGTACTCCCAAAACCGCTCATTGTTTCTCTATTAGTTTCTGCTCCACTAATAGTATGGTTTATTCTTGAAGAAATAAGAAAGACAATAGAAAAAATAAAACAAAAAAATGAAGAAAATCAAAAAATACAGAATCGACTTTTTATTATAGAAACGTCTAATACAACAGAACTAATATATTTTTCTTGTATAGAATTAGCAGACATTTATTTTAAGAAAGGTTTATATGATAATGCCCTTAAATTCTATAAACAAGCAGAGAGCATATCAAAAGAGCATGAAATCAATGATAATATTCATTTAAGTCAAAAAATACAATCCGCAGAAAAAGAGTATAAAATTAAAACCGGAGAAATATGGATTTGTCCGGAATGCGGTGTGGAAAATTTCATGGGTAATAATATATGTAAAAATTCGGAATGTGGATATAGTAAAAACTTCTTTGTGTGGGTAATCAAAGGTTTCTTAAAAAACAAAGAAGATTTTAAAAAATGGATATTTCTTGGCATATTAATTATTTTGGCATTATTTATAATTAATTTAATATTAATCTTGTCAGTAAAATTGGCAACAATATTTCCCAAATTGGCTACTCTATTTACTATATTAACACTTTTATTTTTGCTAATTAGCGGAATTTATTTTTTAATTTATCTTTTTCAAATTTTTGGGGACTAAATAAGAAAAAAATACCCGTTGTGTCAAAAATAAACTTATCCTAAGTACAATTCATTGTGGCATAATAAAATCTATCCCAACAGTGTTTGAATTTTTTTACTTGGTAATCTATCATAATAAGTAAAGCAAAAAAACTATGACAACAAAATCTGTTTTTATAATTATTTTCCAATAGGTATTATAAGAATTTTTGAAAAAAGTTGCTTCAGACAGATTTTGGTAGTAATATATTCTTAAAAAATGATAAATATGAGATAAAGATTGTTTGAACGAATCCAGAATGAAAAATGAATTGGTATTTTAAGGTACTAAAGAATTATGCAGTTTTTGAAGGACGGGCACGACGTAAAGAATATTGGTATTTTCAGTTGTTTAACTTTCTTATAAGTGGTATATTTTTTATTATTGATCGTATAATCAGAATTCCACATCCCTCCATTAGAATGGGCTATCTATACACTACACTCTTTACAATCTGGCAGTACTGATTCCCTGTATTGCCGTGGGTGTTCGCAGATTGCATGATACCAATAGGAGTGGATGGTGACTATTAATTGGGCTTATTCCCTTTATCGGATGGGTCATTATAATCATATTTATGGTACACGACAGTGTACCAAGGGGAAATCAGTATGGCCCTAACCTTAAAGATTTCATAATTAATCTGAAGTAGGAAATGATATAGAGAACGTATGAAATCATACAAGAGGATTATAACCTATACTGAAATCACGAAAAACTGATTTCAAAAGGAGATAATGATACCTTTTAGTGTTGATTTTAAACCCGGCATTGCATTTTATGAACAGTTAATACATGCTCTTAAAAAAGCGATAATTTCTGGTGTTTTCCAACATGGTGATAAGATTCCGTCAATACAAACATTAAGCCAGGAGTTAAAGATAAATCCGAATACTGTCCAAAAAGCACTCACAAAACTTGTCACTGAAAAAATTCTTAAGGTCCAACCTGGAGGCTATACTATAGAAAATGTGAACATAGAACAATATCAGAACCTTCTTATGTGGGATATGGAACATCTGATATTGGAAGCAAAAAGATTGAAATTGAGCGAAAAAGACATTATCAGTGCTGTTCAAAAACACTGGAAGGAGCTTTCCCGGGAGGGATAAAATGAATAATGCAATAGAAACAAAAGACCTGAAAAAAACATTTCGTCATCTTGTAGCAGTGGACAAACTTACCCTCACCGTTCCTGTAAGAAGTATTTTTGCGTTCCTTGGTCCGAATGGTGCAGGAAAAACTACAACCATTAAGATTTTAATGAATATTTTAGGTGCTTCATCAGGAAAAGCGAAAATCCTGGATGTGGATTCCCATCAGTTAGGCCCCTGTGAATTTTGTCGTATCGGCTACGTTTCAGAAAATCAGAGTATGCCTGAATGGATGACGGCAGAAGAATTTCTCGGATACTGTAAATCTATGTATTCCACATGGGATGATTTTTTTTGCAAAAAACTACTCAATCAGTTTGACATCCCATTAAAACAAAAAATAAGTCATTTTTCCCGGGGTATGAAAATGAAAATCGCATTGGTTTCCTCCATTGCATACCGTCCGAAACTTTTGATTCTTGATGAACCATTCAGTGGTCTTGATCCTTTGATTAGAGATGAATTTGTCTGCGGTATTCTTGAACTGAGTGAGTCAGAAGATTGGACAATTTTTATTTCCTCCCATGACATTAATGAAGTGGAACGTTTAGCAGACTGGGTGGGAATCATTGATAAGGGTGTTCTTAAAATCATAGAGAAATTAGAAAGTCTTCAAGCGCGTTTTAGAAAGATAGAAATTTTGACATCTTCATTATCTATGCCTGTTCCAAATCTGCCGCAATCCTGGTTGTTGCCGGAACATAATAATAGGATACTTAAATTCATAGACAGTGCTTATGAAGAAAATAATACCTTGGAAACCATCCACACTTTGTTTCCGAATTGTGAAAATATTATATTTGATGGTATGACGTTAAAAGAAATCTTCATTGTTCTGACTAAATCTTTTAAACTCTCAAGTAAGGAGGAATAAAACATGAATCTCGTTTTTCGCCAGTTTAAAAAAGATGTACGACATTTCAGGATATGGCTTGGAATATGGTTTTTTCTTATTATCTTGGGAACAGTATGTACCCTTATGAACATCGGAAACATAAAGTCTATCCATTATCTGCTTTTTTTAACTATGTCTCTATTGGCGCCTTTACTGGAAACAGGATTTCTTGTATTCTTTGTACCTCTTCTTGTTCATGATGATCCTTTGGTTGGAACAACTGCTTTTTGGTTTACACGTCCTATCAGTCGTAGAACAATGTTTACAGCAAAAATGCTATTTATTTTTTTGCTGTTGTTTCTTGTCCCACTTATTATATACATTGGAATTTTGGTTTACAGTAAAGCTTCCCCCAGGGAAATAGCGTTTGCTATTTTACAAACTATGGACTACAACATTCCTTATTTAGTCTGTATTTGGATTTTAGCTACATTGACTTTCAGTCTTGCAAATTTTATTTTAACCGCTGTAATGATTTGGATATCTTATCTTTTCATATCAATAATTATAGTAGCTGTTTTTTATAAAACACACTTATCCTTATTATCCCCTTCTTTAATCTCTCCCTCCGGAATGATATCGCTACAGGTTATTTCTTCTATAATGACAGTTGTTCTTGGAACTGGATTGATTTTTCATCAATACTTGACGCGTAAAACCCTTCGGACTGCTATTTTTTCTGTTCTAACCGTCGGCATTATCATTACGACTTATCATTTTTGGCACTGGGATTTCTTAAAAAGAACTCCTATTCCATTAGATAAAAAAATAGTCGTTACCAACATTAATGTCATTCCCGTAAAAAAATTTAAGGTGATTGCAAATGATGAACCTATGGTGCCATATTTAAAAAATAATCACCCATTAAAAGAAATAAATTTCCCTGTACATATCACTGGATTACCTCAGGGATATTTTGCAACTGTTAAGACATTAAGCAATATTAAGATTTCTTTTCCTGATAAGAGATATCTTTATCCGACGTTCAATGAATCCAGTCGTATTGAAACTGGTATACAGGAATCACAAAGCAGAGAATCAATTCATGGAGCGCTTAAAGATATTTTTCATAAATGTTTAATAGAATCTAAAACCGGATTTTTGAATGAAGACATTGAAAACATAGGGATGAATATTCACGTTTCAGACTATACAAGATTCAGAAGAAAAATCGGTATATTATCGGCTAATGTTCTTATGAAAGCTTTTACGTATAAAATTATTTCCTCCCTTCCATTAAAAATAGGGGCTTCTTGTCATGATGGCTCTACATATTTTTCCATTATTGATATACTTCATGAAACCGGCGGATGTACAATCGTTATCAGAAAACGTTTTATGAGTTTACTTTTTCAGAAACAATCCATGATACAACGTATAAATGAAAAATTCGGTGATAATTATGTATATCTTTTATACAATAAGAAACAAAAAGAAATATTTCTTCCGGATTCTACTCCTGATATTTTTCCCTTTATTTCTTTCGTAGAGTTAATGCAGTTCGGCATACTTCGTTTTCAAACGAACACCCCGCATTATACAAGTTTAAGTAAAAACCACAACTTTGTTTTTCCTTATATAGATAAAAAATGGCTGACTGATGCAGACGTTGTAATTGTAAAAGCGGTCTATCGTGGTGAATTTGTCCGTCCGCTTATTATTAAAAACTTTTCATTTGGGAAAACATCTTCAAATAAAGTTATAAAGTAAGGACTCCATCTTTATCTCTGCAATTAGGATTCTATGTATTTTTTATAAATTCTGAAAATCAGGATATAATAACAATCTGCAAGACAAAGAATACAAATATTTCTTGCCGGAGTGGTGAAATGGCAGACGCGATGGACTCAAAATCCATTGAGGGCAACCTCGTGGGGGTTCAAGTCCCCCCTCCGGCATTGCACTCTATCCTAAAAGGACTTGAACTGGAATAAGCAGAATTGCCGTATATAAAAAAGTCAAACTTCAGAATTATAAATAATTTTCATTATTTTTATAAGTTCAGCAACATTCTTTCATAATCTGCATGTGAACCGACCCAAAACCAGATTATAGCATTCCTTTGAATAACGCCGATGGCTCTATAGTTTTTTGTGATTCTTATAGAAAATATTGGACGTGTAGAGTGAATTTGTTTAAAACGTAAGCCAGGATAATATGGATTTATCTGAAAAATTTTATATGAATCTTTTGCTTGTTTTTTGATATTTTCGGGTAATTTTTCATAGCATTGCCAGAAACGTTTTGTTGTTTTTGAATTCATAAAAAAGCAGTATTCAAAAATTTTGTTTTATGTTTTTTGTGGTCAGAGATTGCTTCATCAGCAAGATTGTCAAGAATGTTTTCTGATTCAGCAAAGGTTTTATCCCAACTTTTTTCCATTTCCATTTCTTCCAGTATCCATTTAGCCACTACATTTTGCTCTCTATCAGGAAGTTTGGATACTTTATCAAAAACCTGCTCAAGAAGTTTTGTCATTTTTTTTATCTCCTGTTTCTGTTTCATTTGCATATTTATTTAATTCTATTTTATAATAAAAACTATCTACATGTCAACGAACCGCGTTGTATCATCAAAAATCTATCCTAAATACATTCTGTGCCAAAGTTCAAAAACTAATAATAGCCAGATTTGTCTATTATGATATCTTTTTTTATACGGCATATTCAAAAGTTTTTCTATATATAATTTATTAAAATATCCTCTATTTATTGTCTGCTGAGATAACAAAATATCCCTTACAAAATTTTTATACTCCCCCTCTATTAAAATAGAAATAGGAATTGGAAACTGATTCTTTTTTCTTTTATAGATAAATTTAGGCAATACTTTAGAAAAGGCTTTTCTTAAAATATATTTTTCACAATTACCTTTATATTTTAAATCTGATGGAACTCCAGATGTAAATTCCACTAACTGTTTTGTAATAAATGGGACCCGCATTTCTATTGAATGAGCCATAGATATTTTATCTGCCTTTGTAAGGACATCTTCAGGCAGCCATATCTTTTGATCAAAATATAACATTTGCGTAATATTATCTTTATCTTTAATCATTTTTAAAACATAATATATATAAGGGTCTATCTCCCTGGGTTCAATTTGTTTAATTAAGTCTTTGTTTAATAAGGCAAATATTTCATTTTTTCTAAAAGTCATACCTACTCCTTTATATCTTTCTGATAAAGGAATATTAGTTCTTCTTATAAAATCTTTTCCATAGGAAACCGGCAACGAAAGAATAAAAGGGTTTAAAATTTTTTTTCTTATAAATTCAGGTATTTTTTTATATCTATCTATTATTTTGGGTTCTTCGTAAATTGTATATCCGGCAAAAATCTCATCGGCTCCTTCTCCGGATAAAATAGATTTAATACCCTGCTGTTTGGTAAGATTTGATAAATAATATAAAGGAATAGCTGTAGGGTCAGCTAAGGGTTCTTCTAAATGCCATATAATTTTATTTATATCTTGAATAATCTCCTGTGGTTTAATAATATATTCATAATGCTCTGACCCATAATATTTAGCAACTTTTTGTGCATTCTGAAGTTCATCATATTCTGTTTTTTTAACCGGTTTTATAGGTTTTTCAAAAGCCACAGAAAAAGTTTTTATTTTCCCGTATAATTTTGAAGATTCTGAAAGAATAATACTGGAGTCTAAACCTCCACTTAAAAATATGCCTAAAGGCACATCACTTTTTAGCATATCTTTAATAGAATTAGAAATTATAGAATATATATTTTCTCCATAGAAATCTTCTGTTTGCCTTGTATAATTTTCATTCCATGGAATTTCCCAAAATTGTTTTATTCTTATTTTATAATCTGAAAATATAAGAATATGACCAGGTAGTAGTTTATATATATTGTTAAAAATAGTTTGTTGTCCAGGTATATATCTAAAAGAAAAAAAATCATATAATTTTTTATCATTTAAATCCGTTTCAACAATACTGTTTTTCAATAATGCTTTTATTTCTGAAGCAAAAATAATTGTATTATCTTTTAAGGTATAATAGAGAGGTTTTATTCCTAAATGGTCTCTTGCCAAAATCAACTTTCTTGTTTTTTCATCCCAGATAGCAATACCAAACATACCTGCAAGATAAGAAGCAAAATTTTCTCCGTATTCTTCATATAAATGAACAATAATTTCCGTATCACTTGTGGTATAAAAATTATGACCCTTTTTTAATAATTCTTCTCTTAATTCTTCAAAATTATATATCTCACCATTAAAGACTGTCCATATTTCTTTGTTTTCATTATGAATCGGTTGAACACCTTTTAATAAATCAAGAATTGCTAATCTTTGAGAACCAAATGCTGCTCCATTCTTAAAGTATATACCTTTTTCATCCGGCCCTCTATGATTAATTTCTTCCAGCATAATATCCAGATTTTTTTTATTAAGGAACCCTGTTTTATTACCAACAAAACCACATATTCCACACATTTTTTATAAAATAAATCTTTTTTCACTCACCAGAAATTATATGATTAAAGAAAACAAGTATAAAAAGACCCACAAGTATTAAAATAATCCAGTTTATTAAATGTCCATGTTTTACAATATCATGATGCCAGAAAATATGGATATATTGATAAGTTTTATCTAATTTATTGAAAAAAGAAGAAGAGTTATTAAATTTTTTCATTTGCTTTGGACCCGGCAGGATTCGGCGCCTCTCACCTCCCACGACGGTTCGGGTCGGCCACTCGCCGGTATTGTTGCGCTCACTCACAATCCCTTACTTCGCTCTCTTCGAATCCTACCTTTCAAAAAAGAAGAATTTAGTATGGACCCGGCAGGATTCGAACCTGCAACCAACGGATTATGAGTCCGGTGCTCTGCCGCTGAGCTACGGGTCCAAATTATGCATATTATTGTGTTTTATAAATTTCTGAATATTTCTTTATATCCTTTATTAAAGGAAGAGCAATTTCAGGCATAGAAACTTTATTTTTAAAAAGAATATCCTGAGTTGTAATATTATTATTATTATAAAACTTATGATTTGCTGCATCATCATTTATAAATGCAGCTCCGCTAAATGTTGCTCCTGCATATAATCCCTTGGCACGGGAATACACTAAAATAGCTGTTCCAGGGCCAACAGAACCGGCAAATTTTCTTCCGACAGGACCAGCAGCAGCTGAAGCATCTACACCTACTGTAAATTTTGTTTTCATAAGCATATCAATACCCCGTCTATTCATAATAAGAAAAATTGCATCTATCTTTTGAATCCCTATCTGAGCTCCAAAACTTCCTCCGGCATATTTAATAAATGCAGGCGGACTCCATTTATGTGTTTTTGGATTTTTTACCAATACAATTCCATATCCACCTTTAATTCCAAAAACAAAACCTGCATTATACATTCTCATAAAAATAATTCCTTTGCAATCGCTCAAAATACTTTCAGGAATTGCTTTATCCGGAGCAGCATTTATGTCTTCAAGATAAGTTTTTGCTCTTTCTATTCTTCTATTAAGACTCGCCATTGTTGATGCAAAACATGTTTGTCCTGCCAAGAGAGAAACAAACAAAATTCCCAATATCCATTTTTTATAAAGATTTTTCATATATCCTCCTACTTTTTGTTTTATTATAAATTTTTTATTTATTTAAAGAATACCATAAAACCAACTTCTAAGCAAAGAAAATCAAATTTATTGACTTCAAAATATTATAATTATAATATAAAAATCATGAAAAATGTAAAAGTTCTCTTTGAACCGGATAATATAGAAATAGAAGTCCCGGAAGGAACCAAAATAAGTACTGCAATTAAAAAAGCATGTATTAATTTTGATCTTCCCTGTGCAGGGAAAGGAATATGCGGAAAATGCAGAGTGGAAATTCTTTCAGGTTCTGTTTCAACCATGGGAGATACAGTAAATAAAGGATGGGTTCTTGCATGCCAAACAAAAATAAATTCCTATAGTCATATTTCTTTAAAACCATTAAAAAAACACTCTCAAACACAATCTGAAATTTCACCTTATCTCTGGAATAAAAAAATGTAATTGTAACAATTTCTAAAAAAGTCAAAGTCATTATTAAAATAGAAATTATATAATTTACTTATTCTAAAGTAAGAAATAAGTTGTGGATTGCTCTTTATCTCTTTATAACTACCAATACTCAAATAAAGATTTAAAGACAATCCAAACTTATTATATAAATTTTTCAGAAATCTTTTTTTAAAAAAATTGACATACTGTAAAAATACTTCTAATATATGTAACATTAAGCATATATAAACAAGATAATTTTTATTTATAATTTATTTATGACTATTTATTTTACTCCAATAATGTTTTTATTTATTTCTTTTGTTTTTTCCATCCTTGGAATGGGTGGAGGACAACTTTATATACCTATTTTATTCTGGTTGGGAATGAATTTTAAAACACAGGCTATTCCATTGGGTATGCTTTTAAATATTGCCACAACACTTTCAGCATCTATTATCTATGCAAAAAATAAACTTATTAACTGGAAAATGGCTCTACCTTTTGGACTTGCCATGGTTATATTTGCCCCTATAGGCACATGGGCAAATATAGGTATACCAACAAAGCCTATAATTTTTATTTTTGCACTTTTTACACTGGGTGCTGGTATTTTAATGCTTTCAGAATGGAAACCGCAAAAAAATGTAAATATGTCTTTAAAATTTAAAATTATCCTGGGAATTATTTCAGGAAGTATCTTAGGTTTTTTCACTGGATTATTAGGAAGAGGCGCTGGGAATTTTGTTGTTCCGATACTTTTTATAATTGGACTATTCCCCAAAATTGCTGTTGCAACTTCAAGTTTTGTTGTTACCCTTTCAGGAACTTCAGGATTTATTTCTCATCTTTTTACTACAGCCAAACCCAATTGGCCGGTATGGATTTTTTGTTTAATATCAGTTATTATAGGCAGTCAACTCGGGTCCAGATTTATGGCAAAAAAACTTGATTCAAAATCCATTGGTAAAATATTCGGAATAATTTCAGTAATAGTAGCTATTATTTTAATCTGTAAAAATGTATTTTAACTCAACTCATACACAGGATTGACATAAACTTTTTTTTATAGCACACTATTATAAATAAATATTAACCGATTTTAAAAAGAGACTTTTAAAAATAAAATATGGCAACTGCACTTGAACTTGGTATTGAAAATTTAAAACAATTTCCTCCTGAACAGATTGCTTTAAATCCAGGAGTAAAATGGGATAAAATAAATAATATTTTAGAAGTGGAATATTTTGGTAAAGCATGTTCCATTCAGTATCCTGATATAAAATTTTTAGATGAAAAACTAACAAATAGAGAAAAAATTTTAATACTTCATTATCTTAGTAAAGTTAAACCAGATATAAAAGAAAATGATATTAGTGAGGCTATAGGATTTAAAGATAATATATCAGGACAACTATATTCTCCTCATATTTATTTAAGAATTTATAAACCCCTGATTGAAAAATTTGGCAAAACCCCTCAGGAAATTTTTAATAAATCCAAAGATTTAAATGGGCAACCTATAAATATTTCAGATTTTTCAGTAAAATTTATAGTATTGCCTAAAATTTATGTTATTTTTATAATTTATCCTGCAAGTGAAGAATTCCCTCCGGATGTCAAGGTTGTTTTCACTCCAAATATTTATAGTGTTTTTGAATTTGAAGATATTATTGTTATGTGTGAAGAAATTATACGAAAACTTTAAATTTTATACAACTATTGACAAAATAAATTTTAAAAGGTATAACTATAATGGAAATGGTAATCATTTTCATACAATATAAAAAGAGAAACCAATTATGCATAATAGGCAAAGAAACGGACAGATATGGTTGTACGGGAAATTTAGAGGCTGTGGCTATAAATTAACAATGGGAAGAAATATTATTCTTAATGTTCTTGCTAATTCAGATAAACACTTAAGTGCAGAAGAAATATATTTTAAGGTTCATTCTTTATATCCCAACATTGGACTTACAACAGTTTATAGAACATTAGAGATTCTGACTAACACAGGCCTTGTATTTAAATTTGATTTTGGAGATGGAAGAGCCAGATATGAATTATCACAGGGACCAAAAGGAACAAGACATCACCATCATCTGATATGCACAAATTGTAAAAGAGCTATTGATTATACAGATTTTATTGATAAAGAGATTGAATTATTAAAAGAAACAGAGAAGGGTTTATCTGAAAAATTTAATTTTAAGATATCAGGACATCAGATTTTGTTTTATGGATTATGTGAAAAATGCCAGAAGGAAATTAAATAAAATTTTTTTAGAATTTAATGAAAATGATAATCATTTGCATAGTAAAGAGGAGGTGAGTGATATGCCATTTGGAGATGGAACAGGTCCAATGGGTTTAGGATCAAGAACAGGCAGAGGAGCTGGTTATTGTTCAGGATATTCTGTCCCTGGTTATATGAATCCTATACCAGGCAGAGGATTAGGTTTTGGTTTTGGCGGACCAAGAGGTTTTGGCCGTGGTAGAGGAAAAGGTTTTGGCAGATTTTATGGAGGAGGCGGATACCCTTATATGGATTACCCTTACCTTTCTAATATCACACCACAAAATCAGGTGGAGATTTTAAAATCCCAGGTTAAGGCCATGCAGGAAGAGGTTGATGCAATAAACCAGCAAATAAAGGATATTGAATCTGCTGAAGAGAAAAAGTGAAAAAACAGGGAAGATAGAAACAATCTCTATCTTCCCTGTTAAGGTATTGTTTACTAATAATTAAATTTAAAGAGGAGAAAATTTTATGAAAATAGCTATTTCTACAGACGAAAATTTTGTATCTGCCCATTTTGGAAGATGCCCTTCTTATACAATCGTGGATATAGAAAATAATCAGATTGTAAATAAAGAAATTATAGATAATCCAGGGCATCAGCCAGGCTTTATTCCACAATTTCTTCACCAAAAAAATGTTGATTGTATCATCTGCGGAGGTATGGGTTCCCGGGCTGCTTCACTCTTTGAAGAATTTGGAATCAAAACAATTGTTGGAATAACCGGACAGATAAATGAAACAATAGAGAAATTCCTAAAAAATGAACTAAAAAGCAGTAATAATACCTGTAGTCCTGAATCTGGAAAAGACTATGGACTTGAAAAAACAGAATGTGACCATTTTAATAATTAATCTAAAGGAGAAACTATGGATAGTGAAAAAAAAATATGTATTACTTCACAAGGTGATAATTTAGATTCTGAGGTTGCCCCTCGTTTTGGAAGATGTCAGTATTTTATTATTGTAGATACTGATACCCTACAATTTGAAGCAATTGAAAACTCAAGTATTAATATGAGAGGTGGAGCAGGTATTCAATCTGCCCAATTAATAGCATCAAAAGATGTAAAAATTGTTTTAACAGGAAATGTAGGACCAAATGCTTTTACCTCATTACAATCAGATGGAATAGAAATAATTACAGGTATTTCCGGAACTGTAAGAGAAACAATTAAACAATATAAAAAGGGGCTTTTAAAAACAACAAAAAATTCTACTGTTGATGCCAAATCAGGAATAAATAAAAAATAGGGATAAATATGATTATTTCAGTTGCAAGCGGTAAAGGAGGAACAGGAAAAACAACTGTGGCAGTTAATTTGGCATTATCCATCGGAAATATTCAGTTTCTTGATTGTGATGTTGAAGAACCTAATGCCCATATATTTTTAAATCCCAAAATAGAAAAAATTGAATCTTTTGAAATATTACATCCTATTATTGATGAAAGTAAATGTAATCTATGTGGCAAATGTGGAAAAATTTGTGAGTTTCATGCTATTGCGGTTATGCCCAAAAAGGTAATAATTTTTGAAGAGTTATGTCATGGATGTGGTGGATGCGCACTTATCTGCCCTCAAAAAGCTATTACAGAAAAAAGCAAAGAACTTGGCATTATAAGAATAGGTAGATGTATTAACGATATTGAATTTTTGGATGGCGTTTTAAATTTAGGACAGGCCCATGCTTCTCCCCTAATAAGACAAGTAAAAAAAACAGCCGCCCAGATAAAAAACAAAAATCAACAAATAACTATTATAGATGCCCCACCTGGAACATCCTGCCCGGTAATTAATACTGTTAAAGAAACTGATTTTTGTATCTTGGTAACAGAACCAACTCCTTTTGGATTAAATGATTTAATCCTGGCAGTTGAAACTGTAAAAAAGTTAAATATTCCTTTTTGCGTGGTAATTAATCGTTTTGATATAGGAGATAATAAAGTAGAAAAATATTGTAAAGATGAAAATATCCCTATACTTATGAAAATTCCTTTTAGTAAAGAAATAGCCTTATCTTATTCTGAAGGAATTCCTATTGTTGAAAAATATCCTGAATATAAAAAAATTTTTTATGATTTATTTGAAAATATAATAAAAAGGGTTAATGTAAATATTCAGTAAACACTGTTAATTTTTATATTAACTAACGTAAGACTTAAGTTATGGATTGCTCTTTTCTCCGCCAATCTTTTAGGCGGATCAAAGACAACCCAAACTTATTTTAAACATATTTCTAAGGATTTAAGGGTTAATAAACAATGAAACAACTACTAATTATAAGTGGTAAAGGAGGAACAGGAAAAACTGTTCTTACTGCTGCTTTTGCAGCACTGGCAAAGAATAAAGTGATGGTAGATTGTGATGTAGATGCTTCTGATTTATACCTTTTATTACATCCTATAATAAAAGAAACTCATGATTTTATGGGAGAAAAAAAATCTTTTATTAATCAGGAGAAATGTATAAAATGCGGAAAGTGTTTTTTTCTATGCAGATTTGATGCTGTAAAATCAATAAAAAAACATAATGGAAACCTTGAAAAAATCATAATTGATGATATTTCTTGCGAAGGTTGCGGCGTATGTGTCTGGAACTGCCCTGTAAATGCTATTGACTTTAAAAAAGCTGTCAGTGGACAATGGTATATATCTGATACTAAATATGGACCTTTTGTGCATGCAAAACTTGGTATCGGCGAAGAAAATTCAGGAGAATTGGTTACTATGGTAAAAAACCAGGCAAAAAACCTGGCAAAAAGTAATAAATGCGATTTAATAATTATTGATGGACCGCCTGGAATTGGATGTCCTGTAATTGCATCACTTTCTGAAGTTGATAGGTCTCTAATTGTAACAGAACCTACACTTTCAGGTTTACATGATGCTGAAAGAATCATAAATGTAGCCAATCATTTTGGAGCTGAGGTAAAACTTGTAATAAATAAGTATGACCTAAATATAAATATGTCAACAAAAATAGAAGAATTCTGTAAAAAAAATAATATTCCTTTGATTGGAAAAATAAAATTTGATGCAGGTATTATTGAAGCAATAGTAAATGGTAAAACTATAATAGAATATAATAAAACAGAAGTAAAAGAAGAAATTATAAAAATCTGGGAGAAATTTGGAGAGTAATAAATGCCATTTAGAGGAAATAGAAGAAGTGCCCCCGGCAGAATGTTTCGCAGGGGAAAAAGATGGAATCTGTTTATGTATCATAGAATGATTAATCCAGAAGAAACCTGTATTTGTCCTAATTGCATGACAGTAGTTCCTCATCAGCAAGGAGTTCCTTGTTTTAAAACAAAATGTCCTAAATGCGGGGCATATATGGCGCGTCAATTTTTATCCCGGTAATACTTAATTTATGAATACTGATAATAAAATAGAAAAACTGAAACCAGGACAAAAAATAGCCTTTATCTCTGCGTTTATTACCTTGATTTTAGCAATTTTAAAAGGAACTATTGGCTCTCTTTTTAACTCCAAAATTTTAATAGCTGATGCTTTTCATAGTAGTACTGACCTTTTTGCTATTTTGATATCCGGATTTGGGCTATGGCTGGCATCAAAGAAAAAAAGTGATAAATTCCCTTATGGACTTTTTAAAGCAGAAACCCTGGCAACATTTATAATAGGACTATTGGTAATATGGATTGGCATTGAACTATTAAAAACCGGCTATAATAAACTTTTCCATATAGAAAAAATCATCTCCTTTCCTTTTATGCCTATACTTGCAAGCATAATATCCATTATTACATCTTTTTTTATTTCTAAGAAAATATATAAGGTTGGTGAAAATATTAATTCTTCTGCACTTATTATAAATGCCTAGGAATCTTTTATGGATATTTTTACATCAATTATTGTTTCTGTAGGCATATATTTATCTTTTTTACATATACCATATATAGAAGGCACTGTTATAATTCTGATTTCTTTTCTGATTTTAAGATTTGGTATTCAAAACACCTGGACATCTCTTCTGGTTTTGTTGGATGCAAATTTGGACCCTCAATTACAACAAAAAATAAAGGAAAAAATAAATGAAATTTATGGAGTTAAAGGAACAAATGAAGTAAAAATCAGACAATCAGGGCCTTTTAAAATTGTAGAATGTAAAATTCAAACTTCTCCAACACTTCCTTTATACCAGGCTCACCAGTTAACAGATAAAATAGAAAATTTTATCACAACAGAGTATAAAGATATTGAATCAATATTTATACATATTGAACCTGCAATAGAAAATATTGAATATGGAATTATCCCTGTAAAAGAAATAAACAACTTAGATTCAAAGGTTTATGGACATTTTGGAAGAGCTCCATACTATATTATATTAAAAATTAATCTACAAAATAAATTTGTAGAAATAGAAGATTTTTTCTATAATGAATTTTTAGATGAAAAAACACATATAGGTATTAAGGTGATTAAACATATTATTAAATATAAATTAAATATATTATTTACCCGGCAAATAGGGGAATTATCTTTTTATATGTTAAAAAACAGTTTTGTAGATATATATCAGGTGGAAGAAAATGATACAGTAAAGCAGGTAATAAATAAATATTTTAATAAAGAACTTAAAGAGATTACATCTCCTACACATTCTTTAGAGGAATCTCAATCAGAAAAATTTAAAAAATAATATTAACAAAAAAAAGGGGTATAGATGTTCAACATGGACAAGGAGAAAATCTCCCATATAAAAATTCTGCTTTTGATTATGTCATAATTATTATTACATTATGTTTTGTTGAAAATCCTAAAAAGGTTATAGAAGAATCTGCCAGGGTTTTAAAGAAAAAAGGTAAAATAATCATTGGAATAGTAGACAAAAAAAATTTTTTGGGGGAATTTTATCAGCATAAAAAAAGTGTATTCTATGAAAAAGCAAATTTTTTAAGTGTTCAGGAAGTGATAGACCTGCTTAAAGATACAGGTTTTGATTCTTTTTCTTATTATCAGACAATTTTTGATTTCCCGGATAATATAAATGTAATTGAAACTCCTAAAAAAGGATTTGACCAGGGAGGTTTTGTAGTAATTAGTGCCCTAAAATCTAATGATTTATCTATTTAGGTAGAGATACACAAATTTTTTCAATATCTTTTGTAATTTCTGAATCCGGATATATATCAACAAATGGAGTTCCTTTATCCATTGATTCCACCACCTCAGGAATAAAAGGAATTTTACCAAGAAATGGAACATTTAATTCTTTAGAGGCTATTTGGCCCCCACCGGATTTAAACAAGTCAATTTTAAACCCGCAATTAGGGCAAACAAAACCGCTCATATTTTCTACAATTCCCAGTATAGGTATAGAAAGCTGCCTAAGGAAATTTACACATTTTCTTGAGTCTAATAGGGCTATTTCCTGAGGTGTTGTAACAATGATTGCTCCTGTTAAACCAGGAATTAATTGACATATAGATAAAGGTTCATCCCCTGTCCCCGGAGGGGAATCTATAATAAGATAATCTAAAATCCCCCATTCCACTTCTGCTAAAAATTGTCTTATGATACTCATTTTTAACGGGCCTCTCCATATAAGGGGAGTGTCAGAATTTTCAATAAAAGAAGACATGGAAACAGCCACCAAATTAGGATTAATCTGATAAGGAATGATATTATTTTCTTTACTATATAATCTTTCTCCTTCAAACCCTAATATTTTACCTATGGAAGGGCCATGAATATCAGCATCCATTAATCCGACTTTATTATTTTTACTTAAAAAAACTGCTATATTGGAACTTATAAAACTTTTACCTACCCCGCCTTTATTTGAAAGAATTAAAATTTTAGATTTAATCTGGGCCATATTTTTTTTCAATAAATCCTCTATTTTTTTTAATTCATTTTCTTGTTTTTCTGTAGCCATTTTATTATATCCTTATTGTTTGTCCTACTTTTACATATATAAAATTTTCTTTATAAATATCTTTAAAAATTTCCTCTGTTTGTTTTCCTGAACAATGGGTAGGAGCAACTTTCTTTACATTATTTTTTTTAAACCGACTGACTATATATTCAATAGATTTTTTATCAGTATCTTTTAAATGGAATCCTCCCATTATTAAATATATATCCTGTTGCTGTAAACAATTATTAAGTATACTAAAAATATTTAAAATTCCAAAATGTGAACATCCGGTTATTATACTAACTCCATTATCTGTTTTTATAAACAGGGCTTGTTCTGAAATATATTTTCCTTTGTGGTTTCCTTCTAATGTACCGGTTAGATAAATATTTTTATAGATTTCTGTAAATTTTTCTATTTCTATGAATTTTCCTTTTAAATCTATCACTTTATCTTTAAACTCTTTAGAAAAATCTGAACATCCGTAAACTTCAAGGCTTTGCCACATTTACTGGCAAACTCTTTTGATGAAGATTTTTCTCTATTGGCTGAAGAGAAAATTAAAAATAAGGGAATACAACTTTTTCTTAATAGCAAAGTTGTGGAAATTCTGGGAAAAAATAAAGTTGAAGCAGTAAAATTGGAAAATGGCAAAGAATTAAAAGCAGATAGTGTTGTTTTAGGTATAGGAGCAGTTCCAAACACAAAGATTGCAGTAGATGCAGGATTAGATTTGGGTAGAGGAAAAGGTATCTGGACAGATGAATATATGCGTACTTCAGACCCGGATATTATTGCTATAGGAGATTGTGCAGAAAAAAAAGATTTTTTTACAAGAAAAGTATCTCCGGTTATGCTTGCATCCATTGCAGGAGCTGAAGCCAAAATTGCCGCTGCAAATCTTTATAAAATACGACTTATCAGGGAAAATAAAGGAACTATTGGAATTTATGCCACATATATAGATGGATTGGTTTTGGGTTCAGCAGGCCTTAACCAGGTAAGTGCCAAAAAAGAAGGCTTTGACATTATTACAGGGAATACAGAAGGAGCAGATAAACATCCACGAAGTATGCCAGGAACAAATAAAGTAATAGTCAGACTGATTTTTTCTAAACAGTCTGGTGTATTATTAGGAGGACAAGTTGCTGGAGGAATATCAGCCGGTGAAATGACTAATATTATTGGATTAGCTATACAAAAAAGAGTTTCTGTAACAGAATTAGAAACCTTTCAAATGGCAACGCAACCTTATCTAACAGATGGACCAACTGTATATAGAATTGTAGCAGCGGCACATGATGCATTAGTAAAATATTTAGCCTGTTAGAACCAGTAACAAAATTATTTACTATAATTGAATTGATTAATAATGTTATAATAAATAGTATGTTATTAAAAAGAATTCTTGGTAAAACAGGTCTTAATATTTCTAAAAATTTAAAGCCAATTTTTTAATACATCCCTAAAAAGTTTTTAACTAAAATTCCAAATGAAAGCAGGAGAACTTATGAACCAAATAGAGTTTTTATACTTTAGTGGTTGTCCTAATTCGCAACCGACATTGAATAATTTGAAAGAAGCGTTAAAAGAATTACATTTATCTGTTAAAATCAAACAAATAAATGTAGAAACAATTGAAAAAGCAAAAGAGGTTAATTTTTTAGGGTCTCCTTCAATTTATATAAATGGAATTGATATATATACCCTAAAAAAACCTACAGAGGTTAATTATGCTTGTAGAACTTTTGATATAGACAATAAAAAAAGTGGTATTTTACCAAAAAATTTCATAAAGGAAAGACTAAAAAACTTCTTTAAACAAGAATTTTAAAATTTACATTTTTATACTATTGACAAAAAAAATATCTATGATAAAATATATGCTAAGTTTGGCATATATAATATTAAATTAAAATATAAATTTATGGAAAATACTAAAAAGAAATTATCATTTTTAGATAGATTTTTAACCCTATGGATTTTTTTGGCTATGGCAGTCGGTGTAGGATTAGGATTCTTTTTCCCCACCATTTCTAAATTCTGGGGACATTTTACTATTGGAACCACAAATATTCCAATTGCAATAGGCCTTATTCTTATGATGTATCCACCTCTTGCTAAAGTAAAATATGAAGAGATTGCAGATGTGTTTAGCGACTGGAAGGTTCTTGGACTTTCTTTACTGCAAAATTGGATTATAGGCCCAATATTAATGTTCCTTCTGGCTATTATATTTTTAAGAAGTTATCCGCAATATATGATCGGTTTGATAATGATTGGTTTAGCAAGGTGTATTGCCATGGTACTGGTTTGGAATGACCTTGCTGAAGGAGATACAGAATATGCTGCTGGTCTGGTGGCCTTTAATAGTATATTTCAAGTGGTTTTCTACTCTATTTATGCATGGATATTTATTACGAAACTTCCTCCATTGTTTGGTCTAAAAGGCAGCGTTATTCATATAAGTATCGCAGAAATTGCAAAAAGCGTTTTTATTTATCTTGGAATACCGTTTTTAGCTGGAATCATTATACGATTTGCATTAATCAAAAAGAAAAGCAAACAATGGTATCATACTAAATTTATTTCCAAGATAAGCCCTATAACATTAATAGCACTTTTATTTACTATTATAGTAATGTTTAGTTTACAGGGAAAATTAATTGTAGAAATTCCTTTAAATGTGGTCCGGATTGCTATACCTCTTTTAATTTATTTTGTTGTAATGTTTGTACTGAGTTTTTATATGGCAAATAAATTTGCGGCAGGATATAAAAAATCAACAACTTTAGCATTTACAGCTGCCAGCAATAATTTTGAATTAGCAATTGCAGTTGCAGTGGCTGTATTTGGAATTAATTCGGGCGTGGCTTTTGCTGCTGTAATCGGTCCATTAATAGAAGTACCTGTAATGATAGGATTAGTCAATTTTGCATTAATGTTTAAAAAATCAGTAAAAAACAATATCAAGGCATTGCTCTGGAAAGTTTGAAACTTGAATGTAGAAAGTAAATATTCACTGAGACACGTGTATATAGACAGGCACAGAGACACAGAGTAAAAACTAAACTTCCTTCTGTAAGAATTTTAACACAATGCGAATATTTCACAAAAATCAATGTAAATGATATAATTATTTCATGAGTGAATATTTATTACATATAAAGATTAAAAAATTAAAAGAAGGTGGATATTTAGCAACAAGTGATACAATTCAAGGATTAATAGCTCAAGGAAGAACTATTGCTGAAACAATTGAAATAGCCCAAGATGTTGGTAGAAAAATTATTGAATCTTGTATATCACATGGGGACCCCCTTCCAAAAAGTTTAAAATCTCCAAAAGCGAAAATTGAAAACTTACAAATTCCTGTAAATGTATGAGTAAACTACCAGCCTTTACATATCAAAAAGTAATAAAGAAATTGCGTGCAGCAGGATTTGTTTTTGATAGAGAAGATAAAGGAAGTCATGAAATTTGGTATAATCCTCAAACTCGAAGGCGTACCACTGTTCCCAATCATCCAGGTGATATTCCAAAAGGGACATTACGGGCAATCATCAAAGAAACAGGTATTAGCAAAGATAAATCTTTAACTTAAATAATTTTGTCCCAATTCCAATTTTATCAGTGAATATTTACTAAAATTAGTATCTAACCAAAAAAATTTGACAGATATAAAATATGTTTTAAAATATATGTAAGTATTGGCATATAACAATATATTAATAATTTACACAATAAAAGGAGAAAAAGGAGGCAGTATGAAAAAAAAATTTGTTCCGCCTGAATGGGCATGGGAGTTTCATGGGCATAAATGTCCATTTATGCCTATTGGCTATAGAATGGGAAAATTGGCATTAGAATATCTTAAAGAAGGATATGTAAAAGACCATGGTCTTCTGGTTTTTGCTGAAATAGGTAAAGGACATCCGCAAACATGCATGGTAGATGGAATACAGATAGCAACCGGGGCAACCTATGGCAAGGGTTTGATAGAAAAAACATTTTACGGGAAATTAGCTGCAACTTTTTATCATCCACAAAAAGAAGCAGTCCGTTATTCCCTCTTACCAAAATTTATTGATGAAATGGGAAAATTTGAATTTTTTGTATATCGTAAAAAAGGAGTGGAACCTTCACAAATTCCTTCAAGTGTTGTAGATGAAGTAATAAACTGGGTTTATCAACAATCAGATGAATCTATGTTTAAGATTGAACCAAAACCTGATTTTAAGATTACGCCAATTAAAAACTCATTTAATAAGAACAAATGCGCAGTATGCGGGGAATATGTTTTTGAAAGATACTTACAGATAAAAAATGGAGAATTTGTTTGCATCCCCTGTTCTAATAGATGAGAACATATTTATTCGTGAAAAAATTACTTCTGATATTTGGAATTGCTATAGGGATTTTATTCTTAACCTTGCATATATAAAGATTGATAATATTTTTACCCCAGGACTTAACCTGACAATAGGAAGACAAAACCTGAAAATAGGAGAAGGATTTGTTATTGGAAGCCAATATAATGCCCTAAATGCCTCAAAAGAATTAGGGCCTTTACTTGGTTCAACTTTAGGCATACAAAAATCATTTGATGCCATAAAAGTTAATTATACCCCTCAAACAATTTCAAAATTATCCGCTCAAGGATTCTTTGCCAAAGTAAATGAAAATTCCACAACCTCATCCATAAATGATAATGATGTAGATTTATATGGATTAAGTGTTTTATATAATTCTTCAATATGGTAACCATATCTTGTTAGTATGATAAATTCAGAGAATTCAGGCCAGGGATATAATACAGAAGACCCGTGACAGATTCTGACATTTATGAAAATAAATTTTTGATTTATAAAAAAATTATATTATAATGATAATCATTTTCATTTAAAATTTGACAGATTTTTATTCTTATATTAATATATACTAAATATGGCATATAAATAGCAATTTAATTTTTTTAATAACAATAAATGGAGAGTAGATATTCAGTAAACACTGTTATTTTTTTTATACTAACTAAAGTAAGAATTAAGTTATGAATTGCTCTTCTCATTTCTTCGCCACACAACACGGCGAATCAGCCGAAGGCTGAAAAGACAATTCAAACTTATTTTAAACATACTTCACTGAGTATTTACAATGGAGAAGAACAATGTCTATAAAAAAAATATTGTTTCATAAAAAATTTATATTTATAAGTTTTTCCATTCTAACTATAATTTTCTTTTCAGGAAATTGTTATGCTTTAAATCTAAAAGAGGTTGAAACCAGGGCTTCTAACAATAATTATATTATCAAACAATATAAATTGCTTTATCAAAGCAGTAAAAATATAAAGGAAAGTGAATTTAAAAATTTTTTACCTGATGTTTCCACCAACTATTCATATAAGAAACTTAGTCAACAACCATATCAAATAGTAAATAATAGTAAAATTTTTATGAGTTCTACAAGTAATTTCCAATGGAATTTAACTGTAAGTCAACCCCTGTTTTCCTTATATTTATTAAATAAATACAAATATGCCAAATATAATGAATTGTTTTCAAAAGCACAGATTGGCCTTATTAAAAATCAGATTGTTACAAATGCAAAAATTGCTTATTTAAATGTATTATACGCACAAAAAATTCTAAAAGTAAGACAGATTACATCTAAAGAGTTTTCTTCTCATTTAAAAGATGCACAATATTTTTTTAAAAACGGACTTATACCAAGTGTAGACCTTTTAAAGTCAGAAGTTGCCTATTATAATTCCAAACAAGAACTACAACAGGCACAAACAAATCTTATCAATGCAATAGCCCAACTTAATCAACTTATAAATGAACCTATAGAAAAACAGCATACTTTTACTCAAATTAAAAAAGTAATGCCACTAAAAGACACTTTAAAATCTCTTTATTCTGATATATATCAAAGACCTGATATAAAAGCTTTATCTTTTGCTATATATAAAGCAAAATCTGAAATCGGAGAGACAAAATCCGCCTATTATCCTCAGATTGAACTTATAGGGAATTATAGCAGAGCAGGGGAAAATGCAGATATAGATGAAAACAGATATTCAAATAATTCTATGTATAGTTTGCTTTTAATAGCATCATGGAACATTTTTAACTGGGGAAAAACAAAAAATAAAGTACAGGCTATAAATTTACAGGAAAAATCTTTGCAGGAAGAATTAAATAATTTAAAAACCTATGCCCAAACACAGATTTTAAATGCATACAACCAGGCTATGGTTGCTTATAATAATATATCTGTAGCAAAAACATCTGTGGCAGAAGCAATAGAAAATTATAAACTTACAAACCTGAGGTATAAAAATCAACTTGCTACATCTACAGATATCTTGGATGCCAGAACATTACTTACACAAGCAGAAATGGATTATTATAATAGTATATACGGCTATGCCAAAGCATTGGAAAATCTTTCACTTTCTATTGGTAAAGACAATGCTTTTGATTATTTAATCAGATTTAATTGAAAAGGAGAGGAGCAAAAAAATGAATGGAAAAATATCAAATGTAAAAATATCGTCTGATAAAAAAAAGATTGTTTTAATTTCTATAGTTATTCTAATCACATTAGGAGCTATTGCTTATTGGATATATAGCCGCAGTATTATTTCAACAAGTGATGCGCATGTAGACTCTCATATTTATTATATGTCTCCAAAAGTAGGCGGCCTTATCAAAAAAGTGTATGTAGATAATTTTTATCATGTGAAAAAGGGACAAATTCTGGTTAAGATTGACCCTATTGATTACAAAAATCAGCTTAAATCCTTAGAACATCAATATAATGCCACAGAAAATACCATATTGAGTTTAGGACAAAAAAGCATTGCTATACAAACATCTTCCTCTGCCCAGATTAGCACACTTCAAAATAATATAAATGCCCAAAAAGCCCTACTTGAAAGTTATAATGTCAACCTGCATAAGGCATATCTTGACCTTAAAAGATATCAAAATTTATATAAACATGCAGTAATTTCCAAAAATAGGCTTGAAATAGAAAACCAATTATATCATGCGGCTCTTTCAAAAGTTCAAGCCCAGCAAAAACAAATATCTGCCACCTCAACACAAATAAGTGGGGTTCTAAGTTATAAAAATCAAGTGGCAGAAATTTATGCACAAATAGCTGCTTATAATAATCAGTTAAAAGGATTACAAAATCAGATTAATATAGCCAAAAATAACCTAAAACACACAGATATAATATCCCCTATAAATGGAATAATAACACAAAAAAATGTAGAACCGGGCCAGGATGTACAACCAGGGCAAATGCTTCTTATGGTGGTCCCTTTAAAACCAGCATGGATTAATGCAAACTTTAAAGAGACAGATATGTATGAAATAAAACCCGGTGAAAAAGCTACAGTTAATGTGGATGCTTATCCTGGAATAAAATTTAAGGGTTATGTAGAAGATATAGACGCAGGAACAGGAGACAGATTTTCCCTGTTACCGCCTGAAAACGCTGCAGGCAATTATATAAAGATTGTACAGAGAGTCCCTGTAAGAATAAAACTTTATCCTTATGATTATAAAAAATATCCATTAAGAGTTGGTTTAAATTGCGAAGTGACAATACATCTAAATAATAAATAATTTAATATAAGTCTTCTATTATGGAAAATAATGCAGAAAGAAAGATTCATCCATATTTAATAGCAATTACTGTAATGCTGCCAACATTTATGGTATTAATGGATACGTCCATAGTAAGTGTAGCACTCCGTTATATAGCAGGACCATTATCTGTAACACCGGATGATGCAGCCTGGACATTAACAGTGTATCTTGCTGCAAATGCTATAATACTACCTATTACAGGATTTTTATCACAAAAATTTGGAAGAAAAAATTTCTTTTTATTTAATGTAATAGGATTTACTATATCATCTTTTTTATGCGGAATTGCCCCTAATCTTGATTTATTGCTTTTATTCAGAACCATACAGGGTGCAACAGGCGGAGCTCTTCAACCATTATCCCAGGCAATTCTAATGGAAAGTTTTCCTATAGAAAAAAGAACAAAAGCAATGGCAATTTTTGCTGTTGGAGTAATATTTGCTCCTATTTTAGGCCCTCTTTTAGGTGGTTATATTGTTAATAATTATTCATGGAGATGGATGTTTTTAATTAATGTGCCTTTTGGAATACTTGCAACTATTATGATATTAATGCTTATATTTGACCCTGACTATGCAAAAGCAAAAAAGTTTTTAAAAATAGATTACTTGGCTCTAAGTTTTTTAATAATAGGAATCGGTTCATTTCAGGTAATGTTAGACAGGGGACAGGAATATAACTGGCTTAATTCCAATTTTATAGTGGCTCTGGCAATTCTAAGTTTTTTCTTTGTTTTAATGTTTTTAATAAGAACATTTTATTCAAAGAATCCTTTTATCAGACTAAAACTTTTAAAAGATTCCAATTATGCTTCTGCTGCAATAGCAATGTTTTTTCTGGGTTTTATATTTTTCGTCACAGTAGCCCTCTTACCAAATTTTGTTCAGACTTTTTTAGGATATGATGCCTATACAGCAGGACTTATTATGATGCCTGGTGGAATTGCCAGTCTTATTGTATTATTATTTTTAAATAGATTCTCACATCAAGTAGACCATAAGATGTCTATTTTTATAGGAAGTATTATTGTATTTTATTCTCTTTATTTAATGCAGCAGCTTAATCTTACTGCCTCACCATATTTTGTTACCCTGGGAAGGGTAATGATAGGATTTGGTTTACCTTTTATTTTTATTCCAATTAATGTTGTGGCATTTAATTTTCTAAAAAAGGAGGATTTTAATGAGGCAAGCAGTGTTATAAATTTTACAAGAAATATTGGCGGCAGTATTGGAATTTCATTTATGATTGATACTTTAATTGAAAGGCGGTTTATTTTTCATAGAGATGCTTTAGTATCCCACCTAAGCCCAACAAATCCTATTTTTAATAATATGTTTGATAAAATGAGACATTTTTTAGTTTCTACAGGCGGCATATCTTTTGTTAATACCTATCATGCGGCAATAGCTTTAGCTAATAAAACTCTTACTGGACAGAGTCTTATTATGGCATACCAGGATGCATTTCATATAATGATGTGGTCATCCCTTATATTTATCCCTCTACTTTTAGGGATAAAAAAGATTAAAAAATCTAAAAATGAAAGCAAGCAACCTACTATAGTAGAAATGTAATTCTTCAGTAAATATTCACTGTCCACCACAGCGGATCAGCCGTAGGTTGAAACTACGTTTCCACCTACAATATTGGCGGACAAGCATATTTACAGGCACATAGGCACTAAGGCACAGAGTAAAAACTAAAATATCTTAAATACTTTGTGCCTTTGTGCCTGAGTATTGCATTCTCCTATATCAAGTCTTATCTTTGTGCCTTCTTATTACTACATAATTTAATGAGTATTTACTTTCTTTAGGAGAGGGCAATGTCTTTTCTGTAATATTTCCCTTCAAACTCAATCTGATTGATGGCTTTATAAACTTTTTCTCTTGCTTCTATAAGATTTTGCCCCATAGAAACAATATTTAAAACTCTTCCCCCTGAGGTATAATATTTATTATCCTGTTTTTTTGTTCCTGCATGAAAAACAAAAATATCCGAAGGAATATTATCCAAACCAAGTATCTGTTTTCCTGTTTGATAATGGTCAGGATATCCTTGAGAAGATAACACAACATCAACATAATAGTTTTGGTCCCACTGGATTTTTATTTTTTTTAATTCTTTGTTTATAACAGCATCTATGATATCAATAAGAGGTGTTTTAATTCCTGGTAAAATAACTTCAGTTTCCGGGTCCCCAAATCTTGCGTTGTATTCCAAAACTTTCAGGCCATTAGATGTTAAAATGAGCCCACAATATAAAACACCTGTATAAAGAATATCCCTTTTTTGTAAATTGTTCAGGGTAGGAATAATTATCTGTTTTTCTATTGATTTTTTTATGTCTCTGGTACAAAAATCAACCGGACTATAACAACCCATTCCTCCGGTATTTGGACCTTTATCTCCATCAAAAATTTTTTTATAATCCTTTGCAGGCTCCATAGGAATGAAATCCTGCCCATCTGTAAAAACAAGATAGGAAATTTCTTTGCCTGTTAAAAATTCTTCAAAGATTATTTTAGGATTTTCTGTTTTATAGATATTCTTTAAAAATATATCATCCAAGAAAGATATTCCTTCTTTAATAGTATGGGTTATCTGAACACCTTTTCCTGCGGCAAGGCCATCAAATTTGATTACGAGAGGAAGATGCGCTTTTGTTTCAAGAAAATTTTTTGCTCCATTAAAATTATCAAATATATCAAATGAACCTGTAGGAATACCTGATGAAGACATAAATTCTTTTGCCCATGTTTTTGAACTTTCTATTAAAGCGGCTTTCTGGACAGGCCCAAATATCGGACATCCATTTTCAATAAAAATGTCCACAATACCTTCTGATAAAGGAACTTCAGGCCCAACTATTGTGATACCTATTTTTTCTTTTTTGACAAATTCCACTATCTGTTTTTTTTGATTTAATGGAATATTTACTATCTCTGATAATTCAGAAATACCACCATTACCAGGGAAAGAAAAGATTTTGGTATTATTATTTTGAGAAAAGATTTTCCATATAATTGCATGCTCTCTGCCGCCACTGCCTATAATGAGTATTTTCATAAATTAATGATAAATATTTACTCACCTATGATTCTGGTCTCTTCATCCAAATATATCCCTCTAAGATTCATTTCCAAAGCATCAGGCGCAGGAGAAACAGTAAAACCTATTTCTTTTGTTATTATATCAGATTGAATAAGTTGAACAAGATGCTGATTAAATGTTTGCATGCCTTCTTCTCTACCCCCAACAATCGCTCCATATATCTTTTGTATCTTATTTTCCACTATAAGCCGTGAAATAATAGGAGTAACAACCATAATTTCACATACAGGAACAAGCCCTTTTCCATCCTTTTTGGGAAGCAGTCTCTGACATATTGTAGCTTTTAAATTGTAAGCAATTACTTTTCTTATCTGGTCATGCTGACTTTGAGGAAAAAAATCAAGAATTCGGGTAATAGTTGTAATAGTATCTGTGGTATGAAGAGTTCCAAATACAAGATGCCCGGTTTCACTTGCTCTTACAGCGGATTCAAATGTTTCAACATCTCTTAACTCACCTATAAGAATAATATCCGGGTCTTCCCTTAAAACATGTTTTAAGGCCGCATTAAAAGAAAGTGTATCAAGCCCGACTTCTCTTTGGTCTATAATGCTATTTTTATCTTTATATACATATTCTATTGGGTCTTCAATTGTGACTATATGTTTAAATTGATTTGTTGATATATAATCAATAATAGATGCCAGTGTAGTGGATTTGCCACATCCTGTAGGACCTGTTACAAGGATAAACCCTTCATTAAAACCTGAAATTTTTTGTAGAACAGGAGGAAGATTTAGTTCTTCAAAAGATGGAATATAAGATTTGATTCTTCTCATTACTATGCCTATATGACTTCGCTGTTTAAAAACATTAACACGGAAGCGGCTGATATCTTCAAGTTCATAAGCTAAGTCTATATCCATCTGGGCAAGAAACTTTGTTTTCTGAACAGGAGTCATAATTTGAGAAAGAAATTCATCTAATATCTTATCATTGAGTATTTCTTCTTCTTTTAGTTCTATAAGTCCCTGTTTTATACGCAATAAAGGTTTCTTACCAAATTTTAAATGTACATCAGAAGCGTCTTTTTCCACTGCTTTTGATAAAATTTCAATAAGATTCATTTTTATTTATCAGTATCTTCTAAGATTTTTTTTAAAGTTATTCTAACAACTTCTCCCATATCACCAGAATTTGACATGGAATTATTCTTCATTATCTGATGCGCATAATTAGCATATCTTTTTATCAAAAAATATACATTCTCTTTTCTATCTAATTTATCAAGAATTTTAAGTGTCTCTTCCATTTTTTTAACCAATAAGTTTAATAATTACAGTTTCTCCTGCATCGCCTTTTCTATTGCCCTTTTTTATAATTTGTGTATACCCGCCATTTCTTTCTTTATATTGCAACCCTAAGTCTTTTACTATTTTTGTTGTTTGATAATGATTTAAAATTGTATTTATTCTCCTGATACTTGTGAGATTCTGAGCTTTTGCAATAGTAATAAGATTTTCAATAACTCTACAAAGCTGTTTTGCTCTTGCCTGTGTTGTTACAACTTTTTTATTTTGAAAAAAACTTATAGCAAGATTTCTTATAAGACTTTTTCTCTGGGATTTATTCCTGCCTAATTTTTTTATATTTCTTTTATGCCTCATCTGTTAACTCCTTATTTTTCTTTTTTATCCTTAAGAACTATTTTTTTATTCCATTTATCTAAAATTTCTTCTACTTCTTCCAAAGATTTTTTACCAAGATTTTTCATTTCTGTAAATTGCTCTCTTGGAGTTTGTAGAATATCTTTTAATGTTTTTATATTCTTTAAACTTAAAGCATTAATAACTCTGGTTGAAAGTTTTAATTCAGTAATAGAGATATCTAAATTATCGTTATCCTGCATATTTTCTATTTGTTCTTTTACAACTGGTTTTTCTCCAATAATCTGCTGTGCTCCTATTAATTGAAAGTGATTATTTAATATCTCTGTTGAAACCTTAACTGCATCAAAGGGGGAAATAGCACCTGTGGTCCAAATTTCAAAATTTAGCTTTTCATAATCAACCAGCTGCCCTACACGAGTATTTTCTACATTAAACGATACTTTTTTTATGGGAGAATAAATACCATCTATAAGAATAATGTCCTTGGATATATCTTTTCTTACAAATTTCATTTTTTCTACAGGAAGATATCCAATCCCTTCTGATAGTTCAATTTCCAATTTTAATTCTACAGAAGGATCTATTGCTGTAATGTATAAATCAGGATTTAACACTTCAACACTATTATCATTTATAAGGTCTCCTGCTATTATTTCGTTTTTCCCTGAAATTGTCAGAGAAAATCTATGAGGAAATTTAGAAATAATAGGTTTTAAGGCAATCTGTTTTAAATTTAATATTATATGAGTAAAATCTTCCTTTACTCCTTTTATTGTGGAAAACTCATGTGGAACACCTTCTATTTTTATACCGGTAATCGCTATTCCAGGAATAGATGATAAAAGAACTCTCCTCAAAACATTTCCTATAGTAATACCAAAACCTTTTTCCAACGGTTCTATAACCAATCGCCCATAATTTAATCTATAGGTATCCTTGAGCCATTTAATTATAGATGGATATAAAAAAGTAAAATTTTTTTCTTCCATTTTCCCTCCACATAGGTTTTATTTTTTATTTTGAATAAAAATTGATTATTAACTGTTCGTTTATTGAAAGAGGAATTTCTGTCCTAGTTGGAAAACGAGCTATTTTTGATTTTATCTCATTGGGTCCAAAATTTTCAATCCACACTGGAATAATTTGTCCCTTTTTTTCTTCAATGTGTTTAATGATATATTTTTCCAGCGAGGAATCTTTTTTAATATTAATCTCATCCCCTATATCAACAACAAAAGAAGGTTTATCCACTTTTTTACCATTAACAAAAATAAATCCATGAACAATTACCTGTTTAGCCATTCTTCTTGATTCCACCCATTTTAATCTATATATAATATTATCAAGTCTTCGTTCAAGGGTTTGAAGAAGAATCTCTCCGGTGACACCTTTGGCTTTTTTGGCAAGTTCAAAATACTTTTGAAATTGTCTTTCCAAAACTCCATAATATATTTTTGCTTTATTTTTTTCTCTAAGCTGCATTCCATATTCTGATGTTTTTGCCATAGCAGATATTTTTTTGTTTTTTCTTGGATCCAGCGGACATTTATCGCTTTCACATCTACTACCTTTCAAATATAATTTTTCAGCATATCTTATACAATGTCTACATACGGGTTTAGTAACTTTTGCCATTTAATAATTCTCCTTATATTAAACTTTTCTTCTTTTTGGAGGCCTACATCCATTATGAGGAATTGGTGTGATATCTTTAATAGAAAGTACATTAATTCCTGCACTTTGTATTGACCTGATAGCTGTTTCCCTACCTGGTCCTGGTCCTTTTACCTTAACATCCACATCTTTCATGTTTACTAAAGATTGTACTTTTTTTACAACATTTTCAGCTATAAGCTGAGCTGCATATGGAGTCCCTTTTCTTGTACCTTTAAAACCCACCATCCCGGAACTACCCCAGGCAATAACTTTTCCAGTAAGGTCTGTAATTGTAATATGGGTATTATTAAAAGTGGCTTTGATATGAGCAACACCTTTTGGTATATTTAAATTTTTCTTTTTTGCTTTTTTAACATATTTTTTCTTTATTTGTTTGTCTTCTGCCATAAGATTTTCTCCATAAATTTGACTACAAATTAGTATATATTATAATTGTTTTATTTTTTTTCTGGTGTCATTTCCTTTCTTTTGGCTTTCTCTCTCACCACTCCAACAGTTTTACGCGGCCCTTTTCTTGTTCTTGCATTGGTTCTGGTTCTCTGGCCCCTTACAGGAAGTCCTCTTTTATGACGCGAACCACGATAAGAATTAATCTCTTTAAGTCTTACAATATTTCTTGCTATTTCTCTTCGCAAATCACCCTCTATCTTGTAACTTTGTTGTATAATCCCTGCTATTTTACCAAGTTCTTCTTCTGTTAATTCTTTAATCCTTTTATCAGGATTTATACCGGAATTTTTAATTATTTCCCTTGCTGATTTTTGTCCAACACCATATATATAAGTTAAACCAGCCATTACTTTTTTTTCATTTGGAATTTCAACTCCTAATATACGTGCCATCTTGTCTCCTATCCTTGTCTTTGTTTATGCTTTGGCCCATCCTGCGGGTTAGAGCATATTACAATTACATTTCCTTTTCTTTTAATAATTTTACATTGTGGACAAATTTTTTTTATTGATGAACGAACTTTCATATTTTATCCTCCAGATTCTATAATCGTTTTATAATTCTTCCTTTTGTTAAATCATACTGCGAAATTTCAACAGAAACCCTGTCTCCTGGAATTATTTTTATATAATGCAATCTCATTTTACCACTTAGATGCGATGTAATAATCATTTTATTGTCAAGTTCTACAACAAAATTTGTCCCTGGCAAAGATTTTATAATTGTTCCATTAAATACAATTTTTTCTTCTTTTTTATCCGTCATATACTGTTAATACTTCATTACCATTTTCTGTTATAAGAACATCCTCTTCAAAATGTGCAGAAGGCAATCCATCAGAGGTAACAACTGTCCAGCCATCTTCTAAAATTTTTATTTTAGAATCCCCCATATTTACCATCGGTTCAATTGCCAAAATCATATTTTTTTTTATAAATGCACCTGTGCCTGGATTTCCAAAATTTGAAATACCAGGTTCTTCATGTAAAGAACGGCCTAAACCATGTCCACCAAATTCTTTAACAACATTAAATCCTGCGCTTTCAACAACTTTTTGTATAGCATATCCAACATCTCCAGTTCTTTTACCCGGGAGAGCATACGCTATCCCTGCCAATAAAGATTTTTTTGTGATCTCCAGAAGATGGTTTTTCTCTTTACTTATTTCCCCTACAGGAAAAGTAGCTGCACAATCCCCACAAAAACCTTTATATCTAAAACCCACATCAATTGATACAATATCCCCACTTTTAAGTTTTTTCTTTTCTGAAGGAATACCATGAACAACCTCTTCATTCACGGAAATACAAATAAGACCAGGGTATCCCATATATCCTTTAAAAGCAGAATTTGTATTATACTCTTTCATAAGTTTTTCTGCAACTATTTCCAAATCTTTTGTTGTTATTCCTTCTTTTATAGAAGCGCCTACTTTTTCCAATATTGCCTTTGAAATCCTACAGGCTTTTTTAATTTTTTCTATATCCTGTTGATTTTTATAGATAGCCATTTCCAACATTAATTTATAATTTTATAAATTTGTTCGAGTGTTTCAGAAAGTTTCCCTTCTGCAAAAACTGAATAGAGACATCCCTTTTTTTTATAAAAATCAAGGATTGGTTTTGTATCATTTTTAAAAACATCCAATCTTTTTTTAATAACCTGCGGAGTATCGTCAACTCTTTGAATAAGTTTTCCTTCACATATATCACATATACCAGATTTTTTGGGAGGTATATTTATAAGATGATATATTGCCCCACATTTCTCACAAATTCTTCTATTGGAAAGTCTTTCAATAATTATTTTATCTGAACCTTCTAAATTTAAAACAAAACATATATCTCCATCCTTAAATATTTTCTCCAGCATAACAACCTGCTGATGATTTCTTGGAAAACCATCAAGGACAAAACCTGTAGAAGCATCCTGTTGCATAATCCTTTCTTTTAATAGTTCCAAAACCAAATCATCAGGAACAAGTTCTCCCTTTGTCATATAATTTTCTGCTTTTTTACCTATCACGGATTGATTCTTTACTCCTTCTCTAAGAAGGTTCCCAACTGAAACAAGAGGCATTTTTATATCTTTATTTAAAGATGTTCCTACAGTTCCTTTGCCAATACCTGGAGGTCCAAATAAAATAATAATTTTTCTCATCTGTGTACCTTTCTTAAAAATCCTTCATATTGTCTCATTACTAAATTTGCTTCCACCTGATTCATTGTTTCCAAAATAACTTCTACTACAATAAGAAGACCTATACCCCCAAACATACTTACAATTAAATATGATTGTATTTTAAAAATATGCATTAGGATATAAGGTAAAATAGCTATACCAACAAGCATCAATGAACCTGGAAGTGTAAGACGGACAAGAATTTTTTCTAAATATTCAGAGGTGGTCTTGCCTGGTCTTATACCTGCAATAAACCCGCCATAATTTTTAAGGTCTTCCGCTATATGCTCAGGATTAAAAATAATCGCAGCATAAAAATAACAAAAACCAACAATTAAAAGCCCATATAAAATCATACCAGGGCCTGAAGCTGGTGATAAAATCATTGCTAAATTTCTAAAAACCGGTTTATTGGAAAATTGGAGCATAATAGAAGGAAAAGTAACAAATGCAATAGCAAATATTAAGGGTAAAACACCACCCTGGTTGATTTTTATTGGTAAATATGTGGATTGACCACCATATACTTTTCTTCCAACAACACGCTTGGCATACTGAATAGGAACACGTCTTTCAGCCTGACTAAGAGCTATGGCTGCTGCCACCACAAAGAATATAAGAATAATAAGAAAAACTATAAGTACAGGACTTAATAAACCTTCTGATGTCAACATTGTCATTTGCTGAATTGCCGCAGGAATCTGAGAAATAATTCCTCCTGCTATAATAAGAGATATTCCATTACCTATGCCTTTTTCTGTTATTTGTTCCCCTAACCACATAAGAAAAGATGTTCCTGCTGTTAAAGTAATGATAGTAATAGCTATAAATTTCCAACCAGGGTGAGAAACCATTACTATATTTCCAAAATGAGATGGATTTTCAAGCCATATACTAACCATAAATCCCTGGACTATACATAAAAGGACAGTACCTATTCTTGTCCATTGTGTAAATTTTCTTCTGCCTTCCACCCCACTTCTTAAAATACGTTCAAAATATGGAAATATGCCTGCAAGAAGTTCCAGAACGATTGAAATACTTATATAAGGCATAATACCTAATGCAAAAATTGTGGCACTACCAAGGGCTCCTCCTGCAAAAAAATTGGCAATGGATAAAAGATTTCCCGGCATACTTGCAAAAAACTGGGATAGGGCTTTTCCATTAATACCTGGGGTAGGAATATAACAACCTAACCTGTAAATAGCCAACATACCTATTGTAAATAATATTTTTTTCCTTAAATCAGGGGCTTTAAAAGTATCTTTAAATGCTGGGCTCATAATATAATTGTTTTTCCACCAATATTCTCTATTTTATTTTTTGCCTTTGAAGAGAATGAATGTGCCTGAATATTTAGTTTTTTATTAATATTACCTTTTCCAAGAATTTTAATATGTGTATTAATATTATCTATCAGATTATGTTTTAATAATAAATCAGGAGTAATTTCTACTCCTTCAGAAAATTTTTCATTTAATTGATAAATATTTACTATAGAAATATCTATACTTCTTTTATGTATAAATCCACGTTTTGGCAATTTTCTTATAAGAGGCATCTGCCCACCTTCAAAACCACCAACACGATGAAATCCTTTTCTGGACCTATGGCCTTTATTTCCTCGTGTAGAGGTGGCACCATGACCAGAAGCATCTCCTCTTCCAACTCTTTTTGAATATTTTTTCATTCCTAAAGATGGTTTAATCTGATGAAGTTTCATCTTTTTCTACTCCTTTTTTAAATTGTAAAAGTGCTTTTTGTGTTGCATTTAATACATTTATAGGATTTGTAGAATTTAAACATTTTCCTACAATATCTTTTATTCCAAAAGATTCCAGATAAGCACGCATTGTTTTACCCACAACCATACCATAACCTTTTACTGCAGGTTTTAAAATTATTTTAGACGCATTGAACTTGGCATTTACTTCATGAGGGATAGTGGTTCCTTTTAAAAAAATATGTATTTGATTCTTTCTTGCTTTTTCTGTTGCTTTTCTTATCGCTTCTGGAACCGCTCCTGCTTTCCCAACACCAAAACCAGCTGTTCCTTTCTCATTGCCCAAAACAACAATAGCACGAAAATTAAGTCTCTTACCACCTTTCGTTACTTTTGTAACTCTTCTTATTTCTATAACAAACTGTTTTTCATCTTTTTCTATTTTTTGTTTTTTTTCTAAAATTTTAAACCTCCTTGTCTGGCAGCATCTGCAAATGCTTTAATCTTACCTATATATTGGAATCCTCCCCTGTCAAAAACAACCTTATCTATATTTAAGATTTTTGCTTTCTCAGCGATAAGCTTTCCAATCAAAATTGCTCCTTTAGTATTCCATCCCTTTTCACCATTTGCTGAAAGACTTTTAAATTCTTTACTTAAGGTGGAAACAGTAGTAATAATCTTACAGGTATGCTCCTGGTCATTAATCAAAGAAGCATAAAAATGTTTACTGCTTTTAAAAACAAAAAGTCTTGGTCTTTCACCAGAACCTGAAATTTTTTTTCTAAGTCTTAAATGTCTTTTTTTTCTTTGAATATCTTTAGTTATTCTCATATTTTAATCCAGTTTATTAATATTATTTTTGTGTTGCTATTGCTGCTTTCCCAACTTTATGTTTTACATATTCTCCTCTATATCTAATACCTTTGCCTTTATAAGGTTCTGGCGGACACAGATTTCTTATTTGTGCTGTCCAGTTACCAATAAAATGTTTATCTATTCCCCTAATAAAAAGAATAGTATTATGAACAATTTCCACTGAAAGTATCTCTGGAATATTAATTTCTACAGGATGATTAAATCCTATATTTAAAATAAGTTTTTTATCTTTTAGTTCTGCTTTATATCCAACCCCATGAATCTCAAGAATTTTTTCAAAAGGATTTAATACCCCATTAATTTTATTGATAATAAGGGCCCTTAATAAACCCTGTAAACTGTCTGTTTTTTTAAATATTTTTCTCATTTTTTTATCATCAGAACCTACTAAATTTTTGATAAAAATCTGATTATTTTCTACACTTACTGAAATATTATCAAATATTTTTTGTGATAATTTCCCTTTGGGCCCTGAAATTTCAATCATTCCTTCTTTGACAGACACATTAACTTTCTCCGGAATTATAATTGGTTTTTTACCTAATCTACTCATAGTTTTATCTCTCTATTTATATATATAAAATAAAATTTCTCCTCCAACACCTAATTCTTTCGCTTTTCTGCTGCTGCAAACTCCTCTGGAAGTACTTAAAATTGCCAAAACATAGTCTGATTTCCCACCCGGGATATTTTTTGCAGGCATATATATCCTTCTGCCTGGCGTACTTATATTTTTTATATTGAAAATTAAATGTTTACCTTCAGAATTGTATAGCAAAAATGCCCTTAAAAATTTTTTATTATCTTTTTCAATAGTTTCTACTTTTTTTATATATTTTTCCTCTTTTAAAGTATTTAATATCTGTTCTTTAAAAGATGAATATGGAATATCTACAAATTCCTTTTTCACCATACCAGCATTTTTTAACCTTATCATCATATCAGATATTGGGTCTGTAAAAGTCATATTTTTTTCCTTTTATAATTTATTAATAATTTACCAGCTTGCTTTTGTAATACCAGGAATTTCACCCTTTGAAGCAAGTTCCCGGAAACATATTCTACATAATCCAAATTTTTCTATATAACCTCTTGGTCTGCCACATCTCCAGCATCTATTTCTTTTTCTAACTTTAAATTTTGGAGTTTTCTTGGATTTTTCAAAAAAACATTTTCTAGCCACTATTTTGTCTCCTGTATAGGTAATCCCATTAATTTTAAAAGTTCTCGTGCTTCTTCAATTTTTTTTGAATTTGTACAAATTGTCAGGTTTAATCCTCTGACTTTGTTAACTATATTATAATCAATTTCAGGAAATATAACCTGTTCTTTAATTCCTATAGTATAGGAATTTTGTCCACTAAAAGAATTTGCAGGAAGTCCGCTAAAATCTCTAACTCTTGGTAAAGCCACAGTTATCAACCTATCAAGAAATTCATACATTCTATCATTTCTTAAGGTTACCATTATTCCGCAAATATCCCCTTTTCTAAGATTAAATCCGGAAATGGACCTTTTACCTCTTGTTATAACAGGTTTTTGTCCACTGATAAGCATCATTTCTTTTTGTGCTATTTCTATTAATTTTGAATCTTTATTATCTCTACCAACACCCATATTAAGTATTATTTTTGTAATCTTTGGAACATGCATTGAATTTTTAAATTTAAATTTTTTCATCATCTCTGAAATAACTGTTTCTTTATAATATTTTTTAAGCCTTGTTTCCATTTATTTAATCTCCGCAATTTCACCGCATTTTTTACAAACTCGGACATCTGTTTTATCATCTAATTTTTTGATGCCAAGTCTTACAGGCTTATTACACCTCATACAAAAATATTGAACATTACTAATAGAAATTGGTTTTTCCATTGTGATTATTCCACCTTGTTGTGTTGCTGAACGAGGTTTGGTATGTTTTTTAACAAAATTGACCCCTTCTATTAATATCCTGTTTTCCCTGGGTAAAACATGTAAAACTCTTCCTTTTTTCCCCCTGTCTTTCCCTTTAATAACCATAACAAAATCATTTTTTCTGATTCCTGCTTTCATTTATAAAACCTCCGGAGCAAGAGAAATTATTTTCATAAAATTGCCTTCCCTTAGTTCCCTTGGAACAGGACCAAAAACACGTGTTCCCCTTGGATTAAGGTCATCATCAATAATTACAGCAGAATTATGGTCAAACCTGATATAAGAACCATCATGTCTTTTTATAGGAAACTTTGTCCTCACAATTACTGCTTTTACAACCTGTTTTTTTTTCACAATACCATCAGGTAAAGCATCCCTAACACTGGCGACAATAATATCTCCTACTTTTGCATATTTACGTTTTGATGCTCCGTGAATTCCTATTAAACATAATTTTTTTGCGCCTGTATTATCTGCAACATCAAGAATTGTTCTTAATTGAACCATACTTACTCCTATTTAACCTGACCTTTTTTAATAATATCTATCAATTTCCATCGTTTCATTTTACTTAAAGGTCTTATCTGTTGAATTTTAACCATATCCCCGACTTTACTTATATTTCCTTCGTCATGAACATAAAATTTGTTTTTCTTTCTAATTATTTTTTTATATAGTGGATGCCTTGAAAGTCTTTCAACAACAACAACTCTTGTTTTATTCATTTTATCACTTGATACCACCCCTGTTTTTTCTATTTTTATTGAACGGCTATTTTTTTTGTCCATTTGCACCTTCTGTTTTATTAATTTGTTTTTGTCTTATAACAATATTAATACGGGATATATCTTTTCTCATTTCTTTCAAAGAAGAATAATTTTTTAATTGTCCAAGTTTTAGCTGAAATCTACTTTCAAAAAGTTTTTTTGCAATATCATTTTTCTTCTGCTGAAGTTCTATTAGTGACAGATTTCTCAAATTCTCAAATTCTTCTCTTTTCATATTTCTTCCCTGACAATCATTTTTGTGTTTATTGGTAGTTTATATGAAGCCAACCTTAAAGCCTCTAAAGCAACATCTGATGAAACCCCGGATATTTCAAAAAGAATTCTCCCTGGTTTAATAATAGATTCCCACCCGGATACATCACCTTTACCTTTTCCCATTCTTGTTTCTGCTGGCTTTTTTGTAAAAGGTCTATCAGGAAAAATTCTTATCCACATCTTTCCCTTGGATTTAAGATGGTGCATTATTGCGACCCTTGCGGCTTCTATTTGGTTATTAGTAAGCCTTCCTGGTTGGAGAGATTGCAGCCCATAATCACCAAAAAAAAGTGTACAACCTTTTTTTGCCTTACCTTTTGTATTACCTTTTTGAAGTTTTCTATATTTTACTCTTTTTGGCATTAATGGCATTTTTTTTCCTCATTTATTTATTTATTTTTTTTCATAAACTCTATCTGTTTTCACTTCTTCTTTTTTATCACTTGGTTCTTTTTTTAAATAGATTTCGTTAGGATTTAAAACTTCTTTTAAAAATATCCATACTTTTACTCCAATACATCCAAATTTTGTTATTGCTGTAGAAGTTGCATAATCAATTTTTGCTCTTAAAGTATGTAAGGGAACCTTACCATCTATATATAATTCCGCTCTTGAAATCTCTGCCCCACCTAATCTTCCTCCAACTTTTATTTTTATACCAGGAGCACCTGCGCTTCTGCATAAAGACATTTCTTTTTTTATTGCCACACGATGAGGAACCCGTCTTTCAAGCTGCATAGCAATAGTATCTGCTACAAACTGGGCAGATAAAATCGGATTTTTTATTTCTTCAACATCTATACTTACCTGCTTTGTTTGCTTTTTATCTTCATTTAATAATTTGATAATTTCATTTCTTACCTGATTTATTTCTGTTCCTTTTCTACCCAGAACCACACCTGGTCTGGGACTATAAAGAATAATTCTGATTTTTTCTGCGATTTTTTCTATTTCTATTTTTGTTATAGAACCCCTGGGAAATCTTTTGAATAAATAATTTTTTATTAATACATCTTCTTTTAAAAAATTCTTGAAATTTTTATCATCTGCAAACCATAAAGAACGCCATTTTTCAGTAATACCAAGCCTTAAACTAATCGGATTTACTTTTTGTCCCATACACTCCTCTAAGTTTTCTTTATTTTTTTATTTATTACCTGCTCATCAAGAATAACTGTTATATGTGAAAATCTTTTTCTTATAATTACTCCTCTTCCCATAGAAGCAGATTGTATTCTTTTCATTTTTGGGCCTTCATTAATTAATATATTTTTTATATACCATCCCTGAATATCAGAATTTTTTTGTTTTGCATTAGCAAAGCACGACTGAACAACTTTTTTTATAATTCTTGAAGATTTTTTAGGTATATTTTCTAAAATATTTACAGCCTGTTGTACTTCTTTCCCCACAATTGATTTCCTAATAACATTTGCCTTAATTGGACTTATTTTTATAAATTTTGCAATTGCTTTCACTTCCATTATGTTTTCTCCATTGATCTTTCAGTATGGGCTCCATGAGAACGAAAAATCCTTGTTGGGGAAAATTCACCCAATTTATGACCAACCATATTTTCTGTAACATAAACAGGTATAAAATTTTTACCATTATGCACAGAGAATGTAATACCAACAAATTCCGGTATAATAGTGGACCGTCTTGACCATGTTTTAATTGATTCTTTTGAACCTTTTGATTGAACTTTTTTTACTTTCTTTAGAAGTTTTTCATCAACAAAAGGACCTTTTTTTAAAGACCGCATTTATTTCTTTCTCCTCTGTAAAATAAATTTATCTGAATATTTAATTTTTTTTCTTGTTTTAAAACCTTTTGTGGGCTGCCCCCATGGTGTAACAGGAATATTTCCTTTACCCCGTCCTTCTCCACCACCCATAGGATGGTCTATTGGATTCATGGCAACACCTCTAACTGTGGGTCTTATACCTTTCCATCTTTTCCTGCCTGCTTTACCTAAAGATATATATTTATATTCCGGATTACTTATCTTTCCAATAGTAGCCATACATTCAAAAGGAAAAAGTCTTATTTCTCCAGAAGGAAGTTTAACATTAGCATACTTTTCCATTTTTGCCATTAAAATTGCTGATGACCCGGCAGACCTGATAAGTTGACCGCCTTTCCCAGGTTGAATTTCAATATTACATATTTCAGTTCCTTCAGGTATATTTTTCAAAGGAAGCCTATTGCCTATTTTAGCCTCAGCATTTTCTCCAATTTCTATAATTGTCCCTACACTAAGTCCTGCCGGAGCTATAATATAATTCTTTATACCATTAGGATATTGAATTAAAGCAATCCTGGATGTTCTATTTGGGTCATATTCAATACTAATAACCTTTGCCTTGCCAGGTATTCCTTTAAAATTTATAAATCTATACAGTTTTTTATGTCCTCCACCTTTATGCCTTACAGTTATTCTGCCTAAATTATTTCTTCCGGAATTTTTTTTAAACCCTTTTACCAATCTTTTTTCCGGGTCTCTTTTTGTAATTTCTGAATAATCAGAAATCACAGTATGCCTTGAAGAATTATTTAAAGATTTTAGTTTACGTAATGGCAATTTTATCTCCTTGTTTCAATGTAACAATTGCTTTTTTATAAGAAGATTTATATCCCTCAACATATCTGGTTCTTCTTTTCTTGGGATGGATATTAATAACAGCCACACTAATAACTTTTACTTTATAAATCTTCTCTATAGCCTCTTTAATCTGAAATTTATTTACATTTTTTGATACAGCAAATATATATTTGTTATTCTGTCCAATTAAAGTAGCTTTTTCGGTAATAAGCGGATATTTTATTAGATGAAAGATATCAAACATTTAAAACTCCCAGGGTTTTCTTTATATTTAATAAAATTTCCTTTTGAACAATAATTATATCATTTTTTAATATATCATACGGATTCATCTGGTCATTATAACAATAACAAAGAGAATTTATATTACGCAAACTTTTTAAAATTGTCAATTTTTTTTCATTGGCTTTATCAAGAACAAATAAAATCTTTGAATCAGAAAAACCAGATTTTTTAATAAAATTGGCGAAAATTCTCGTTTTTGGCTGAGTTATTTCTGAAGGTATTGAAATAAAACAAAATTTTTCTTCCATTATTCTTGAAATAAGAGCATCTTTTAATGCTTTTTCTTTCATTTTTTTAGGCAGAAATTTTCTGTAATCCCTCGGTTTTGGTCCAAATGCAACACCACCATGTCTCCATACAGGATTCCTTGTTGTACCAACTCTGGCTCTCCCGGTTCCTTTTTGTCTCCATGGCTTTTTACCACTTCCGGAAACATCCCCTTTTGTTTTAGTAGACACAGTACCCTGCCTTTGATTGGCAAGATAAGATACAACATACCTGTAAAGTATATCTTTATTTATTTTTTCTTTTTCATTTATATCCAAAGATTCTGTCCCTATTTTCTCTCCATCAATATTAAAAATCGCTATTTCTTTTATCATTTTGCACTCTTTTTAATCGCCTTTCTTATAAAAATAGTATTATTTTCTGCTCCTGGTATTGCACCTTTTACCAACATTATATTTTTTTCAGAAAAAATTTTTATAATTTTTAAATTTTGAACTGTTAGTTGTTTATTGCCCATATGTCCTGCCATTTTAGTGCCTTTAATAGTACCCTGAGGACTGGTTGCTCCAACTGACCCTACTTTCCTATGCTGCATAGAACCATGAGAAGAAGGTCCACCCTTAAACCCATGTCTCTTAACTACTCCCTGAAAACCTTTTCCCTTTGTATTTCCAGTAACATCTATAAATTCCCCCTCTTTAAAAATATCTATTTTAAATTCATTACCTATATTAATCTTGAATTCTTCTGAAGGATTGCTATATCTTATCTCTTTAAAATACTTTAATAATGGAAGATTATGTTTTTTTAAATGACCAGTAATTGGTTTATTTAAATTTTTTTCCTTAACAATCATATCATATCCAATTTGAATTGCAAAATAACCATCTGTTTCTTTTGTTTTAATTTGTGTTACATAACAAGGACCCACTTCAACAGCTGAAACTGAAATAGCTTTGCCTGTTTCATCAAAATATGTCATCATCCCAAGTTTTTTTCCTAGCAAACCTTTTATCATTTATTTACTCCAATTTCATTTCAATTTCTACCCCTGAAGGCAGATTTAAACGACTAAGAGCATCTACAGTTCTTGTTGACGGCTCAATAATATCAATAATTCTTTTATGTGTCAGTAATTGAAATTGCTCTCTACTTTTTTTATGGACATGCGGAGACCTTATAACAGTAAATATTTCTCTTTTAGTAGGTAAAGGAATCGGTCCTATAGTTTTTACTCCTGTGCTTTTTACAATTTCAACAATTTGTTTTACAGATTCATCCAAAATTCTATGGTCAAAACTTCTCACTTTTATTCTTATTTTTTTTGTATTCATATTTTTTATTTATATTTATTATTCAATAATTTCAGAAATTGCTCCAGCACCTACTGTCCTTCCTCCTTCCCTGATAGCAAACCTTAATCCTTTCTCC
>JAJYYV010000057.1 GCA_021800535.1 bacterium | reverse complement strand
GGAAAAACTTGTATCAGAGTGTAAGAAGGCATCCAGCAATAAATTTTTAGCGATACCAGGGATAGCATACAAAGACACAACAGGCAACAGATATATATCTTTCAATCTACCCAGATGGCCGGATAAAAGCTGGTTAAATAAAAAAGGGACAGAAGTAGCAAACACACCCGGGTTTTATTTTGGATTGGGAGAGTCTCCTGTTTATGATGCTAACCCTTTAAAAAATCCCACAAAACCCTGGTATTTAAAATTCTATAGCGGGATGGAGGTAATATATTATCCTCGTAATTCACAGAAACCCATAAATGATTTTTCCCAGTACTTACAAAATCAGAGTAATTTCTATCGGATGACGCCAATCGTAGGCCGTCAAATATATTCTCCGAGCCAAATTCCACCGGAAACAGATGGATATCAGACACATGTTATGGCTAAAAATATAAATAATTTGTATGGTCATTTCAGGTATGGAGATACTAATGTATATATTTCCAGCGGCCCAATAATTAAAGATTTTCAAATAGAAAGAGGAAACGGATGGAATGGAATCCCTGTGGCAAGAGAAGAACCCTGGCATTTATACATCAAGATTAAGGATAAGTATCCAATAACAGATGTAATAATATATGATAGAAAGAATATTTTTTATCAGTTTAGACCAGGCGAAAAACATTTTTCTTATGTTTTAAAAGGGTATCATCAACAACAAAGATTTTTTACAATGAAAGTAATAGATTCCAAAGGGAATATGGCTATTTCTTCTTCTATGTATGTATCTGACCCAAGGCAGAGTACATATATGTGTATGGATTCACAGAATACATTAAATGATATGAATTATTATTATAAAGGTAAACTTCATGGAGATATGGCATTAGGCTTTTATAATACAGGATGGGATGATGGCCCTAACCCTGGGATTTTAGTACCTCAATCTATTATTTTCCCACCTGGTCTTGATTATGAAGTTAAAGGATTTAATGACCCTCATACAGGCTCAACAAGCCCTGTAGTTTCCACTACAACAGGAAATGAAGGAGCAATTGGACAAAGGGATATGGTTTTTTCAAGTGGGGATGTGAATATGCTTGATAATTATTTTCTTAATACTCTTACTGGTCCAGGTGGAGAGTTTCAAACTCCAACAAAATATTTTGAAGCAAAAGTAAGATTTATTGAATTTACCCCACGACCATTCAGTAAAAACATGATGCTCTTTCAGACCCAGACAATTTTTAAGAAAAATTTTACATTTGCCAATAGTCCGAACCCGGAGTTTTCCTTAATGAATATTTCCCTGCCAGATTCTTCTTCATTTGACCATTACACATATATAAAACCTGATGGAATAAAAATCACAGGAAAGAGAAACCCGGAAGAAATACTTACAGGTACAATTGAAAGAGGGGGATATATTTCACTATGGCCAGACTTTTATGGTTCAGTAGCAGTATATCCATTGACAAAAGGTATTAAATATTCATTTAATCTTAGTGGTAACAATTTAACAATAGGAGAGAATTTAGCAGGAATAAGTGTGAAGAAAGGAGAAAAAACATCAAGACAGACATTTCTTATTGTGCGAGGGAAATTTGGTGACAGTACAGACAAACAGTTTGAAAAAATAAGGGATTTATATGGATTAAAAAATGGAATACCTGCATATAATGTTGAATTAACAAAAGGAAAGATTATCCATAAGGTATTGGTTCCGGTTTTACATGCAGATAGGTATACTGTAAAAGGGGAAATAACAAAGGCAGAACTACCCAATGATTTGGGAGTAGAAATAAGAGGATTAAATCCAAACTGGGATGCTGGATTATATAACAGAATAACAGGACAGATAAGAAGAATAGGAGTAAGAAGAAAAGACCAGATAATAAAAGAAGTGGGCTATTTCACAACAACAAAATCTCCTGAAACAGGGGATGGATATTTCACAGCCAATATCAATTATAATAACCTGAAATTTATAGCAGGGAATTTACTTATTGCAAACAACCCGCATGTCAGATTACATTTATATACTCCATATAAAATAATAGTTGAAAAGACAAAAGGAGAAGTAAAAACAGAATCAACAGGACCTGCTGAGATAACTGCCAATAACCCAACCAATAGAACAATGACAATAATAGTGCGAGGTAATCCATATATTCCTGCACTTTCAAAAATAAAAAAGATAATAACACTAAAACCAGGACAAGTAAAAACATGGAAGGTTGCTCTTCCTGATTATAAAATATGGTATTAAAAAAATAACATCAACAAAAAACAATCACTAAATTGGGGGAAAAAATTAAAAAACAACAAAAAAGAATAATAGCAACAATTGTAATAGGATTAACAATCTTTTTATTCTTAATGGGCAGTGTTGGTTATACTGCAACAATAGAAAGTATAAAAACACCATTAAAAAAACCTGCCATACTGGTAGTCAGCGGATATTCCCTTAACTACTTTATAGACCCGACATACAGGGAAAAAATAGAAGTATCAGGTTATCACATGGCATCCTGCTTATTTAAGAATCTGACATGGAAAATATTAAAACAGTTTAATGTAGTGGTAATAATACGCACACCATATACTTCTCAAAAAATTGATACTCAATATTATGAATCGGCTCTTCCACTTCTCAATCGCTTTTTAAAACACGGAGGCGGAATTCTTGCCTTATGCGATGCTGCCTACGGGCAAACTATACCTACACTGAATATGTTGCTAAAACCATTAGGTGCACAGGTTTTAGAAGATAATATCAGTGATCACAATCCTACTGATAGATTTCAACAAAAACTATATAGACAGCAATGGTTTATTACAACAACACAAATTGCTCCATCATCCATAACACAAGGCATTACAGAAATAGCAGTTCCAGGGTATCCATACAATACACATCCTGTAGTTACAAGCAATAAATGGAAGGTGCTTATCACAGGAGATAAAAGCGCATATTCAGTCAATCCATTTACAAACAAGGAAACATACAAAACAACCCCACCAATGTTTGCTGTAAGAAAAATAGGTAAAGGAAGAATCGCAGTCTTTCCATTAATGTCAACATGGTCTGTGCAGGCAGGATATTTCCGCATCTGGCAGGGAATAGTTCTGAATAAGGGGCATGTTTTTAAATTACTTAAAAATACATATAACTGGTTGGCAGAACCATCCTTAAAGAGTGGAGTTTTTGGAGGATATTCAGGCCCAGGATTTAGCAAAAAACAGCCACAGCCCAATAACTATAAGATATACCCTATGATAATGCAGAAAGCGCATCTAAATGTATATAAAGGAATAATAGGTGTCCATGCAGCGCTAACAGGAAATAAAAACACAGTTCCGCAATTTTGTTATGCAGCGAGAAAATTAGGATTAAACTACCTGGTTTTTACAGAACCACTGTCGCAGATGAATGCAATAAAATGGGAGAAATTAGTATCTGAATGCAGGCAGGCAAGTTGGGGACATTTTGTTGCAATACCCGGAATTTCATACAGGGATACCTCAGGTTTCAGATATATTGGATTTGATATACCAACATGGATAAATCATTATTATCTTAATACTAAACAGAACCAGGTGACAAATACTTCAGGTATGCTTTTTTCACTTAACTGGCCTGCAATTGCATATGTTGAATCCCATAAAGGTCCTAATCCAAGTTTATTATATTATCATGAGAATAAATTTTATACAGACTTTGGATTATTTACGTACAACCATAATAAATTAATTGACAACTCAGTAAACAGATATAAAGTACTGACAGAGGATGAGTATTGGTTAAGGCCTCTTACTTACAATAAAATATATTCAATCAGACAGATGGAATCCGCAGCAAAAAATAATATTTATCATACCTATGTTTTAGCCCCTTCAATAAAAGAGGTTCCGCAAGCATTTCTCAAAAGATTTGCTGGAAGACCATTTGGAAATAATACATTTGTCTCAAATGGTCCAATAATAAAAGATTTTAACTTAATTGGAAATGGATGGACAATTGACCCATGGGAAACCTACTATATCTGGAAACCAGGACAGAAAGCAAAATTATATATTAATGTGGAAAGCAAACATAAATTAAGTAATGTAATTATATATAATGGGTTTCATAAATATTACAACTTTCAACCCTATAAACGACATTTCAAGGTAGTTCTGGAGTATCCATTTACAAACAGTGGGTATTTATGGATGGAAGTAAAAAATATTGCCGGGCAAAAAGCATATTCATATTCTCTAATGATAAGAAACAATACATGGTGGTCAGATATGTGTGCGGATTTACAAAATACATTACAGGGAGGAGTATTCCCAATAAAAAATCCAGGTTCTAATGCATTTCTATTTCGTAATAAATATAGGGTGGGTTATGGAGGTATGGGAGGTCAGGTAATAGGTTGGAGTCCTAATCAGATTAGTCCTATCAATTCTGGCCCTATAATTCCTGAGGGTCTTGATGCAATAGAGGGTGGATTCAGTTATCAGGACAGTCCCTCTATTTTTATTAATCATACTTATGAATCTTTGGTTGCCCCTAGATTATCATTCCTTCTTGCTACAAGAGATGTATCTATTTTGAAATCTTATTATTATAGTTATGTCAATACAGGAAAAGAGGGAAAATATTTTATAGGTAGAACCAAAGAAATTGCATATCCTAATTGGCCTAATGGATATAATGTAGTAGAGATAGAACCTAAAATTACTTTTCGGAAAAATACGTTTATAGATTCACCCGGAAAAACCCGACTTTCATTTATCTGGACAGGATTAAGTGGCAATACAAGCCTATTCCCTGACTACACCTTTCTTTCTGCCAGCAAAGGTGTAATAACAGGACAAAGAAAAAATTTGAAACAACCAATAATAGCAACACTTGCTCCATATGGTTATGCAGGTTTTTATCCTGAATTTTGGGGGTCAGGTGGTATTTTTTCTCTTGAGAATAAAAAATATAATGTAAGAATAAATGGGAACGGTATTCAAATAGGATGGGATTTCCCTGCAGGAACTGAATTTAAAAAAGGACAGACACTTTCAGGTAAATTTCTTATAATACGAGGAAGTGGTCATTATCCTAATCTTATTCACATGGTCAATATGATAAGAAATTTTGGGGTTGGGGCAAAATCTAAATATCAATTAAATCTAACTCATGGAAAAGTTATAACAATAGATTTTTCCCCATTACTTCAGGATAAAAACCACTATATACAGGGAAGTATTTTACCATGCAATCTTACAAATCCTCTTTTGTTGAGAATATCTCCTTTGAATATTAACTGGACAGCAGATATTATTAATGAACAGACTCATCAAATAAGACCCATAGGGATTTATGGAAATACAGGATATGTTACAGTAAATACAAAACCAGGAATAAAATTTTGGATTGGACATCCTCTGATTTGTAGTAACAAAAATATCCGTATAGTTATCATAAATATTAAAAATGGTTATATTAAAGCCTACATCCAGAATCCAACCACTAAAACAATACAATGCACAATTTCACTTAATAAAGCGTCTGGTTTTAAAATGCATAATCCATATAAGTTATATATTAAATCAGGGAATTTAATTAAAATAACAATATAAGAATAAAATAAAGTATGGTATAGAGGATAACAAAATGAATAGATATTTTTTAAAAATATGGATTGTATTTATTATTTCTTTAGTATCTGTTTTTCCGGTTTTTTCCCAAGCAGCAAAAAAAATAGCCATAGTTAGTATAGGAAACTTTAGGTGGATTGTAGGTAATAGATATATAGACCCGATATATAAGAAAGAACTAAATAAAATAGGTTATCAGATAGGGCATCTTGAATATAGTGATGTAACATTTGGTAATCTGAATCCATATAATCTTTGTGTTCTGCAATGGGCGCCAAGTGAAGGGGATATTGGAGGCAGTAAAATCTATGAAGAAAAAATCCCAATTTTTGAGAAATATGTTCGTGATGGAGGAGGGCTTTTAATAACCTGTGAACCTGGGTATGGAGCATATAAAAATATAAATAAACTATTAAAAATATTTGGGGCGCAGATTATTCCAGAAAGTATAATAGACCCGAAGAATGATTTTAGACAGAATAATTATTTGCGATGGTGGTTTGGGAGAACAACAAATCTAAATTCTAAAAATCCAATAAGTAAAGGAATAAGAAGTTTTATTTATCCATTAGGGTATGCACCAGATGGAGGAGAAGCGACCCTACCTTTAAAACTGAATAGGAAATGGCACTGGATAATAAAAGCTATGCCCGGTGCTAAAACGACAAATGGGATATCAGAGCCGGTAATAATGGCAGAAAGACAATATGGAAAAGGAAGGATAGTATTAATGCCGATGCACACGACATTTTTCTTCAATGCGGGATATTTTCCAATCTGGCAGGGGCTTACAATGGTAAAAGGGAATGGATATAAGATTTTGAATAATGTATATCAGTGGCTTGCAGAACCATCATTAGATTCAGGAATAATTGGAGGTTATATACAACCTAAAAAACAGAAATTACAAAAAATTACATTAACCCAAAAAACCCTTGAACACACAGATATTTATCAACAGATGCTTCTTGAAGGGGAAAAACAATGGACAACATTTACTCTACCTGTAAAAAAGAATGACTATATAGGGTTAATAGGAGTGCATACGTCGTTATCAGATGGGACAGGAACAGTGAAAGACTATGTAAAAGCAGCAAAAGAAAAAGGATATAATTTTATAATATTCAC
>JAJYYV010000024.1 GCA_021800535.1 bacterium | reverse complement strand
AGTAATGGTTGAATTAATAGATACAAAAGAGATTGTTCTTACATAAAAAAAATTATAACCAAAAAAAGGGGGGGGTAAAATGGGAAGAATTATATTGAAGGGAGCTGTAAAAAGAGAAAAAGGATTTTTGTATTATGTAGATGGACAAGGAAATGTCTGTGAGGCAAAAATGGCTCAAGGCGGGAAAAAGAAAAAAAGCAAAAAATAAGAAAGGATAATGAGAGAAAGGGCGATTATACGGCTTTTTGTCAAACTTCCTGTAGTTGGAAAGATGGAATGCTCAATCAAGAATTAAAACGGTTTTGTCAGTATAAACTAATCATCATAGATGAAATAGGATATGATGCTGTTTATAGTAATAATATTTTTATCCGTATTGTGAAAGATAAAAACCCTGAATTTTCATTTTTTCTTGCGCCGATACTTCGGCATGAACGTTTACCCGGAAATCCCCTAAATTTCTGTTAAAATTTACCAGTATTTCCTGGGATGTAAACCTGTATAAAAAGTGGTATATGCAGTCTGAGTAGGTATTCCCGGGGAATAGAAATGTTTAAATATAACTCCTTTTCTGGCATATTCATCAATAAATGAAGAGGTTTTCTTTTCTATACGGTCTATCGCTTTATTTAAACTGTGAATTTGTTTAAATCTTATAATATACTTATGAACATTGTCAAAAATTCGTAATTTGAAGTTTCTGTTTTTTTTGATATAATAAAAATATGATACCTCTTTTAGTTATTGCGATTATTTTACTTGTAATAAATATTGGGCTTATTATTATAACAAAAAAAAATCCGCCGCAAAACTTAGAAGAATTGAAAGAGAAACTGATAATAATAGAATCTGACCTGTCTAAAATAGACCCATTACTAAGAAATGAATTTGCAATAAACAGAGATGAAACCCAAACATCTCTTAAAGAAAATCGGTTAGAACAATCCAATTCATTAAAATCTTTTGAAGATAAGATAAAAGACCTTAGAGAAATAGTGGAAAAAAAATTAGGTGAGATTCAAACTGAAAATTCTAAAAAATTGGATGAAATGCGTGCAACTGTAGATGAAAAACTCCAGAAAACCTTAGAAACAAGACTAACAGAATCTTTTAAACAGGTAAGTGAAAGATTGGAGCAGGTCCATAAAGGTTTAGGAGAAATGCAGATGCTTGCAAAAGGAGTTGGTGATTTAAAAAAGGTTCTTTCCAATGTCAAAACCAAAGGTATTTTAGGGGAGATGCAGCTTGGCAATATCCTTGAAAGTATTCTTGCTCCGGAACAATATGAAAAAAATGTACAAACTAAAAAAGACTCTAAAGAGATAGTAGAATATGCGATAAAGCTACCAAACAAAGATGAAGTAGGTGGGGTTGTATATTTACCAATAGATTCCAAATTTCCTCTTCAGGCATATGACAATCTTCTTAATGCCTATGAATCAGGAAATATTGAGGAGATAAAATTATGTACAAAATGTATAGAATCTGAAATCAAAAAATGTGCTAAAGATATAAGAGATAAATATATTAATCCTCCGGATACAACAGATTTTGGTATTTTATTTTTACCCATAGAAGGTTTATATGCAGAAGTTGTGAGGCAAACCCGTCTTATTGAAATATTACAAACAGATTATAAAATTATTATTAGCGGGCCTACTACATTGGCGGCTTTTCTTAATAGTTTACAGATGGGTTTTAGAACTTTAACTATTCAAAAAAGAACCAGTGAAGTATGGGGAATTTTAGCAGCCATAAAAACAGAATTTGGTAAATTTGGAGATACACTTAAAAAAGCTCAGGAAAAAATCACCAAAGCAAGTGAAGATATTGATACACTGGTTGGGATAAGAACAAGGAAAATACAATCAAAATTAAGATCTATTCAGGAATTACCTGAAAAAGAAACAAAGATATTATTACAATCAGAAGAAGATTTAGAAAATATTGAGGAAATATCAGAAGAAAACAAATATGAAACACATAAATCCGAATAATATTTCTGAAAATTTTATTCAACAACAGGATTGTTTTTATTCATTTAATAAATATCTAAGAGAAAAATTTGGAGAACGGGTCCATAGAATAAGTATTGATGGCGGATTTAATTGTCCTAATATAGATGATACATTAAGTAGTAAAGGGTGTATTTTCTGTAATAATAAAGCATTTGTAAAATATGATAACAGATTTGAATCTATAGAAGACCAGATAAAAGAATCCATGGAATTCTATAATCAAAAAATGGGAGTCAATAAATTTATTGCATATTTTCAGGCTTTTTCAAGTACCTATGCAGATATAAAAACATTACAAAAAAAATATGATATTATTAGGAATTTTTCAAATATTGTAGGATTATTTATTTCAACAAGACCTGACTGTATTGAAAAAGAAAAAATTAAATTTATATCCGAATATACTCATGATTACTTGGTATGGATGGAATATGGCTTACAAACAACTCATAATAATATTTTAAAACAGATTAATCGTAATCATACCTATGAGGATTTTTTAAATGCTTATGAAATCACCCGTAAATATAATATTAATGTTGGGGTTCATATAATATTAGGTCTTCCTTTTCAAAAATCCAGAGAAATAAGAATAGATGCAGAAAGGCTTGCTAATTTAGATATTCAAGGAATAAAATTTCATGTTTTACATGTTTTAAAAAATACCACTTTAGAATCTCTTTATATTAAAAAAAAGATTCCAATTTTAACAGAAGATGAATATATTTGTTATCTTTGTGATTTTTTAGAAAGAATACCAAAAAATTTTGTAATATTAAGGCTTGTATCTACTGCTTCACCGATTTATCTTATATCTCCTCAATGGATGAATAAAAAGAGTACATTAAAAAATGAAATAATTCAGGAATTAAAAAAAAGAGGTACAATACAGGGATCTTATTTCAACAAAACTTAATTTAAAAAAATAGTAAATATTATGAAACAATATGAATCCATATTTGGAGATTTAGACCTGCATTTATTTAATGAAGGCAATCATCTGGAAGTTTATAAAAAATTAGGTGCAGTTCCAAGAAAAATTAATGGTGTAAAAGGATATAATTTTTCAGTATGGGCGCCAAATGCTTTAAGTGTTAGTGTAGTAGGGGATTTTAATAATTGGAATGAGAAACATAATAAAATGCAGCCCGTAAAAAACTCAGGAATATGGGAATTATTTATTCCGGAAATAGCAGAAAATTATCTTTATAAATTTGAAATAAAAACTTCTCATGGAACTTTTTTAAAAAGTGACCCTTATGGAAAATTTTTTGAAGTTAGACCTAATAATGCCTCTATCACTTATCAGAATAAATATGCTTGGACAGATAAAGAATGGTTAACTCATCAAGAATCTAAAAATTTATATAGCCAACCACTTTCCATATATGAAGTTCATCTTGGTTCATGGAAAAGAAAAGAAGATGGTTCTTTTTTAAACTATAGGGAACTTGCCTATCAGATTGTTTCTCATATGAAAGAATATGGTTTTAACTGTCTTCAGATTATGCCTGTCAGTGAACATCCTTTTGATGCTTCCTGGGGATATCAAACAACAGGGTTTTATGCTCCTACATCCAGATATGGAACCCCGGATGATTTTTGTTTTTTTGTTGATTGGTGTCACAAAAATAATATAAAGGTAATATTAGACTGGACGCCAGCGCATTTTCCTAAGGATGAGTTTGGGTTGTATTTTTTTGATGGAACACATCTTTATGAACATGCAGACCCTAAATTAAGAGACCATCCGGATTGGCAAAGCGCCATTTTTAATTATGGCAGGCATGAGGTGAGAAATTTTTTAATTGGTAGTGCCATTAACTGGTTTGATACATATCATATAGATGGAATAAGAACAGATGCTGTAGCATCAATGCTTTATTTGGATTATTCAAGAAAAAGTGGGGAATGGATACCAAATAAATATGGAGGAAATGAAAATTTAGAAGCTATATCTTTAATTAAAAGTCTTAACCAGATTATTTATAAAAAATATCCTTATGCATTTACAATTGCAGAAGAATCAACAGCCTGGCCTGGTGTATCAAAACCTGTATATTTAGGAGGCCTTGGATTTGGTTTTAAATGGAACATGGGCTGGATGCATGATACATTATTATATTTTTCAAAGGACCCGATATACAGGAAGTATCATCATAATAATCTTACTTTTAGTCTTCTTTACGCATTTACTGAACATTTTATTCTCCCTTTATCACATGATGAGGTTGTTTATGGTAAAAGGTCGCTACTTGAAAAAATGCCCGGGGATAACTGGCAGAGGTTTGCTAATCTAAGACTTTTATATGGCTGGCAATTTGGTCATCCAGGTAAAAAATTAATTTTTATGGGAGGAGAATTTGCCCAAAGGAATGAGTGGGATTTTAATAGCCAGTTGCAGTGGGAATTGTTAAGATATCAGGAACATCAGAAGATAGGGGCCCTTTTAAAAGACCTGAATAAATTATATATGTCCGAACCTGCTTTATTTGAAAATGATATATCCTGGGAATCTTTTCAGTGGATAGATTTTTCTGATTATGAAGGAAGTGTTGTTTCGTTTATAAGATGGGATAAAAGCAAAAAAAATCCCCTTATATTTATATTTAACTTTACTCCGGTTATAAGGAGAAATTATCAAATAGGAGTACCATTTTTAACATCTTATAGAGAAATTTTAAACAGCGATAGCTTCTATTACGGCGGAAGTAATGTAGGAAATGGCTCCTATATTCCTTATGAAAATATTTTTATACATCAACTACCTGCCAGGATTAATATTACCCTTCCTCCTCTGGCTTTTTTAATACTTAAGCCAAATTTTTAGATACACTCTATTTTTTTAGCATTCTGCCAGAGACCATGAATATTACAATAGGAAGAAGCCAAAATAATTCCCTGTTTATCTGTTTTAAATGTTACAGAAACTTCAGGATGCGTGTATACTGTACTTGTATCTGCACCCTGTATTGATGCCCCATGAGAAGTAAATTCAAATTTACCAATTTGATAGGGATATTTTTCTCCATCAGGTAAAAAATATACATCAATCCAGCTTATATGATGCGCTGTGATATTGGGATGAGCGATTTCTTTCCCAACAGATAAATTAATCTTAAAAAACTCACCTTTTTTTACCTTTTCTGGTGCTTCTATTACAGGAACATGTTTTTCCTTTTTCCAATCTGCATTTTGATAAAGCTCTTTTAATTCAGCCATAATATCCTCCTTTTTATATATAAAATAGTTAAACCTATAATCAATAAATTGTCAATATTGGATTTTTTAAATATTATTTTTTAAAATTTTCTGTATATATAATTTCTTTATCCAAAAATTCAAGGTCTATTAATATCTTAGATTTTCTGGGTTTTCCATCTGAATTGCGGAAATCGGTTTGAAAAATACCACATTTTTTAAGAGTATTTTCTGTGATTTCAATAAAACATATTTGTTTTAAATCAAAACAAACTTTTCTTAGTCTTGACCATGCCCCTCGTTTAATTCTTTCTTTTGTATAATCAGATTTTCCACCTTTCAATTTTTCATGCCATAGTTGAAAAGTACGTTTATCATCATTATATTTAACTTCTCCAAGAGCAAGAATAAGTCCTACACATCCATAATCTTTAATAGCAAATATAGTTGTATTTCTATCATTAACAATAATTTGATGAGCGCTTGTATTAATAGCATGTGCTTTAAAATCCCAAGGGATTTCTGCAAATCCATCAAATTCTACATTCCCATATTTACTACCCGGAATTTTTACAATATTGGATAAATTTTGTTCACAAAGAAATTGAAAGAAAAATCCTATCCACTCCATCTGACGCCATTGAGAATATCCGGCATTTTTCATCTTTAGAATTGATTCCCGTCCATCCCAATATTTTGGTACGGAATGTTTAAGAGATTTACCAATTTTATGGGCTATGGATATTAAATTATTCATAATATTAGTATATTATTTATCAAATAGAGCAGATTGATGAACTATTTTTGAAATTAATGTTTCATCAGTTTTAATACGATACTTACCGTTTTCAAGACGTTCTTTTGCAAATTCATAATATTCTTTCACAACTTCAAATCCAATATAATGTCTATGCATTTCTTTACATATAAAAGATGTCTGACCTGACCCAAGGAAAGGGTCTAATACTATATCATTTTCTTCAGAAGTGTATTGAAGAATTTTTTTAATTATTTCTGCGGGAAGTTTTGTTGGTGTTTTTTTATCTCCAGTCCAGTATTCACGTTTAATAAACCAAACATCTTCTTTATCTTCATAATGAAAACTTCCACCACCATTTGTTTTCCGTTCATTTTTATTAAATCTTGCATAAGGGGAAAATTTTCGTTTTCCATCATTTTTACATACATAAAGACAATGGTAATGTGATGTAACGAATTTTCGTTTTGTCACAACTCCAAATTGATATTTCCAGATAATATGATTAACTGTAATAAAATTAAGAGTATCAAGGGCATTTAGGATATCTTTTAAATTGTTCCATCCAGAAAAAACAAACATACTTCCAGAATTTTTAAGTACCCTATATACTTGTTTCATCCATTGAATACTGAAATCATAATATTTATTTGAAGAAATTTCTTTATAGCCGGTAAGAACATGTTTTTCTGTCCTATTGTAATTGCTGCGTTTTGAACTAAAATCTATTGCAAAGGGAGGGTCTGTAATTACAAGGTCAATGGAATTATCAGGTATTTTATTCATTCCTTCTATACAATCTTCATTGTAAATTGTATCAAGATGTAAAGTGCTCATTTTTAAAGACATTTTATTACAAAAAATCGGATGTATCAAATATTATATCGCGCCTGAGAGGAATTGAACCTCCAACCTCTGGATTCGAAGTCCATCGCTCTATCCAATTGAGCTACAGGCGCATTTATAGATAAAAATGTTTTCTGATTTTTTTATGAGTGTCCGTATTTAGAATTTATTTGATAAAAAACATTCTATTTGTATAAAGTAAATTTTGATAAAATCTGAAAAATCACTACAGTAAGACAAATTCCTCCTATTGCTCCTATTATAATCTCGTCAATATCGTGAACTTTTTTTACTGTTCTTCCATGTATTAACAATATAACAAGAAACAGAACAAGAAAAGAAACCAATGGGGTGGTTTTAAATGTAAGAAAAGAGACTATTGTCCATATACTAAATGCTATACCGCTATGGATACTGGGCATTTCACCGGAAAAAAGAATTTTTCTGGTTGTTGAAAATTTGATAATGATATAAATAAAAATAATAGCAAAGAGTACTATTGGAGTAAAATACCACGGGGCAGATATTATTTTTACAGAAATATTGCTAAAAAAAGATGGGAAAAGTTTGATAAAAACTATATATCCTATAATAGAAATAATACCAATTATAACAATAATTATTGAAGTAATAATATCTTTTCTATAATCTTTTTTTTTATTCTTGGTAATTTTTTGTCCGTATCTATTTAGTAAACTTATCATATTTTAATGTTTCTATGTATTTTAGATATCTTAACATAATTTTTATATTTAGAAAAATTGATGTTATTGAGATTATAGATACTTGATAAAAATTTCATCATAAATCTTTTTTACATTATCTTTTGTTTTTGACATTTTAGGAAGTCCTTGATATTTTATGGATTTTTGAATATCTATAGGTAGATTAAGTTTATATTGACTGGTTGAATAAAACCAGTGGCGGGTTTTAACATGTTTTGCAATATATTGTTGTTCTGTATGTCCTGGTATAGGAATTAATATCGTATGTTTTTTATTTAATTCTGCGATTTCCATTAGAGTAGTATAACCTCCTCTGGTTATAATAAATTTTGACCGGTTCATCAAAATATTTATTTCTTCCCTTGAAGCATAAGATTTGATAAAAATATCTGAAGATAGTTTGTACTCAAACTTTTCTTCAGGCCTGCCAAGAAGAATTATTTTTTTACCCGGGATGTCCGGTGCCTGTTTTAAAATTTTATTTTCAAGATAACTTTGCCCTCCAGGAGTTGATATTGTTATAAGATAATCTATATCTTCTTCTTTGATATCTATTTTTTCCACTCCAGCCAAAATTCCGCAATAATAAATAATTTTATTAGTATATGGCTGTTTTGAAATACCTAAATTTCCTAACAAAGAGGTTTCTCCTGGCGGATTATCAGGAATTATAATTCTTTGAAAATTTTTATGAAAAAGAGTATGAAAAAGTTCTGATAAAGGAACTACTGGTTTAAGAAATAAGGGAGTATTAAATTTCATCTGATGATTAATAAAAAAAGAAGGAATATCTTTTGAATATACGCCAAAGCGGGCGTCACTGATTATTAAATCAAAATTTTTTTTGGTTAATATTTTATTTGTTTCTTCTTTTTCTTTTTGAATAGATTTTAACATTGTTGGGATATAAAGAGTAAATTTGGTTGCAAAAAATGGAGTTGAAGTGAAAGGTGTAGGGTAGTCATTAAATTCAATAATTTCACATTGCGGGAATTCATTATGGAGAAAAATAAGAGCTCTCCCACTTGTGGCAAAGGTTACAACATGATTCCTTTTTAAAAATTCTTTTGCGATTGGGACTATACGGCTTGCATGTCCCAATCCCCATGAAAGAGGGCTGATTAATATTTTGGCCATTATTTATTATATCATTTTTTGTATCTATTGGGATATTTGACATATATATCATTATATTATAATATATCAATCTATAATAAATTAAACCAATAGGAGGAGAAAAAGAATGGAGTGGATAAAAAATAATGAACATTTTGAAGAAATTCAGAAATCTCATCAAGATTTTTTAATTTTATTCTTTTTTGGGAATTTTTCTTCTTCTGCAAAGCGTGCATTGGAAGAAATTGAAAATTTTAATAAAGAAAATAAAGAGATGCCTGTATATGGTATTGATGTTGAAAAAATAAAAGGAATACATAAACTATTTGAAGTAGTCAGTGTTCCAACAGTTGTGGCTATTAAAAACGGGGAAATAATACAGAAAATAGAAGGTGTTGAAAACTCCCAGTTTTATACCCGTATTTTTTCAGCTGCACATCCTTCAAGTCATAAAAAATCCGAAAAAGTTGCTTCTCATAGAATTATAGTATATACTACTCCTACATGTCCTGCATGCAGGTCTGTAAAAACATATTTCCGCACAAGAAATATTAATTTTAGAGAGGTGGATGTATCTCAGGATAGTAATTCGGCTCAGATGTTAGTTAAACGAAGTGGACAGATGGCAGTTCCTCAGATAGATATAGATGGACATTTAATAGTTGGATTTGATAGTGTTAAAATAAATAAATTACTTTCAATAAATTAGAAGGAGGCAAATTGTATGAAATTAAGACCAATAAATGGACATATTATTGTAAATCCCCTAAAGCCAAAGGAGATAACGGTTTCAGGCATATATATTCCTGAAACTGCCCAGGAAAAAGTTCAGGAAGGGAAAGTAATAGCTATTGCAAAAGATGCAATAGATGAAGTTACCATAGGAGACCGTATAATCTATAAAGATTTTTCTGGGACAGAAATAAAAATAGAAGATATAAACTATATTTTATTAACAGAAGATGATATTTTGGCAAAGTATGAAGAAGTAGATAAAATCCCAGAATAAATCTACGCAAAAATCTATTTCATAAAGGAAAATCTACAATGGTGGAATTTATATTGCCTGAAGAAGTAGCATCTATTACTGTTGATGAAAAAAAAATTTATGATATTGTTATTGTTGGTGCAGGGCCTGCCGGAACAACAGCTACAGTGTATTCTGCCAGAAAAAAATTAAACATTTTACTTATTAGTAAAGATATTGGTGGACAGGTTCTTTGGACATCAGATATTGAAAATTATATGGGTTTTCATTATATAACAGGTATGGAATTGATGAAAAAATTTAAAGAACAGGTAAGTCAGTTTCCTGTTCCTATCCTTCTCAATGAAGAAGTCAAAAGTATTGTTTCAGATAAAAACATTTTTACTCTTTTAACATCTGAAAATAAAAAAATAAATACAAAAACAGTTATAATTGCCACAGGAAAATATTCTATGCCGCTTAATGTTTTAGGGGAAAAAGAGTTTATAGGCAGGGGTATAAGCTATTGTGCCACCTGTGATGCCCCTTTATTTAAAAATATGGATGTGGCAGTAATTGGTGGAGGAAATTCTGCCATTACTGCTGTAAATGATCTTTTAAAAATTGCCAATAAAATATATATAGTAAATATTCTCCCTTCTTTACAGGCTGACCCTGTTTTAATAGAAAAAATAAAAGGAACAGAAAAAATAGAAATGTTTTTTGGTTACCAGGTGAAAGAAATTAAGGGTAAAAACAGTGTAGAGGAAATTTGTATATATTCTCAGAAAAAACAGGAAGAAAAGATATTAAAAGTAAAAGGGATTTTTATAGAAATAGGACTTATTCCTAATACGGAGTTTATAAATGGATTTATAATGCTTAACAAAAAAAAGGAAATCCTTATTGATTGTGATTGCAGAACCAGTGTCCCGGGAATTTTTGCGGCTGGAGATGTGACTTCAGTTACAGAAAAACAAATTATAGTTGCAGCAGGAGAAGGAGCAAAAGCAGCGCTTTCTGCTTATAAATATTTACTGCAATTATAAAATAATTTATTGATTATTTAGTGCCAGATATTCCACTTCTGCTTTTATAAATATATCAATATCTCCATCCATTACAGATTCAATATTGCCTACCTCTATATTTGTTCTATGGTCTTTAACCATTGTATATGGACAAAAAACATAGGAGCGGATTTGGCTTCCCCATGCAATTTCTTTTTGAGTTTCCCTTTTTTCACTCTCTTTCTTTTTTTCTTCGTCTATTTTTAGCTGATATAATTTACTTTTTAATATTTTTAATGCGATTTCCCTGTTTTTAAATTGAGAACGTTCTGCCTGGCATTGAACAGTAATACCTGTAGGAATATGTTTTATTCTAACGGCTGTTTCCACTTTATTAACATTTTGTCCTCCATGTCCGCCAGCACGAAATGTTTCCATTTCAATTTCTTCATCTTTAATTTCTATATGGACATCTTTGTTTAATTCCGGAATTACACTTACAGCAGCAAAACTTGTATGTCTCCTTTTGTTAGCATCAAAAGGGGAAATTCTTACCAATCTGTGAACGCCCTGTTCTCCTTTTAAATATCCATAAGCCCATTTTCCTGAAATAAAAACAGTAACTCTTTTTAGACCTGCTTCTTCACCCTGTAAAAAATCAACCGCTTCAAAGTTAAACCCATTTTTTTGCGCCCACTTTGAATACATTCTTAAAAGCATACTTACCCAGTCGCATGCTTCTGTTCCGCCTGCGCCTGCATGAAGTGTAAAGATAGCATTATTTTTATCTTCAGGATTTGAAAAATAAAATTTTAGATGCCAATCCTGAATAATTTTTCCCATCTCAGATAAAATGGACTCGGATTCTTTTGATAATTCAATATCCGGAGAATCTTTAATAAGGTCTTCAATTGTATTAAAATCTTCTATTTTCTTATTAAATATATTTAATTGTTCAATAAATTCATTTAAATATATCCACCGTTCCATTTTTTCCTTATCTGACTTTGGGTCCCAATAACCTTTTTTATTTTTTTCTTCTTCAAGAGATGTAAATTCTTTTATTTTGTCATCAAATTTTATTTTTGTTTTAATCTGTTGAAATGCATCTTTCAGAGATTCAAATTTTGTATTCATAGGAATATTATAACATTTAGCAGGAAAATAAGATTTTACAAAGTGGGATTTAATTCTTGCCAGATAATATTAAGAAGTTCTTTTATTCCTTCTCCTGTAATGGCAGAAATAAGATAAAATTCTTTTCCAATATTTTTTAACTCTTCCATGTTTTTGGCACTTTCAGGGATATCTATTTTATTGCCGACAATGATTTCTTTTTTATTTAAAAGGTCACTATTATAATTTTCTATTTCTTTTCTTATGCTGTAATACCTTTTTGATATATCAGGTAAAGAAATATCAATAAGATGAATAAGAATTTTAGTTCTTTCAATATGTTTTAAAAATTTTATTCCAAGGCCGGCTCCTTTGGAAGCGTTTTCAATCAACCCTGGTATATCTGCCATAACAAAAAATCTTTCCTGGTCAAGATTTACCATACCAAGATATGGAATAAGGGTTGTAAAGGGATAGTCTGCTATTTTGGGTTTTGCATTTGAAACCTTTGATAAAAGTGTTGATTTCCCTGCATTTGGAAATCCTATAATTCCTACCTGGGCTATAATCTTAAGTTCAAGTTTTATTACTTTTTCTTCTCTTTTTTCTCCAGAGGTGGCAATTCGTGGGGTTCTATTTATTGAAGTGGCAAATCGTGCATTACCTATTCCTCCTTTTCCCCCTTTATCTACAACAATTTTTTGTCCCTCTTTTTCAAGGTCAACAAGAATAATTTCTTTATCTTCTCTTAATTCTTTTATAATTGTTCCAGGAGGAACATAAAGTATTTTATCTTCTCCGGCTGCTCCTTTCCTATTGTTTCCTTCTCCATTTTTACCATTTCCTGCACGGAAATGTCTGTGATAATAAAAATCACTTAAAGTTTTTACATTGTTTTTTGCTTCAAATATCACAGAACCTCCATTCCCGCCATCTCCGCCCCATGGGCCGCCTTTTTCAATGAATTTTTCCCGTCTGAAAGCTACACATCCATTACCGCCATTGCCGGCTTTTATCCATATTTTTGTTTCATCAATAAATTCTATCATATATGTTCCTATGTTATAGCATAAAAATTAATCGTACCCATAATATAAAAATAATAAGAAGGCCTATAATGAAAAAAATCAAATTTATACCTGAAAATTCTTTATAGGCAAAAAAGATAAAAAAAGCAATAATAGGCAGGGATATAATACCTGCTGCTATTCTTTTACCAGCGGATTCTATATTTTTATGATAGATATTTAATCTATCTATAAGTTTTTGTTCTTCCTTAATCCTAACATCATTTTGTCTAAGAAAATTTTCATATTCTCCTGGAAAATTTTTAATAAGGTCTATATAAGAATTGATAGCATTTGTAAATTCATAAAACCAGAATTTTTGAATAATACCTTTTTTCATTAAGGGTTTCCAATATTCATGGGTTATTTCCAAAAGATTAAGTTGAGGATTAAAATATGAACATATAGATTCAAGATTAGCAATGGATTTACTCAAAAGTCCTATTTCCGGATAAATTTTCACTTTAAATTTCCTGCCTATTTTCAAGAGGTCTTTAACTATATCTTCAAGATTGATTTTATGAATGGGTAAAGAGCTATATTTATCAATAAAAAAAGTAACCTCTTTTTCAAAATTTTCCGGTTCGCTTTGAAATATTCCAAAAAATTTTTTCAGATAAGGTAAGGTGGAATTAAAATCACCTTTTAATATCCCGGAAATAATCATGGCAAGATTTCTTCTTTTTTCTAAAGAAAGATATCCTGTAAGTCCAAAATCAACAAGTCCTATTCGTTCATCTTCTAAAAGAAGTATATTGCCCGGATGAAGATCTCCATGAAAATATCCTGTTTCAAAAAGAATCTGAAAAAAAGACTTTACAAGATTTTTTGGTATTTGTTTATTTTCTTCTTTTATATCAGTAATTTTTATACCGGATAATTTTTCCATTGTTAGGACTCTTTTGCTTGTAAGTGACCAGTACACCTCAGGAACGACAATGTTGACTTTTTTATAAAATCCTTTCATTTTTGTCATCATGCCGGCTTCATAAATAAAATCCAACTGTCTTCTTAATCCGTTTCCAAATTCATCAATTATATCTAATAAATAAATATTTTTTAATTCGGGCAGATGTTTTATTGCTAATTTCCCGAATTCATTAATAACTTCTATATCCTGATTAATAATATTTTCTATTCCATATCTCTGTACTTTTACCACGCAGTTTTTTCCTGATATGTCTTTTGCTTTATGAACCTGTGCAATTGAGGCTGAAAAAAATGGTTCATGGGAAAATTCTGAAAAAAATTTATCTGTATGGCCTCCCATATCTTCTTTAATAATTTTTTCTACCTGATAAAAGGGGAAAGGGGGGACAGAATCCTGTAATTTTGATAATTCTTTTATATATTCTTCTGGAAGAATATCGTGTCGGGTACTAAAAAATTGACCAACTTTTATATAGGTGGGCCCAAGTTCTTCAATGGCAATACGAAGTCTTTCTGGTAGTGATAATTCTTTAAATGTTTTGCTGATTGGGAAAATTTTCCATTTAAATAATTTTATAGAAGGTTCCTTAAAGACTTTATCTACAAAATAACCCAATCCATGTTTTAACAATATTCCAACAGTAATACGGACCCTTGTTATTAGTCTGTATTTATGTCTAAAATCAAGTAGTCTCATTAAATTTATTCATTAGTGGTCTTCTTTATTTCTTCTTTTAGTTTTTCAAGGTCGCTTTTTGTGGCTACTCCAAAAATATGTGCTAATTTCTCCTTTTGTTTTTTCCCCAAATCATCAAATTTTTCAATCAGCCTGTTTATTTTCTGGTCAATTTTTTCATTAATTTGTTTTTCTTTTACTTCTTCATCCAGTTCAGACATAAAGTCTTTTAGTTTTTTACGGAAAAGAGAAATTGATCCAATAGTCATTGCAATCCCTTTTTTAGCATATTTTCCCATTATTTAATCACCCCCCTCTAAAAAAATTCTAATTTAAATACACTATTTTTAAGTATTTACCTTTATTATTATAACTCTTTATAACAATTTTCAGCTAATGAAATATTTTTGACAGATAATACCGGACATGGAGCTTTCCATATTATCATAGTTCCTTCATCATAAAATTCTTCAGAAATTAAAGGTTTTGACCCAGGGCCTCCTATAACAATTAAATCCGCGGATATTTCAATAGCTTTATTTATTACTTCCTCATGAACAATACCTTTAAGTATATAACTATTTATTTCAACTTTTTTTGCTTCTCCAAATTTTTTGACTCTTTGTAAAAATGCTTCTCCAAATGTATAAATTTCTTCTTCATATTGTTTGGCTTCCTCTTCAACAAAAATTCTGTGTTTTAATAAAAAATCTATAGATTTTTTGTTTATAACATAAACAACATTTAACCAGGCTTCAAAATTTTTTGCAAGGCATATAGCATATTTAATTGTACTTATAGCACTCGTTTCACCATTAACTGCCACAAGAATATTTTTAATTGTCATAATTACCTCTTATTATATTATACCCTTTCAAGTTTTTCTTTTATAATTTTAAGCATAGTAAAAGATTCTCTTGATTCTTCATCAAGTCTTTCCCCTATAAATTTTAGTGTTTCCTTATAATTAGGGATATGTATTTTTTCAAGAGCATTAACCTTTCTAATTGTTTTTTGTATTTCTTTTGCTATGCGGATAAGAGCAGTTTTTAATTCTGTAAGTTTTATTATAAGATTTAGCAGTTCTTTGAATTTCGCAATTGTTTCATCAACAATAACATTGACTTCAGATGAGCTATAAAATGGACTGAATTCTTTAAAATCCACTCCTATAACAGAAACAACAACGCCCATTCTTTTTTTATTTAAAACAGATAAATTTACATTTATATTCATAGCAAGGCTTATTTCCTCCATTTTGGTGGTTCCCATAATAGCAATAGATTTTATAAGACTTTTATATGCTTGGTGAAAAGAAATATATACTTTTTCTTCAAGGTCTATGGCTTCTTTTTGTATAGATTGAAGTTCAAGTATTAATATTTTTCTTTTTTCATCAAGAAGCTGGTAGCCTTCTTCTGTTAAAGCAAGCGTCTGTTTTGTCTTTAAAAAATTTGTTTTTGTTGCTGGAATTTTTATTATCATTTTATCGGGACTTCATCTTTAATATTTTCTGCCTGGTTTTTATAGTATTTTTTCAATTCTTCTTCCTTTACTCTAATAAGTTCTTCTTTTGGAAGAATACTTAAGATTTTCCATCCCAGGTCAAGACCTTGTTCAAAGGTTCGTCTTTCATAATAATCCTGTTTTAAAAATTTCTGTTCAAATGCATCTCCAAATTTCAGATAAAGCCGGTCTATTTCAGAGAGTTCCTCTTCTCCAACAATAGAAGCTAAAGCCCTGACATCTTTTACTCTTGCATAAGAAGCAAATAATTGAGAAGATACAGATGGATGGTCTTCCCTTGATTTGTTTTTCCCTATGTTATCTTTCATTAATCTTGAAAGAGAAGGAAGAACTGCTATAGGCGGATATATTCCTTTACTATGTAATTCCCTGTCCTGTACTATTTGTCCTTCTGTAATATATCCGGTAAGGTCTGGTATAGGATGTGTTATATCGTCATTTGGCATTGTAAGGATAGGAATTTGTGTGATAGAACCATTGATTCCCCTGATTAATCCTGCCCGTTCATATAAACTTGCCAGGTCGCTATATAGATATCCTGGATATCCTTTTCTTGCTGGAATTTCTCCCCTTATAGAAGAAAGTTCTCTTAAAGCCTCACAATAATTTGACATATCTGTCATAATTACAAGAACATGGATATTTTTTTTAAAAGCAAGATGTTCTGCAAGGGTAAGAGCCATTCGTGGGGTAAGAATTCTTTCTATAGATGGACTATCTGCAAGACTTAGAAAAATAGCTACTCTTTCCAGAACCCCTGATTGTTCAAAACTATCAATAAAAAATCTTGCTGTGTCATATTTTACTCCCATTGCTGCAAAAATAATACAGAAACTTTCACCTTTTACTTTTGCCTGTCGTGTTATCTGGGAGGCAACCATATCATGGGGAAGTCCGCTTCCTGAAAATATAGGAAGTTTCTGTCCCCGGACAAGTGTATTCATAATATCTATAGAAGATATTCCTGTTTCAATATTATTTTCCGGATAGACTCGGGCCGTAGGATTAATAGCTAATCCATTAACATCTAATTCTTCTTCATAAGAAGGAGAGGGGAGATTATCTATTGGCTGTCCTAATCCATTAAAAACTCTTCCCAGCATTTCTTCTGATACCCCCATTAAAAGAGGTTTTTCTATAAACCTTATTTTTGAATTCCCAAGAGATAAGCCTGTTGTTCCTCCAAGGACCTGTACAACAGCATAGCCTTTCCCGGATTCAAGAATCATTCCTATACGACTGTTTCCATATTCATCAACAACTTCAACCATTTCATTATATCCCACATTATGAATATTTCTTATTATTAAAAGAGGTCCCTTGATTTCATTTACTCCAATATATTCTTTTAAATTATATTCTTTCATTTTTATACTCCCAATTCCTTCATATCAGCGTCTATTTTTTCTATCAGTTTATCAAACTGGTCAAGCTGGTTTTCAGAATATTTTGATTTCATTCTCATAAGTTCCTGATAAACAGGAAGATTTCTTATTTCATTAACAGATACGCCTTTTTTTACAATAGATTCTGATTTTGTATAAAAGTAGATTATAGACTTAAGCATTAGAAATTGTTTTTTTGCTGAAGAAAAAGCATCTGTTTCATCAAAAGCGCTTTGTTGTAAAAAGGCATTTTTAAAAACATTACATATCTCAAGAATAAGTTTTTCACTTTCAGGTAAGACATCTGAACCTACAAGTTTAACCACCTGAAGAAGTCTTTGTTCCTTACCTAATAAATCAATAATTATGTTACGAAAAGCAAGCCATGAGGAATCAATATTTTTATGCCACCATTCTTTTAGATCATCCACATATTCTGAGTAGCTGTCTATCCAGGAAATAGAAGGAAAATGTCTTGAATATGCAAGATCCTTATCAAGTGCCCAAAAACATCTTATAAATCTTTTTGTATGGGTTGTAACAGGTTCAGAAAAATCTCCTCCTGGCGGAGAAATGGAAGCAATAACACTAACAGAACCTAAAGTATCAGATAAAGTTTTTACTTTTCCTGCTCTTTCATAGAATTCAGCTAATCTTGCAGGAAGATAAGCAGGAAACCCTTCTTCTAGCGGCATTTCTTCTAACCTTCCAGACATTTCACGCAAAGCTTCTGCCCATCTGGATGTAGAATCTGCCATGAGTGCCACATCATATCCCATATCCCTGTAATATTCTGCAATAGTAATTCCTGTATATATACTGGCTTCTCTTGCAGCAACAGGCATATTTGATGTATTGGCTATTAGTACTGTTCTTTCCAACAGAGGTTTTCCTGTATGGGGGTCTATAAGTTTTGGGAAACTTAACAGAACATCTGTCATTTCATTTCCTCTTTCACCACAACCTATAAATATTACTATTTCTGCATCACTCCATTTTGCCAACTGATGTTGTACAACTGTTTTTCCTGCGCCAAAAGGTCCTGGAACAGCAACACAACCGCCTTTTGCTACAGGGAATAGCGTATCTATAACCCTTTGTCCTGTAATTAAAGGTTCTTCTACAGGGGTTTTTTCTTTATATGGTCTTCTTTTTCTAACCGGCCATTTTTGATACATAAAAATTCCTGTTTCTGAATTTTCTGTTTTTATAAGAGCAATTTTTTCATCAATACTATAATCTCCTTCATGAATAATATTTTTTAGTATTCCATTGATTCCTGGCGGTATCATAATTTTATGTTTTATTGTTGATGTTTCATCAACTTCTCCGATTATCTGACCTTCTTTAACCTCATTGTCTTTTTTAACAAGTGGATGGAAATGCCATTTTTTACTTCTATTTAAAGCCGGAACAGATACCCCTCTGCTTATAAAAAATCCTTCTTTTTCTTTTATTTCTTCTAATGGCCTTTGTATTCCATCATAAATATTGGTAAGCAGTCCAGGCCCTAATTCAACAAAAAGAGGAACTCCTTCTGTATATACAGGGTCTCCGGGTTTTAAAGATGTAGTATCTTCATAAACCTGAACAAATGCATGTTCATTATTTAGTTTTACAACTTCTCCAATAAGTAAAATATCCCCAACCCTGACCATATCAAACATTCTTAAAGAAGGAGGAATATTTTCCAATTCAACAACAGGTCCATTAATTTTAAATATTTTTCCTGCCAACTCAGGCATTTTTAAAAACCTCCTTTATAATTTCTCTTTGTAAATTCCCTTTGAGTCTTTCAAATTTTGTAGAAAATCTATTATCATAAATAATCCTTTTATCAGAAGAATTTACAATTATTCCAATATCCTGGAAATCCCCTTTTTGAAAATCAAGAGAAAAATTTTTATTACTACCGGGATTACAAAATATTTTCACATCTTCTATGAATTGTTTATCAAAATACTTTTCATCATTTATAGAATATAAAACCTCTGCTTTATCTGTTCCAATAACCTCAATTCCTTCTTTTATGGATTTTTTTAAAAAATCTTTATATTCTTTGGAACTGCGGAATATATTAGAATATTCCATTACTTTATCAAAAATTTTTTGGACAAATAATCCCTGATTAATAAGTGTTATTCTCTTTTTTTCAATAGTCTGTGTAGAATATATTCTTTCTTTTAATCTTTGAATTTCTTCATCATTTTTCTTTTTTTCTTCCTCTTCATACTTTTTTGCCTGATTTTGGGCATCAAAAATAGTTTTTTCAGCCTCATCCCTGGCTTTTTGAAGTATAGTATCTTGTTGCTGCTGTGTCTGTTTTCTTATTTCCTCACAAATTTTTTCCACTTTATTATTTTCTTCCATTTTTTTATACACTTATCCCTATGGTTTCCCTAAGAAAATCTTTTATATTTTTTCTTTTTTCCTGATAATTTGTTATAGAAGGAATTTCAAGAATCAGAGGTCTTTCTCTGGATAATAAAATATCATTGATTTCTTCTTTTATAAGACCGGAAATTGTATCTGAAATAAGTATAATACCCACTTTTGTGCTTTCTTTAAATTTATTTAAATATTTAAGTGCAGAATCCTTATCAGAAACAATTACTGTTTCAACCCCAATAATCTCAAATCCAAGATAACTTTCTTTATCAGAAATATAAACAATTTTCATAATTAAATTTTTTAATGAATTTTAACAAGTATCATAATAGCAATTAATAATCCATAAATTGCTATTCCTTCTGCTAATCCAAGAAAAATCAACATTTTACCCATATTTTCAGGTTTTTCACTAACACTTCCTACAACTGCGGCTCCAACATAACCCACGCCAATTCCCGCGCCTATAGCAGCAAGACCCATTGAAAGTCCTGCTCCAATAAAACCTCCATTATTTGCAATGCCTGTGCCTATTAGTTTTCCACTGGTGTTGAAAACTGTATGAACCACTTTTGTTGTTGCTGAATTTCCAGTTGCTGCCCATATAGGAATGGCCCATAAAAAACTGATAATGCCTGCAATTCCTGTTTTTAAAACATTACTTCTGTATAATTTTTTCAACATTTTTCTCCTCCTTTTAAACTTGTATAGGTTTATATTTTTCTTTTCCTGTAATGAAGAATCTTGAGAAAATTTCATAATAGTGTAACCTGACAGACTGAATTCCTACAACAAGACCTTCCAAAAGTATTATAAATATATTACCTAAAATAATCTCCGGTAAAGTTATATATCCACCTGCTATATTTTTTAAAAGATGTGCGATGATAAAAACCGCCATTAAAAGACCTGCATGCGCAAGTGCAAATGCTGCAATACGAAGAAAGGAAAGGGTATTGGTCAGATAACCCATTCCAACTTCCATAAGCTCAGGTGCAGTTTCAGAAAAAACTGAAATTAATCTTTGTTTTTTCTTTAGAAAAATTTTTTCAAATACAGGTTTTAAAAATAATAGAATTATACTAATAATTGCTAAAAAAATCAAAAAATATGGAAATTGGTTTTTAAGAATAAATTCAAAACATATTCCTACAACTGACCAATAAAAAATTCCAGAAATCAAACCTGCATTATCAAAAAACATTTTCATATAATCTCTGTCTTTTATGGAATTTATTATATTTATTCCTATTCCTGCACTTAAAAGTCCTATTCCAACAATTATACATATCTTAAAAAGTGTCATAATGCTTTGTGTATTCATAGGATCTAACCACAAAGGTGTAAATTTTATACCAAAAAAACTTCCATATAATAATCCAAAAATTATTGCAGATATTCCACAGTAAAGAAGCAATAATCCTGCTTGTAATCCTCCTTGTTTTTTTATCTTCATAATAGTAATGCCGCTTAAAGCCAATACCAGACCATGTCCACAATCTCCATACATGGCTCCAAACATAATTGAGAAAGTAAGTACTAAAAATAGTGTTGGGTCAATAGTTCCGTATCTTGGCAGACCATAAGTTTCTGTAATAAGTTCAAAAGGTCTTACTAAAAAACTGTGTGTTAGTGAAACAGGAATTTTTTCTTTTGGAATACTGGTTTTTTCTGCCTGTTTGGATTCTATATAATGGGAACTTTGAGAAATATTTTTTAGTTCTTGTAAAATTATATACTTTTTGTTTGAAGGTATCCAGCCTGAAATTAGTATGGTATTTTCTGTGGCATAAGCAAATTTTTTTGCCTCAATAAGACTTCTTTCAAACTTTATAAAAAATTGTATCCTGGAAATATCTTTTCTAAATTTTTGTACTACTGAAGAAATATCCTGTGTTATTTCATCAAGAATTTTTTTGTTTTGTTCTATAGAGCTTTTTATTTCATCAGGGTTTTTAATATTAGCCACAGCAGGTTCTTCTACCCTTTCACAATTAGCTGTTCTAAAGGCTTCATCTAAAATATCGCTGTTTTCTTTTAATAAAAGAATAAAGAAAACAATTTTTGAGTTTTCTTTTCTGAATGGATAAAATAGATAGGGTGTATCTCCCATGGATTTTTTAAATACATCAAGGTTTTTTTCATCTATTTTCCCTACAATAGCATTTAAAAAAGATAATTTTGCAGGTTTATATTCCGGAAAAGGAAGCCAGCCTGATAATTGCTGATAAATGGTTTCCTCTGTTTTTATTTTATTCTGAACATCTATTCTTTTTTCAAGAAAAGGGAGAAGACTGTCTTCCATTTCTTCAATTATTCTTAAGATTTGGACTTTGTTTAATAGTTCACTGCTATCAGGATTATTGGAAATATCAATTTTTGATGTGATATTATTCAGACGGGATTCTATATAACTTAGTGATTCTGCTTCTGATGGATTGGAATAAGCATTTACTTTATTCAGTTCGTCTTCAGCTTCTTTTATATCCATAGGCTGAAATACGCCCAATTTGACAAGACGGGATACAATTTCTTTTTCCCTGTCTTTTTCCACTAAAATACTTATAATTTCCATTGAAGAAGGTGTAAACATTTTATTGTCCTATTAATACAGATATTTCCTCTTTTGCAAGACCATAATTTTTGGCATTAATTATGGAAATAATATTTTTTATTTCTCTTGTTTTTAAAATTACATAGCTTAAAATTATTCCTATGGTAAAAGGAAATCCTGAAAGTATCTGTTTTATTTGATTTAAGAGAATTTCATTCAGGGAAATTTCAAGCATATATTCATTTTTTTCAAAGATGTCTGTAAGGGATATATTATAAATAGATTTTATTTCTCCGGAAAGAAAAGAATCTATAAATTCACTTTTGGTGATATTTCCTCCTTTTATCAAATAATTGTTGATTTCTTCTCTTTCAAGCGAATAATATTTTTTTGCTCTTATCATCCAGTTAATATTTTCTATATCAATTTCAGCTCCGATTATTTTAGATAAGGTAATTCTATCTGTAAGTAAAAATCTATTTATAGATGAAGTAATCTTTTCAAAATAGATTTTATCCAGGGAGGATTCAAGAAAAAAAATAGAATTTTTTTCTTCAAATAGATTTTTTGCCATTTCCAGAGATTGTCTATAATAAGTTTTTTCAAGAATTTGTAAAATATTATTTAAATCAGGAGATGAAACAATTCTATTAAAATCAATATCAAACCATATTTTTTCTCCAAGAAGATATTTGGAGGCATCAGAAACATTTTTTTTGTGCCATAGCCTTAGTGCAATTTTTAGTTCTTTTATTTCATATTTTTGAATTAGTAATGAAATAATGTTTCTATCACTGATTGAAAAAACGGAGTTATACATTTTTTTTATCATATCTATATCCTGTTTTAGCATATTTTTTTCAAAAAAATGTATATTAAATCCTTCTTTTTCAAAGTTTTCAATAATATTTTTATAAGATGTTTCTTTTAATATTTCACATATAGAAAAAACATCTTTTGCCCCAATAAGATTTTCAAATGTTTTTTCATCTAATAAAAGTGATAATAAAACCCTTATTCTTGTATTTACATAAGCATATTCTGATATTGATGAATACATTGTTCTATATGAATTTAGGAAATAATTTCCTTGAATATTTTTTCTGCAATTGAGGGAATATTTTGTTCTAACTTCGTTATAAATTCTTCCATATAATTTTTAACTTTTTTTATTTCTTTTTCCTTTTCAGAAAGAAAAGTTTTATTCATTTCTTCTTTTTGTTTCAGAACAAAATCTTTTATTTCTTTTTGATTTTTATTTATAATATCTGCTGCAGTATTTTCAGCATCTGCTTTTATTTTTGCAGCCTGCTTTTCTGCCTCTTCAATTATTTTTTTTGCCGTCTCTTCTTCTTTTAATACCTTATCAATAGATTCTTTCATTGTTTTCCATGATTTATAATTTTATTAAGTGTTGATTAAGTGTTATAGTATAACATTACAAAAATATATTTAAAATTTTACAACATAAATATGAAATTTTCAAAAAAAAGTAGTTATATATACATAGAATTATTAAAAACTTTCATTACTTCTTTTCCTGTTCTTTGTTTTATATTTCTTTTAGGTCCCCTTTTAAATTTTTTTGATTTGATTATAAGTAATATTTTTTCAGTAAAGGATATTTTCCTTTTTTTTATCTGGTCTTTTTTTATAGTCAGTCCTTATCTTTTTGCATTAAGCGCGTTTATATGTCTTGTAAGCATTACAGGAAGAATGAATATGGATAAAGAATACTGGGCGATTATAACATCAGGGATTTCCGGTAAAATTATTATAAAGATATTGACATGGCCTGTTTTAATTTTTACAATTGTTGTATTCATTAGCTCATTTTTTCTTTCTCCAGAGGGGAAATATAAAGAAAGAATGCTTATCTATAATACCAAAATTATTAATCCCTTGAAATTATTAAAGCCCAAAACCCTTATTACAAATTTTCCTAATACAACTATGTATGTTGGAGGAATAAAAAAAAATCATCTTCAGAATATTGTTATATCCTATAAAGAAACCAGGCAAAGAATTGTAACAATTTTTGCTAAAAAAGGTCTGCTTAAAATTCAAAACGGTAAACCAGACCTGGTATTAACAGACGGTTTTTCTATTATCAATTCTCTTAATGGTAGACAGACATTTGTTAAGGCAAATTTTCAGGAATATATATTTAGACCTGATATTAGATTTAGCCATACATTTTCACATAAAAGACAGGTTACTGAATTAACGCTTTTTCAGATTCTTTCCCAGAAAAATAAAAATATTTTTTTACTCACAGAATTAAATGAAAAAATACTTCTCACGCTCTTTCCTGTTATATACCTGTTTTTTGCTTTTTATGCAGGTCTTGGATTGAAAATTTTTCATATGGCTCAGATAGTTATTCTTGCTGTCATATTGGGATTATTATCATTTGCCGTGCTTGCTTTCAGTGAAACAATATCTTATTTTACAAATAATGTTTTTATATTCTGGCTGGCACCAATAATTTTTTCATCATCTATATATTTACTGAAAAAAAGGTTTTTCAATGTCACTTAAAAACAAATATATCCTAAAAGAATTATTAAAATATTTTATAATTTTTATTATTGCTTTTACTATATTTCTTTTTTTTACAGATATTTTTAGCGGCGTTCTTGCCTATTTTAGAAATCATGCTTCTTTTCCATGGCAATACTATTTTATCAGACTTCCTCAAAAATTGTATACTCTTTCGCCTTTGATAACACTTTTATCCATACTTTTTGTTTTTGGAGAAATTGAAAAATTCAGGGAAATTGAAATATTTGAAATAAAAGGAATTAATCCCCAGCACATACTGTATCTTTTTTTTATATTTGGTCTGTTTTCTGCAATATTGTTTTTTCTGATAGGAAATTTTTTACCTAAAAACAAAACCTCTGCAGCATCTTTTTATTCTAACAGCAATAAATATATTCATCTTGCAAGTCAGAATTTTGTATTCTGGGCTCAAAAATATTATCCGGAAAAAGTATTTAAAAATGTTGTAATAATCACACTTACCAAACATTATTTGAAATTATATCAAAGTCAATATGCATATCCGGAAAATAATACTTTTTTACTTAAAAATGGAGAAACAAGAAATTTAATGAATCTATCTATTCAACCTGAAAAATTTATCAATTATAATCTTAAGGTTTCATTTAATACACAGAATTTTATAGATTTTATTCTTTTAAATGTTAGAAAAACATCTTTTTTTAAAGCGTTGCTCATACTTAAAGAAATGGAAAAAGTTGGTTTTTTCCCAAAAAGTAAATGGATAAACCTTTATGAAAAAATTGCTTACCCGCTTTTGAATTTTTTCTTTGTTTTTATTATGCTGCCGTTATTCTATAATAGAAGCACTTTTTCAAGGTTCAGAATATTTATTCTGGCAATTGTACTTTCTATATTTGCTTATTCAGTATATTCAATTGGAATTGCTCTTGGTAAAAATAATATGTTGCCATGGGCAGTATCTCCATGGTTATTCCATATTTTTTTATTATTTGCTGGTGGATTTTATTTTATCAAACGAAGGTTTTAATATTTTATAGACATCTTCCAGAGATTGTGAGATGATTTTTGTATCTGAAATGATAGGCATAAAGCTTGTATCTCCCGCCCATCTTGGGACAATATGAAAATGGAGATGTCCAGGTACACCTGCTCCGGCATATTTACCAAGATTTAAGCCTGTATTAATTCCCATAGGTTTCATTTTCTCCTGGATTATTTTTATACTTTCAGTAAAAATAAAAAATATTTCATTTTTTTCATCTTCTGTAAATTTTTCAAATGAATTTTTATGTTTTAATGGGGCAACCATTATATGTCCATTATTATATGGAAATATATTCATAACAACACAACAATATCCCCCTCTAAAAAGTAGTAATCCTTTCTCTTGTTTTTTGATGATATTGCACAAAAAACATCCTCTTTTTTTTATATTTAAAATGTATTTCTGTCTCCAGGGCGCCCATATTTTTTCCATTGTTTCCCTCTTTTTTATGAATAATGAATATATTATATTAGTTTACCTTAATTCTGTTCTTTTTCAACTTTTCTGTTTTTATACCCGCTAAATTCTTTTTGAAATGGATTTATTATGGCGCAACGCGTTACATTGACATCTTCAGATTTTGGTAATAAAGTATACTTATAAAATAAAAAATGGTATACGCCTGAGTTGATATGGCGGATGCCAGAGAAATATAAAATAGGAGATTTTATGACTGAAAGAGAAAAGTATATACGCAGTATAGAGTTTAGGGGAAATGGAGAAATTATATCAGGAGTATCTATATCTTATCCTGTATGGGAACAATATCAAAAATTTTTTGAAAATATTAAGAAAGAATGTCCGGATATTGGAATATGGACAGGGAAAGATGAAAATCGTAAAAGTGGTAATAAAATTCGTGATGCATGGGGTTGTCTATGGATATATCCACTTAAATATCTTGATGGACAGGTTATTGAACATCCTCTTTCCAATTGGAGCTTTTTAAAAAATTATCAGGCTCCCCTGGCTGAAAATTTTATTGATTGGCAACAATCAGAAAAAGACATATTAAAATTAAGAAAAGAAGGAAAATTTACAAGCGGGGGCGTAGGACACGGATTCGTCTTTTTAACACTTACATATCTGCGGGGATTTGAAAATTTTATGATTGATGTTGCAGAAAATAATAACCATCTGCCTGCATTAATATCTTTAGTGGAAAACTATTGGATGGAAGTTGTTAAACGGTGGATTAATATAGGAGTTGATTCAATTGGATTTGGAGATGATTTGGGCCTACAGAAATCACTTCCCCTTAGCCCTCAGGCATGGAGGACATATATAAAACCCACCTATAAAAAAATATTTTCTTATTGCCGTAAACATAATGTTTATGTATATTTGCATACGGATGGATATATTCTTGATATTATTCCAGACCTTATTGAATGTGGTGTTAGCGTGTTAAATCCTCAGGATATTGTTAATGGTGTTGATAATCTTAAACAACTTGCATGGGGAAAAACAGCTATAGATCTTGATATTGATAGACAGTATATAACTTTTCGCGGAAGTCCTAACGAGGTTGATGAACATATTTTAAATTGTATAAAGATTCTTGGTTCTGAAAATGGAGGATTATGGTTGAAATTTGGAGCTTATCCCGGTACACCAATTGAAAATATCGCTGCTGTAATCCATGCAATGGAAAAGTATCGTAATTATTGGGTTGGCAGATAAAAAATTGTTAATTCAGATAATCCGGATTAAATAAGATAATTATAAAATTTTTTAGGTAATTTTTTTTGACAGATAGTGACATAAATTTTAAAATAGTAACACAAAATATATTTACATAAAATATAAAGGGACAAAGAGAGTAAACTACCTCGCCCTTACGGGTGAGGCTTTCAACTACAAAAAGCGTGTTGATTAAGGGCTGGTTTACAAGACAGCCCGTCCAAAAGAGCAAAACCTCTTTTGGAGATATTATAAGCACCGACAAAGTCGGCATTATTACGATAACCACAAGAACAGAAGAATATATGCTTAATGCGAGAACCAGTAAGACCACAAGAAGGACAGATATGGCTGGTATTTTTCGGGTCAACCAAAATAGTGGAAATTCCTTTCTCAAGGGCTTTATAAGTAATAAATTGTTGAAGTCGGGCAAAATCCCAGG
>JAJYYV010000023.1 GCA_021800535.1 bacterium | reverse complement strand
CACATCCATAGAACGGCATTTAAATGCTTTTGGTTGTTTTTTTCTTTTATGACATACACGAGCAATTGCTCGCACCACAAGATTGGATTGAAGAGAATATTTATCTTTGATAGGATGATAAACAAGACAGTGAATATGATATTGGTTAAAATCCTTTTTTTCTTTTGCAATAGCAAGAATATCATTACAGGCATAGGTCCAAACATTAAGGGTTTCTTGCAAAATATTTTTTTCTTCTTCATTAACCTGAATCCTACATTTGATAGATTTTATAAGTTTCATAAAAATAATTATATCATAAAAACAATAATTTGTCAAGGAGGTTGGCTCTCCTCTCCGTCCTTACGGATGGGGTCTCCGAGCCAAGTTTTTAGATGAGTTTAAAAAATAAAACATATGTTTTATTATCTTTTTTGGGAATATTTAATTTGTTTGTCTGGATTAGTTTTTTTTCACTGGTCAGGTTAAATCCTATTTTGTCCAGTTTAGGGGCACTTGCCTATTTTTTTGGGGTTAAACATGCCTTTGATGCTGACCATATAGCAGCCATAGATAATGTAACAAGAAAACTAAGACAGGATGAAAAAAAGGCAGTTGGTGTTGGTTTTTCTTTTTCACTTGGACATTCTACAGTGGTAATATTACTTTCTTTATCTATTATAATATCTTTAAGAGCAGTTCAATCCCATATGGATTTTTTAAAAAATATTGGAGGTCTTGTAGGAACAATTATTTCTGCCGGTTTTTTAACTTTGATCGGAATTTTAAATCTTTTTGTCTTAAGAAGTCTTTATAAAATTGCAAAAGATTATAGAGAAGGGAAAATTAAACCTCATTCAATAGATGAACTGTTGTATAAAAGAGGTCTTATGGGTAGGTTTTTTGGGTTTTTATATAAAAAAATTGATAAAACCTGGAAAATGTACCCTATAGGATTTTTATTTGGATTAGGGTTTGATACTGCCACAGAAGTTGCTATACTTGGAATATCTGCGGCTTTAGCACAGAATTCTCATTTACCTTTATGGGGGGTAATGGTTTTTCCTATGCTTTTTACTGCTGGTATGAGTTTAATGGATAGTTTAGATGGAATTGCTATGATGAGGATATATGACTGGGCAATGAGTGAAACAATAAGAAAACTTTTTTTCAATATTTTTATTACAGGAGCAAGTGTTTTTATAGCATTATTTGTAGGACTTGTTGAATGGCTGCAGGTTTTTTCAAGTGAGCTGCATATAGACACTCCTTTTTTTTTATTTTTACAGAACCTGAATTTTGGTAAATTAGGTATAGGTATAGTGGCAATCCTAATAATGAGCTGGGTAGGCGCATTTTTTTATTATAAAAAAATGTTAAATAAATCCTATGAGTAAATTTTCCTTATAAATCTGTCCGGAGTTTCCCAATTAGTGTGGTTTTTTATCAAGAGACAATTTTAGGGAATTACCAGATATTTCATCTTTAAGTATAATAGTCCATTTATCTTTTTTATTTCTTAATCAGAAATTATTGATGGCAATTCAAAATTTGACAAATGCCCATTTTTACTATAAATTAGGTAAGTATAGTTGCATTTATAATATATAAAAATGGAATAAAATGATACAAAGAACCATAAAAAAACGGATAGAAAAAAGTTTTTTCAAAAAAAAGGCTATTATTATATATGGTGCCAGACAGGTGGGTAAAACTACGCTTGTGCAGCAAATCAGGAAAGATTTTCCATCCATTAAATCGTTATATCTTAATTGTGATGAACCGGATATCAGAGAAGATTTAACCAATGTTTCTTCTACCAAATTAAAATTTCTTCTCGGTAAAAACAAATTAGTTTTTATAGATGAAGCACAACGGGTTCTTAATATCGGGCTTACAATAAAATTACTGGTAGATAATTTTCCCTCAATTCAGGTTATAGCAACAGGTTCCTCATCATTTGACCTTGCAAACAGAATTGCAGAACCTCTTACCGGCAGAATATACACTTTTGTTCTTTTGCCTTTTTCTTTTCAGGAATTAACTGCAAAATATTCATTGATTGAATTGAAACGAACATTATCCGAAAGGATAGTCTTCGGGATGTATCCTGAAGTGGAGGAAAAAAGTGATGAAAGTGCAATACTTTTAAAGAATATCGCAGAAAGTTATCTTTACAAAGACATTTTACAATTTCAGGACATCAGACGCCCGGAACTTCTTGAAAAACTTCTTATTGCCATAGCCTTACAGGTGGGAAATGAAGTTTCTTTTAATGATCTTTCAAATAAGCTGGGTGTGGCTAAACAGACAATTGCCAATTATATAAATCTTCTTGAAAAAAGTTTTGTTCTTTATAAACTGACACCATTTAGCGGCAATTTACGCAATGAGCTGACACGCAAGTGTAAACTCTATTTTTATGATACGGGTATACGGAACGTTCTTATTAATAATCTTAATAAGTTATCTCTGCGACAGGATACAGGTTTATTATGGGAAAACTTTGCTATCAATGAAAGGATGAAATCCAACCTGAATTCAGGAAAAACACCAAATATACATTTTTGGCGGACACATCAGCAGCAGGAGATTGACTATTTGGAAATAAGGGGTTCTGATATATAAGCATTTGAATTTAAGTTTACAAAAAAAACAGGGAAAACACCAAAATCCTTTTTGGATTCTTATCCAAAAGCACATTTTAAAATTATAAACCCGGATAACTTTTTTAGTTTTATAATACTCGGGAAAAACTGGACCATTTTTTAGGCTGATTTAGGACAAAAAAGGGGGGAGGATGAAAACAAAAAGAGCTGTTTTGATGCAACCCGGCAGATTTGAAATTGAAGAGAAAGAAGTAAATCCGGGTAAAAATCAGGTTTTGGTTAAGATAGTAGCATGTGGTTTATGTTCCTGGGAACTTTATCATTTTAAAGGAGAATTGGGAACTTATCCGCAGGAGATTGGGCATGAACCTGCAGGAATAATTGAAGACGTGGGGAAAGACGTAAAAAATTTTAAGGTGGGAGATAGGGTTACTGGTTTTATCGGACCGGGCTTTTCTGAATATGCAGTGGCTGATCCGGAAAATCTGATTAAAATTCCTGAAGGAGTAAAAACAGAATATGCATTGGGAGAACCTTTAGCATGTATATCTAACGTTTGTAGAGCGGCAAATCCTGAGTTTGGAGATTATTTAATGATTGTCGGTGCAGGGTTTATGGGTCTTTTGGCTTTAGCAGGACTTTCCTGTGTTTCTCTGGCAGAAATGATTGTGGTGGATGTTAAGGAATTTAACCTGAAATTAGCAAAAGATCTGGGTGCTACTGTTATTTTAAATCCTCAGAAAGATAATATAGAAAAAGAAATCAGCAGGATTACAGGAGAAAGAGGAATTGACATAAGCATAGAGGCAACAGGAATTCCGGCCGGAGTGGAAACAGCCAGTAAATATCTACGTCGTGGGAGACCAAAACTCCTTTTAGTAACCTCTCATCCGGAAAAAGCCACCTACAGTTTAAAACTTTGGGGGTCAAAAGGAACGATTGTTCTTAATCCCCATCCTTCTTTTTCCCTTGATATAAAAGATGATTTACGAAGAGCGATAATAGGTTTGGGAAAGGGTGTTTTCCCAATGGAAAAACTTATTACTCATCGTTTTGCGCTGGACAACATTCAGGAAGCATTTGAAACATTAAAAACAAAACCGGAGGGATATATAAAAGGAATTATTTGTCCTTGGTAAGAGGAACTTTTAGAGAAAATTATGTATAAACCCGAAAATGTGAATTATAAAAATCTGGAAAATCCCGATTTTCCAGTATATCTTAATTTACCTGAAATCCCTGAAGAAGTTTACATAAAAAGGATTGAAAAACTTACCCGGTGGATGGAAACAAAAAAACTAACGCATATTATTATATATGGAGATAGAGAGCATAATGCCAATTTCTCTTATTTTTCAGGCTTTGACCTTTCATTTGAAGAAGGCATTTTGATTATAAATAAAAATAAAAATGTTTATGCTTTACTTGGTAATGAATGTAGTATTTTATCAGGATATAAAAACATAATTAATGAAACTTTTCTTTTTCAATCGTTCAGTCTGTTGGGACAACCACGCACTGATAGTGATAAATTTAAAAATATTTTGATGAAAATTGGTATTAAAGCAAAATCCTCTGTAGGCATAATAGATTGGAAATATTTTTCCAAAAACGAAGTGGAAAATCCTGACCAGACGTTTTTTATACCTCACTTTATTATAGAAAATATTGCAGAAATTACAGGAGGAATTGACAGACTTTATAATGTTACCGATATACTTATGCATCCGGAATATGGAATGCGGGTAGAAAATGAAGTAGAAATGCTTGCTGGTTATGAACGGGCAGCATCAATTGTATCTTCTGGCATATCCCGTCTTCTAAAAAACATAAAACCTGGTATGAGTGAAATTGAACTTGGATTTTATCTTAATAATTACGGAGTCCCATTATCCTGTCATAAATTCATTGCAACCGGTAAAAAAACAAAATACACTCTGACAAGACCTTCAGAGCGAAAGGTAAATATAGGGGACCCTTTTACAGCAGGTTTTGGTGTATTTGGCGGACTTTCATGCAGAGCAGGATATATTGCAGAAAGAAAGGAAGACCTGGGACATAAGTTATGGACAGGATACCTTAATGAAATAATAAAACCATACTTTGCCGCTATTGCAAACTGGTATGAAAGTATTGGAATTGGAGTTAGTGGTGGAGAAATTTATAATATTGTAGAAGAATCAATTCCTAAAAAAGAATTTGGATGGATTTTAAACCCAGGTCATCTTATAGCTGAAGATGAATGGATAAATTCCTCTGTTTTTAAAAATTCCAGGTTTAAAATTAAAAATGGAATGGCACTGCAAACAGATATAATTCCAAACCCTGAATCTTATTATCATACCACCAATGTTGAAGATGGAGTAATTTTAATGGATAAATCCTTTCAAAATAGAATGCAGAAAATGTTTCCAGACACATGGAAAAATCTTATTAATAAGAAAAAATTTATGGTGGAAAAAATAGGTATAAATCTCAGGGATGAGGTTTTTCCTGTATCCAGCATTCCATGTATTCTCAGACCTTTTATTCTTGAAAAACATAAAGCAATGTCAGTGAAATAAGGCAAAACATATAAGTTGACTATATAGTTACTTTTGAGGTAAAAATATGAATAAAATATTACCTGTTGAAATAGTTGCCATCTATTTCCCGAGCTGGCATGTCAATGATCATTACCAGGCATGGTATGGTGAAAATTTTTGTGAATGGGAGATTGTTAAAAGTGCACGGCCAATTTATCCCGGACATCATCAACCTAAAATTCCATCCTGGGGTTATTTTGATGAAAGTGACCCTGAATGGTCTGCACAGGAAATTGACCTTGCAGCAAATCACGGTATAACAACTTTTCTTTTTGACTGGTACTGGTATAATGGCGTACAAATTATGGAGGAAGTTCTTGAACGAATGAATAAAAGGATACAGAAAAATGGTTTGCCAGGGATTTATTTTATCGCAAACATTGGTTGTTGCGCCGACAATATTTATTGTTGTGGATGGGACAGGGTTCTTGATGCCAGGGAAATGGGTTTTAAAAGTGTGTTTGCTTATAACATAGTCCGGACTCCGGAGTATGAAACACTGTCAGAAGATTTACCGGTAGTTCAGTATGAAAACGTCATTCAATCTCACCTATATACCTAGGAACAGATCGAAAAAGGCGGTCTTCCCCATTATCCTGTGGTAACTTTAGGTTGTGACGTGACGCCAAGATGGCACAGAGGCGTTAAACTTCCGATGGATTTTCGTTCATTATCTTATGAACCAATCATTGAAGGTAATACGCCGGAAAAGTTCGGACATTTATGCAGACTTGCCATTCAACAAACACAAAAAAACTCATCTGAAACCAAAGCTATTTTCATCAATGCATGGAATGAATGGACAGAAGGTATGTATCTTTTACCGGAAAAACGATATGGCACTGCATATCTTGAATCTCTCAGAAAAGCATTATAACATAAACTCGTTAGCAGGTAGTTAAATCAAGTTTTCTGAAAATTTGACAAACTTTATAAGTTAATTGTTAACTATATGATGTAAATACTCAGTCAACTCCGTTGACTGAAGGCACAAAGTTTAAAGAGCTTAATTTTCTTAAAACACTTTGTGCCTCTGTGCCTGTTCATATGCATGGGGTTCAGTAAATATTTACTCATCATAAATCCAACAATTAATCTAAAAGTGGAGGGAATATGAAATTGGGATGCTGTGGCGGAATAAAAGATATAAAAGACATAAAATCAGCAGGGGCAGATTTTGTAGAGCTTCCTGTAGCAAGTATTGCGGATATGGATATAAACTCTTTACAATCGGTTTTGAAAAACAGTTCCATAACACCATATTCTTTTAATATCTTTCTACCTGGTGATTTAAAAATTACAGGGCCGGCAGTAGACAAAGAAAAAGTGAAAACATATCTAAACAAGGCAATGGAAAAAGTAAGCAGTATAGGTGGAAAACTGATTGTATTTGGAAGCGGAGGTGCAAGAAGTATACCTGAAAATTATCCACTGGAAAAAGGAAAACAGGATATAGTCAGTTTTTTAGATTTAGTATCCGGGTATGCCCAAAAGTTTAATATTAAGATTGCTATTGAGCCGCTAAATAGAAAAGAGTGTAATATATTAAATACTACATTGGAAGCATTGGAAATTGCACAGATATTAAATAATCCATATATTGGTGTTTTGATAGATAATTATCACGCGGAAATAGAAAAAGAATCGCTTTCAAACATAGAAAAAACAGGTAATAAACTTTATCATGTTCACTTATCAAACAAGGATAGGACAGCACCCCGTAAAGATGATTATGATTTCAAAGAGCTGTTTTCTGTTTTGAAGTCCATAAATTATAATGGTGCTATTTCTATTGAGAGCTCATTTAAAGATATATCAAAAGAATTACCTTATAGCATAGAATATTTAAAAAACCTATGGATGGAGGGAAAACTCAGATGACAGACAAATATGCAGCATTTATGGGACTTGCACCAAAAAGGATACCACATTGGGAACACTGGTCATGCCCGGATGCAGAAACCTGGATAACCGGGATAGATTATTATAGTCATCCACGATTATGCCGTCTGAAAATGAATGAAATATATCCGCAGTTAGAGCTTCCTGTGCCGGAAACAGATGAGCCAAAACAAAGACCAAAACTTGATTTAGCTCATAATACTTCCGCAGTAGATGAAAAAGGATATCAGCGTGTCCGCTGGGGAGATAATGTGAGTGATATCTGGGAAAGAGGAAAACAGTTTAAAAATGCTGAAGACGTTTTTGCTTTTTCTCCTATAAAACAGGCGGATTTTACAAATCTTCCTGTCGTAGAATCCCATAATTATACAGATGAAGAAACTATTTTTCAATACTACCGCAGTCTATTTCCTACTGAATGGGGAGACAAGGCACCAAAAGAATCTACTGCCGCCAGTGTGGGTTTTTATAATACTATGTTTATGTGGCCGCTTCTTACTTTTGGCTGGGAACTATTTCTTGAAACCTGTCTTGACCCGGAATTTGAAAGAATTATGGATGAATTTGCAGAAATCAACAGAAGAGTATTTAAAGTTTTTGCAAGACTTCCTGTAAATTTTGTTATATGTCATGATGATATTGTAAATACAAAAGGTCCTATTTGTTCCCCAAAATGGATGTACAAGTATATATTTCCAAGATATGAAGAATTCTGGTCAATTGTAAAAAATCAGGGAAAAGAGGTTATATTTATGTCTGATGGATGTATGAATTCTTATGCAGATGATGTAATGGCTTGTGGAGCAAGAGGTATCATTACAGAACCCTATACAAATTTTAAACCGATTGCAAAAAAATATACAAATTGTTTTCTTGCTGGTGAAGGAGATGTCCGCATATTAATGCGTAATAATCCTGCTGAAATCCGTTCAATGGTATTGAATATGGTGGAAACAGCAAAAATTACCGGAGGATATATGATGTGTATTGGAAACCATATTCCATGGAACACTCCACCTGAGGCAATAAAACATTATTTTGACCTATCCACAGAACTTGCCCACAGATAGAAATGAATTTAGAGTCTTCCCGTTAATTTCAATTTCAATTCAATATAATACATAAAATTTTCATAAGAAATTTCCGGATTTATTGAATGGTCAATATGTGGGATATATCCACCCTGTTCTAAAAGAGCAGGTATTTTTTTGTAAATCTCTTTTTCTATTGCTTTTTTTCCTTTTGCAATCTCCATTTTATCTATACCACCGCAAAGGATAAGTTCCTTACCGAATTTTTTTCTTAATTTTACAGGGTCCATTCCGGATGCTTGTTCTAATGGCCAGTGACAATTAATACCTGCTTCCATCCATAACGGGATTAACATTTCTGTATTTCCGTCAGAATCAATCCAGATACTATTTATTCCGGCTTTTTTTAGTCGGTCTATAATTCGTTTATAAGGTTTCATAAAAAATTTCCTAAAGATTTCCGGACCGAATAATGGACCTCCTTTTCCTGCACAATCTTCAAAAAAATTAAAATAATCAAATTGAACCTCTCTCAAAGATTTTTCCAAAAGATCAAGTAAAAAATCAGTATTAAATTCAAGCATTTCTTCAACAAGAATTGGATTATCATAAAACATATAGGAAATATTTTCTGTCCCTACCCATGACCTTAATTGTGAATATAATCCAAAAGTGCCATTTCCAAGAAGGCATAGAGGATAATTTCTTGTTTCCCATAGTTTCACCTGTTCATCCCATAAAATAGGATATCTGACAGGTGTATGAGGATTGTATCTTTTTTTTATATTTTCCCATGTTTCTGCATCTTTTACAGGATGTTCAAGATATGTATCCATAGACATTCTGGTCCCTCTTACTGTACCTTCTTTTAGTGCTTTGGTAATAATTCCATTGGAATGACGGGCAATAATATATCTGTCAGTTTCTTCAATAACATTATATTCAAATTCTGGAATCATTCTTATATTAATATTGGCATAATCATGCCTATCTATCTTAAAAAAAGGTTCTCCCTGCCAGAAATTCCAGTACATCCGGTCAATAGGAATTCCTTCATTAATCCATCTTTGCATTGTTTGTCCCCAGCAACCTAATTCATAATTTGGAACCCAGTCTGTTTGCTTACCTTTCATAATTTTTAAAAAACATTCTCTTTGTGTCATTTTTCTCTTTTTTCAGTACAATATCCGAGTTAAAAAATAGACTGACATCCGCCATATTAACCCGGGAGTATACCATTTTTTATTTTATAAGTATATTTTATTACCAGAATCTGTAATTATCAAATTAAAAAATTTATAAATTCCGGGAAATTTTTATCTTAACTTGTTTTTTCTCTCTATTTCTTAATCAGAAATTATTGTCAACCCATACATATTTTGGCAGAAAATAATAAATTATGTTAATATATCTGGATGGACGCAATTGATTTAAAATCAGGTATGGTTATAGAAGTGGATGGGGTTTTATATTCTGTTATTTCTGCCACGCATACACATGCTCAGCAAAGAAGAGCTGTTATAAGAGTAAAGGCAAAAGAGTTAAAAACAGGAAGAACCAATGAGTTTGTGTGGCGGTCAGATTTCCGTGTAAATAATATACTTATTGATGAAATTCCTCTTACTTATTTATATAGAGATGCCACAAATTTGCATTTTATGAATAATGTTTCATATGAGGAAGTGGTTTTATCAGAGGAAACCATTGGAGATAAAAAGATTTATCTAAAAGAAAACATGGATATTGTAGGATTATCTTATGAAGGGAATGTTCTTGATATAAATATTCCAATGTTTATGGAATTAAAAGTCATTGAAACAGAACCAGGTTTTAAAGGAGATACTGTTCAATCTGCCAAAAAGCCCGCAAAGCTTGAAACAGGCCTTGTTATTCAGGTTCCTCTATTTATAAATACAGGTGATATAGTAAAAATAGATACCAGAACAAATGAGTATCTAACCAGAGTATAAAATATGAAACCAGATGAACTTAAAGAGTATGTTGAATTTATGAAAAAAGAAGGGCTTGTTTATCTTGAGATAAGGAAAAAAGATTTCCATCTTATTCTTAAAAAAAACAATGAAGAAATAGAACAGGAGTTTGATAAAATCCAGGAGGATATTCCATATCTTTCGCAAAAACAAATCATAGACCAATCTCATAAGGATATTCAACATCTCGGTAAATTAATATATGTAAAATCTCCTCTTGTTGGAGTGTTTTACAGGGCATCATCTCCTCATACAAAACCTTTTGTTGATGCTGGTTCTAAAATAAAAAAAGGGGACCCTTTATGTATTATTGAAGCAATGAAGGTTATGAATGAAATCAATGCTGATGAAAATGGCACTATAAAAGAAATCCTTGTGGAAAATGGAAAACCTGTTGAATTTGGGCAACTCTTGTTTATTCTTGAAGGGGAATAAGGAGAATGATAAAAAGAGTTTTTATTGCAAATAGAGGAGAAATTGCATTAAGAATAATAAGAGCATGCCAGGAGCTTGATATTACTTCTGTTTTAGGATATTCAGAGGCAGATAAAGAAAGTCTTCCCACAAAACTAAGTGATGAAAAAATTTGTATTGGCCCTGCTAACCCTATAGATAGTTATCTTAATATCCCATCTGTTATATCTGCTATTGAACTTAAGGATTGTGATGCTGTACATCCGGGTTATGGCTTTCTTTCTGAAAATCCGTTTTTTGTTGAAATATGTGATAAATCAGGTATAAACTTTATAGGACCAAGTCCTGAAAATTTAAAACTTATGGGAGATAAATCTATGGCAAGAAATGTTATTCAACGTCATAGATTGCCAATTATTCCAGGATATGATAATATTTCAGACCATAAAAAAGCTCTACATTATGCAGAAAAACTTGAATTTCCTGTAATACTAAAGGCTTCAGGTGGTGGTGGCGGAAGAGGTATGAGGATTATATCTAATGAAAAGGAATTTGAAAATTTATGGAATCTTTGTCAGCAGGAGGCAAAATCAGCATTTGATAACCCCAGTCTTTATATAGAAAAATATATTGAAAGACCCAGACATATTGAAATTCAGGTAATTGTGGATAAAAAAGGAAAAGCCTTGCTTTTTCCGGAAAGGGATTGTTCTTTACAGAGACGGCATCAAAAACTTATTGAAGAAAGTCCGTCTCCTATTGTAGATGCCTCTTTAAGAAGAAAATTCCAAAAAATTTCAAAAAAAATTTGTAGAGTGATAAATTATAGTAATGTAGGAACAATAGAATATCTTTTTGATGGTATTTCTCATCCATATTTTATGGAAATGAACACAAGAATACAGGTTGAACATTCTGTAACAGAGGTTATTTCCGGTATAGATATTGTAAAAGAACAGATAAAAATTGCTTCCGGGGAAAATTTAAAATATCCATTCTGTTTTGTTCCTTTTTCCGGACATAGTATAGAATGTAGAATAAATGCAGAAAATACTAAAAAAAATTTTATGCCATCTCCAGGGAAAATAAATAGATTAATTTTGCCGGGTGGGCCCGGAATAAGGGTGGATACCCATATTTATGAGGGCTATACTATTCCCCCTTATTATGATAGTCTTATTGCAAAACTTATAAGTTTTGGTTCCACCAGAGAAGAATCTATTGCAAGAATGCAGAGAGCGCTTAAAGAATTTGTTATAGAAGGAGTATATACAACTATTGATTTATATAAAAGAATTTTTGAACATCCTATATTTTTAAGCGGAAGATATTATATTGGCTGGCTTGAAAAATTTATTGAGGGGGAGGAAAATGGCAAACGGTGAAGAAAAGAAAATAGGGTTGGTAAAAATTGAGGATGAAGTTTTAGGTGCTATTGCCTCTATAACTGCCAAAAAAATTCCGGGTGTTCATAAAATTGCCACAAGTTTTGTAGGTGGTATAATGCAGATTATTAAAAAAACTCCTGATGCCGGTATAAAGGTTATTGTTAGAGAAGGGGAGGTTGGTTTTCAGTTGAAATTGATAGTGGATTATGGAATAAATATCCCTGAGGTTACATGGAAGGTTCAAAAAGCAATAAAAGAAGAAATAGAAAAAGCATCAGGTCTAAAAATTTCCGCAATAGATGTTTTTATTGAGGGGGTTTACTATCCTGAGGAGGAAAAAAAATGATAGATTTACATACGCATTCTCTTTTAAGCGATGGGGTTTTACTCCCTTCAGAATTGACCAGAAGAGCAGAAGAAAATGGTTATCAAATAATTGCTATTACTGACCATGTGGATTTTTCAAATGTGGAAAGGGTTATTCCTTCAATACTAAAATCTGTTGAACACATTAATCGTTCTATGAAAATAAGAGCTATTGCCGGTTGTGAAATAACCCATATTTCCCCCTTGGAAATTCCTGCTATTGTTCAAATGTGCAGAAAATTAGGGGCGCAAATTGTTGTTATGCATGGAGAAACCCCTATAGAACCTGTAATGAAAGGTACAAATAAAAAAGCTATTGAATCTAATGTGGATATACTTGCACATCCGGGGCTGCTTTCAGAAGACGAAGCGAAATTGGCTGTAGAAAACAATGTATGTATTGAAATTACAACAAGAAAAGGGCATTGTTTGGGCAATGGAAGAATTGTTCAGCTATGGTATAAATATGGTTTCAGGATGGTTTTAAATACTGATACTCATCAGCCATCTGACCTTATTAATGATGAATTTGCAAAAAAGGTTATTCTCTGCGCAGGTGTTAATCCTTCTGAAATAAATACAATTTTACAAAATAGTTATACTCTGGCAAACAGTATTTTAAATATGTAATTTGTCCTATGGAAAATAAAATTGCTGTAGTTTTATGGGGTATTGAAAAGGAAAAAAATGTTAATAAAATTGTAAATGATGTTAAATGGATTGAAATCAGGATTGATAAATTTTTAAAGGTTTTTCCTGAAGAAAAACTCATTCCCTACCTGAAACAAATAAGGAAAAAATTTAAATATAATATTATAGGGACAATCAGATGTTCCAGGGAACAGGATTCAGACAGGATATATATAGAAGAAACAAAAAGAAAATATCTATATGAAAAAATTCTGCCTTATATTGATTATATAGATATAGAAATTAAAAGTAAAATTTCCTCAGAAATAATTAAAATTTCAAAAGACAGGAATAAAAAAGTGATTCTTTCTTATCATAATTTTAAAAAAATTCCACCTCTAAAGAATTTGAAAAAGATTTATCAACAGGCAAATTTATTAAATCCTGATATTTTCAAGATAGCATTACAAATAAATAAAAAATCAGAATTTCTTTATTTAATGAATGCTTTTCTTAAATGGAAAAAAACAGTTTTATTTGTCCCTATGGGATTGCCTGGAATATTCAGGTTAATTCCATTATATTATGGCTCTCCTTTTACTTATGTGTTTTGTGAAAAACAATCTGCTCCAGGCCAATTTTCTTATGATGATTTTAAAAAATTTCCCATTTAATAAATTGCCAAGAAATAGAAAAAATGATATATTAAAATAATAATATGGTACAATTTAATACAAAAAAATTTATAACAGAAAAAATTCAGCAATTGCAATCTATTGTAAAAGACCAGAAGGTTTTGGTTCTTGTTTCTGAAGGAATAGATAGTATTGTGTGTTCTCTTTTGGCATATAATGCTTTAAAAGAAAATGCCATTTTTCTTTATCTTAATACAGGGCTTACAAGATTTGCAAGACCTGATGGTATAGAAAAATTTTTACAAAAATATAATATTGAACTTCAGGTGTGGGATGTCTTTGAAAAATTTTTTCAGATATTAAAAGAAAAAACAATTCCAGAAGAAAAGATAGAAACTTATAGAGATATTTTTTATAGAACAGTAAGTCAGGCAACAAGCAGTTATTCTGCAGAATATGTAATCCAGGGAACAATACTTCCGGATATTATTGAATTTCAAAAAGGCATAAAAACTTATTATAATGTTTTTCAAAATGATATAAACCCACAGATTTATGGCCTTAAAATTATAGAACCTTTAAAAGAATTATATAAAAACCAGGTTTATTCTCTGTCCAAATTTTTGAAAATTCCTCCTAAAATTATAAATACCTTTCCGTTTCCTTTTACAGGATTTATAACAAGAGTTGGAGGGGAAATCACATTTGAAAAAATTGAAAAAATAAGACTGCTTACTGCTATTGTGGAGGAAGAATTTAAAAGCCCTAATATATACCAGGCTTTTCCTGTTTTATTAAATGATAAAGCCTGCGGAATTATTAATGATAAAAAAATAACAGGGGATGTAGTTGTTATCAGGGCTGTGGAAACTAAAGATATTATTTCCGCCAAACCATATAATCTGACATTTCCCAAGATGGAAAAAATGTCAAAGAGAATATTAAAAGAAGATCCGGATATAGTAAAAATTCTTTTTGATATAACCCCAAAACCGCCTAGTGACATTGAGTTTTTTTGAAATCCATTATGGCTAAAAAATCCGTTGTTATTCTTGGAGGAGGTCCAAATAGAATTGGACAGGGAATTGAGTTTGATTATTGCTGTGTACATGCTTCTATGGCATTGAAAGAAGAAGATTATGAAAGTATTATGGTCAATTGCAATCCTGAAACAGTAAGTACAGATTATGATACTTCAACAAGATTGTATTTTGAACCACTAACTATTGAAGATGTTTTTAATATTATTGAATATGAAAATCCTTTAGGTATTATTGTCCAGTTTGGTGGCCAAACCCCTTTAAATCTTGCTATTCCTCTCCAGAATAGAGGAGTAAAAATATTAGGTACTTCTCCTGATGCTATTGATATAGCAGAGGATAGAGAGAGGTTTAGAGTCCTTATTAATAAACTAAATATTAAACAATCTCCCAGTGGTACAGCAATTTCTTTGGAACAGGCCGTCACAATAGCACAAAGGATAGGTTATCCTGTTCTTGTCAGACCTTCCTATGTTCTTGGAGGCAGAGCAATGGAAATAGTTTATGATGACAGCGGGCTAAAAGAATTTATGGAAAAAGCTATTGAGATTTCAGAAGAAAAGCCTATACTTATAGATAAATTTCTTGAAGATGCCATTGAAATTGATGTAGATGCTGTCTGTGATGGAAAAACCTGTATAATCGGAGGACTTATGGAACATATTGAAGAGGCAGGCATTCACTCTGGTGATAGCGCAATGGTTTTACCTGCTTATAGTCTTGCTTCTAATATTATAAAAGAGATAAAAGAGATTACAAGGAAAATATCTTTGACACTGGAGGTTAAAGGACTTATAAATATTCAGTTTGCGGTTAAAAATAAAGATATATATATTATTGAGGTAAATCCCCGGGCTTCAAGGACAATTCCTTTTATCAGCAAATCTATTGGAGTTCCTTTGGCAAAATTGGCAACAAAAATTATGATTGGAAAAACACTTAAGGATTTACACTTCACCAGAGAGATAATTCCTAAATATTTTTGCGTAAAAGAATCTGTATTCCCTTTTAATCGTTTCCCGGGTGTTGATGTTATTTTGGGCCCGGAAATGAAGTCAACAGGTGAGGTAATGGGTATAGATACTTCTTTTGAAATGGCTTATGCCAAAAGTCAATTGGCAGCCGGACAGAATCTTCCTTTTTCAGGTAAGATTTTTATAAGTGTAAAAGATAAAGATAAGCCTGTTATTTATTCTATAGCAAGCCAGTTTCAGAAAATAGGATTTGAAATTCTTACAAGTTCTGGCACAGGCCAATTTCTTAAAAAAAAAGGTATGGATGTAGTGATTATTCCTAAAATATATGAAGGTAGACCCAATATAGTTGATTATATAAAAAACAATGAAATTTCTTTGATTATTAATACTCCTTCAGGCAAAAAACCAAGAAAAGATATTGTTTCTATCAGAACCATTGCAGTTGAAAGGGGAATTTCTCTTGTAACCACTATTCCTGGAGCAAAAGCGACACTTCTTGCAATAAAAAAACTTAAAGAGGAAAAGGTAAAAATAAAAAGCTTGCAGCAATACTATAAAATATAAAAAATGATTGGAATTATAAACTATGGAGCAGGTAATATATTTAGTGTTATAAACAGCATAAAAAAAACAGGAAAAAAATCAAAAGTCATATCAAAACCTGAAAATATAAATATTACCCATATTATTCTTCCTGGTGTTGGAGCATTTGATGATGGAATAAAAAAAATGAAAGAAACAGGTATGGATGAATTTTTAAAAGAACAGGTAAAAAAAGGAAAGTATATTTTAGGGATTTGTCTTGGACTTCAAATGTTTTTTGAAAAAAGTCAGGAAGGACTTTTAAATGGACTATGTTTTTTTAAGGGTGAAAATTTAAAATTTTCTGATACTTTAAAATTGCCTATTCCCCATATGGGATGGAATACGGTTTTTATAAAAAAAAGGGCAGATATTTTAAAGGATATTCCTGAAAAAAGTTTTTTTTATTTTGCCCATTCGTATTATCCTGTTTCTGTAGAAAAAAATATTATAAGTGGAATCACTGAATATGGATTTGAATTTGCTTCTGTTGTAGAAAAAGATAATATAATAGGTGTTCAGTTTCATCCGGAAAAAAGTTCAGATTCTGGTCAAAAAATTATTGAAAATTTTGTTAATCTTAAATAAAAATGCTTGCAAAAAGAATTATTCCTTGTTTGGATGTTAAGGATGGCAAGGTTGTCAAGGGGATACATTTTGAGAATCTAAGAAATGCTGGAGACCCTGTAAAACATGCGGAATTTTATAGTAGCCAGGGAGCTGATGAGATTGTATTCCTTGATATAAGTGCCACAGTTGAAAAAAGAAAAACAATTATTGATATTGTAAAAAAAACAGCACAAGCCATTTCAATACCATTTACAGTTGGCGGTGGAATAAAATCCATAGAAGATATAAATAATCTTTTAGAGTCAGGAGCAGATAAGATATCCATAAATACAACTGCAGTAAAAAATAGTTCTCTTATATATCATGCCGCAAAAAAATTTGGAAGCCAGTGTATAGTGGTTGCCATAGATGCCAAAAAGATATATGAAGGATGGCAGGTATACATAGAATCAGGTAAAACTCCAACAGAATTAGATGCTGTTCAATGGGCAAGGCAGGTGGAATCTTTTGGTGCTGGAGAAATATTACTGACAAGTATTGATGCAGATGGTACACAAAAAGGCTACGATATAGCATTAACAAAAAAAATATCAGAAAATGTCAGAATTCCTGTTATTGCTTCTGGTGGAGCAGGAAGCCTTGAACATTTGCTGGATGTTATTGTTCAGGGTAATGCTTCAGCAGTTTTAATGGCATCTCTTCTTCATTTCAAAATACTTACAATTCCACGAATAAAAAAATATCTTCAGCAAAATGGCATTTGTATCCGTATTTAATTTACCATGAAAATTCTTATTCTTGATGATGGAAATAAGGGAAATTTAATACAATCTCTTGGAATTGCTGAAAATATTTCAGATAATATGGAAATTTTTCCTGTGGTTTTAAAGGGACCCTCATATTTTCTCCCTGGAAGAAAAGGTACATATAAACTGACAAGTAAAATAATAGGTTTTTTTCTTTATTTTAATCTAATAAGCATATCAGACTTTTTTTTAAAAATAAGTTCAAATATAAAAGGAATAAATAAAAAAAAATTTGATATTATAATTTCAGCAGGTTCTTATCTTGCTCCATTAACTGCGGTTTTATCAGCATCAAAAAAAATGTTTTCTGTGTGTATTATGACTCCTGAAGGAACCCCCCTGAAATTTTTTAATATTATTTTTGTTCCCAAACATGATGTTTTAAAACATCCCCACTTAAAAAAAAATAAAAATATTATCATAACCATGGGAGCACCAAACAGGATTAACCAGAGTATACTTAAACAATGGTCCATTAAATTAAAAGAAAAAACAAATCTTTTGGAAAACTCTTATAAGATTGGTATTATTATTGGGGGAAATGATCAGAATTATTTTATTGATAAAGAATTTGCTGATAAGATTTTCACCTGTTTGATATATCCTTTAAAAAAAGAGAAAAAAAATATAGGTTTTTTATTTACAACATCCAAAAGAACACCATTAGATATAGTCTATATATTAAAAGAAAAAACAGAAAAGGATTCTGATTTTGTTTATTGTGAATTTCCTGGTTTAAGCCATGACTCATTTTATTTTGGTATTCTTGGTTTATCAGATATTCTTTTTGTTACAGAAGATAGTGTTAATATGATTTCTGAATGTTGTTCTACAGGTAGTCCTGTTATAATACTTGGGGTAAAAAGAAGAAAAAATAAAAGAATTTATTTTGATGAAACAATAAAAGAATTGATTGAAAAAAATTATTGCCAGTATATACCTTATGAAGAATTAGGTTTACTGCCGGAAAAAATAAAGAAACTGAAAAACAGAAATTTTAATAGATTGAATGAGGCTCAAACCTGTGCAGAAATAATAAAAAACAAAATAATATGAAAAATATCCATAAAATTTTATTAATAAAAATTGGAGCCCTTGGGGACCTGGTGGATGCTTCAGCTTCTTTTATCACCATAAAAGAGAATTATAAAAACAGTGAGATTTATCTTTTAAGTGATAATAAATTTAGAGATGTTGTAAAAGATTGCCCGATATTTGAAACGATTTTTTTCTTAAAAGGTCACCCTTTGAAGAATATACAAACCATTGTTAAAATTCATAGAAAAAACATTGACATGGCTTTTGATATACAGGGAAATTTAACTTCTAATATTTTCACTTTTCTTTCCGGGGCAAAAGAAAGAATTGGTTTTTATAACACCATAATAGGTAAATTATTACTTACAAAATCTGTTAAAAGAAAAAATATCCTTAATCCGGTTGATGGACAATTTCCTATTTTAAGAAAGGCAGGCATTAAAAATTTTTCAAGGGATATAAAAATCTGGATTTCAAAGGAGGATAGAAATAAATTTATTTCTTTTATTAAAACATATTTACTGGATATTAATAAAAAATGGATTATTATGCATCCTCTTTCTTCTGAAAGATGGTTTACAAAAAGATGGCCTAAAGACTATTTTGCTGAAATTTCTGATATTTTTATAAATAAAGAATTTCAGGTGATTTTTATTGGCGGAAAAGATGGATGTAATTATGTGGATGAAATCATCAAAAAGATGAAGGCTGAACCTATTAATCTTTGCGGAAAAACAGATTTTAGTCAGATGGCTCTTTTACTGGAAAAATCTGTGCTTCTTATTACAAATGATTCAGGGCCTATGCATATAGGGGTGGCAGCAGGAACAAAGGTTCTGGGAATTTTTGGGCCAACTGACCCGGAAAAACATTGTCCTCCAAAAGCAGAATATATCTACAAAAAAGTTCCCTGTGGTCCATGCTATAAAAAAACCTGTGATGATTTAAAATGTATGAAAGAAATTACTGTTCAGCAGGTCCTAAATAAAGCTCTTTTATTGCTTGAAAAACCTCCTGTGGGGTAATATCTGTTAAACATTTTCTATTTAATTTACAATTATTCATTGAACAGGGAGAGCATGGATAATTTTTATAGAATATAATATTTTTATTTCCCAAAGGAGCAAATTTAATAGGGGAGGTAGGCCCGAAAATCGCCACAACAGGAATTCCGGCAAAGGAAGATAAGTGTGCACCTCCACAGTCAGGACATACAGAAAATCTGCAGTATTTTAAAAGTCCGGCAGTATATAGCGGGTCAGAAAAAAATAAAGGTTCTTTAAAACCCGGAACAAGAAAAAGATTGCTTTTATTTTTTTAAGAAGTTGTATTTCTTTGGTGTTTCCCATCAATAAAACATTATAATTTTCTTTTATCAGCATTTTCCCTAATTCAATAAAATTTTCTTCTTGCCAGCATTTAAAAGATAGTCCTGCACCCGGAAAGAATGCAGCAATATTTTTTCCTATAAGCCCCTGGTTTTTTATATAATCATAAGATGGTTTTAAGAATTTATCAGGGATATCAAGACAGGGATTGGTATCTATATTTTTTATTCCTGTTGCTCTTAAAAGAAGAAGAGTTTGATAGGTATCATGAACACTTTTTCTATTTTTTTCTTTAAACTTCCAGTTTGAAAAAAAACATTTACTTCCATATCCCAGATGATATTTTGCCCTGAAAAATCTAAAAAACAGGGAAAATATAAAAATTCTTTGGGTATCAATAGCCAGGTCAGGGGTTTTTAAAATGCCTGTTTTCCATAATCTGAGCCAGTATTTAAAACTTTTTTTAGGTATTTTGTATTCTGGCAGATAAAATAAATTAGTCTTAGGGATAAGATTAAAAATATTTTTAAGATATTCTGGTATTTCTCCGGTATATACTATTTCTTTTATATTAGGGAAATTTTGTATAAGGGCTTTGAAAAAAGGAATACTTAATATTAAATCTCCAAGGCCTGGTTTTCCAACAAAAACAAAAATTTTTTTTATTCCCTTGGGATAAATTAAAGGTCCTTTTATATTCTTAAAAACTTCTTCTGAATAATCCTCTGGTTTAAAATAATCCATTTTCCCCTTTATTTTTTTTATATTTTATCTTATCATTTAAGTAGAAATGAAAAAAATAAAAGAAAAGGTATCTATCATTATACCAAACTATAATGGCATAAAACTGCTAAAAAAAAATATTCCATTATTAATACAGGCATCTAAAAATCATAACCTGGAAGATGAAATTATTATAGTGGATAATGGAAGCACAGATGAAAGTGTTGAATTTTTAAAAAAACAATACCCAGAAATAAATATAATTCAATTAAAACAAAATATTGGTTTTGGAGAAGCCTGTAATATCGCTGTTAAAAAAAGTATAAATAAAATATTTATTCTTTTAAATAATGATGTAGAAGTTACAGAAAATTTTATCTCTCCGCTTATAAAACATTTTTTAAATCCCAAAATATTTTCTGTAAGTGCTTTATCTTTGGGTGATGATAATAGAAAAAAGAAAATTCCTGAAAAACCCATATTTATACTTTATGCTACAGGGGGATATTCTGCCTATGATAAAGAAAAATTTTTATATTTGGGAGGATTTCATCCAATTTATTCTCCATTTTATTCTGAGGACAGGGATATTGGATATAGAGCCATAAAAAGGGGTTGGGAAAACATTCTTGAACCTGAAAGTGTTGTTTTTCATCAGGGAGAACAAACCTCAAAGAAAATAAATAAAAAATATGTGGAATATATAAAATTCAGAAATAAAATTATTTTTTATTTAAGTTGTTATGACAGCAATTTATTAATATTTATTTCTATATTAAGGCTATGTCTAAATACATTTTTATCATTTAGGTTTTATTCTTTCACTGCATTTTTCTGGATCTATAAAAATCGTACTAAAATTTATGAAAAGAAAAGGAATCTTTAACTTCTTCTGCTGAAATTCTCATCAGACCTGATTGCGATTAGAAATAAAAAATACATTTCTATTGACATAAATTATAATTATTAGATATAATGTTTCTTAGAATAATACAATGAATAATACAATATAATATAGAACATATAATAAAAATAAAAAAAATAATATGAACCAGGGAGGTGAGAAAAAGATGAGAAAAAATAAAAAAGGTTTTACCCTTATAGAGTTATTGGTGGTAATAGCCATCATTGCTATTCTTGCGGCAATGTTGCTGCCTGCGCTGGCAAAAGCAAAATTAAAGGCAGAACAGGCGACAGATGCATCAAATTTACATCAACTCTATCTTAGTCTAATGATGTATGCACAGGATTATAGTGGCTGGTTTCCATGGGCAAACGAGACCAACTCCAAGGGAGAGCCATGGTACGTCAATGCCACTTATTTCCCAGGGCCTTCATCTACAGATACCTGTGCAAGGGCACTAAATCTTTTGGTAGGACACTATATTCTCCCACCATTTAGTACCTATGGTCAGGATGTATGGAATCAAGACGTTCCTTATAATGCTACATGGGCAGAGAAACAGGGTGCGGACTATGTTGGAAACATAAAATTATTTGTACCTCCGACTAGTGCCTCTAACGGAGACCCAAATGGAATTGTAGTTTCGGCTGTGCCATGGAATTATTTCGCAGCCGGTGGTCTATACCAATGTGAAAACAACCCTTTTGACAATGAAAGCTGCGGCTATGATTATGCAGAAGGTTTTTCCACCCTGAATCAAAATATTCCGGACATTGCTTTAATGGCAGATGAAAAATTCTTAGACTGGAATGCTCCATCAAATTGGGATATTTATCTGATTAGTAGTCTTGAACATTTTTCCAACGGAGTCAATGTATTATATATAAACGGGAACGTTAAATTTCTTGCTGCAAATCCTATAACACCAATAAACGTCTGGGCCAACTGGACTCCTGATGAAGAAATTTCACGTTCTGCGATTGCGAATCTTCCTAACAGCTGGCAGAATAATTCTTACCCGGGACCGTGGCCCCAAACGCTTCCCCTTTTACGACCTGACCAATGGTAAATGAATAAAAAACAAGAAATTTAAAAGGAGGGAAAAACAATGTTGAACGGAGCAAAAAAAATAGGAAAAGGCTTCACCTTAATCGAGCTATTGGTAGTAATAGCAATAATTGCCATTCTTGCGGCAATGTTGCTGCCTGCGCTTGCAAAAGCAAGGGAAAAAGCAAGAGAAGTCGTAAGTCTGAATAACCTGCATCAGCTTGGAATTCTTGTGCAAATGTATGCAAATGATTATCATGGTTTAATACCTGCAGGCAGTATGTGGCGGTGGACCGATAGTTCAGGCAGTCACGATGGCCCATGGTGGTACCCTCTTGCAATAGGAGGCTATATGGGGGAAATATTTAAAAAAGCTGCTGCACCCGGAGGACAGGTTGATACTTTAAATCCATGGATGCAGCCAATTAACGGCACATGGCATCAGATTATATATGACCCTGACGTAACAGAAAACATATCAATATATGATGGAGCATGGGGTAATTATTGGGGAAATGGCTATGACGGATACTGCGGTCCCGACGCTGATGTAGCAAATTTAACGAGAGTCATGGACCCAGCAAGTACCTGGTATCTTACTGTTCCTGCTTCAGGAGCAACTTATGAGAATATTAACCGGAAGGGACTCCAAACCGATACCGGTAATGGGTCAAAGTTATATAGCATGGGTTTCTGGCATTCAGACGGTGCGGTTCTCCTATATTTTGATGGGCATGCAGGATGGATAGGATGGAGTAGTTTCCCATCTACTCCAAACGATACTCCTGCAGCTCCTTCTCTTGTTTCACCATGGGGGCCTGTGTACACCACTGACTGAATAAAAGAAATTATTTGTTGAGAAAAAATTGTAATTAAAATCGTCATTATGGTTATTTTAACAAGGATATAAAAATGATACAAAGGAAAATTTTTTTTATTGGATTAAGCATATTATTTATACTTTGCAATTCTATTTTTGCCACCACCACGGCATTCTGGAGGCCATATAAGTTAAAACCTGCTAAAGATTTTTATCCGTATGGCATCAAGGGTCCATTTTGGGGAGATTATGGATTATTTCTTTTACAGAAGCCTGATTTTTCTGATTATACAGGATTGATAAGCGGGGTGGAAAAAATTGGAGAGGTGTCCTGGAGTCCAGATGGAAAGTTTGGAGGATGTGCTGTATTTAATGGTAAGGGTGCAATTAAATACACTGCTTCAGAACCATATCCATCAAATCCAAACCCGGGAACATGGATGTCTGTAGAAGCATGGATAAATGTAAAAAAATATCCACAAGACAAAGGCTATATTTTATATAAGGCACCGGTAATTCAAAGTGGTGAATTAAACCAGCAGGATGAAGTAGGAGTTGCCCTGTATATAGATTCAAAAGGAAAACTGAATTTTTCAACCACACATACTTCTCCTAATGAAACAATAACAGTTTCATCCCCTGTTGGGGTAATTCCATTAAATAAATGGATCTGGGTTGCAGCCATTTATGATGGAAATATAACTTTATACATAAATGGAAATACAATAACCGAAAAAGAACAAGTCCCGGGCTTGGGAGCAAATGTAATCAAACCAGGTCCTATTTACATTGGCAATAATGCAGAACTTAGTGAAGGCTTTATCGGGAAAATAGACCAGGTAAGAATAGATACCAATGTATATAAGTTCTGGCCAAGAGAAAATCTATTTTGGACATTTCAAAATAATAAAAGAAAAATACCCACAGGGCCTCCCTATTTTTTAAAGAATAATGAACCTGTATTTTATTTGCCATTAGATGGGAATTTCACACCAGCAATAAATAAAATAGGCAATGTCCAGATTACAAGCATCGGGAATTTTTCCAATAATGGAATAAGAGGGAAATCATTTATTGGGAATATTATACTGCAAAACAATAATCTTATGAGCCTGAAGCAGGGAAGTATTGAATTTTGGTTTCAGCCCAGGGGATATAATACCTTATCAAACTGGGGTACAGGTGTTTTAGGCGGACCATTTGAGTTTTATCTTCATTTCAGCGGTGTCCCTGGGTATAATCCTCTTAATTTATATTTCCAACCTGCAAACAGTAAATCTCTTGAGTGGATTTGGGTTGGAGGAGAACCTATACATGATGGAAAATGGAATCAGGTGGTTATTACATGGAGAGGTACAGATATAGAAGTATACATAGATGGAATAAAACAGGGGGAAAATATTGATAATAGTTTAATTACACCGGGAAACAAAGGAATATTGACTAATCTTGAATTCCAGGGAGGAGGGAGAAACAAAAATGGAAGTTTGCATTTATATAACCAATTTGATGAAATCTACTTATATAATAAAGCATTAACACCTGAAGAAGTCAGTAATGCATATTATAGATATAGGGAACCGTCAAAGATGAAACCCGTTCAATTTCATCCTTTGAATTTGAAAGCGCAATATTTTCCTTCAAATAATCTAATATATTACAAATTTATTCCAAATGAGTCTGCAAACAATATATCAAAGATTGTTTTTGTCCTTAGAAACAGTAAAGGAAAAGAATTATTCAGTAAACAGGTCCCGTTTAGTACAAAAGAAGAAACAATAAAAATTCCATATTTAAAAAGTACTGCAGGCTATACATACAGTCTGGATTTATATGTAACAGAAACCAATGGAAAAACAATAAAGAGTGATACATTCAAATTTGAGAGAAGGCATTTTGACTGGGAAAACAATACACTTGGAATAACAAACAGGGTATATCCGCCATTTACGCCAATAAAGATTAATGGAAATGATGTGCAGGTGGTATTAAGAAAATATGGAATGAACGGGTTTGGATTATGGGACAGTGTGATAACTGAAGGAAAAGAAATACTGGCTGGACCCATAACGCTCAACTACACGACAAAAAAAGGACTGGGGTCCTGGACAAGCATGAGAGGAGAATTTACATTCCATAATGATGTAAAGGCAATATACAAATCCAAGGCAGATGCAGCTCTAATGAAAATCAAAACTACATCAACGATATACTTTGATGGCTGTATGAAGGTTGCCATGGAAATTCTGCCGTCAGGGGTAAAACAAAAAATAAATAATATATATATTGATATACCTTTGAAAGCAAGTTATGTCTCTTTATTCCATGAAATAACAGACGGAGCGAGAATAAATTACTCAGGTATATTACCCGAGAAAAAAGGAACTGCATGGCTTAAGGCAAATGATGTTTTTCATTGGAAAGGACTGCCGCATCCAAACTATGTACCAAAAGGAAAAGGGGTAATCTGGGATAGTACCCAGGCAATCTGGTGGACTCCATGGCTGGATAGTTTTGTTCCATACATCTGGCTTGGAGGAGAAAAAAGAGGATTAGCATTTTTTGCAGACAATGACAAAGGCTGGTACACAATAAAAGACGGAGATAAAACACCAATAGAGGAAATAATAAGAAAAGGCAATGCTGTTATTTTGAGGATATTTTTAGCAGATCACCCTGTAGTATTAAAACATTCAACAAAACTTGTATTTGGATTAGATGTATCACCAACAAAACCAATGCCAAAAGATTGGAGACTTAAACTTCAATACATTCCAAGGGGGTTGCCTGTAAATGCCTGGGGAGGACTGGATTGTGCTTATAATACACCATATAAAAACCACTGGGGAATAGTTAATAAAATAGAAGAAGCAAGAAACAGGGGAAACATTACTAATGATATACATCAATGGTTTGAAAATTTCAATAAAAAATACAATCCTCCGCCTGCATATGGAAATTGGCCATGGTTGACGAGTGTTGAATGGTTTGCCAATGATGCTGTTGGAAAAACACCCTTCCATCCAATAACGTGTTATACAGAAGAAAATGATGTAAGCGGTGTGCGTAAAGAATGGAAAACATATCTATATGAATGGACTCAGTCAGCATATTTCTATAATCAATATAATACAAAGTGGCCTGATTATGCCATGTATTATAAAGGAAGTTCAGGTTCGGGTGAAGGTGTTACCTGGGATAAAAGTGCAAGAGATTATGAAGTATGGATTCAAAATCAATGGTTAAAACGTGGAGTTGGTTTATACTGGGATAATTTCTGCTATGGAACTTCCTACAACTACAGAACAACTCCTGCATACATAACAAAGACCGGACAGATACAACCTGCTGCAACAATATGGGAAATGAGAAGCCTGATAATGAGGGTATGGAATTTGCTGGGATATTGGAAAGAATACTGGGAAAAAAGAGGATTACCTCTTGAATTTGTACTGCACATGACAAATACATTTGTACTTCCTATGGATACTTTTGCCACAGCAGACCTTGACAATGAACTTGGACCTTCAGTCCCTATTGGCCCTGGATATTTAAGAACAGAAACCCTTGGGCTGCAGGCAGGAAATTATCCACTTTCCCTGCATCATGCATACGGAGATACAAATCCATGGGTGAAACCGCTTCCGGACGCAGAAAAAGCCAAAATAGAGTGGGGAATGGAGATGGTTCATGAAATAAAAAGAGCTCCTTTATGGGACCAGAACTATGCACGGCTTGATAAAATAGTATTTGGATATGGGTATGGAACAAAAGCAGTCAAGATATATCATTACTGGAGCAGAAATCCAGGATTAAAAGTAAACAGCAACAAGATAAAATGGATAATTTTATCAAAGCCAAAAAACAGAAGCATGATGATAATCCTATCCAGTTATTCAAAGGATAAATTAACTACACCAATAAGAATAAATTACAATATTCTTGGTATAAACAATTTTACAAACATAACAGCAACAAATGTTTTAACAGGGAAACAGAAAAATATAAACAATATAATTCTATCTGCTCCGTATGGAGTGGATATATTAGAATTAAAATACTAAGTAATCCATACACGCAAAAGGGGGATAAAAATGAATAATAAAGTATTAAAGGGTTTAATTTTAATCTGTATATCTATAGGGTTTTTTTTGTTTGTTTTTAGTGCTTCAGGAGGACCTTTAACCCCTTTACCGGTAAATAATAATCTTTATGCCGTTACCTATGGAAACAGCACTTTTGTTGCTGTAGGGACCTTTGGTGCAATTCTTACATCTCCAGATGGGAAAACATGGACAGCCCAGAGTTCAGGTACGACGAACTATCTTTACAGCATTGTCTATGGAGATAACGAATTCGTTGCAGTAGGAGCAGATGGAACGATTCTTACATCAACGGATGGCATTACATGGACAAAGCAAAATTCCAAAACAGATTTTACACTCTTTGGCGTTGCCTATGGGAACAATATGTTTGTTGCGGTAGGGGAATTTGGAATGATTTTAACATCTCCAGATGGGAAAACATGGACAAAACGATTCGCTGGGGTCTCAAACTATATTCATGTCATTGCCTATGGAAATAATACTTTTGTTGCTGTGGGAGAGAGTGGAACAATTCTTACTTCTTCTGATGGAAAGACATGGAAAGATATTTCTTATCAGGGCAATTTTAATAGTTTCGGTATTGCTTATGGAAACAAAACTTTTGTTTTTGGAGCCTCGTATGGTTATGGTGGAATTCTTATTTCTCACAATGGTATTAAATGGATGAAGTATTGGTCTTCCGGGAACTCGGAAAACATTTATAACATTGCCTATGGAGATAAAACTTTTGTTGCTGTGGGAGAGAATGGAACAATTCTTACTTCTTCTTCTCCTGAAACTGCATGGGTTTTACGAACATCAGGAACCATAAACTATCTTTATGGTATTACCTATGGAGACAATACCTTTGTCGCAGTTGGAACCAAAGGGACGATTCTTACCTCGTCAGATGGCATTGCCTGGGTACCGCAAGTTTCTGGAATGAAATCACAGGTTGTATTCAATCAAGGAGTCCAGTAAAAAATATACACAAAGTTCAAGATTTAAGAATAAAGAAGTATTTATTACTACAATATTCATAGTTAAAAATTTTATATAATCAGAGGATAAAATGACAATGAAAAAAAATATTATTTATGGGTTTTTATTCTTACTTGTACCTGGTTTCAGTCTTTTTGCGGCACAAAGCTATCATTATATTGTTCCATTAATGAAAAAAGCTCCACCAATGAATGGATATATAGGTGGAAAGGCATGGAAAAACTCTACAAGATTTGATGGATTTACTCTGGCTGGTTCTGATACATTGGAACCAAGACGAGCAATAGGATATATTGGTGCTACAGAAAATGCTCTATATATTGGTATAATTTCTGAAATGCCATACAAAGAAAAAAATTTGTTGGTTGCAGAAAGAACCAATCCTGAAGTTGTTTTTAATGATGCAGTTGAAGTATGGATTGAACCATTCCCTGAAAAAAAAACCGGAATTACCTATCAATTGATTATTGATTCTAAGGGAGACAGGAATTATCTTTCACACCTGCGTGGAAATGCTATAACAGCATCAAAAGAGTTTGGATGGCAGGACCCTTTTACCGTAGTAAACGGATTTCATAATGGGTACTGGTACTGTGAAATAAAGGTTAACATAAAAAGTGTGTTAAAAAATATGAAAGTAAGCAATGTTAACTGGGGAATAAACATATGCAGAGATTTTAAAAACCCGTTTGAATTTTGTTCTATATCAAACGGTGGATTTTCTCCAGGAACCAGTGTTATTTTTGTTTTTTCAAAAAATAACGGACTTATTACTGGATTTACCAATCTGAAAAATCCTATTTATGGAAATATTGATAGTGTTTTAAATATTGAAAATCCCACTGACCATTCAATGAATATAGTTGGAGAAATATCATTGAATATTACTGCCAATAATAAGGAAAAAATATCCCCTGTATTGAAAAAAAAAGAATTTATCCTTTCTCCCGGGTCATCTGCACAAATACCCCTTAAGTTTAACAATTCTGCTGCAAATAATTTTATTCTGACTACTGCAGTTAAGTCATCTGATGGCAAAAGTATCTATTATTCAAGAGAATATAAATGGGTAAAATCTACAAAATTAACATTATGGGATATAAAACCTCCAAAAGCAACATTAAATAAATCCGGGCCTGTGAATTTAGAAGCACAATATTTCCCCTCAAATAATCTAATATATTACAAAATAGTCCCAAATGAACAAATAAACAAGATAAAAGGAATAAAATTCCAATTTATATTAAGGGATGAAAAAGGGAAAGAATTATTCAGAAAGCAGGTTCAATACAAGTCAGAAGAACAAAAGATGAAGGTTCCGTATTTAGAAGGAAAACAAGGATATAAATACAGTTTAAGTTTATATGCGATAACAGGGAATAAAAAAGAGAAGTGTAGTGTATTCAAATTTGAGAGGAGGCACTTTGTCTGGGAGAACAACAC
>JAJYYV010000022.1 GCA_021800535.1 bacterium | reverse complement strand
GCCTATTACTGCAATTTGTTTTATTATATTTGCTGTTTCTATTGCAGGTATCTGGCCATTTAATGGATTTATTTCCAAAGAAATGATTATTCATGGTTCTATGGATACAGGCTGGATAATTTTTGCAATATCAGCCTATGTCGGTGTGATACTTACGGTTTTATATATGCTTAAGGCCGGTCATAGTATATTTTGGGGCTATAAACCAGCAGAAATAAAACATGTCAGAGAAAGCGAATCTTTACTGACTATTCCTATGGTTATACTTGCTTTTTTGTGTGTTCTTTTTGGACTTGATAGTAGCCTGCCCCTTAAGTTTTCTATTATTCCTGTTCTGAAAAATCATTTTCAGTTTGCTAATCTAAATTTTTATAGTCATGCATTATCAGTTTTTAATGCTGGAGCTATGATTTCTATTCTTTGTATTGTTATTGCTATTCTATTTTATTTCTTTAGCTGGAAAAAAACAGAAGAAAAAGCAGTTCTTGCTTCAGACCCTTTAAGAAATGCTTTAATATTTAAAACTATTTATGATTTGGCAGAAAAAAGATTTTTTGATATATATGAACAGGAAATAAGGTTTGTGATTGTACTTTCAGAATCTGTTTCTTTGGTTTTTGATAAAGGAATGAATTATGTTTATGAAACAGCATTTGTTAATCTTGGTAAAAAAATAACATCTTTACTAAAAAGTGCACATAATGGAGAATATGCAAATTATCTTACATGGCTTATTGTCGGTTTATTTATTATAGCTGGTATATTGATAAAATTTAAATAAAAAAATGTTTATTTTTATTGTTTTACCTCTTATATGCGCAGGCATTATGCCTTTGCTGGGCAGGATATCAAAAAAAAGAGGACCGGATATACTTTCTGCTCTGGTTCTTCTTATTTTATTTATCTCTTCTGTTTTTATTTTTTCTCCTTCTCTTAGAGAACCATGGCAGTATATACAGAGTATTAGTTTTTTAGGCGAACCTATACATATAAATCTTGCGCTTGATAGTTTTAGTGGTTTATTTCTTATACTTATATCTTTTATCAGTCTTATGATAAGTCTGTTTTCTATAGATTATATGGGAATTTATGGGTCTAAGCCTATTTATTATGCTCTTTTACTTATTATTATTGCTGCTTTAAATGGTCTTGTCCTTTCTAAAGATTTATTTAATATATATATATTCCTTGAGGTTGCTGCTATAGCATCTTTTGGACTTGTTTCATTTAGCTTAGAGGCAGAATCTCTGGAAGGTGCTTATAAATATCTGTTGTTATCTGCAATTGCTTCTGGCTTTATTCTGCTTGGAATAGTACTTTTATTTGGTGTAACAGGAAGTCTTTCTTTGGATGGAATAAAAAAAGCAATGGATATTGTAAATAATAGGTCTATTATTATTCTTTGTTCTATGTTGTTTATTGCAGGCTTTGGTTTAAAAACAGCTTTAGTGCCATTCCATTCATGGATGCCTGATGCCTATACAAAAGCTCCTGCCACATTTCCTGCAATGAGTTCAGGCTTAATTATAAAAATTACAGGAATTTATGTCCTGGCAAGAATATTTTTTAATATGTTTAAAATAAATACCGGAATTTCTTTTGTTCTTCTTTTTCTTGGTATGTTTTCTATTATTGTAGGAACTTTTCTTGCTCTGGGACAAAAAGATATAAAAAGAATGCTTGCCTATTCATCTATAAGCCAGGTTGGATATATCATAGCTGGTTTTGGTGTTGGAACCTATCTTGGCGTGATTGCAGCATTATTTCAACTATTTAATCATTCTATATTTAAATCTTTGCTGTTTCTTAATGCAGGTTCATTGGAAAAATCAACAGGGACTCAAAATCTTGATGAAATGGGAGGATTAGAGAAAAAGATGCCGGTTACAGCCACAACAAATGCAGTTGGTTTGCTTTCTACAGCAGGTGTTCCTCCATTAAATGGTTTCTGGAGTAAACTGCTTATTATTTTGGCTTTACTTCAGGCAAAATTATATACCTATGCTATTATTGCAATTATTATGAGTGTTATTACCTTATGGTATTTTTTAATTATGCATCGTAAGGCATTTTTTGGTACATTAAATGAAAAATGGACAGAAGTGAAAGAAGCGCCTTTTTGGATGTCTTTTTCAATGATTATATTGGCTTTGTCATGTTTGGTGATAGGCATTGTTTTTTATGCAGTGTTAAAACATTTTATAGTTCCTTCATCAATGCCATTAATAGGATTTGTTAAATTAAAAGGATTTTTGCCGTAAAAGGATTATATATATGACTATATTTATTTTAATATTGCTTGTTTGTTTTTCAATTCTTGCTGTGTTTTTAAAGGACATTTTAAAATCTGCCTTAAGTCTTGCAGCAGCAAGTATATGTTTAGCGATTATATTTTTTATGTTCCATGCTTTTTATGCAGGGGTCTTTGAGATTTCTGTTGTGGCAGGACTTATAATAGTTCTTTTTATAACGACAATTTCTCTTACAAAAGCAGAAACACAGGTTAAGGAAAACTTAATGGTATATTTTTTATTTCCTATATTTTTTATACTTCTTATAGGTATAGATATTATGATATATGAAAAATTATCCCCGGGTATTCCAGCTGTATCTGGTACTATATTCTCAGGACATTTTGGAAATATTTTGTGGGGTAAAAGGTCTTTTGACCTTATTGGTCAGATTTGTGTGATTTTTGCCGGGGTGTTTGCTATTTTATCTCTTTTTAGGGGGAAAGAAAAATGAGTGGAGCAACAACAATAACATTATTAAATAATCAGTGGCTGATATATATGATGTTTGTTATTATACTTATATTTCTTGGTATATATTGTCTTTTAACAATGAAAAATATTATAAAACTTTTAATAGGAATAGAGGTTTTTTCAAAAGGAATTTCACTTGCAATTATATCAACAGGTTTTGTCAAAAATAATATTTTGCTTGCACAGAGTATAATGATTACTTTTATTGTTATAGAAGTTGTTGTTGTTGCAGTTGCTTTGGGTATTATAATAAATATATATAAACATACAGGAAGTCTTGATATAAGAAAAATAACAAATTTAAAAGGATAAATATGGATAATGGAATAAAAATATTACTTTCTCCTCCATTGGCATTTTTAATTTTTTTATGTGTTTCTTTTATAATATATAAATCTGTTGGAAGCCTTGCTACAAAAGGAAAACCTTCTCCCGGGAAACTTAAAACATATACTGGCGGAGAGGATATTCCGGGGGCTAAAATCCAGTTTGGTTATAAATCTTTTTTCTTTATTGCTGTTTCTTTTACCATGATAGAGATATCCACACTGGTTATTGCCACTATTCAAAGGGGTTTTTCTATTCTTGGAATATTTTATCTCGCTATGATTTTTATTTCTATACTTTCTTTAATAACATGGAATACATTCTAATTGGTATAATATGATAGAAAAAATTATTAAATGGTCAAGACTAAAGTCTCCATGGATTTTGCATCTTAATACTGGTGGATGTAATGCCTGTGATATTGAAATTCTTGCTGCATTAATGCCGCGGTTTGATGTTGAAAGAGTAGGCATATTATTGAAAGCTACTCCACGACATGCGGATGTCCTTATATGTACCGGGCCGATAACAAGACAGACAAAAGATAGAATAACAAGGGTATATCAGCAGATGCCGGAACCTAAATTTGTAATTGCGGTTGGTGCATGTGCCATGTCAGGGTGTGTATATAGAGGTTCATATAATGTTCTTGGAGGAATAGACCAGCTTATTCCTGTAGATATGTATATTCCGGGATGTCCTGTCCGACCGGATGCTGTAATTGATGGAGTGGTAAAATTATTGACAAAATTAGAAAAAAGTTAGAGAGGATAAAATGACAGAAGAAATAATAATTAATAAACTAAAGGAATTATCAGGGGGAAAAATAATTGAAGCAGTAAATCCTTCTACAAAAAGAATTTATATAAAAGTTTTACCTGAAAATCTCATTGAGGTAATCTCTGTATTAAAAGAAAAACTGAATTTTTTACATCTATCAACAATTACAGGAGTAGACAAAGGACAAACTTTTGAAATCTTATATCATTTTGCCAGCAAAGATTCTGTTTTAACAGTTAGAACAGAGGTTCCACGGGATAAACCAGAGATAAAGACAATTACCAGCATTATCCCAGGTTCTATACTATATGAAAGAGAGATTCAGGATATGTTTGGAATAAAGGTACTTGAAATTCCTGACCCGCGGCCACTTCTTTTACCGGATGATTGGCCGGCAGGAGTTTGTCCTTTAAGAAAGGATTTTAAGTATCAACGGCCTGAAGAAATAATACCAGGAGGAAATAAATAATGTCTATCACTATACCTATTGGGCCACAACATCCTGCTTTAAAAGAGCCTATCAGTTTAAGAATGACAATTGATGGAGAAGTGATAAAGGATGCTGACATTAGATTGGGATATAACCATAGAGGTGTGGAAAAACTTTTTGAAGGAAAAACCTATATTCAGAATATATATGTTGCAGAAAGAATCTGTGGGATATGTTCCCATTCACATACAACATGTTATGTTAATGGAGTAGAAAAATTATCAGGATTAGAGATACCAAAACGTGCGGCTTATATAAGAGTACTTATTGCTGAGCTTGAAAGAATACACAGCCATCTTTTATGGCTTGGAGTTGCAGGACATGAAGCGGGTTTTGATTCTTTTTTTATGTACACATGGAGAGACAGGGAAATTGTAATGGATATTCTTGAGGAAATTTCAGGCAATAGAGTGCATTATGCTATAAATACAATTGGTGGTGTAAGAAGAGATATAGATGAAACACAAAAAACAAAAATTTTGAATCACTTAAAAGTTCTTAGAGAAAGAACTCAATACTATAAAAATTTAGGAACAAATGAACCAAGTTTTGTTGCAAGACTTTCAGGAGTAGGCAAACTTTCCAGAGAAGATGCTATTGCTTTATGTGCAGTGGGACCCACACTACGGGCTTCAGGAGTGGATATGGATGTAAGAAAAGATGACCCTTATAATTGTTATGAGGAAATCCCCTTTGAAGTTTGTACTTCTGATACATGCGATGTATTGGGAAGAACAGTTGTCCGAATAAATGAAGTGCTTCAGTCATACGATATTATAGAATATGTTCTTAAAAATTTACCTGCAGGAGATGTAAGAGTAAAAGCGCCAAGAAAGGTCCCTGAAGGAGAAACTGTGAGCAGATATGAAGCCCCAAGAGGTGAAAATATTCATTATATAAAAAGTAATGGAACAGATAAACCGGAAAGACTAAAAGTAAGAGCACCAACACTGGGAAATTATCCTGCAACAGTTGCAATGCTTAAAAATGGTTTTATAGCGGATATTCCTCTTATTTTTGCCGCCATAGACCCGTGTATATGCTGTGCTGAAAGAATGGCAGAGATACAGGATGTAAAAACCGGTAGTACAGAAATAAAAACCTTTGATGAACTAAAAAAATATTCTAAAAAATTTGATAAACACACAGAACACAAAAAGGATGTAGAATGGCCATTGTAAAAACATTTTTTTATCTTTTAATATATCCCGGAGTGCTATTTCTTTTTGTATACGCTCTTTTCTGCGAGTGGTTTGATAGAAAAGCCTATGCGCGATTACAAAACAGAAGAGGGCCACTACATACAGGTAAAGCAGGCATATTACAACCATTAGCTGATTATATAAAACTTTTTTCCAAGGAAGAAATAATTCCTGAGAAAGCAGATAAAATTATGTTTACACTTCTTCCTGTTTTTGGGCTGGCAATAGTTTTAACTTCCGCAATGTATCTTCCTATCTGGAATTATTCCACAACAAAAATAGGTTTTAATTCTTTCCCCGGGGATATTATCGTTCTTATATATCTTTTAAGCCTTCCTACAATAATACTTTTTCTTGCCGGATGGCATTCAACAAACTTTTTTTCAGAAATAGGGGGGGTAAGGGTTGTAACAATGTTTTTTGGATATGAAATTCCTTTACTTTTATCAGTGCTAAGTCCTGCAATACTTGCCGGTTCCTGGCGGCTTTCAGTGATTGCCCAATTTTTTCAGAGTAATCCGGGGTTGCTTATAGTAAATATTATTGGATTTTTTATTGCTTTGATTGCACTTCAGGCTAAATTAGAAAGAACACCATTTGATATTCCCCATGCTGAAACTGAAATAGTTGGAGGAACATTTGCTGAATATACAGGAAGAAATCTTGCTTTTTTTAGACTTATGACAGATATAGAATTGATTGTTGGAAGCGGACTTATTGCTACAGTATTTCTGGGAGGATTTCCTGGTGGGGTGGTTTCCTCTTTTATATGGTTTATTATAAAAACCCTGTTTGTGATTTTTCTTCTTTCTGTAATGAAATCTGCATTTTCAAGGCTTAGAATAGACCAGATGGTAAAACTTTCCTGGTATATACTGGCGCCATTAGGTATATTTCAGATTCTTATAACACTACTTGTTAAAGGAGTAATCAGATGAAAAAAGCAGGATTTTTTATCCCTGAACTTATAATACATGTTTTTAAAAAGCCTGTAACAGTGGACTATCCTTTTGAGAAACTTGAAGTTCCAAAAGGATTTAGAGGCACTGTTAATTTAAATCCGCAGTTATGTATAGTATGCAGGTCATGCGAAAGAGATTGTCCTGCAGAAGCAATTGAAATTAGTGTTGTATCAGAACAGGAAAAAAAATTTAAAATGGTTATACATAATGATAGATGTATTCATTGCGCCCAGTGTGTGGAGGTTTGTCCCACTCAACCCAAGGCTATGTCAATAAATACAAAATTTGAGATGGCTGAACCATCCAGATGGAATATGAAGTTTGAATATGTTTATACAAGAAAGTTAAAAGAAAAAACATGAAAATTTCTACACGAACAAGATATGGGGTAAGGGCACTTATAGATATAGGTTTTCATTTTAATGGACAGCCAATTTTTATAAAGGATATTTCAAAGAGACAGAATATTTCCAAAATATATCTTGAACAAATAATGCTTGTATTAAAAAATGCAGGTATTGTAAGAAGTATCCGGGGTACAAAAGGTGGATTTGTTCTTGAAAAGGACCCTGCAGATTTAACAATGCAAGAGATTGTAGCAATACTTCAAGGCCCAATATCTATTGTAGACTGTATTATAAATAAAAAATATTGTCCAAAATGGTCAAAATGTTTAACAAGAGAATTATGGATACAGGTTAATAATGCCATTATTAATACATTGGATAGTATAACATTAAAACAGATGATTAGAAAAGAAAAAGAAATAGAAAAAATTTTCCAAATGTATGAAATTTAAATTTGACCCTTTAAGAAATATCACTTAAAATTCTATATTATGCTTATATCTTCTTCTTTATTATCTTCTGACTTTTCAAATCTTGGTAAAGAGGTTAAAAAAGTTATCCGTGCAGGTACAGATTTTATTCATCTTGATATTATGGATGGCCATTTTGTCCCTAATATTACATTTGGTCCCATGGTTCTTGCTTCTATAAGAAAATTTTCTTCTGTTCCATTTGAGGCTCATCTTATGATTACACAGCCCGATATATACTGGAAAAAATTTGCTGATGCAGGCGCTGATATTATTGATTTTCATGTGGAAACTAAAGTGGCCAATTTAAGATTAATAAAAGAAATGAAAAAAAGGAATATAAAGGTATGTATTGTGTTAAATCCTTCTACACAGGTGAATAAAATTTTTAAATTTCTTCCTTATCTGGATTATGTTTTGGTAATGACGGTAAATCCTGGTTTTGGAGGACAAAAATTTATACCTGAAACTCTGGATAAAATTAAAAAAATTCACGACATAAGACAGAAAAAAGGCTATAAATTTTTAATTCAGGTAGATGGAGGAATAAATTATCAAACAGCATCTCTTGTAAAAAAAGCAGGTGCTGATATACTTGTTGTTGGCTCTTTTTTATTTAAAAGTAAAAACTATAAAAAAACAATTGAAACTCTAAAATGCATCTGATAAAAAAAGAAGAAATTAAAAACATACTTGAATATAGGAAAAAAGAGGAAATAGAAAGCGAATCTATTGTAAGAGAAATTATTGAAGATATTAAAAAATATGGAGATGAAAAGATTATTTATTATACTAAAAAATATGATAAGGCAGAAATCAATAACATTTCTCTTAATGAAAAAGAATTAAAAGAGAGTTTTAAAAGCATACCTGAAGAAATGAAAGATGTTATTTCCCGTATATCAAAGAGAATACGAAAATACCATAATAAACAAAAAATTAAAGAGTTTTCTTTAAAAGAAGTTGGTTTAAAAATATTTTTTAAAGTAAAACCGCTTGATTTCGTAGGTGTGTATATACCTGCCGGCCAAAATCCGCTTATTTCAACAGTTCTTATGAGTGTAATTCCTGCGCAGTGTGCAGGGGTAAAAAAAATTATAGCATGCAGTCCTCCTTCTTATAATAATGAGATACATCCATATATTTCAGGGACACTTTATTCCCTGGGAATAAAAGATGTTTTTCGTATAGGCGGAGCCCAGGCAATTGCCGCAATGGCTTATGGTACAGAAACAATTCCAAAAGTTGAAAAAATAGTCGGTCCTGGCAACATTTATGTTAATACTGCCAAAAAACTTGTTTCAGAAAGTGCAGGTATAGACCTTTTGGCAGGACCAAGTGAATTGGTTGTAATTTCAGATGAAACAGGAAATCCGGAGTTTATCTCTGCTGACCTTAATGCACAAACAGAACATAGAAATGGATTTGGATTTCTTATTACAACAAGTAAAAGTTTAGGGGAAAAAATTTCTGAAAATGTAGAAAATGGTTGGTGGATAAAAGTAAAAGATGTAAAAGAGGCATTAGAAGTAAATAATATCATTTGTCCTGAGCATCTTCAGATTATTTTAAAAGACCAGCATAAAATTATTGAGAATATAAAGGCTGGGGCAATATTTATAGGAAATTACAGTCCGGCTGCCGCAGGAGATTATTTTATGGGTCCCAGTCATATTTTGCCTACTTCCGGTAGAGCTTGCTTTGAATCAGGCCTTTCAGTTTTTAGTTTTTTAAGAACTTTTGCTGTAATGGAAGGGGGGAAAGATTTTTTTAAAAAATATGGCTGTTTAGGAGAATATATCGCAGACAGGGAAGGTTTAAATAATCATAAATTTTCATTACAAAAGAGAAGGAAAAATTGAAAAAAAAGGCAATCATTGTATCATTTGAGGGTATTGATGGCAGTGGAAAAACAACACAGGCTAAAAAATTTGTTGAATTCTTAAAAAAACAGGGTAAAGATGTGATTTTTTTAAAAGAGCCTGGGACAACCTATATTGGAGAAAAAATAAGAAGTATTCTTTTGTCAAAAACCAATAAAATAAATCCATTAAGTGAACTTTTTCTGTATTTAGCCGCAAGAAATCAGCTATATCATGAAATTATAAAAAAAAACCTTGATAAGAAATCTGTTATAGTTTTTGATAGATTTTTTGATTCAACGGTTGCATATCAGGGTTATGGAAGAAATCTTCCAATTGATTTTATTGAAAATTTAAATAAAATAACACTGGATGACATAAGTACGGATATTACCTTTATTATTGATATTCCTGCAGAAGAATTACAACAATACATAAAAGAAAAAGGTGCTGACAGACTTGAAAAATCTTTAGCATTTCAAAAACGTGTCCGTAATGGTTATCTGGAAATTGCCAAAAAAGAACCTAAAAGAATAAAATTAATTAAAAGAGAAACATTTGATAAAACATTTCAGCAAATAGTAAAATTGTGGGAAAAATTTTTAATTGAGCAAATATAAAAATTTGTAGAAATATAATAAGATATAGATTAGAAATATTGGTATAGCCGAAGTGGCGGTCACGACGATTGCTTTTTCCATAGAGATATTTGCTTTCCAAAGAAGAGGAGTATATGCGCAGGTATTGATTCATCTGCGCATAATTGAGCAAATATAAAAATTTGTAGAAATATAATAAGATATAGATTAGAAATATTGGTATAGCCGAAGTGGCGGAATTGGCAGACGCGCCAGGTTCAGGACCTGGTAGTGGCAACACTATAGGGGTTCAACTCCCCTCTTCGGCAGTAAATCTTCTTTGATGGGAGTTGAACTGGAACGAAGTCAGAAGATTGCGAATGAATGAGCAATCTTCAGTGGCTGGCCGACCCTGAGCGCATTGGGAGCGAGGGGCGCTCAACTCCCCTCTTCGGCAGTAAATTTTCTTTAGTGGGATTTTTACAATTAACAAGTCATTTCTGAAAATATACAATAAAGTATATTATGAGAAATGAAATAAGAACAAAAATTAAAAGAATACTTATATCAGTTGAAGAATTACCTTATTTTACTTTGGATGACTTATTTCCCATTGAGAAAAATAAGAACTATTTAAACATTCTATTTTCACGTCAGGAAAAAGCAGGTGTAGTGATACGCCTTAAGAAAGGTTTCTATGTGACTGAGCGATATTTGCTCAATCACTCTACTCCCCAGGAAATGAAATTTTATTGCGAATTTTTGGCTAATACTCTTTATAAACCTTCTTATTTGAGTATGGATTATGTTCTTTATGAGCACAATCTTCTTACTGAAATTCCTGTCAATTATACCTGTGTGACAGAAAATAAAACTGCAAAATTTTCTAATAGATTTGGGAATTTTTTCTATCACAAAATCAAAGAAGAAATGTTTATTGGTTTTGATATAATAAAGAAAAATAATTTCATAATTCTTAAAGCTACTAAAGCCAAAGCTCTTTTTGATTTCCTGTATTTGCGAAAAAACCTTCTGGTTGATGAAAAAGCCGTAGAAGAGATGCGGCTCAATTTTAGAAATCTTACAAATAAGGATATAAAAGAGTTAAAAAAATATATCAGTAAGGCAGTTTTTGAGAAAATGAGCAGTTCGTAAATAATCTTAGCAAAAATATAAAAGAAATTTTATTGAGAGAAGTAGACATAAAATTATAATTTGGAGCTGAACCCCTATATTTTAATACAATCTATTATATTTTCATCATTGGTGGCTATAATTTTGTGATAAGGCGGAATAATTAAAAATTCTTCCTCATTATAAGGTCCGCATACAATTTTTTCAAGAAGTTTGGCATCTCCTTTTACTTCTTCCCAATTCCAATTTTTATCTTTGGCTATTTTTTTTGATAAATCCTGGAAATCTGAAAATATTGGAATATCAATTTTTATGTAAGCAATTTTACTGTAATTTTTTTCCGGATTTAAAATTTCCCATAAATATTTCCCGTTTTCTTCTCCATATTTTTCAATAAAATCTTTAAGTAATTGCTTTGGTCCTAATTGGGAATCAAAATATTGGCCCTCTGGTTCTCCTCTTTCAATCCATCCTGAAGTATGAAAATAAGTTCCGGGATTATTAAAAAAATATTCTTTATATTTACCCTTTGAACCTAAAAATATGGTGATGCAATCATGGGCTTTTGGAATAATAATTTGTGTTTTTTTTGCCATCAATCCTACTGTTCCATTATTACATAGGCCATATCCTAATATTATTTTAAGATAATCTTTTTCCTCTGCTTTATCTATTTCTTTTTGTAATATCTCCTGCATTTTTTCTCCTCCAAGATCATGGAGTCCCTTGGGAAGAAAAATGACATCTAAAATATCTTTGCTTCTTGAGGCAAAATAACAAACCTCCCGGAAAAATATTTCACAACTAATTAAACAAATTCTTTTATTTGTAGTCATAAAATTTATCCTTGGGAATCTATTTTATAGTAAATAAACATCGTATTAAAAGATTTTAAAATAATAATATTTATGAAGTATATTTTTTGATAGTTTTTTCTATCATTGGTTTTGGTAGCGCTCCTATTAAAGAATCAACAACCTCTCCATTTTTGAATATTAAAAATGTAGGTATACTCATAATTCCATATTCGCTGGATGTTCTGGGCGCCTCATCAACATTTAGTTTGCCGACTTTTATTTTTCCTTCATAATCTTTGGCTATTTCCTCAATAGTTGGAGCAACCATTCTGCATGGAAAACACCAGTCAGCCCAAAAATCTACTAAAACCGGTATATCTGATTCTAATACCTCCTGTTTAAAATTCTTATCATCTAATTTTATTTCCATTTTTTTCTCCTTTTTATTTATTTTTTTCTAAATTTTGTTGTAATCTGGGCTTTGCACCTAATTTATAAAGTAAATTTGCTGAAGGACAAAATCCTGTAGAAGCAAAAATAATCAGGTTTAATCCAATTAGCCCTGTCAGAATTAACCAGTATAAACTAAATATTAAGGAAAGTGCAATGCTTATTAAAATAAAAATTCCTGCTATAAGAAACAAAATTCTTTCCAAATACCATTTATCTTTTTGTAAAATATACATATTTTATTCTCCTATTTTAAATTTCTTTTTCTTTTTTTTCTTCTTCTTTTTTCTCTTGTTCTTCTATAACAAGAGGACATGGTTTATTTTTAAATAGTTCATAATATATCAAAGGAACAACAAGTAATGTAAGAAATGTAGCTATAATGGCTCCAAACATTAAGGATATAGCAAGCCCTGAAAAGACAGGGTCTAATATTATTACAGAAGAGCCTAAAGCCACTGCTAATGCGGTTAATACAATAGGTCTTAGCCTTATTGCTCCAGCTTCAATTAGAGCCTGTTTTATATTTCCGCAGTCTTTCCATCTTTCATGTGTAAAGTCTATCAGAAGAACAGAATTTCTTATTATAATACCAGATAAAGCAATAAATCCTATCATTGATGTGGCTGTAAAAAATGCTCTCATTACCCAATGGCCAGGTATTATTCCTATAAGTGTTAAAGGAATTGGAATCATCAGCACAAATGGTATCATAAAATTTTTAAACCATCCTACAAGAAGTATATAAATAAGAACCAGCACAGCGGCAAATGCTATAAACATTTGACTAAATACTTCGTATGTCATTTGCCATTCTCCGCTCCATTTTATAGAATACCGGTTTGTTATCCATGGTCGTCTGATAAAATATTGATATATTTTATATCCTCCGGGAAGTCTAATATTATTAACTGCTTTTTGCATATTTAAAATAGCATAAATAGGACTGGCTCTATTTCCTGCCATATCTGCTGTGACATATGTTATATCTTTTAGATTCTCTCTCATTATAGGTTGTTGTTTTTCCATAGTATGTTTTATTGTTACCAATCCGGAAAGTGGAATCATATTACCCATCATGGATGGAACATCAATACTGCCTAAAGGCAGAGAGCCGGCTCTTTCTGTTAGGGGTGCTTTTAAGAATATTTTTACAGGTTCTTTTTCATTCTGAAAATGTACAAGTCCTATATCTATTCCACTAAGAAATATTCTAAGAGCTTCACTTATTTCTTTTGTGCTTACTCCATCTAAAGCAGATTTTTCTTTGTTTATATGAAATACAACCTTTTTTTGTGGATGAATTAATGACCAGTCTATATCCACTACACCTGGAGTTTTTTCAAATATCTTTTTTAATTTTTTTGCTGCCTGGATTTGTCCTTTTTGAGTCGGCCCATATATTTCCGCAACAAGTGTACTTAAAACAGGAGGCCCTGGAGGTGTTTCTTCCATTACTATTTTGGCATGATATTTGTTAGCTATACTGGTGATTGGACCTCTTAATTTTTCTATTAACTGGTGGCTTTGCATACTTCTTTGTTCTTTTGGGATAAAATTTATCTGGATATCTGCATCATTACTGTCTTCTCTAAGGAAATAGTGTCTTACAAGTCCGTTAAAATCATAAGGAGCACTCAGTCCTACATAAGTTTGATAACTTGTTACATAAGGGACAGTCTGTAAATACAAAGATATTTGATTGGCAATGTCTGAGGTTTGTTGTAAAGTTGTACCTTTGCGGCCAGTTATAAGAACCTGGGCACTATTTCTGTTGCTATAGGGTAATAGTTTTATAATAACTGCTTTAAACAGAATAAGTGATAATGATAAAATAAATAGCAAAGCAACAGCTCCTAATGTCATGATTCTTTTTTTCCTATTATCTATAAGAGTAGTGATTATATTCTTATACCAGGTGGCAATTCTGTTTTTACTGCCGATTTCTGCTTCTTGGGAATAACTTAGATTATTTAAAAATTTATATATCATCCATGGAGTTACAGCAAATGCTACAAAAAGAGAAATAAGCATTGCGGCTGATGCATCCAGAGGGATGGCTCTCATGTAAGGCCCCATCATACCTTTAACAAATGCCATAGGTAATAAAGCGGCAATAACTGCAAATGTGGCAAGAACTGTAGGATTTCCAACCTCATCTACAGCCAATATCGCCCTAAGAGTATTTATCCCATGAATTTTAAAATGTCTATGAATATTTTCTATTACAATAATGGCATTATCCACCAAAATACCTATTGAAAATATTAGCGCAAAAAATGTTACTCTATTAAGCGTAAATCCATAAAGATAATTTACAAATAAAGTTGTTCCTAAGGTGACTGGAATTGTAACAGCAACTACAATTGCTTCTCTCCAACCTAATGTGAAAGCAATAATAATAGCGACAAATAAGGTGGATATGAGCATTTCCACCATAAGATTATTTGTTTTGTTTTCTGCTTTTTTACCATAATCTCTTGTAATAGTATAATGTATTCCTGCCGGGATTAAATCTGTTTTCAATAATCTGATTTTATTTAAAGTTCTCTGGGCTATTACTACTGCGTTTGTATACTTTCTTTTTGCCACAGTAATTGTTACGGCATTATATTGTCCAAATCTATTGATGCCCTTTTTTATTACACCATATTTTTTGGCTGAAGGGCCAAAACCCATAAACACATAGTTTGATGGTGTTGCAGGTCCATCTTGTATTCTTACTAAATCCCTGAGATACACAGGCTGGCCATTAACAACATTTACTATAATATTTCCAATATCCTGGGCATTATTTAAAAATCCTCTTGATTTTACAAGATACTCCTTATTCCCGGAAGGAAATGTTCCTGCAGGGATAAGAAAATTTGCATTTTTAAGTGTGTTTATTATCTGGAATACAGAAGTATTATAGGCGTCTAATTTTATTGGGTCTACAATAAGCCGGACCTGCCTGTTTTGTCCGCCTATAATATTTACCTCTGAAACATCTTTATCCTTTTTGATTTCATCACTTAGTTCAACTGCAACCCGTCTTAATTGATAGGTAGAATATTTATTACTCCAGAGTGTGATATCAAGTATAGGGACATTAAATATAGACCTTTCCTGAATGATTGGTTTTAAAACCCCCGGGGGTATTTTATCATAGTTGGCTTTTAATTTTTCATACACCTTTGTAAGACTTTGCTGCATATTTAAACCAACTCTAAATCTTATAGTTGTCAGGTCCATTCCAGGATATATTTCAGAATAAATGTATTTAACCCCTTTTATTTCCCATAGATATTTTTCCATAGGAGCCACAACATTATTCCTCATTTCTTTTACTGAAAAACCTGGAGCAGGGACCATAACATCAACCATTGGGACTATTATATCAGGGTCTTCTTCTTTGGGGGTGATAATAAAAGCAAATGTACCCAATAATAATGCTGTAATAATAAATAGTACTGTTAATTTTGACCTTATAAAAGACCTTGCCACTCTTCCAGCAAAACCTAAGATTTCATCCATTTTCTCTCCGTAATTTAATTATTTTACTATACCGCCTTGGATAACATTTCTAATGCCGCTGGTAATAATTCTATCTCCGGGATTTAAACCTGATAAAATCTCAACCAATCCTTTATATTTATTTCCAAGCCTTATCAATCTATAGGTAATAATTCCTTTGTTATTAACTGCATAAACTCCAATAAGTTCTCCTTTTCTTACGACAGCTTTTGTAGGAATAAGTATTCCTTTTTTCTGTCCTGTAGGTATATAAACTTTTACATATAATCCGCTTTTCAAATAAGCAGAATTATTTAACTGAATTTTTATCAGAAATGTTCTTGTCATAGGATCAATAGAGGGAACTATCTGGGTTATTACGCCCTGTATTTTTTTATTTTGATTATCTAATGATATATATACTGGTGTGCCAATACTTATTTTCCCGAGATATTTTTCATTTACATATGCATTTATTTTAAAAGAGGAGGTGTTTTCTATTGTCAATAATGGATAGCCAGGCATAGCCATATCTCCTACTTCCACATTTTTTTTACTGACAATACCTGAAACAGGAGCTGATATTGTTGTCCATCCATAATATATTTTTGCGTATGAAAGCATTGCTTTTGCCTGTTTATACTGCATATTTGCAACATTTTTTCGTGTTGTTATTTCATCCATTTGCTGAGGGGTTATTACCCTTTGAAGGTAAAGTTGTCTATATCTTTTATATGTGGCATTTGCTAATATTTTATTCTGTTTTGCTTCCTGTACAGATTTTTGGGAGGCTCTAACTTTTTGTAAAAAGTCTTTGTTGCTTAATGTTACGAGTGTTTGTCCTGCATATACAAATTGACCTTGTTTAAAATCTACAGATGTGACTGTGCCCATAACTCTGCTTGAAATTTGACTGGTTACTATAGGGACAGTGGTTCCTGCAGTTTCATAGTATTTCGGAAATGTTGAAAGTTGTAAATTCTCTATTTTTACACCTTTAACAGCAGGTCTTCCATTAATATTGTTTTGCTTTGATTTTTTTGCACATCCGGAAAGAATAATCAACATGATAATTAGTATAAAAATTCCTGATGTAGTAAATAAAATTTTTTTTGATATTTTATATTTTTTCATTATTTATCTCCTGTCATTTATAAAAATCCTTTAAAATCGTTCCACTTTCATAAGCAAGTTTAATAATAGAAAGCCTATAGGCATTCTTTTTTGCCACAAGATTTGCTCTTGAATTATCTAAATTTACCTGCGTATCTAATAAATCAACAATTGGAGCAATACCATTTGCATAACTGACAGACACAAGTCGTTCTCCTTCTTTTGCGGTTTTTAACGCAGATTTTGCCAGAGCAACAGCCTGTTTTGCCTCATTAACATCTAAGTATGATTTATATACATTATATTCTGCCTGTTTTGTTAATCCGTTGAGATAGTTTTTTACTTCTTTTACCTGCGCTTTGGCTTTTTCTATTTCATTTATTCTTTTTGTACCATTAAACCATTTCCATTGTAAGGCTACTATCATCATCCAGCTGGTTCCTTCTGAACCCAGAGGGCTTGAGTTATCATTCATCTGGTATGAACCATTTAGTCCGATAGTAGGGAAATATTTTGATTCTATAAGACTGATATTATTTTGGGCATTTTGATATTGTAGATTAAGAGCTTTTATATCTGCTCTTGATAAGGCTTTTTTTGTATAATAATTAATATTTTGTAAATAAATTTTAGGATATTGATTTGTTATTTTAACAGAATTAGACATTCCAAGAAGAAGGCCTAAAGCTCTTTCAGCAATTTTTACATTTGTTTTGGCATTTATAAGGTTTTCTTTTGCTTCTGTTACAGCTGTGGAGGCTCTTAAGACATCTGAATAAAGACCTAATCCTGCCTTATAACGGGCTTTTGCCACTTTTAAATGTTCTTCTGCATCTTTTATTGCTTTTTGAGTAACTTTAACATATTGTTTTGCTGTATATATCATAAGGTATGCTTGGACAACATTATATACAATAGTTTGTTTTTCTCTGGTGTATTCTTTTTTTTGAGAAGCAAATTCTTTTTTTGCCATTTTAATTCCAATGTTAATAGGTCTTGCAAATATTGGTAAACCAAAAGATAAAGATGTTTGGAAGTCATTCCTGAAACCAGGATTATTTAGTTGATTAATGTTAAAATCTGAAGCGGAAAATTCTTGTTCATTTAATTTTTCCATAAAAACATATACAGGATTATTTGTTCCCATATATGTTTCTCCGAATGTAAGAGTAGGAAAAAGATAACTTCTGGCAATTGCTATTTCCTTTTGTTTGGTATAAAGTGAATTTTTAGCAGCCAATATTTCATTGTTATGCTTCAGCGCAATATTTATTGCTTCTAAAAGGGAAACCTTTTTTTCTGCGGCAACAGCAGAAGGGGCAAATACGGAATAAAAAATATTAACAGTCATAATAAAAACCAGTATCAATCTAACGTTCTTTGTTTTTTGTATCATATTTGTATCCTTTAAAATCTGTCTTATATATCTTATATATTTGAATATCTATTAAAACAAAAAAATTTATAAAATTTTTAATTTCAACAATTTTTTTACCACTTCACAGAACTAAACTTATTGTGGCTTCTTTTGCTTTTAATAAATATTCTCCTACTCCGATAATGCTGTCAACCATTTCAAGGTCTTCTTTTTTAACATCCCAGAGAGCAGTACTACCTGCACATGCGTATATCTTTACATTTCCCTCTTCCTTGCATTGCTTAAGCAAATCAAACCACATTGGCATTTTGAGTTCCATCATCCTTTTCATCAACATATCGCCTTTATCTTTGAACTCACTTAAATGCATGTTATTTTTGATAACGTCCTTCTTAAATGCATAAATGCCCCAGAGTGATACGAATACTTCTACCTCCATATCCATTGCTACAGCACCAGCAACAAGATTAGCCAATCCCATTAGTTTATCAACACTACCCGTAAACACCGTGATGAAAAGCTTATCAGATTTCTTTTCTTTATTATATTCCATTTTTTCCTCCTTGTTAATTGTCAAATTTTTAGTCTATTTTTTTCCCTTTACCGGGGTTTTTTGAGGTGGTAGGACAATAAGATTGAACCAGATAATCCGAAATATCCCGAATTGTTATCTTCCTGCCGGGAGATACTCTCTTAAGATTTGCCATACAGAGGGGACACATGGTGACTATCTCTCCGGCACAGTCGGAGAGTTCCACTATGCGTTTTTTGGCAATGTTCGTAGCCTTAGTTGGAAAAAGCGATTCTAAAGGGCCTCCGCAGCATTGTGTAATCTTTCCGGAAAGTTCAGCTTCCTGAATTCGGATTCCAATCTGTCTTAACAAGAGACGGGGTGGCTCAATCATACCCTCATGTCGTGCGTATATGCATGAATCATGTATTGTGACATCCAGATCAATCTGTTTCAATGGTTTTATCTTTCTGTCTGCAAGAACTTCCAAATAACTCTGAACCTTTATGTTAAATTCAGGAATTATTTTCGGAAATACCGTTCTCATCATCTTAGTGGTATGGGGATCAACGGTTATCAATCTTTTTACATTGGCGGATTTCAGTGTCTGATATACAAGATTAGCCTGTGTCTCTACGGCTTGGTCCAGTCCTTCATCGTAAGCCAATGCTCCGGAATAGAAATCTTTTTCGTAGAGATACCCGAATTCTATTCCGGCAGATCTCAACAGGAGAGTGATATTACGAAGTTTACCATCATAAGCGGCTTGCTCAATAGGGTCAGAATGAGCCATGAATGCCGAAAGATTGATAAAACGATTGAGCCATCGTCCAATGCCAAAATATTTTGTTATCCAGGAGTTTTCGTACTTAGCCATCTGGTGACTCATAGAGTTGATGATAGGGACAAGTTGATACATCTGACCGGTGTAAAGAATGGTATCCCCACCTGCAGGTATTTTCAATCCTTTTGTCCAATCTGTGACCTTTCTTTCTGCTATCGGCAACACGCTTTTTCTGATGCGGATGTTATCCGCAAAAATTCCTAATGTATCATTTATAGGTATTGGCATGATTTATTTTACTCCGGGATTTTTTTACAGGAGAATCTTTTTCAAGTCTGTAAACGTTGCGGTTGATATAAGAGCGTAAGGATCTTACGTTTTCGACAATGTGTACCTCTGCCGGACAATTATCTTCGCACATTTTACAGAGCATGCAAGAATAAATGCTGTTGGTATTTTCAAGCACCTTTTTTTTTGCTCCCATAAGTACGTAACGAAAGAGACGCCGCGGCAGCAACTCAATGTCCAGCGGACAGAGTGCGGTACAGGAACCGCAGTTTAAGCAGGCTGATGCATTGAAATCTTTGCCCACTTTTAACTGTTCAATAAATTCATTGTCAACTTTTAGCATCTTTTTCCTCAACAAGTTTATATTGGTAGTAATCGTCAGCCCGACTCTTGGTAAGTTCTGTCAATCTGCCGTACCTCCGCATTGCCATCACCCACATTGTTACCTCCCACTGAGGCGAATTCAGCTTATCTGCTATGTCGGGTATCGTTTTTGGTCCATCTTTCAACGTTTCCGTTATCCTGCTTTGCATGTACATCTCATCCCTTAGTACTTCGGCTAAATTTCTAAGCGTCTGTTTTTTCATTGATTACCTCTTTTGCCAATGCGTCAATCATTGACTCAATTTGACGGTTGGTATATCCTTCTAAGTCAATGGCCTGTTTGGGACATGTTGGAACACAGGCACCTTCGCCTTTGCAAAGTACAGGGCTTACTATTGCAACCTGTTTACCATTAAAGATTGTCTGTTCAATAGCACTGTAAGGACAGGCTTTGGCACAATTTCCGCACCATGTACACAAATCGGCGTTAACTTTTGCAACGAATGGTTCTAAATCTACATATCCTTTGAGCAGGAGCGCCCCGGTTTTGGAGACCGCTGCCATGGCACTGGTGACACTTTCCGCCAGATTCTTTGGCCCCTGGGAAGTCCCGCAGATGAACACACCATCAATCACGGTTTCCACCGGACGCAGTTTGGTGTGAATCTCATTGAAAAAGCCATCCTTTCCAACAGGAAGTTTTAAAATGTTAACCAGTCCGGCATTTTCCCTTGGGACCATGCCGGTAACCAGTACCACCAGGTCAGAGTCAATTTCAATTTCTTCGCCTCCTGTGAGGATGTCCTTTACTCTCACAATCAACCTACCTTTTTCTTCTTTGACCTGCGGTGGAGATTTCTCATCAAACCGTAGGAAAATGGAGCCATTGTTTCGCGCCTTTTCGTAGAGTTGCTCGTACTTGCCATAAGTACGAACGTCACGAAACAGATGAAACTGACGGATGTCCGGGTTCATCTCACTGGTGCATTTAGCGGCGTGAGATGTGGCACTGCAACAATAGCGCGAACAGTAAAGATGTGGCTTATCCGTTTTTGTGTTTTCTCTGGAACCCACGCAGTATATATAAGTTACAGTCTTTATCTCTTTTCCATTATACTGAAGTGTTTCCATGCTGCTGGCTAAAAGCTCTTCATATTCAGAGAGGGTGATTACCCCGGTTAGTCCGTACCCGTATTCCCCTGATTGTGGAATATACGTATCAAAGCCTGTAGCCACTATAATGCTGCCAACTTTTAGAGATATAGTATCATTATTTCCCAATCTCACTTTTACCGAAAAGTCACCAATATGCCCAGTTTTTTCTAAAAGTTCGGCGTTGGTGAATAGGGTAATGTTTTCCCGTCGGTGGATTTCGTTCAGCAGATGCTTAATGACATAGCTGCCTTTTTTATCATTAGGAAACATCTTGCCCCATTGGAGAACCATGCCGCCGGCATGATGGTTTTTCTCAACAAGGTGTACTCCTACTCCAATATCGGATAGCGCCAGAGCAGCGCGCAGTCCGGCAACTCCGGCTCCAATCACCAGAGCATGAGGCAGTGTTTTTACACGTAGCTTTTCCAGAGAATTTGCCAGTGAAACTTTGGCAATGCCGGCACGTATCAGGCGAAGCCCTTTTTCTGTAGCTGCTTTTTTATCATGAGTGTGTGCCCATGAACATTGCTCACGCAGATTGACATGGACATACTGATATTCATTAAGTCCGGCACGACGTGTCACCGCCCGAAATGTATTCAGATGCAGCTTGGGTGAGCACGAAGCGACAACGATGCCATCCAGATTTTTATTAATGATTTCGGTAATAATATTTTGTTGTCCTGCATCCGAGCAGGTGAACATATTCACCTGCGCCACCATCACAAGAGAGTTTTTCTCTATTGACTGCCTCAGTTGTTCAGTGTCAACAAAATCTGATATATTACCTCCGCACTGGCAGATGAATACGCCCAATCTTCGTTTCGTCATGGCTTACTCCTTCCTTTTGCTTTCTGTAGATAAGCGGCTATCTGCGAAGCAACTGCTCCTGAATGCAAAATGGTGTCCGGAATATCACGCACCGCTGTGGCTGAACCTATAGCGAATACTCCATCAATGCTCGTCCGACCAGGCTCCAGATCCTCGTCTATTTCCTTGATATAGCTGGATTCATCAATAAGGAGGCTGCTGTTCTTGAACATTTTTGCCGCACCCGAAACAGGCAGCATACCCACCGACAATACCACGAGATCATGCATAGACTTCTTGGAGCCGTCTTTTCCTTCTATATCTTCGTAATACACGAGAAGATCCTGATTATCAATCTCCTCAATTCTAGCTACCTTGCCTTTCACAAAATTGACAGCCATGCCCTTAGCCTGCTGATAAAATTCTTCGTAGCCTTTACCAAAAGTACGAATATCAATGTAATAAATGGTTATATCCGCCAGTGGCAATGCCCCCATCAAAAGCTGAGCCTGCTTGAGTGAGTACATACAGCACACCCGTGAACACAGCCGATTACCTGCGGTTTCATCCCGGGAACCAGTACACAAAACAAAGGCAATGTTGCTGGGTGCTTTTCCGTCCGATGGTCGCACAACTGCGTTATAAGGACGGGTGGGTGCAAGAATACGGTCCATCTGCATGCCGTTGATAACGTTAGGAAAACGTCCAAAGCCAAGAGATGGTTTATTACGGGCATCAAATACCTGAAAACCGGTAGCGATTGCCACTGAGCCGACCGACAGATTTTGTTTCTCCGGTTGCATATCCAGAGAGATTGCTCCCGCAGGACAGGTTGAAACGCATTGTCTGCACTGTGAGCACCCGCCGCAATCAAGACAAAGGTTTGCGCTATAGCGTGCCTGTTCTTCAGTCATGGTGGCTTCAAATTCCTCAAATGTTTTCAAACGTTCAGATATTGTTATTTTATTCGAAATTACCGGCTTGCGTAAACTGACGTTGTCCCCTGCATGGGATATAATTTCATCGCGGTCCACCATAGGCATTCTTTCATCAAAGCGCTCATTCATATCCCTGCCCTGTAGATAACGGTCTATGAAAAAAGCCGCCCTTTTACCTTGCCCAATTGATTTCACAATATTGGCGGGTCCTGTTACAGCATCTCCGCCGGCAAAGACATGAGGGAGGGATGTTTGCAAAGTTTCAGTGTTAACAAGAATTTTACCGTTTCTGTTAAGAGCGATTTCTTCGGAGAAGATTGTCGTATTTGGTTTCAGTCCGATTGCCACGATTATGATTCCGGTTTCTACACTGGTACACATAGTCTCATCATATTTTGGATTAAATCTGTTATCCTTGTCAAAAATTGATGAGCAACCTATGAAATCCACCCCGGTTACATTGATGCCATCATTCCTTATCTGTCTCACTCCCCAGTGGCAATTTATGCTGACTCCCTCATCAATCGCCTCCTGAATTTCCCACTTGTGTGCTGGCATTTCTTCTCTTGATTCAAGGCAGAAAAGATGGACGTCAGCAGCTCCAAGTCGTAATGCGCTCCGGGCACAGTCAATAGCGACGTTACCGCCGCCTATGACAACAGTTTTCTTACCTTTTATATTGAGGGGGAACCCGGAATTAATTCCGTACAGAAAGTCTATGCAGTCAATGATACCTGTTTTGTCTTCACCGTGGACAGCCAGCTTACGTCCACCGGTGCTGCCGCTGGCAACAAATATGGTATCAAATTGCCGCAGTGAGTCAAGAGAATTAATCTTAAAATTCGTCCTTATTTCAACTCCCAGAGCAGTTATGTTCTTAATGTCGCGTGCCAGAACGTTTTTAGGTAATCTATATGGGGGAATCCCCCAACGCATGATGCCGCCCGGTTCTGATTTTAACTCAAATATGGTGACTGAGTAGCCCGACTTCGTCAGGAAATAAGCGGCGGTAAGACCTGTAGGACCGGATCCAACAATAGCAACTTTCTTTCCATTCAGTTTCTCCGGAGGGCCGTAAGATGGCTCTGAATGATTTTTATAATAACGGTCAACCATAAAGCGCTTGATGCTACGGATAGAAACATTTCCATCCATGCCATCATGGTAACCACGTGTGCATTCCTCTTCGCATGGTGCGTAGCATGCTCGGCTTAAACACCCGGGGAGTGGAGCGTCATCAAGATGTTGTTTGAACGCCTCATCATATTTACCTGCCCGTACGAGGGAAACGTAACCGTGCGGTTTAACGCCTGCAGGACAGGTATAGGAGCAGGGAGAACTTCCTCGTCTGTCAATAGTTGCTTTTTTGGGGACTGCCTGTGGAAAGGCGATGTGTGCAGCCCGGCGTGCTATCAAATTGGCGTTGAACTCATCGGCAATTGCCACTGTACAGGTCGTCTCACATTGAGCGCATCCTGTACACTTGGCTAGGTCAATGAATGTGGACTTCCGAACGAGGTTAACCATGAAACCATTACCGTTATTGGAATAAACACTCTCTATTTCAGTGTTGATTAAAATCTTGATATTTGGATGATTGGCGGTAGCCGCCATTTTTGGCGTGGAGATGCAACTGGCGCAATCAAGTGTTGGAAATACCTTGCTTAACAGAATCATATTTCCGCCGATACTGGCTTTCTTTTCCACCAGAAGTACCTTGAAACCCATATCTCCAAGGGTCAGAGCAGACTCCATTCCGCTGACACCTGCGCCTATTATCAGAACATCATAGTCCATTAGTGTTCCTCCTCTGGTGATTTACCTGGCGACTGTGATAGTTCGGCAAGAGCTTTGCTGAACTGCTTGATAAGATTTACAAAGGATTCAGAGCAGACTGAACAAATAGCGCCCATTTTTACACGCCTAGCATCATATTTCGCACCAAATAATTGTTGAGCCTGTTCCACAATTTTCGCCGTACGCTCAGTACAGTTGGGAACGTAGGGGCAGTCTCCGCCGTCTGCGGCGATGAAAACGCCGTCAAATCCGGTTTCCAGGGCATGAAGTATCCATACAGGATTTATGCCGCTGGAACAGGGTACGGCCAATACCTGAACTGTGGTCGGATAGTCCATGTGTGAACTACCTGCCAGGTCAATACCTACATCCGAGATATTGTTGGTAGAAAAAACCAATATTTTCGGTTGTTTATTCTGAGATAAATCGTGCTTATCCATTATTTTCCTTTCTTGACGAACACGCGCCATACCCCTGCATCCTGAATGAATCCGAGATACTCGTGCCCGACCTTTTTTGCCCAGAGTGGTATATCCCCCAGCGAGCCTTCATCTGAAGAGAGTACCTCCATTATCCCGCTCATAGGTACGGAAGCCATAGCGCGTTTGGCTTCCAGAAGAGGTCCTGGACATGCTGTGCCCCTGGCATCAACCATCTTATCTACTTTGAGGCTATTAAGATCTTCAATGTTCATTGTTTTTTTACCTCCTTTATCATCTTTTTTAAAATTTAACGATTTTATTATTTTATTCACATATTTGAATATATATTAAAACTCAAAAATAAATTTGTCAAGTTATTTTTATTTTATTTGAGATAAATCTGAATTTATCTCTTGGGTTAGTTAAGTTAAATATTGAAGGTTATCTTGTTTTTTTCATTTATGTTCTCTTTCAAAATTTCTCTTAAGATGTTAAATGCTTTGATTATTTTAGGATTGGAAAGGGAATAATAAATTGTGGTTCCTTCTCTTCTTGTTTTGACAATCCCTTTTTCTCTTAAAATACTTAAATGTTGTGAAATATTGGATTGGCGCATATCTGTAAGTTTTACAAGTTCTTTTACAGAAAGCTCTTTATCCTGGAGAAGATTTAATATTTCAAGCCTTTTAGGAGAAATAAAAGCTTCACATAATTGTGCATGCAACTGATAAATTTGATTTTCCATTTTTTTCATTTTTTAAAGGTTTTTCTCGTTTTTATCTATTTCTATATTCTATTTATATATTATTATATTATCATATATTAATAAACTGTCTAAAATATTTTATTCTATTCAAAAATTTTACAGTATTTTAATAATCTGGGTAATTCCCATTATTATGAAATTTACACCCAAACTTGCAAGGAATAAAGATACTATTTTTGAAAATCCTGTTAATCCGGGTTTACCAAGAAATTTTATTATTTTTTCACTTAAAAAAAATACAATTCCGGCAATTATAACATTTATAAAAATAGAAACTAAGGTGTTAATATCTCCATAAAGGGTTCTGGAAATAAGACTGGTTGTAAGAAAGGCAGGCCCTGCGAGAAGGGGAACCCCAAGAGGAACTACTGCAATTTCATCGGCTTTATGTGTTCTTACACGTGGGACGCTTAAAAATTCAAGAATGGAAAATATAAGAAGAACAAGGCCGCTGGCAATAAGAAAATCCGCAAAACTTACTTTTAACCATGAGAAGATAATATTACCTAAATATATAAAAAAAAGAGTAACCAGAATAACTGTAACAAGAGACATTAAAATTACTTCTTTACGGATTTTGCGGGAAAAATTTTCTGTTAATGAAAGAAAAAAAGGGATAGCTCCGATAGCATCCATTGTGATAAAAAGAGACATAAAAGAAGCAAGTAATTTTTCCATAATTTATTTAATTTTATCTTTCATATATACCTGTCAACTTTGCTTGTGCAAGTATATTATTTTTCATGGCTTTTTCAAGAATTTTTCTTGTAATATTTTTGGATGAAATATTTAATTTTGTATTAAGCGCATAAAGTGTAAATACATATCTATGCGGTTTGCCTGGTGGTGGATAAGGTCCATTATATCCAATATTTCCAAAATCATTAATACCCTGAATTGCTCCATCTGCTAAAATTGTTTTTTTTTCAATATTTTCATGCAGTTTTCTTTTGTTTGAGGGGATATTAAAAATAACCCAGTGTGTCCATATTTTTAAAGGAGCATCTATATCTTTAACTATAAGAGCAAAACTTTTTGTGTCTTTCGGGACATGATGCCATTCCAAAGAAGGAGAAACATTTTGAGCGTCTCCAGTATATTTTATAGGAATTTTTTCATTGTTTTTAAAATCTGGACTTTCTAATATCATTTTATTGGAGAGATTTTTTTGTTCTGGAGAGTCAGAATGGCTGGATTTTTTTAAATTTGTAAAAAAGATAGACCCGATAATAAAGATAATAATGAATATTAAGATATTTCTTATTACAAATTTTTTATTCATATATATTTTATTCTTTATTAAATTGAAAATAGGTTTATAATATATTCTACCTTAAAAACTATAAAAAAAACAATATAATTTGAAAAAACCCTAAAATTCGACATAAGAAATTTTAAAAAAGGACAATAACCTATTATTATCAAATTTTTTCCACTCTTTTTTCGGATATTTCTTTATATATTTTTGGTGTAATTTTAATTTTTTTCGCATGTTTAGGTTCAAATAAAGATACTGTACCAAGAACATCTTGGATTTATGGACCGCATTTTGTTGATACTATTGATACACAAGAAAATAATAAAAGAGACAATACTTATAAGTTGATAAAAATTTTATTTGAAGAACAAATTACTTCTCAAGGATAAAAACCCCAAAAGATAATGCATGCGTAGAAAGATTTAATAGAACATTGCAGGAAGAGTTTTTACAGATGGGAAACTATATAGATGATGTGGATGTTTTTAATCCTTTGCTAACTGACTGGTTAATAGAGTATAATTTTAACAGACCACATAAATCTTTAGGGTATCTTTCTCCTGTAAAATTTTTAACTCAAATTTTAGATAAAAAAGTGTTACCGATGTACTCAACTCGTACAAAAATTTGACAAGAAAATTCATCCTATGATAGGATAAAATATGATTATAAAAACAAAAACCAAATTTAACCAGTTATGTGAAATACTGAAAAAGAAAATTGAATCATCGGATTTTTCTGTAAACTCTCGTATTCCAACAGAACCAGAACTTTGTAAGATGTTCAATGTGGGACGAAATTCTGTACGTGAGGCAATTGGTTCTCTTGTACACGAAGGACTTCTTGAAAGGATACAGGGAAAAGGGACATTTGTAAAAGTTAGTAAACCCAAATTTAATAATAATGAAATAGTCGGAATAATTATGCCGACAACAGGTCATCTTTTTGAGCAATTTTCAAGAAAAATTATCAACGGTCTTACAGAATCTAACTATTTTTGTATTACCATTAACTATCAAAATTATAGAACTGGGGAAAAAATAAAAAAGATAAAATCTTTGATAGACAGACATCCGGCAATTCTTATTATTGATGGGATTTCCAGATTTCCATTCAATTTTCTTGATAATTATCCAGGCAAAGTAATATTTTTACAAAATTTTGAAGCAGAAAAAAGATTACCAAGAGCAAGATATATTCTATCTGACTATTTTGCCGGAGGCAGGATTGTGGCAGAATATTTAGTTTCTCTTGGCTATGAAAAAATTAGTTTCTATACCTATTCAATTTTTCCTGACCAGAAAAGTCAGAGAAATGTGATTGAAGGGGCAAAAAGTATTTTCAAAGAAAAAAATATACAGGAAGAGAATTTTATAATTTTTACGGATGAAGACAGTATCGCAAAGGCATTGGAAAAAGAGAAAAAACCAATGGCTGTATTTTGTGATGGAGATTTCAGAGCAAAATTGATTTATGAAACAGCAAAAAAATTAAATTTGAGAATTCCAGATGACGTTTCCGTAGTTGGATATAATAATACCCCTTGGTGTGAGATATTTCAGCCAAATCTTACTTCAGTATCAATTCGGGAAGAAGAACTTGCAGATTATGTAATAGATGAAATAACAGGCAAAAATACAAACAAAGAAATCATTCTTAAGTCAAAACTTATAATAAGAGATTCAACAATCAAAAAATATAAAAAAATATCATAGGGCAAAAGGAGGTGAAAAAAAGGGTATGAAAGGAAACCAAGAAATTATAAAAGAAATAGTAAATAATAATATAGAAAAGGAGGGAGAAAATATGGAAAAACAAAAGAAAAGTAAAAAAGGTTTTACTTTAATAGAGTTATTGGTAGTCATAGCAATCATTGCTATTCTTGCGGCAATGTTACTACCAGCATTAGCCCAGGCAAGAGAAAAAGCAAGACAGGCAATTTCTATAAGTAATATGAAACAACTTGCATTAGCAATGGAGATGTATTTGAATGATTACAACCAGACATATCCTCCAGCGTCTATTAATTGGAACCCATGGGGATTAGGGGCAGGAACAGGTGTTGGATCATTTTGGGCATGGCAGATTTATCCATATATAAAAAATTGGAAAGTTTATTATGACCCTGATGAGTCAATGTATTATCAGGGTTTTAACACCTCTCTTGGATTAGGGCAACCAGGCAATCAATCAGCAGAAGGAGATCCTGCGGACTGGAACTTCCTGGGATATGGATATAATATGGGAATGGGAACTTCTGGCCAACCTGATTTTGATATGGGTCTTTGTGAGCTATATATACCCAATGTGGCTATTACAACTAATTTTGTAACAACACCATCACAGACATTATTATTCGGAGAAAGTGCAGTTCCTACATATTCAGGCCAATATTGGGCATTTGGTGACACTTATTTCGGGTGGAAGGGAGAGTATTTTGGTAATTTCCAGTATCGTCACAGTGGAGGGGCAGACATTGCTTTTTGTGATGGACATGTCCAGTGGTATCCAGAGACAGACCTTGAAAACAGAGAATATTATATCGGACAGACGAGTACTCCAAATCCTAATTTTGTTCCTGGTTGGCCATGGACAAGAGATGGACAAGGATCTCCTGAACCATAAAGGGAAAATTCTCATACTCTTGTTTTTGCATTATATTTTTTAAATTAGAAAAACGAAAGAGATGAATTGATTAACAGACC
>JAJYYV010000021.1 GCA_021800535.1 bacterium | reverse complement strand
CGCCCACTTCTCTGGAGAGAACCACGAACCATTATGTGGTTCGCCACGACGATTGGTTTGTCCATATAGGCAGTTGCTTTCCAAAAATGAGGAGTATATGCGACAAGAGTGCATCTTTGAAATGTTCGAGCATAATCCACGTGCGCCCACTTCTCTGGAGAGAACCACGAACCATTATGTGGTTCGCCACGACGATTGGTTTGTCCATATAGGCAGTTGCTTTCCAAAAATGAGGAGTATATGCGACAAGAGTGCATCTTTGAAATGTTCAAGCATAATCCACGTGCGCCCAATACTACCTCCATTTACAAATCTGTCTGCGTTGGATACCGGAGAAAAAAATGGAAGCAAAAATTAAAATAAATTCAGAAAAAATAAAAGGCAAAGTTTCCCCTATGATTTTTGGACAATTCATAGAACATATGGGAAGAGCTATATATGGGGGTGTATATGAACCCGACAATTCTTTAAGTGATAAAAATGGATTTAGGTTGGATGTCATTGAAAAAATTAAAGAATTAAATCCGCCAATATTAAGATGGCCTGGAGGAAATTTTTCTTCAGGATATCATTGGATAGACGGTATAGGCCCCAAAAACAAAAGACAACCAAAAATGGAATTGGCATGGGAAACAATAGAATCCAATCAGTTTGGAACTCATGAATTTATGCAACTTTGTGATTATATTAAAACAGAACCATACTTTGCTGTTAATCTTGGATGGGGAACATCAGAAGAAGCTGTTAACTGGCTTGAATATTGTAATTCAGATACAAATACCTATTTTGCAAACTTAAGGAAACAAAATGGAAGTGAAAAACCATTTAATGTAAAATACTGGGGATTAGGAAATGAGATATACGGACCATGGCAGCATGGGCACTGCGAACCAGAAGAATATGCAGCAAAAGCCGCAGAAACTGCTAAAATGATGAAAAGACTTGGACCTGAAATCCATTTTATTTTTTGTGGCGCAAATAATTCTGAATGGGATAGAAAAGTTTTAGAACATCTTTATAAAAAAGGTTTTGGTCCTTTAATAGATTATATTTCTTTACATAGATATGATGGATGTCCGGGATATTATAAAACTCTTCTTAATACAATTGATTTTGAAAGAAATATCAAAGGATTAGAAGGAATTATTAATATGATAGAAAACCAATATCCTGGAACCAATATTCCAGGTATTGCTGTGGATGAATGGAATATATGGTATAGAAAATCTTGTGATAGAACCATAGCAAAAAAATATTTTCGCCAGGGGGAAGACCTGCTTGAAGAATTTTATAATCTCACTGATGCTTTGTATGTGGCCTCTGTTCTTAATATTTTTATCAGACATGCCAATAGTATAAAAATGGCAAATATGGCACAATTGATTAATGTTATTGCTCCAATTTACACCACTCCAAAAGGAAGTTATTACCAGCCAATATTTTTTCCTATGAAATATTACAGATTATTACATAATGAAATTGCTCTGGATATAAGGGTAGAAAGTGAAATATTAAAACCTGATATAAACCTGGAAAAAGAAGAAAAAGAAAAATATCAAAAATATCTTCCACCTCATTGGGAAAATTCTGATAATGTATGGAAATGGCCTAACCATTGGTTCAATAATAACTTCTCATATATAGATGCTGCCGGCACCATATCTGCTGATAAAAAAAATATAAGTATATCTATTGTAAACAGGCATAAAGACAACGATTGTAATATAAAAATAGAAATTTGTGGTTCAATACAAACCCAGAATTGTAATACTATTTTAATCACCGGAGATAATCCTATGGAAAGTATGCTTATTGCTTCAGGTAATAATATTAACCAAACAATATATAAACCGGAAATTTGTATTATAAAAGAAGAAAAAAATATAAACAATAATAAAATTTTCAAAATTCCAGCCCATTCTATTTTAATTATAAATTACCATTAAGTTTTCTTATAACAACAAAATAGTAATTTATATTTACAAGAAAAAAGTAAAAAATGAGCAAATATGATTGAAAAATGTATAGAAAAAATCCAATTTTCTTTGTTTTATGGTAAAATTATTTTGTGGAAAAAAATGTTTATATAATTGCAGGGCCAAACGGTTCGGGAAAAACAACCTTCGCAATAAAATTTTTACCTGTATACGCAAATTGTCCAAATTTTATAAATGCGGATATGATCGCGCAAGGATTGTCTCCGTTTGAACCACAAAGTGCTGCCATTAAAGCTGGTAAACTTGTACTGCAACAAATTTATGAGTTTGCTAATCGCAACGTAGATTTTGCATTTGAAACAACCCTGGCGGGTAAATCCTATGTAAAATTTTTTAAAAATTTGAAAACAAAAGGTTATGCATTGCATATTTTTTTCTTATGGATACCAAGCCCGGAATTGGCGATTGCACGTATTAAAGACAGGGTTGCGGAAGGTGGTCATGATGTGAAATCTGAAGATGTCCGGCGTCGATTTAGACGCGGCATTCATAATTTTTTAAAATTATATGCACCATTGTCCAATTCATGGACACTATTTGATAATTCCAAAACAAAACCCGTACTGGTGGCCATGAAAAAAAATGTTCACATAGAAATAATAAATAAAACATTATTTCAAATAATTAGACAATCAGTGAGGTGAAACATGAAAAAACGAATGTCTTTACAGGATAAAGCAGAAGCAGCTTTAAAAGAAGCGGTACGGGAAGTTATAATCAACCATAGAAAAACCGGCCGGCCGATAGCTGTATGGAAAAACGGTAAAACTGTCTGGATTTCTCCTTAAAACATGAGCAAATATTTAGGAATTGATATTGGCACAAGTAAAATAGCATTTGTCCTCTATCAATCAGATGAAAACAAAATTTTAAAATCAATTTCTATCCCCCATAAAGCAGTCTATAAAAAAAATGAAATTTCTGAAATAGATATCCATAAAATCAAAAACATATCTTTTGAATTTCTGAAAAATTTAAAAGAGAAAAAAGAAATCAAAGGAATAGGAATTTCAACACAGATGCATGGATGTTTAGTAGTTGATAAAAATTTAAATCCAATTACTCCTCTTATTACATGGGAAGATAAAAGAACCTTGCTACCTTATAAAAATGGTAAAAATTATATTGAATATATAAAAGAAATCTCAGGGGAAAAACTAAAAAATACAGGAACAATTATTTCTCCAGGATTTATGGGCCCAACTATTTTTTACTTAAAAGAAACCTTACCTTCTTTTTTTAAAAGTGGCTATAAGATGTGTTTTATTGGCGATTACCTGTCTTCTCTTTTAACCGGTGAAGAAATTAAAACAGATATAACTAATGCAGGTTCAAGTGGATTTTTTGATATCTTACATAAAAATTGGTTATGGGATGTTATAGAAAAATTACATATTCCTGAATATATTTTCCCCCAAATAGTTGAAACAGGAGAAATATCAGGAAAAATAAACAAAAAAATCTTAAAAAATACAGGAATAAATCGCAATTGTAATGTAGGGGTAAGTATTGGAGATAACCAGGCATCAATAATAGGATGTTCCGGATATTTAAAAAATAAAATTGTCATTAATATAGGCACAGGCAGTCAAATTTCAAAAAGAATAGAAACCTATAAAAAATTCCCTTTCACTGATACAAGATATTTTATAAAAGATAAATATATTTCAGTAGGCGCAGGCCTTTCAGGAGGAAAAACCCTAAAAATTCTTGAACATTTTTTAAAGGATACAGGAAAAAAAATTTTTGAAATAAAAAATATAAAAAATATTTTTGAGAAAATTCATAAATATTCTGAAAAAGCACTAAGTGATAATCAGATAATTGCAGGAACTTTTTTTTCCGGTTCCAGACAGATACCAGACCTAAAAGGATTTTTACTAAATTTAACCGAAGATAATTTTAATATAGAAAATCTTCTTTTTTCTTTTTATGCCGGCATTATCTTTGAACTTTATTTTTATTATGGATTGATGGAAAAAACAGAGATAAACGAAATAATAGGAAGTGGAAATGGTTTCAGAAAAAATCCATTATTAGGGAAAATATCCGCCTCTCTTTTTAATATACCTGTTTCAATTTCTAAAACAAAAGAAGAAGCAGCTACAGGGGCTTGTTTGGTTATTGCAGAAAAAATGGAACATATTGATATTGAAAAATTCATAGAAAAAAATATTGAAAGGAATATTTTTTTACCAAATAAAAATTTAGAATATTTAAAAGAATTATATGAAATCTACAATAATCTATTAACCTCATAGAGCTTATATATTTTGTTGGTATTTTTTTATAAAATTAGCAATTTCTTCAATAAACTGTTCAATATCCGTAAGATGATATTTCAAAATATCATAAATTTCTTTTGGGCTGACTTCATAATAAAGATGAACCATCCTATTTCTATAACCAGCCATTTTAATAAGAGTTTCGGAATAATTAATACTTACTATTTTTTTTTTGCCAAGCTCTAATGCAATTTTTTTGTATTCAATATCTTTAAATCCATAAATCTTTGACAGGATATATCTACCCGTATCAAAAATTACTTCCAAGGAACGTCTTAAATAACTTTCGGCTGCAGCATCTGAATTTGTAGTACTGGAAAGAAATTCTTTTTCCGGAATTTCTGATAAGTTTTTTAAATGGGAAAGGAATTCCTGAATAAGAGATATGTTTTTCTCAATTTTATCAATCTGCAATCGTGATATAACCATCTTTTATAGCCTCCATGAAATCTTTTTCAAATGATATTTTTTTATAAGATATGTCTGAAGCTTTTTTCATTACCATTTCCTCATATTTATCACAAAAATTTTCATTATTACAATAGATTAAATAACCTTTTATTGCCTCATATTGAAATAATATCTCTGTTTCCTGAAGAAATACCAGGTCTATATTAAAAGGTTCAAATAATATTGATAAGTCTAAATATAGGGCTCCATATATTTCATACCTATCTACTGGTAAAGTTTTAAAAATTATACCTATATCAAGATCTGAAGTCTCTTCAATATAAATCTTTGCTCCTTTTATAAAAGAAACACCTTTATCACTTTGAGACCCAAAAAGATAAAGAATTTCTATTTTATATTTTTCACACAAGTTTTTTAATTTAGAGATAATGTTTATCATTTTTTCAAACTTAATATTTATTATATTATACTATTATTCAATTATTCAATAAAAATTATCTCTGTCGCACTAATTTAGACAAGTCGGGAAATAAAAGAATGTTTTTCTAAATTACCTGACTTTTATTAATTGGGAAATAATATTTTAATAAACTCTTTAGGTGTTATAATTTTTATAGATTTATATTTTTTCACTTTTAAAAGATGCTTATCCCCGGAAACAATAAAATCTGCTTGACCTATTTCTGCACACCAAAGAAATTTTTCATCATCTGGAGCATAAGGCATAATAATACCTTTTTTTGTAAAAGGTATTATTACTTTTTCTGATTTTATCTCAATAGCAGACATAATTTCAAAAATTTTTTCTCTTTCTAAATTAAATCTTGGACGAATTAAAACTTCTAAGATTTCAGATATAATTTCTAAAGAAATTATTAAAATAAATTTTTCTTCTTTAAAAGCATACAAAATGCGAGATGGAATACTTTCTTTCACTAAAAGGCCAGAAACAAAAACATTAGTATCAAGCACTACTCGCATTATTTCCCCTTTTTAAATGCTCTAACTTTAGAAATTTCCTGATTAATTAATTTCTCAGTAATATTATTTTCTACTCCTTTTTTTTGAAATTCATCAAGCAAAAATTGAAATCTTTGCTTCCATGAAGAACGTTCTTTCATAAAAATCTCTATATCTTCTCTACGAAAACGCCATTGTCTACCAATTTTAAATCCAGGCAAAAAACCTTTTTCTACTTGTCGATAAATTGTGGCTTCTGATATTTTTAAAAGTTTTGCCACCTCTTCTGTAGTCAGAACTGTTTCTATCATAATTTATCACCTCATATAATTATTATACTTTATTATACTTTAATTTACTTTATTTGTAAATATTATACATTATACCAATAATTTTTGATTAAGGAAATGCTTCCTTTCACTAAAAGACCTTTTTCTATTTGTCGATAAATTGTAGATTCTGATATTTTTAAACAGATTATGAAACCGAAAAAATTTTGGGTGCCGACTACCCCAATGTAGTGAATAAAAAAAACGGGAACCCCTGTGTTTTCACCATTTTGTTCTTAATTTTGCGGAACTTGGATTAGATTGAAAACAAGGACCTTTTGTATTTACTATCCGTTAAACATGCGGGTCTGTCAAAACAACCTGCATGGATATTTCTGCCCATTTAAAAAGTCTTTCAGGCTGATAGAGCACTGTGCTGATATCTTTCAAAATAATCTCAAGCGGACATCCATACTTTGCACATATATCCCGTGTTTCCTCCAGGTCTTCCCTCACACGGTTAACATTAAAAGTAGTTACTGCCAATAAAGCAGGATTTGGTTTGCATGAATAAACAAAATCATTCCCGATTTCCATAGCACCACGTTTTTTGCTGACCCATGGACTCATGGAAACCTTCCTGACATTAGGAATAAGCCGAACTTCATTCATTTTCCCATCCAATGGGTCACAACATCCATAATATACAAGTCCGAAACGTGCACAGATAGGGCTGACATAATCAACCTCAAATTCTTTAAACATCTGCGGGGAAACTGTTGAAAACATCTGTGCTAAACCCATTGCCCATATATCTTTTGTACGGGATTTATCCGGATTGTAGCCTGACGCTGATAATTCATCAGTGTATGCGCCCGTGCAATGAATCAGGCTTTGTGGTTCACAAAGCAAACCCTGTTCCTCTAACTGGGTAAACATACTCATATAACCGTCAGATACCTTTCCAACCAATTTATGCATAAAATCAGGTTTGTCAACTAATGCATAAAGTGCATTTTCTACACCCATCCACATACTAATTGGGTCCCATAATGAAACGTATGTGTCCATACCACCAGATTTAATTTCAAAAAATCCATCAAAAATTTCATGGGCTACTGTTATTCTCCTGTCAGTTTCTTTTTGATCATGACTGATACGAGGGATTTTAATCTTATTTAAATCATCATCAGTTTCAAACTGATTAATGAATTTATGTCCAACAATACTACTTGTTGGGTCACTCACTGCAATGTTTTGAAGAACTCCGATGCCAAACCCAGTGTTGTTGATTGCCTTCTTCACAGTAATAAAAGGTTCAACAACCATATCTACAGGAAAATATTTCCATTGGTAAAGTATACGCCGAAGATATTCTTCGTATCCGCGGCATTCGGGTTCAGTGCATTGCAAAGTTAATTCGTCATTAACGTTCATTTCATTCCAACATACCTGGTCTATCATAACCATTGGTCTTTCCGGCTTCAATCCGTTCAACTTACGCCATAAATTTCGTTTTTCTTCCTGAATTGGTAAATCAACAATTTCTCTAACATGATTAACTAATTCCTGTAAAATTTTTATATCTTTTTTATTTACCATTTTTAGTTCTGTTGTATTTTAGTGTTTTTAATGTTATTCTTCTTAATATTATACCAGAAAATTATAAGGTATTTGGAGATACCGGTAATTCATTTTACCCATAAATCTGCTTTGCCTGAAGAGCCAAGAATATTCATCCATCTTCTGATTATTTTTTTCTGTGCCCTTTTTACCTTTATAAGTGAGACGGATGTCCATGTAAATCCGTTTCCTTTTTCAAGGTCTTCTTTAACAACTTTGCTGAATGCTACATGAAGTTCAGTAGCAATATTTACTTTGCTTATTCCAAACAAAATCAGTTTTTTTAAATCCGGTACAGGGGTGCTGGAACCACCATGCAGAACAACCGGAATTTTAACCAGTTCAGCAATTTCATGTAATCGTACAAAATCCAGTTTGGGAGCTTTCTGATAAATTCCATGGGCATTACCAATGTTTATGGCAAGGGCATCCACACCTGTCTTTTTTACAAATTCTAATGCCTGCTGCGGGTCTGTAGATTGTGAATTATTTTCATCCGTTTCTTTACTCAACATAACCTTACCTATTCTACCAATCTCACCTTCTACCGTAACACCCCTGCGATGAGCAAAATCAACAATTTTTTTGGTGGTTTTCACATTTCTATCAAAAGACTGACCTGATGCATCTATCATAACTGAAGGAAAACCCGTTTCTATTGCCTTAATCACAAAATCAGGGTCAGTAGAATGGTCAAGATGAAGACACACCGGCACTTTTATTTTTTTTGTCATCACTTTACACACATCCACAAAACCTTTGAGTCCAAGTAAGGGTATTTCCAAGGGGCCAGTAATCATAATTACAGGACTTTTTTCCTCTTCGGCTGATTCTATAACCGCCTGAACACTTTCAGCATTATATACATTGAAAGCACCTACTGCAAAATTTTTTTCTGACGCTAATGTCAAAATTTTCTTCAGATTAACCATTTTATTTCAGAAAATAATATATCCAATATCCGCAACCTTTTTCAATGTTTTTGCAATATCAGAAGGTGTTTTACTTTTAGACAATAAATGTTTTAAGATATTTAAGTCCTAACTTCAAACCTTCATCCATTCTTGCTCCGCACATAATAGAGTCTTCATGTTCAATTAGTATATCTCCGTTGTATCCAATGTCATAAAGAGTACGGAAAATTCCTTTCCAGTCTATTTCTCCCAAGCCGGGAAGTCTAAATCTCCACCAGTTATTTCCGTATATACCTTCCTTTGCTAAATTTTCCCTAAGAATTTCAATATCCTTGGCATGAAAGGCATATATACGACTGCTAAAGGTATAAATATTCTTTATATAATCAACACCAAGCCAGTAAAGATGGCTGGGATCATACTCCAGACCAATTGCAGGAGAAGAAACTTCCGAAAAGAGTTTTTCCCATAAAGAAGGACTATAACCTATATTACCAATAGTTAAAGGATATCCTCCCCTATGAGGACAATTCTCCATTGCTATTTTTACACCATTATCTTCTGCTACTTTTGCATATTCGGAAAAAACTTTCTTATACATAGAAAGATTATCTTCAGGTTTTATGTTTTTGTCTCCAAACGTATTGGTGCAAACAACATTTACTCCAAATTTTTTGGCAGATTTTAAAACTTTGATAAAATAATCATTACTCTCTTTTCTTCTTACAGGGTCAGGGTCAAGATGATTAACAGCACCGAAACTGCCAAATGCACACATCATTGTGGCTATTCTAATTCCTGCTCTGTTAAAAACTCCTTTGATTTCTTCTATCTTTTTTTCATCTATTTTCTCAACATCGATTTTTCCCCCAGGGCCAACACCTATTTCCAAACAATCAAAACCTGCATTTTGAGCAAATGTAATTCTTTCTTTACTATAATCCGTACAAAATCCAAGTTTTATCATATTTTTCCTCCTAATTATTTTTATCTACTTCCTTAGTTACACGTTTTAAACTGGTTATGTAAAATTCTATAAACAAAAAACATTTTACTTATATGATATTTTACTTTAGCGACTAAACCTTTGGATTTATTCACAGAGGCTACCTGATAACAAAATTTTTTTCATACAATTATCTTTTTAATATATAGTTTGTTTGGTAGTATATTGATTATTCGTTACAGTATATCCCATATAAATATTTGAAAAATAAAAAGATCCTCTTTTCCCCTCAACAACAAAATGAATAGATTTAATTTTACTCCAATTAAATCTTTTAGTTTTTTCCGTTATTTTAGATAAATGAAAACTTAGAATAAAATGATTCCACTGATTCTCTTTTAATTTTGAAAAATCAAAATTTGGTTTATACCCCCACATAATATAATCTCCTTTAATATCTTTTAAATAAACTCTAAATGTTCCTGAAATCTTTTGAGATACAAAAATATAAAAGTTTATATTAGAATAGTTTGCCATTTTTAAATTTAAAGGTCTTTCAAAATCATATTTAATATCTCCATATCCATAGATATTTTTTAATTTTTGGAAATAAATTTTCAAAGAATGTGTTCCAACTTTTACTAATTTATTTTCTAATTTTAAGTTTGTTTCAAAAGACCCAATATTGGCAGCGTTCCAATTCTTAAACGAATATTTATTAATTTGGCAAAGTAAAATTCCTGGAGATATACTTAAAGCTTTTATATTTTTATCTGGAATCCAACTATATTTGAATTTTTTACTTTTTCCCATAATTATGTTATTTGATAGAATAGACTTTAAATTAATCCTTGGACTTTGTAAAATAGTAAAAGCAAATTCATTACCACTAGATTTAATTATATTTCCTATAGCTTTTATGTTGTTGCATTGATTTATACTTATTTCTGAATTATCTCTTTCAAAAAGTAAGTTATTGTGGAAGCATATATTATTGTTAGCTATAATTTCTTGTACTTTATAAAAGTTAATTCCACCTGAAAAATTATTTTGGACTATATTATTAGTTACTATTATTTTTTTTAGTTGACTATATGTCCCATGGACAAAAATTCCTGAATAATAATTCCCGGAAACATAATTATTAGAAATTATTCCTCCTTCTGTAAGTTTAAAAACAGCTCCTCCCATATCCACTATTCCCCACCATTGATTATTTTCAACTATATTATTAATAATAATAGTATCATCTGAACTTTCAACAAAAATTCCCATTCCTGTACATCTCTTTACAATATTTCCTTCTACTAAAGTAGGTCCTCTTCTCATATATATATTTATTCCATGATTTGCATTTTCCACATAACAGTTCTTAACCGCATCAAATTTATTTCCATAACCAATAAGAATTCCCTCTCCAGAAACATTTTCTACCCGAACATTTTCTATATAAGAAAAAGATGAACCTTCTAAGGAAATTCCATATATTCCAGCTGCTGCTCCTTTATGATTCCAATAACTACTAATATTCATTCCATCTACTGTAAGATTTTTTATCACAATATTTTTCCCACCCAATCCAACGATTATTCTATTATTAGGAAACTCTACTGGATTTTTTACGTTTTGAAAAGATGACAAAACTTTTATAATAGTTGCTTTTTCTCCTTGACCCTCTAGTGTAGTATTAGACGGAACATGTAAAGTTTTTGAAATATAAAATATACCTTTATCGAGAGAAACTATTCCACCTCCTTTCTTTCCAATTTTATCTAAGCTATTTTGAATTATATTATAACAATCTTTTTTACTATATAAAGATTTTATTTTTATATAATTATAGTTTCCAGCAAAACTTAAAAAGATAGGAAAAATTAAAAAAATAAAAATTATAAACTTTTTAGATATTTTAAATTTCATATATTCCTCCTGGTATAATACTCAATAAAAAAAGTATAATAATTCCCAAATAAATATTCCCTGAACTACCTTTCTACGGTCTCATTGAATCTTTACCAAATAAAAAAGCATAAATTTTAAAAATACTACCATCTAGTAGCTTGATATATTTTATAATACTGCGGAGCATATTGCGGTAAATACGGGTACATAGTCTCTATTTCATTAGGTTCTACGGTTTGTACATGACCATCAAGACATACCACATCCTCAAGTCCATTATCATAAGGTTGAATATCATAAACAACGGCAATTTTGGAAGGAGATAATGTTACTGTTGAAATATTAGCTGAAGCTACTCTTTCCAAAGTTCCGTCTCCAGAATCTTCAGCACCAAAACTAAGATCCCTATTTACTTCATAAGTACATGCCCAACCATATTGTCCTTCTGAACTATTACCACCACCATAATTAACAAAATACGTCCAATATTCTCCCACTCCATTTGGGTCAATCCATATTTTAGGAAGATAATCAAATTTCCAACCATTTCCAGGCAGAGGATTTGAAAAATTTGCTGCCGGGAAATAATTCGTCATATACAAGGGTAACGCTTCTGCTGGATAACCACCGTTTAGCCAAGCACAATTTCCATTAAAATACCAATCCCCTAAAGGAAAGTATCCATTATAATCTTGTACATACATATAATAAGCCAATCCTATTTGATGTAAGTTATTTATAGATACCGCATTATTTGCTTCTTCTCTGGCTTTTTGAAGTGCTGGGAGCAACATTGCTGCTAATATGGCAATGATGGCTATTACTACCAATAACTCTATGAGGGTAAAACCGACTCTTGCTTTTTTTTTCTGTTTTCTATCCATTGTATTTTCCTCCTTTCTGAGATATATGTCATTTTTTTGTTTTTTCTCAATAACTTCATTGATTATATGTTTTATTTTTTTCATACTTTTATCACCTCCTTTGCTCCTTCTTCTTTTATTTTTTTATCCTCATAAAATAAATTTCCTTCTTTTCTACAAACAGAGTCTCTTATTTTTAAAACAGGAGAAATTAATATACTTGAAAAAATTTTCCTCTCCTCTATAATTTCAATTATTTTTCTTATTCCCAGTCTTCCCATTTTTTCTTTTGGTATTTCCATTGTGGTCAAGGAAGGTTGAGTAAATTGAGAACTTTCTATCCCATCAAATCCAACTATACTTATATCTTCAGGTATCTTTAACCCATGCTCTTTTATTGCTTTCATTGCTCCTATTGCCACAGAATCATTTACACAGAAAATCGCACTTATATCTTTTCTATCTTTTAGTAATTTCTGACATGTATGATATCCAAATTCAATTATTTCTTCCATGCCAAATCCCTGTATCTTCTTTTTTTCCTGAATATATATATATTGTTCTTCTATTTTGTTAAATTTGAGGGCTTTTTTATACCCTTCTATTCTTTCGTTAAAACTTTTTCCAAATGTAGGAATAGATATGCAGGCAATTTTTTTGTGTCCAGAAGATATTAGGTAATTTACTGCTTCAAAGGCTCCATCAATATTATCTGTTATTATGGCAGGATAATAACCATAATTATAATCAACTAATATAAATGGTATATTTCTTTCTTGTAAACTAAAAAGTATTTCTTTGTTTATTTCATTAACTATCACAACACCGCATATTTGTTCTTTATTGATTGAGTTTAGAAATTCGTTTTTGTTTTTGGAGTATGGAGAATGGATTGTATATAATAGATTATGTCCCAGTAAATTCGCTTCATTTTCCATACCTCTCCATACATCTCCGTAAAATTCATCATAGAAGAAAATATTTGAAGATAATGGTAATATCACAAGAATTGATTTTATTGAATTATGGATTTCTATTTTTTTTATATATGAACCTTTACCTTGTTGTTTTATAATTAAACCTTCATTTTCAAGTTCAAAAAGGGCTCTTTTAATTGTAATTAAACTTACCTTATATTTATTACTTAATTTTTTTTCATATGGGAGAAATAGTCCTTTTTTATAATATCCTTCTTCTATCTTTTTTTGTAAATCTTTTTTAATTTTCAAATATAATGTTTCTTTCATATTATACCTATTATAATATCTATATTTTTTTATGTCAAATTTATTTTTTTATTTCTATACATATTATATTTAGTTATACTTATTATATTATCTTTTGTCAATAGTAATTTAAAATTGACAATAATTCAAATTATAAACATACTATAAATATACTATTAATCTTTAAAAAATGGAGAATAAAAAAATGAAAAAAGAAATAGAAATAAAAAGAAATTGGTTTTTAAACTGGACATCTTATAATGAGGATAGAAAAGATTTTTTTTCTGATTCTGTAGAAAATTGGATATCCGCAGAAGTTCCAGGAGATGTACATTTAGACCTTTATAAGGCAGGATTAGGTCCTGATTTTTATTATGGGATGAATGCTGATTTATGGAGATGGGTTGAAGACAAAGATTTCTGGTATAAAACAGATTTTATTTTACCTGAAATACAACAAGAAGAAAAAATTTTTATTTATTTTGAAGGAATTGATACATTTGCAACTATTTATTTAAATGGTAAAGAAATAGGGAAAAATTTCAATATGTTTACTCCAATTGAAATAGATATAACAAATATTGTTAAAAGAAAAGAAAAAAATCAACTAATAGTAAAAATTTCCTCTCCTATATTTTCTGTTGATATAAGGTCTGATAAAGAAGTAAAAAGTGACTGGAACATTCCCCGTTTATTTGCCAGAAAGGCTCAGTTTAATTATGGATGGGATATAGCCCCACGGTTTGTTTCCTGTGGTATATGGAAACCTGTCAAAATTATCATAAGTAAAGCGGCAAGAATAAAAGATTGTTGGATTAAAACTAAAAAAATAAACAATAACTCTGCCTATTTACAATTTGAATCAGAAATAGAATTTTTCAAACAAAAAGAAGCAAAAATTAATCTTGATATATTTGAAGATAATAAAAAAATAATTGAGATAAAAGAACATATTACTAATAAAATATTAAACAAAGAATTTGAAATAAAAAATCCAAAATTATGGTATCCAAATGGTTTAGGTGATCCGTACCTTTATTATTATAAATTGTCTTTAAGTATAAATGGAGAAAAAATAGATGAGTATGAGGGTACATTTGGAATAAAACAGGTTGAACTTATACAGGAAAAACAGTCTGATGGGGGAAGTTTGTTTTATTTTAAGATTAATGGAGAAAGAATATTCATAAAGGGTTTTAATTGGACACCTTTAGATGTAATACCAGCAAATATAACTAAAGAAAGATATAAAGAGATTTTAACACTGGTAAAGGAGACAAATGCAAATATGTTAAGGGTTTGGGGTGGAGGAATATATGAGAATGAATATTTTTATAAATTATGTGATGAATATGGGCTAATGATATGGCAGGATTTTATGTTTGCATGCGGATGGTATCCACAAAATGAAGAATTTTTAAAAAATACAAAAAATGAAGCAACCTATATTGTAAAAAGATTAAGAAAACATGCATGTATATCTTTATGGAGTGGAGGTAATGAAAATGATATATTTAGATATTGGATAACTGGAAAAGAGTATATAAACCATAAGATATCCAAAGTTTTAAAATCTGTTTGGGAAAAATTTAATTCTGAAATACCATTTATTCCTGATAGTCCTTTTTCACCTAAAGGAGATGACCCAAATAATTCTACAGAAGGAGATACACATAAATGGGCTCATGGAAAAAGTTATAAAGATGATTTTTATATAAAAGATAAACCAAGATTTATAAGTGAAATAGGACATATTTCTGTTCCTTCAAAAGAGATTTTATTAAAATTTATTCCATCTGATAAATTATGGCCACCATTTAATGAATATTGGTTTTATCATGCCTGTGATACTATAAGAGTGGGTTGGAAATATAGAATTCAATCTTTATTTGATTCAATACAAAATAATAATTTATCTAAACCAGACAATATAGATAAATTTATAGAAATTACTCAACAATTACAGACAGAAGCATATAAATTCTGGACAGAATTTTATTTTAATATACCGGAATGTGGAGGAATTTTATTATGGAATGTATGTGATTGTTGGGGTGAAATTTCAGATAGTATAATTGCCTATCCTAATGTCCCTAAAAAAGTATATTATAAAATAAAAGAATGCTTTTCTAATTTACCTATCCGGCAATAAAAATAATTTAGAGGAAAAAATGGTTTTAGCACTTTCTAAAAAATAGGGTAGATTTTCTTTTAGGACAGGCTGGTTAAAATCATCTATAAAAGGCTGGCCAAATTTGTTCATTTCTGTTCCCGGGACAACAGGAATTCTCTTACTTTTGCATACTTCTATAAATTTTTTCAGATTTTCTATTTTTATTCTTTTTTCTTCTGGATTTTTTATATTCCAGTTTCTTTCTGGAATTATCATAATCGCTTTTATTCCTTTTTCCATTAAAAATCCAGTGTGTTCATAGGGATTGTTTTCACCATCATTTGTACCATCAAGCCATGTTCCCACAGGAATACCCCCCTCTTTTATAGTGTTCTCAATGACTTCTTCTATTAAAGGGAATGTCTCCTTTTGTGGGAAAATATATCCAGGACCTCCTGATTTTATAAGTTTAATTCTTATTTTTTCAAGGAGATCTTCTTTTTTCATATTGAAAACTTCATCTGCAGATAAATTAAGAATCCCTGACCAGAAATCCATTATTTTTTCCTTGAACACTTTTTCAGATTTTTTATAAAAAGCAGAAACAATATGTCTTTCTGTAGGATTACCGGATGGTGTTAAAGGAATAACATCTTTTTCATAATCAATAGCAATATCCGGAAGAAAATAATTAAGATTTTCAATTACTTTTTTATTTCTTTTTTTTGATATGTTTTGGAGATTTAAGAAAAAACCACTTTTTGAATTTTTTTTAAAACCTATACCACAGAAATAATATATACCTGGTTCTCCAGGGGAATTAATCACTTTATCCTGCCATTGGTTTATAAATACTCTTGTTTCAAAACCATTAATAGCAGATACCCCTAAAATTTCCGAGGCAAATCTTGTTTCTTCAACTGCTTCAATTGTATCAAAATCCACTATACCAACATACTTTAATCCTTTTAAAAAACCCTCAAGAATAATTCTTGAAGGGGACCAGTTTAAATAATTAAAAGAATTAAAAGAATGAATATGAAGATTTAAAAGGTCTTCTTTTATATGAGAATTTTTTATTTTTTCTTCTTTTATTTTTTTCTCTATATTTTTTAAGGCTGTCTTTCTTTTTTCAATATCAAAATCTAAAAGATTATTAACATCATCTTTATATTCTATTCCCATAATATTATCTCTATGCTATAATAAATTTAAAAGTTAATATAAAAAATATTTTAACATACAAGGAGCAGAATATGAAAATTTTCTATTATTTATTTTTTCTCAGTATATTTTTTACAGGATGCGCAATTAATAAAAAACAACCACAGCCTGTTTTATCTCCACTACAAGCCCATTATCCAAACTTAAAAACACGGGAATTATATGTTAAAAATCACCCTACCCTTTCCCCTGCCATTAAACAGGCAATTATAGAAGGGAAAATAATCAAAGGAACAACTAAATCTACTATAGAAGATTTATTTGGTCCTCCTGAAACAAAACATATATTAGAAAGTGGACTTATGGAAATCTGGTTTTATGACAATAGTCATTTTGCATTTGTATTTGATAAAAATAATAAGATTATTAAGATTTTCCCAAAAATAAGTCTTGATAATAAATTATCAGGAAAAAGATAAATTTTTTATTGCTTCCATTACCTTAGAAGCAATTTCTTCATAGGGAATTGAATCAAAAAATATAGGTTTTCCTACATTTATATAAATGGATTTTGGTCTTAAAAAAACTGTCCATTTTTTGTTTAAATCATAAAATCCTTTAATAAAAACAGGAATTACCGGCACCTTAGAGTGGTAAATAATAAAACCAGTACCTAATTTTGCTGGAAGTAATTTATTATCAACGCTTCTGGTTCCTTCAGGAAAAAATAAAATTGAACCTCCTTCCTTTAGTAGATTAACTGTTTTAATTAAACCTGCACTGGGATTTTTAAACCGGGAAATTGGAACTGCTCCGCATAGTCTTAGAATAAAAGCAAAAATTTTATTTTTAAAAAGTTCTTCTTTGGCTATATAGTACAGAGGAATATAATTGATATACCCAATAATGATAGAATCAAAAAAACTTGTATGGTTTGCCACAATAAGAACAGGTCCTTTTAATGGAATATTCTGCTTGTTTTTAATGTGTATTTTATAATAGAAATTAAAAAGAAAAAATCCAAAAATCTTAGCAGAAAAAATAAAAATTTTATCAGGTTTTTTTATAGTAGTCATCTATGGATTACAACCCATGCCAAAATATCTGATATGACACTTAAAATAATAAAAATAATAAAAAGTATAAAATATTTTTTCCCTGTGGAAGTGTTTTTCTGGAAAAACCATCCTGTAAAAGTCCAAATCATCAAGCCATTTAATACACCTGTGATAATAGAGATAAAATCTTTCATAAAAAAAGTATAATCTTTTATTATTTTTTTGACAAATTTCATCTGCTATTTTACACTCTTATTTATGGAATTTTATAAAATAACAGGTTCCGGAAATGATTTTGTTATTATTGATAACAGGGCAAATAAAATAAAAAACAAGAAGCTTTTAGCCAAAAAGGTTTGTCAGGCAAAATATGGAATATCAGCAGACGGACTTATACTTCTTGAAAAAAGTTCAAATGCAAATTTTAAAATGAGAATTTTTAATTCTGATGGCTCAGAAGCGGAAATGTGCGGAAACGGGTTAAGATGTCTGGTTAGATTTATTAAAGAAAAAAAACTGTCAAAGCATAATAATTTAAATATAGAAACCAAAGCAGGTATATATCAAACCAGTATAAAAGGTTCATATATCTCTGCAAAAATGTTTTTTATTGGAGAACCCAAACTAAACTTTTCTATAGATGCTGGCAATGAAAAGATTATTGTAAACTATATTAATACAGGAGTTCCTCATACAGTTTTATTTACTGAAAATATTGAAAATATACCTATTGAAACAATGGGTCCTGTTATTAGATATCATAAAGAATTTACCCCTGACGGAACAAATGTAGACTGGGTTAAAATTATAGATAATCATACTATAAAGGTCCGAACATATGAAAGAGGGGTTGAAGGAGAAACCCTTGCATGCGGAACAGGTGTAACTGCCGGCATTATCTGCTCTTATCTTTTAAAAAAAATTAAAAGTCCCGTCAACATCATTGTAAAATCAGGAGAAATTTTAAAATCTTATTTTTCTGATAATTTAAAAGATATTTTTCTTCAGGGAGAAGCAAAAATTATTTTTTACGGTGAATTTTTAGGCTAAAACAGTCCTATTTCTGCCTTCTTTTTTTGCCTTATATAAAACCTGGTCTGCTTTCTGTATAAGCTCTTTAAAATCTTCTGTGTCCTGCGGATATGTTGCCACCCCAATGCTAATAGTAAGGTTTTTATTGGGTTGATATTCTTTAAAAGGGAAATCTGTTTTTTCAACTTTTTTTCTTAATATTTCACATATTTTTTGTGCATTTTCCTTTGTTGTATTTGGAAAAATAATAACAAATTCTTCTCCCCCATATCTGGCTACAATATCACTTCCTTTGGTATTATTTTTAAAAATATAACTGATTTCTTTTAATACTTTGTCCCCTGCCAAATGACCATTTTTATCATTATAATTTTTAAAATAATCAATATCTATCATGGCAGCGCTTACATATAAATTATCTTTTACTGCTTTTATTTCTATTTCTTTAAAGGCTTCCTGGAGGTGCCTGCGGTTATAAATTTGGGTAAGGGGGTCTGTAATAGAAAGCAGTTTTGTTTTTTCTATTAATTCTGCATTTTCAATCACCAGAGAAACCGGGGCCAAAAGCATAGACAAAAGCTCCAAATGTTTTTGGCTATACTGTTTCTCAACTGTTGAAAAAATACCAAGAATCCCTATAGGGTCTTTTTTTCTCAATAAAGGGGCAATCATAAATGATTTTATCTCCTGTTCTGCCAAAAAATTATATTTAGGAAATGAAGACAGATTATTTATAAGAAAAGGACCGCTTCCCATAGCAATTTCATCAAAGAATTCAATAGGAATCTGCAGGGATAGTCCATTGTTAACACTAATAAAATGTTCTCCAAATAACTGTAGGGATATTGTATCCTCTTTGAATATTTTTTTAATTTCATCCACAAGAACATTTAAAGTCTCTTCAAAAGGAATATCTTTTGTAAAAAGTTCTGCCATTTTCATAGAAGAGTGAAAAAGAGAGGATTCCAAACCAAGGTCTTCAATCAAAAAATTTAATTTATCTATTTCCTTATAAAAAAATCTTATTTTTTTGTCTGTAAAATAATCAATTATAATTATAGGGACAAAACATAAAAAAAACACCGCATTTATACCGGACAGATAAAATATCGGGAAAAAAAAGTGACCTTTTATAGTGGCAAGATTGATATAAAAAATAAATAGAAATACAACGTAATAAATAATTCTTCTTAAATTTGACAAATTTTATCCACCCTTATCTCTTATTGCGAAGAAGTAATTTCTTTAACAATTTGAGTAAACTGTTCGGGATTTTTGTATGCAATTTCTGCAAGCATTTTCCTATTTAATTGATTTTGCTGTTTTTTAAAATTTGCCATAAAAGAACTATAAGAAATGCCATTATTTTTACATGCTGCAGAAATTCGCGCTATCCACAAATCCCTAAAATCTCTTTTTTTTCTTTTCCTGCCGCCAAAAGCATAAGTAAGAGCTCTTTCTGTAAATTCTTTTGCTCTTTTAAATTGTTTGGATTTCCCCTGCCTGAAACCTTTTGCTCTTTGAAGAACCTTTTTTTTACGTCTTCTGGAAGCAGGTTGATTGGTTGCTCTAGTCATATTATTTAATCTCCTTTTTAATTATATGGCAACATCCTTTTAATCATTTTTGCCTGAGAACCGACAAGAATTTTAGCCTTACTTAGCCCTCTTTTTCTTTTCTTGCTCTTTTTTGTCAGGATATGACTTTTACCTGAAGAATGCCGTAAAATTTTTCCTGTCCCTGTAATTTTAAATCTTTTTGCTACAGCTTTTCTGGTTTTAAGTTTTGGCATTATATACTCCTATTTATTATTTATTAGGAACCATTATAATAGATAAAGTTTTACCTTCTTCTTTGGGACTTTTTTCAATCTTGGCAATAGCACTTAGTTCATTTATAAGCTTCTCCAAAGTCCGATATCCCCTGTTTTTATGCAGAATACTTCTCCCCGGGAAAAATATAGAAACTTTAACTTTATGTCCCTGCTTTAAAAATTCCTCTATATGAGCTTTTTTAAAACCATAGTCATGTTCACTTATTTCCGGTGTCATTCTTATTTCCTTTAGTTGTGTCTGTTTTAAATGTTTTTTTGCTTCTTTTTGTTTCTTTTTTTGCTCATAAAGAAATTTTTTAAAATCAATAACCCTACATACCGGCGGATTTGCATTAGGAACAATTTCAACAAGGTCTAATAATTTTTCCTTTGCAATTTTTATAGCATCATCTTTTGGTACAATTCCCAATTGATTGCCTTCTTCATCAATAAGTCTTACCTGTAGGGCCCTTATTCTATAATTTATATTATATCGTCGGAATTCGATACCTATCCTCCGGTTTTATCTTTATACAATTTAATGGTTATTCTTTTTAATTATACTACTAAAAAAAAATTTTACAAATTTTACAAAAAATATTATTTATACTATATTATATACAAAAATAATACAAACACAAAAAAAATGAAAAAAATATTTATTTTTGATACAACACTAAGAGATGGAGAACAATCTCCAGGGGCAAGTCTTTCAAGCCAGGGAAAGATTCAGATTGCCATTCAACTTGCAAAACTCGGAGTTGATGTTATAGAAGCAGGGTTTCCTATTGTATCAGAAGATGATGCCAATGCAGTAAAAACTATAAGCAAAGAGGTTAAAGGGCCTTCTATATGTGCGCTTGCAAGATGTATAAAAAAAGATATAGATTGCGCATTAAAGTCTCTTGAAACCTCTCAAAAGCCAAGAATTCATTTATTTTTAGCAACTTCAGAAATTCACAGAAAATATAAATTTGGGAAAGCAAAAAGTGAAATTATCAGAATAGCAAAAGAAAGTGTTAATTATGCCAAAAAATATATATCTGAAATTGAATTTTCTCCTGAAGATGCCACAAGAACAGAAAAAGATTTTCTCCTTGAAGTATGCCAAACAGTCATAAATGAAGGAGCAAATATTATAAATATACCTGATTCCGTAGGATATGCACTACCAGAAGAATTTGGACAATTAATTGGGTTTTTAAAAAATAATTTGGATGAAAAAATTATTCTCAGTATCCATTGTCACAATGACCTTGGACTTGCTGTAGCAAATTCAATTGCAGGAATTATAAATGGAGCCACCCAGGTGGAATGCACAATCAATGGACTTGGTGAAAGAGCAGGAAATGCCTCTCTGGAAGAAATAGTGATGAATCTTGTTGTAAGAAAAGATTATTTTGGGATTGAAACAAATATAAAAACTGAAGAAATCTATAGAACAAGCAAGCTTGTTTCTTCTCTCACAGGTATAATGGTCCAGCCTAACAAAGCAATAGTAGGTGAAAATGCATTCAGGCATGAAGCAGGAATTCATCAGGATGGCATTTTAAAAAACAGAGCCACTTATGAAATCATGAATCCGCAAATGGTTGGAATTCCTGAAAGCCAGCTTGTTCTTGGTAAACATTCAGGAAGACATGCCATGCAGAACAAACTTAAACAGATTGGATTTAATATTGAAGAAGAAAAAATAGATAAAATTTTTGAAAGATTTAAACAATTGGCTGATAAAAAGAAAGATATTACAGATATGGACCTCATTGTTATTGCTGAAGAAGAAACGATTTCCACTATTTCTGTATATACCCTTGAATATTTTCATACAATTTCAGGGAGTTCAACAATCCCAACAGCAACAGTCAGACTAAAAAAAGGGAATGATTTATTTGAAGATGCTTCCAGAGGAGACGGACCTGTTGATGCCATATATAAAACCATTGATAAAATAACAGGCTGTAATCCTGTTTTAAAGGAATATAAAATAAACGCTGTCACTGGCGGACAAGACGCACAGGGAGAAGTTATTATCTCACTTATAATAGATAAAGTTAATTTTATAGGAAAAGGGGTAAGTACTGATATTATTGAAGCAAGTGCAAAAGCTTATCTTAATGCCATAAATATGTATTTTTCCAAAAAAAATATTTTTAAAAAAGGATAATCAAATCATGACAATAACAGAAAAAATTCTTGCGAATCATTGCGGGCAGAAAGAAGTTGTTCCAGGTCAATTTATAGAAGCCGATGTTGACCTTGTTCTTGCAAATGATATTACAGGTCCTATTGCAATTGAAGAATTTGAAAAAATTGGAGCAAAAAAGATTTTTTCTCCAGAGAAGATTGTTCTTGTTCCTGACCATTTTACTCCATGTAAAGACATAAAAAGTGCTGAATTGGTAAAAATATTAAGAAATTTTGCCAGAAAATATGGAGTAAGATTTTATGAGATAGGAAAAGTTGGCATTGAACATGCACTTTTACCAGAGGAAGGATTGACTCTTCCTGGCCAATTGATAATTGGAGCTGATAGCCACACCTGTACTTATGGAGCAATAGGTGCCTTTTCAACAGGAGTTGGAAGCACTGATGCAGCCGCTGCAATGATAAGTGGGAAGGTATGGTTAAAAATCCCTTCAACAATAAGATTTATTTATTACGGGAAATTAAATAAATATGTAGGGGGAAAAGATCTGATTCTCTGGACAATCGGAAAAATCGGAGTTGATGGAGCATTATATAAATCCATGGAATTTACAGGAGAAACAATAAAAACTCTTCCTATGGATGACAGATTTACAATGTGCAATATGGCAATTGAAGCAGGAGCAAAAAATGGAATTATTGAACCGGATGAAATTACTTTTTCATATTTCAAAAATACATTAAATAATAATATACAAAATTTAAAAAGCGATAGTGATGCAAAATATGAAAAAACAATAGAAATAGATGTAAGTAAAATTCAGCCTCAGGTTTCAGCACCACATCTACCCAGTAATGCAAAAGATGTTGGTGAATATAAAAATGTAAAAATAGACCAGGTGGTAATTGGTTCCTGTACAAATGGAAGATTAAGCGACCTTAAAAAAGCAGCAGAAATACTAAAAGGGAAAAAAGTCAACTCTCAGGTAAGATGTATTATAATTCCAGCCACACAAAAAATTTATAAACAGGCTGTAGATGAAGGACTTTTTGATATATTTTTAGAAAGCGGTTGCGTAATAGGTCCTCCTACATGCGGACCCTGTTTAGGTGGACACATGGGAGTATTAGGAAAAGGAGAAACAGCAATCTCAACAACAAATAGGAATTTTATAGGAAGAATGGGAGATACAAAAAGTTTTGTGTATCTTGCAAATCCTGAGGTTGCTGCAGCATCAGCAATCAAAGGGGAAATATGTCATCCTGAGGAAATAAAATAATAGTTATTTCTATACTAAAGTAAGAAATAACTTTGGGTTTCTCTTTATCTCTTTATAAATACCAAAGCACAAATAAAGATTTAAAGAAAACCCAAACTTATCATAAAAACAGGGGAGGAAAATGAAAATAAAAGGAAAAACCTGGAAATTTGGCAGCAATGTAAATACTGATGATATTATTCCAGCAAGATATTTAAACACAATTGATGAAAAAGAATTAGCAAAACATTGTATGGAAAGTTTGGATATAAATTTTTCAAAAAATGTTAAAAGAGGCGATATTATTGTCGCAGATGAAAATTTTGGCTGCGGTTCTTCACGGGAACATGCCCCTATTGCCATAAAAGGATGTGGAGTTTCTGCTGTGGTGGCAAAAAGTTTTGCGAGAATATTTTTAAGAAATTCCATAAATATTGGACTTCCTTTAATTGAAATAGAACAAACAGATAAAATAAAAAACGGAGATGAAATAGAAATTGATTTTGAAAATGGCATATTAACAAACCTTTCCAATAATCAATCTTTTCATTTTTCCAAATATCCTGAATTTTTACAGAATATAATAAAAAATGGAGGCTTAATGAAATGGACAGCAAAAAAATATATAAAATAGGTGTAATATCCGGAGATGGAGTCGGTCCTGAGGTTATAGAAGCAGGACTTACTGTCCTAAAAGCAACTTCTGAAAAATATAATTTTGGATTGGAACTTATAAAATATGATTTTGGAGGAAACAGATATCTAAAAACAGGAGAGATTTTACCAGATTCTGCCATTGAAGAAATTAAAAAATTGGATGCAATATATTTAGGTGCAATAGGACATCCTGATGTTGCTCCAGGAATTCTTGAAAAAGGAATTCTTTTAAATTTAAGATTTTCACTTGACCAGTATATAAACCTCAGACCGGTTAAATTATATCCAGGGGTATGGGCGCCAATAAAAGATAAAGGGCCGGAAGAAATAGATTATATAGTTATCAGAGAAAATACAGAAGGAATTTATACAGGAAGCGGCGGGGTTTTTAAAAAAGGAACAAAAGATGAAATAGCCACCCAGATTGATATTAACACCTTCAAAGGAGTAGAAAGATGCATCAGATATGCTTTTCAATTAGCCCAAAAAAGAAATAAAAACAAAAAAGTAACATTAGTGGATAAGGCTAATGTTTTAACATATTCCGGTGATTTATGGAGAAGAACAGCAAAACAGGTCAATGAAAAGTTTCCTAATATAACTTTAGATTACGCATTTGTAGATGCAACATGTATGTGGATGATAAAAAATCCTGAATGGTTTGATGTCATTGTAACAAATAATCTTTTTGGGGATATTATCACAGACCTTGCGGCAATAACACAGGGAGGGCTTGGAATTGCTGCCGGTGGGAATATCAATCCTGAAGGAGTAAGTATGTTTGAACCTATTCATGGTTCAGCACCAAAATATACAGGAAAAAATGTTATCTGTCCTATAGCAACAATTTCTGCAGGCGCAATGATGCTGGATACTTTAGGAGAAGAAAAAGCCTCTCTATCAATTGAAAATGCTATTTCTAAAGCTCTTGGTGAAGGGATGATAAAAAGTTTAGAAGCCGGGAAAATGGGTATGGGAACAAAACAAGTGGGGGAATTAATAGCAAAATTAGTAGTATAATTTTGCTATTAATTATAGAAAAAAGGAGATGGAAAAAGATGAAGAAATACAGAGTGGTGGTAGTGGGAGCAGGTATGGTAGGAAAAAAAATGGTGGAAATACTACTTGAAAGAAATTTTCCTCTTGAATCTTTAAAAATTCTTGCTACCCGGGAAAGAGAAGAAACCATAGAAGAAAAAACATTCAAAGTTGAAAAAACAGATATTGATAGTTTTAATAATGTAGATATAGCTTTCTTTGCAGGAACAGAAGGAGAAAAAGGGGCAAGTAAAATTTTTGGATGGGAAGCTGTCCAAAAGGGGGCAATTGTCATTGATAATGGAGCGGATTTTAGAATGGACCCAAGAGTTCCTCTTGTTGTTCCGGAAGTAAATCCGCAAGCGCTGAAAAACCATCAGGGTTTTATTGCAAATCCAAATTGTTCAACCATACAAATGGTTGTAGCTCTTTATCCTCTTGCTAAAATTTTTAATCTAAAAAAAATAATTGTATCAACATATCAGGCAGTATCAGGAACAGGAATGAAAGCAGTAGAAGAGCTAAAAACACAAACAAAACAATATATTGAAGAAAAAGAATGCAAACCGGAGATTTATCATCATCAAATTCTTTTTAACATTTTCCCGGAAATAGGAACACTATCTGAAAATTTTTCCGGATGTTTTACAGAAGAAGAAAAAATGATAAATGAAACAAAAAAAATAATGGGCATTCAGGAATTAAAAATTTCAGCCACATGTGTAAGAGTGCCGGTTTATAATGCTCATAGTGAATCCATAACTGCCCAGTTTGAAAAAAGTATAAATGAAAAAACCGCAAAAGAAATACTTTCAAAATCTCCAGGTATAATTGTTATGGACCAACCTGAAAAAAACATCTACCCTACCCCGCTTATAGCATCCGGCAAAGATGAAGTTTTTGTTGGAAGAATAAGAAAAAATCATTGTCTGGAAAATGCTCTTGATATGTGGGTGGTGGCAGATAATATAAGAAAAGGTGCAGCCCTTAATGCAATCCAGATAGCTGAGAATCTGATAAAACAATAGGGGAAGGTTTTCCTGCTTTAAATTTTAATTTCCTGGCAATAGAAGGCAGACATTCAAAAACACAGGATGTCTTACTGGGAGTGATAGCAGTTCCTGTTTGTTTTTTCATTATTGAAATCTTTAAAATTTCCCATTTATTATTCATAAAAATTACAGCCAGTGTTTTTATTACAGGTCCATAACCCTGGTCATAATTTACAAACTCTATGCCTTTTTTTATACCAGGGAAAAAAATAAATGTATTTTTAAAATCCTTTGCTTTTGCCCCTGCAAAACCCTGATGGGCAAGATTCCCTTCTGCAATTAAAATCCTCATATTTTTTATTGTAAATTGGGGCCATTTATCAAATGGAATTTTTTCAAGTGCAGAATAACTTAAAACAGATAAAAATAAAAAAATAATAATAAAATATTTATTCATATAAATTTATTTACAATTTTAAAAGGCTAAATATCTGATAATCTTTTAGTTTTTCTTCTCCATTGAGAGCTGATAATTCAATAAGAAAAACAATTTTTTCTACAACACCTCCGCACTTTTCAACAAGTTTAGCTGCTGCATAAGCGGTTCCTCCTGTCGCAAGCAAATCATCAATAATAACAACTTTTTCACCTTTTTCTATGGCATCACTATGAATTTCAATTGTATCTGTTCCATATTCAAGTTGATATGTATAATTGATAGTTTTATAAGGAAGCTTGCCTGTTTTTCTTATAGGGATAAATCCTTTTTTCAATAAAAATGCCAGTGCACCTGCAAAAATAAAACCTCTTGATTCTATTGCTGCGATTTTTTTTGTAGAATCCGGAATATTATCAGCAAGAATCTTTATTACTTTTTCAAAAGCTTTTTCATCTTTTAATAACGGAGTGATATCTTTAAATATAATACCTTTTTTTGGGAAATCCGGAATATCCCGTATTAAATTATATAATTCCTTCATTTTTCATCTCCTTATATTGCTGTTGAAGTTTTTGAATTGTTGTTTTTATTATATGATGAATTCTTTGTCTTGAAATCTTAAAATATTTAGAAATTTCCTTATAAGAACACTGCCTTTGACCATTAAGACCAAAATACATTTTTAATATTTTCAACCATACATCAGTTTTGCTTCGTTTTTCTTTTTCTTTTAATCTCTGAAAAAGTCTATTAAGAATTTCTTCATCATTTATAAAATTTGTTATTTTTTCCCCTTCATTAGTAATTTCTATAATATCAAAACTATCAAAAATTTCTTCATTATCTTTTTTAATAGAAGAAGATGTCTGAGAATATGTAAAGTAATGCTTTATTTTGGAAAAAAGGTCTAAAGAAATACCAAGATGTTCGGAAATTTCTTTATCTGTTGAATTTTTATTATTCTCTAAATTGCTCCTGGAAATATAGTCATTATATTTTTTCCTAAGAATCATAACATATTCCGGGGCTTTTATAGACTGAAACTGATTAATAATAGCATTAAATATATATTTTCTAATCCAGAAGTAGCTATAGGTGGTAAATCGTGTATTTTTGTCTATATTATATTTTTCTATTGCTTTCATAAAGCCTAAATTCCCCTCCATAATTAAATCAGAAAAAATTTCCGGATTAAAAGCATACCTCTGGGCAATAGAAATAATTAATTTTTGATTCATTCTTATAAATTCCTCTAAAGATGTTTTATCCCCTTTTCTTATTCGCCTAATATATTCTATTTCTTCTTCTTTGGTAAGATATTGTTTTTTTACCATAAATTATTTATTATTGCTAATTTCCTTTATAATCTCATCAATATGGTGAAAGATTTCATCAATATTTTCTATATTGATGCCGGTACCTTGAGCAAATAAACTATTGCCACCGCCAGAACCATCAACATAATTTAACAATTTTTTTAATAATTTATCTGCAGGAATAAGTTTGGAAAGAGAATTGTTTACCTTACAGATAGCAACAACTTTAGATTTAAATACTCCGGCAAAAATACTAATACTATTTTCTAACTTTTTAGACAATTCATCAGCAATCCTGCCTAATATATCTATCTGAAAATTATCTATTCTATTTGAAACAATATAAACCTTTTTATTTTCTAATTCTAATATTTTAGTATCTGAAAGAATTTTTTCTGCCTGATATGATATAAATTTATTTATAAAAGTCTGTAATTGTATATCTTTCTCTTTAATTTGTTTTTTTAATTTTTCCACATAATCCACCAACTGGTCTGAACTTACTTCAAACTGATGGGATAAATTTTCTAATATTTTAATCTGTTCTTTTATCCAGTTATATGCTTCTTTTCTTGTTGCTGCTTCTATTCTTTTTACATTTTCTCCTATACTTGAAAATGCTAAAATTTTAAAAAACTCTATCTGCGAAGTGTTTTTTAAATGAATTCCCCCGCATAATTCTTTATGAAACCCACCTATATCTATAATCCGCACTCTTTCACCATATTTTTCAAGAAAATGAGCTATCACTCCTTTTGACACAGCATCCCTGAAATCTGTTTCTTCAATTATCACATCTTTATTCTGTAATATAATTGAATTAACCATATCTTCTATTTTATTAATTAATATCTGCTCAATCTTACCGGGATAAAAGAAATCAAAACGAAGTTTATCGTATCCTACATAGGAACCTGCCTGTTTGATTTCTTTCCCTAACATTTCCCTTAAACAATAGTGCAAAATATGGGTGGCTGTATGATTGGAAGATACAGACATTCTGAAATCCATTGATACTTTTACTTCTACATCCTGATTTTTTTTCACATCTGAAGAATCACCTTTGAAAAATTCTCCTGTATGAAAAATAATACCATGCTGATTGATATTTGTATCAATAACCTTGAATAACCAGTTATCTCCAATTATTTCCCCTTTATCTCCAATCTGACCGCCCTTCTCAGGGAATAAAGGTGTTTTTTCAATAACAATCTGCCATAATTTTTTTTGCGGAATATAATAAAAAGATATTACTTTAGTATTTGTCTGGCTTTCATTATATCCAGTAAAAATTGTTTCCTTTAAGGTCTGGGAAATAAAAATCGGCTCTATTCTCTCTTGAAATTTTGACTTATTTCTACTTTTAATTTTCTGTTTTTCCATAAAAACTTCAAATTCCTGCCAATCAGGATAAAAACCTTTATCAAGTGAAATTTCTTCTATAAGGTCTCTTGGTATACCCTGGGTATCATACCATTTAAAAAGAATATCCCCGGGTATAACATTATTTTTAAAAGATTTTTCCACCTGAATAAAAATTTTCTGAGAACTATCTAAAAGAATTAAAAATCTTTCTTCCTCTTCTTTGATAATATGACTTAGATATGTTTGATTTTCTTTTAAAAAAGGATAAGCATTAGACATTATTTCTATTACAGATGGCGCTATAAGATAAAGAAAAGGTTTGGAAATATTTAATTTTTTCCCCTGGTACGCAGACCTTCTTAAAATTCTTCTTAAAACATATCCCCTACCCTCATTTTCAGGAATAATACCATCACTTAAAAGAAAAACAATTGCTCTGATATGATCAACTATTATTCTGAATACCACACTTGTTTTATCAGAAAAGTTTATACCTGAGATTTCCTCAACTTTTTTTATTAAAGGGGAAAACAGGTCTGTTTCATAATTGGTAGGTGTATTTTGAATTATTCGGGAAATTCTTTCAAGACCCATCCCTGTATCAACACCTCTTCTTTTCAAGTCAAGATATGTACCATCAATCTGCTGGTCATATTGAGGGAAAACAAGATTCCAGAATTCAAGAAATCTATCACAGTCACATCCGGGTTTACAGTCTGGTTTTCCACAGGATTTTTCTTCTCCACAGTCAAAATAAAGTTCACTGCAAGGACCACAAGGACCAGTATTTCCTGCAGGACCCCAAAAATTATGACTTTTCCCAAGAGGAACAATCCTCTTTTCAGAAATAAAGTGTTTCCATATTTTTTTTGTTTCTTCATCTTCTACATAATAAGATACCCATAATTGTTCAGGTTTTATTTTTAAAACATTTACAACAAATTCCCATGCCCATTCTATCGTTTCTTTTTTAAAATAATCACCAAATGAAAAATTACCAAGCATTTCAAAAAAGGTATGATGCCTGGCACTATATCCTATTTTTTCAAGGTCGCTGTCTTTTCCTCCAGCTCTTACGCATCTCTGACAGCTAACAGCTTTTTTATATGGAAGTAGTATATTGGTGGCCCAAAATTTTTTAAATTGAACCATGCCTGCATTTGTAAAAAGAAGACTTGGGTCATCAAAGGGAATAAGACTGCTGGAAGGGACAATTTTATGACCTTTATTTTCAAAAAATTGAAGAAAAGATTTTCGTATTTCATCACTTGTCATTTTATATTATTTTTCACTCAGGCTAACCCATTGGTCCTGTCCATTTGCATATATAAGAATTGATACATCCTGGTTTTTCTTAATTTTACTAATAATATCTTGAAATTCTTTAAAACCAGTAATATTGCTGTTATCAATTTTTTTTATAATTACCCCTGATGTTATTCCCGCCTGGTCAGCAATAGAGCCTGGTTCCACCATTACAACAATAACACCTTTTATATCAGGAATATTATATTCCTGTCTTATTTTATTGGTTATCCTGCTTATAGTCATACCTTTCCATGAAACTTCACCAGAAGCATATTCTGAAGCAAGAGTGAGTTCTTTTTTGGAAGGCCTTTCTTCCACTTTTAAAGGAACTGTAATTTTCTTTTTATTTCTCCATATTGTTAAAATAACTGTTTGCCCAACTGATGTATTTGAAACATCATATTCCAGCTCCATTATATTTTTAACAGGTTTACCATTGAAATCAAGAATAATATCTCCTGATTGAAGTCCTGCTTTTTTTGCCGGAGTACCTGGAATAACGCTGGCAATCAGTGCCCCCTTTTTTGATGTTAATCCAAAAGTTTTTGCTAATTTAGATGTAAGAGGTTGAAGAAACACCCCAAGAAAACCTCTTATAACCTTTCCATGTTCTTTTAATTGAATAAAAATCTTTTTTGCTGTATTAATAGGTATTGCAAAACCAAGATTTGTAGCTACATAGGGAGCAATAATAAAGGTATTTATACCAACAACCTGCCCCTCCAAATTAACAAGTGGCCCTCCGGAATTGCCTGGATTAATCGGGGCTGAGGTCTGAATAAAACTTTCTTCCAGAGGCATACCTGAAACATACCTGCCTTTTGCACTGATAATCCCAAAGGTAACAGATTCATAAAGACCCATTGGATTTCCAATAGCAATTGCAAACTGACCAACATGAACATTATTGGAATTTCCCAATGACACAGTGGGCAGATTATTTCCAGCATTAATTTTCAAAAGAGCAAGGTCTGTCTGTGAATCTGTACCAATAACCTTTGCCTGATATTTCTTATCACTTCCAAAAACTCTTACAAAAATCTTATCCATACCTTTTACTACATGATTATTTGTTAATATATATCCATTGGGACTAACTATGAAACCTGAACCAAGATATTTTTCTTTTCTCTGGTATGTTTTTGGCTGTGAAGGTGTAGATTGACCGAAAAAGTTGCCGAAAAAATTATTCTGCCCAAAAGGATTCCAGTATCTATATGTAACTGTTTTTTCTGTTGTTATTTCTACAACTGCCGGCTTTACTTTCTTTACAACCTGAACAATATCATCCTGTAAAGCAAGAGCATTAGGGTTAACAGATACAGGTATTGATTGATTTAAAGATAATCTACCACCGACGTTTCTATTATAAGATTTTGCCTGAACAAACCATACAACCAGACCAGCCACAATAATTACCGTTATAATACCTCCTACAAGTTTTTTTATTTTTTTTGTTTCATTATTCCCTGCTTCATTTATAAAATTTCTCCATCTCATTTTTTATTCCCCCTTTTTTATTATTATTTTTTTGATAGTTTTAACCTCTATAAACCACTTTTATCCATTTTTTAGAATTGATTGATTCACTAACGGCATCAAGCACTTCCTGGGATTTTATACCATCATAAAAATTAGGTATTGGATTTTCTCCTTTATTTAAAGAAATAACCAAATCTGCCACTTCATTTATAAAAGATTCTCCATAACCAATGATATGCCCATCCGGCCAGAAATTCCCTGCGTAAGGATGAGAATTATTTGTAACATTTATAGTTCTAAAACCCTGCGAAGAAATATCATCTTCAGATGAATAATATTCAAGTTCATTAAGTCTTTCAAGATTAAAAACAATAGATCCTTTACTTCCATTAACTTCA
>JAJYYV010000056.1 GCA_021800535.1 bacterium | reverse complement strand
TTTTAGAGCCATTAAACAGATATGAAACACATTTCTTAAACAGATTAGAGCAGGCAGTAGAATATTGTGAAAAAATAAATAATCCGTATCTTAAGATAATGGCAGATTTATTTCATATGTCTATAGAGGAAGTAAATATTGGAAAAGCGATTGAAAAAGCAGGTAAATGGGTATCTCATGTTCATTTAGCTGATAGTAATAGAATTTTACCTGGGATGGGACATACAGATTTCAAAGAAGGTTTTAGTGCACTTAAAAAAATAGGATTTTCCAATTATATGGTATTTGAATGTGGTGTACCTGAACCTCAGGAAGAAAATCTGAAAAAAAGTGTAGCATATTTAAAAGATATTTTATCAAAAATATAAATATAAAAATTTTAAATCAAATAAAAATTTAATTTTATATATACAAGGAGAAAGAAAAAATGGAAACAGTTAATGTTGGTTTTATAGGTTGTGGTGGAATAGCAGGCGCACATATGAATAATCTTTCAAAAATGTCTGATGTAAAATTTGTTGGAATGAGTGATGTAGATGAAGTAAGAGCTAAAAAAGCATCTGAAACATATGGAGGTACATATTTTACAGACTATAAAAAAATGTTAAATGAAATAGAAATGGATGTTTGCTACATTTGTCTACCACCTTTTGCGCACCAGGACCAGGAAATATCCTGTATAGAAAAAGAAGTACCTTTTTTCATAGAAAAACCTATTCATCTTGACCTAAAAAAAGCAAAAGAAATTTCTGATAGAATAAAAGAAAAAAATTTAATCACATCTGCCGGATATCAAGACAGATATCAAACAATTATTGATTATATAAAACCTTTTTTCAATGAAAACAATCTTGGATTTTTTGAAGGATGGTGGGTGGGAGGAATGCCAGGAGTATATTGGTGGAGAAGAAAAGAAATGTCAGGGGGGCAGATTGTAGAACAAACAACTCACATCTATGACATGGCAAGATATCTTATAAGTGAACCAGTTGAAGTTTTTTCTGTTAAAAGAACAGGTTTAATGAAAGATATAGAAAAATATAATGTTGAGGATGCATCTGCAGTTTCAGTATATTTTCAAAATGGTGTATTTGGCACAATCTTTTCCGGATGTTTTATAAATGCCACAGGAAAAGTGGGACTTGATTTTTATTTTAAAGATAAAAAAATATCTTACGAAGAAAGGTCAAATTTAGAAATACATTATGGTAAAAAAATAGAAAAAATTTATCAACCTGAAGACCCTCTTATAACAGAAGATAAAGCAATGATAGAAGCTATAAAAACAAACAACAAAAACCTAATAAGATCTTCTTATGAGGATGCCTTAAAAACATTAGCATTCACATTGGCAGCAAATAAATCCATAGAAACAGGCAGAATTGAAAAAGTGGAAATATAATAAAGATGAGAAAAGTTTCTGAAGATGAAATAATAAAAACAATTAAGTTATTAGTAAAACAGGCAAACTTTACACTTAAAAAAGAAATTAAAAAAAAAATTATTTCAGCAGAAAAACAGGAAATTAATTCTGATAGTAAAAAAATATTAAAAATCATCTTTAAAAATCTTGAAATCGCCCAAAAAGAAAAAATACCTATATGTCAGGATACAGGAATGGTGGAAGTTTTTCTGAAAATAGGAAATAATGTTCATATCAATTTAAAAAAATATTCTTCTTTTCAGGAATTAATTGATGAAGCAATTACCCAGGCATATACAGAATTTTTTCTAAGAAAATCCATTGTCAGTCCAATTGAAAGAAAAAATACAGGAACAAATACACCTTCTATACTATGGACAGAAATTGTCAAAGGAGAAAAAATAAACATTTTTTTGATACTCAAAGGTTTTGGCTCTGAAAATGTTACCCGGTTAAAAATGTTTAATCCTTTTTCCAGAACAGAAGAAATTGATAATTTTATTATTGAATGCGTAAAAAAAGCAGGACCCAATGCTTGTCCTCCTTTCTTTATTGGAATTGGTATAGGAGGAACTTCAGATAAAACAGTTTTTCTTTCTAAACAGGCTCTTTTAAACAGTGGTAAAACATTAAAAACAGAATATTTTAACTGGGAAGAAGAAATAAAAAGAAAGGTCAATAAACTTAACATTGGAGTTTGCGGTCTTGGTGGAGCAATAACGTGCTTTGATGTAAAAATAAAAAGTTTTCCAACTCACATTGCAGGACTTCCTGTTTCTGTAAGTATTTCATGTTGGGCACACAGAATGGCTGAAATAACAATTTAATAAAAAATGGAAATTTTTACACCATTAAATGAAAAAACTATAAAAACCTTAAAAGCAGGAATGTGGATTGAAATTACAGGGAAAATATTTGGAGCAAGGGATGCTGCGCACAAAAAATTTATTGAACTTATAAAAAATGGTGATAAATTACCTATAGATTTAAAAGGAACAATTATATATTATGTCGGACCAACTCCTACTGCTACAAATAAAATTATTGGTTCTTGTGGACCTACAACAAGCCATAGAATGGATATATACACCCCTGTATTGCTGAAAAATGGATTAAAAGGTATGATTGGAAAAGGAAAAAGAACAGAAAATATTATAAAAGAAATAAAAAAATTTAAGGCTGTATATTTTATTACATTTGGAGGTTGCGGAGCATATCTCTCTAAATTTATAAAAAAATCAGAAATTATTGCTTTTCCTGAATTAGGGCCTGAAGCAGTTTATAGCCTTGATGTACATAAATTTCCAGTGATAGTAGGAATAGATAGTTATGGCAAAGATATATATAACAAGCGCCCATAGTTCAACGGATAGAATGTCGGGTTGCGGACCCGAAGGTTGCCTGTTCAAATCAGGCTGGGCGCAAAAACGGGGCGTGGCTCAGCTTGGGTAGAGCGCTTGGTTCGGGACCAAGAAGTCGGTGGTTCAAATCCACTCGCCCCGATTAGCATTTTTACTATAAAGTGGTTTGAACCATTTTAAAAATAAACATGAACGATAAAAAAATAAAGGAATTTCTAACTGCGACAGTGGAAAAACAAAAGATTGCAAATGCTTATCTTTTATATGGTGGAACAGAAGAAATAAGAAAAGAAATTGGAATCTTTTTTGCTCAATCTTTAAATTGTTCTAAAAGCCCTTCTGTATGCAAAACCTGTTTATCCTGCAGAAATATTGAAAATGATATCCATCCTGATATAAAATGGATTATTCCAGAAAAAAGTGTTCTTTCAATAAATGAAGTAAGACAGATTAAAGAAGAAATATATATAAAACCATATCTAAGCAAATTTAAAATATTCTTTATAAAAATAAACTGGATGAGACCAGAAGCAGCAAATAGTCTTTTAAAGATTTTGGAAGAACCTCCTGATTATGGAATTATTTTTATACTTTCCAGAACTATTTATAGTCTTATACCGACAATAGTTTCAAGATGTATAAAATTAAAACTTAATTCTGTATTGGAAGTAAATATATCAGAAAAAGAAAAGAATATAATAGATGAGATTATCACTGCCCGGGATAAAAAAAACTGGAGAAATTTTTTCTTTCTGATTAGTAAAACTGCCAGAGACCTTGAAAGAGAGGAAATAGAGATTTTTCTGGAAAATATTATTTTTTCAATGAGACCAAATTTTATGGGGAAAAATGGATTAAAACAAACAGATATTAATGTTATTGAAAATATTATGGAAATAAAAAACAGACTTCGTTATAATGTAAATTCAAGAATTCTTCTTGAAACAATTTTCAGTAAAATATAATCAGATAAAATTTATGGATTCATTGACCAGGGATCAAATGTATAATATCTAAATGTTATAGAATTGGGGTCATAGTGATTAAACCAGGCAACATGCCCATCAGCAAAAAGTATATTTAAACCTCCATTCCAATAAGGAGCCCAATGTGTTGAATCTTGTTGAAAACTTAAACAATTTTGTGTCATATCATCTTTATCCGTATCTCCATTTGCATATATAGGATTATTAGAAGTTTGCGGATAAACAGTAAATCCATTATAATCTGTATCTCCTGAAAGAACAAAAGCAGAAGGATATTGTATCATTGTTCTATTTGTAGCAACACTATCAAATGCAACATAACCAGAACCAGATTGTTTTGCTAAAAGATATGCCTGATTTCCTTCTAAAAAATAATTAAATTTATCATTTTTAATAGGATAATCAGGATTTATATATATATTTTTATTTTTTGTATAAGGATATAGTTTTTCTGACCATCCAGGTGGACTTTCCCCCCAATAAAAAGTTGGACCTAAAGAAGGATAAAAATTATTATTATCGTCAGTATACATTTCCAGTGCCAATCCAATTTGTTTAAGATTATTTATATCTACTGTTTGTCTTGCCTTTTGCCGGGCTTGTTCTAAAGCAGGCAGCAACATTACCGCTAAGATAGCTATGATAGATATCACAACCAGAAGTTCGATTAAGGTGAATCCATCCCGCACCTGTAATATAATTTTTTTATTTTTGTCAATAAATTTATTACTCATTATGTATATTTAGACAAAAATAATTTAAATTTGGTTTAGTCTTATTTATATTTTTTATTACACAGCCTCTATTTCCATTTTAAAAGTTTTATGTGTATAATAAAATGGAGGAAATAAAATGTTTACTAAACAAAAAATATTTTTAGCAATAACTTTTTTACTTTTCCCATTATTATTATTTGCAGGCATCAACAAAGCGGAATTTATAAAGAAATTTAATGAATCTTTGAAAATTTATGAAAAAACTTTTAAAAAAGGTTTTAGTGGGAATATAAAAATCACTATGCCTATTAATGGACATAACCAAAAAATACCCATAAAATTTTGGATTAAAAATGGACTTTTTAAGATGGAAACAAGTATGCAAATCCCAAATATGCCTATTCCTCTTAATATGACTATTGTATTTGATGGTAAAACTTTTTGGAATAACATTAATAATACAATGGTAATTAAACTTGATACCAGTAAACTTCCTACACAATTTAAAGATGAAATTTTAAATTTAAAATCTTTTAATCTGAATTTTGAAAAAAACCTGATAGATAAATATTATAAAGATATGGAGGTAACAGAAGAATCTAAAAATGGCAATCAATTCTATGTAGTTTCAATTTCCAAAAAAGTTTTTAAAAATGCGCAAATACATACTGAAACGCCGATACATTTACCCATGATTCCTTCGGTATCCCATCAAAGTTTTCATTTGAGAAGAATTGTTTTACGGTTCAATGAAAAAAATATGTTTCCCCGGGAAGTTAAAATGTATGGACTGAAAAATCAGATTCTAATGTTAATACAATTTAAAAATTTAAGTACAAAACCTATTCCATCATCAACATTTGTTTTTATTCCACCCCAAAACATTCAAGTTATGGATATTACAAATAAGATGATAAAGATGCCATCCAATGAAGAAACTGAAACGATGTCTGTACAAAAAGAAAATATGAAATCCCCTTTAAATATTCCTATACGACTATTATCTGCTAAAACATTTAAGAGTAAGCTTCTTAATAGAGGACACATGATAACCCATATAAATTTTTCTGGAATAACATATGAGGGAATAACATACGGGAATAATGAATTTATAGCAGTTGTAAATAATAGTGGAAAAAAGGGGTTTTTTATATCTCGGAATAAAAAAATTTGGACATTTTATCCTTTAAATTTTTCTTCTTCCTTAGAATTTACTGGAATCATATATAATAATAAAAAATTTATTGCTTCAGGGAATTATAACCATGAAATAGTTTTCACATCTTCTAATGGGAAAAGATGGAAAGAAATAAAAAACAATAAATATATGTCTGCTCTATTATCAAGGAACATATTTCCTAAAATACCACAAGGTGCTAAACTACCTAAAGGCGCTACCCGAATTGTCTATGGCAACAAAAAATTTGTTGCCATATCGGATAAAACATTTTTTACATCTTCTGATGGAAAAAACTGGAAAAAACAAAATGTTGGAAAAAATGATATTCTTAATGGAATTGCATACGGGAATAAAAAATTTATAGTAGTTGGTTATTACTACGATTTTGCCTCATATAGGTCTTATGGAATAATTTTTATATCTTCTGATGGGGAAAAATGGAAAAAGCAAATTTATAGAATAAAAAACTCTGAGTTTACTGAAGTCGTATATAAAAACAATAAATTTATAATATTGGGAAATTCCTATAGCAATATAATTTTTACATCTCCTGATTGTAAAAATTGGAAAGAACAGATTTCCGAACCCAATCTTTCTCTTCGTGGAATTGTATCTGGTAATAATAAACTTATCGCATTTGGATATAGAGGTTCAATTCTCACATCTATTGATGGGAAAAAATGGATAAAACAGTCTTCCAGAATAATGTATGCACTTAATGGAATTGCATACGGGAATAAAAAATTTGTCGCAGTTGGAGATTATGGCTTAACTCTTACATCCTCTGATGGAAAAACATGGATACAAAGACAATATCTTGATGCCAACAATTCAGATTTTATTGGAATTACATATGGAAATAAAAAATTTGTAATAATAGCACAGGGAGAGATACTTGCTGCAAATAAACTTGGTACCAGAATTTTTATATCTTCTGATGGGGAAAAATGGAAAGAACGAACTATTGCAAATATGGACGCCGGTATTACTGGAATTGCATACGTAAATAATACCTTCATTGTTTTAACAATGACACATGGTATATTTTTTCAAACTAACCCGGTTGTTTCTTTATCAACAGTTTCCCAAATACTAAAAGAGATACAGTTGCTTAACAATCACTATCCATATCCACAATAAATCGGGAAAGGGTAAAAGTTTCATGGCTTCAAGAGAAAATTTTAACAGAATTATATTTCCCAAACAACAAAACAGACCAGCCCATAACAGTACAATATCCGCCAATCTTGGTGGCGAAAATAAGATGACAAACCTGACTACTTTCTACTACTAAAATTTATTTTACTGAGAGGATAAAATCTTGTGAAATTTTTTAAGATGGTCTGTTATTTTTATTTTTTGAGGGCAGACTTCTTCACACTTCTTACATTCTATACATGCGTCTGCTTTTTTTCGTTTATCATCAGGATTTTTTCCAATATTTGCATATTGTTCTATAGCAAATTTTTTGAGCCCATAGATAGTATAATAATTCATTAGCTGAAAAATTTCAGGAATTGCTACACCTTGAGGACAGGGCTGACAATATCTACATGCAGTACAGGGTATTTCCTCTTTTTTTCTTCTCTCTTCAATAAAATTATCTAAAAGTTCTTTTTCTTTTTTTGTTAAAGAATTAAATTTTGATGCAGTGTGCACATTTTCTTCAACCATTTTTATATTTCCCATACCAGAAAGAGCCACAGAAACATTTTCATTTGAAAAAACAAATCTTAAGGCAATCTCCGGGGTACTTAAAATAGCCCCTTTAAACACATTTATTAAAACATCTGAAGTGGATAATCTTCCTCCTCCTACAGGACCCATAACAACAACCCCAACTCCTTTTGAATGTGCATAAGCAATAGATTCTTCATTCACTCTATCCAATAAATTATACTGGCATAAAACAGTTTCAAAGGGTCCACTATCTATAATTTTTTTCATTATTTCAGGTCTATCATGAAAAGAAAAAGAAATATGTTTTATAAGTCCTTCTTGTTTTGCCTTTTCTGCTTCTCTAATAAGATCAAAATGTAATACCTTTTCATTAAATGTTTTTTCATTTAAACCATGTAAATGATAAAAATCAATATAGTCAACATCTAATTTTTTTAATTGTTTTTCCAGAAACATTCTATAATCTGAGGTTTTTCCCACTTCCCAGACTGGTATTTTTGTTGACACATAAACTTTTTCTCTCCATCCTTTTAATGCTTTTCCTACTATTATTTCACTTTCTCCATTGCAGTACATATAAGCACTATCAATATAATTCACCCCTTGTTCAAAGCTATAGTGTATCATTTTTATAGATTCTTCTTCTTTAACTGTCCATCTGCCATTTTTTTCTTCCATTGGTAATCTCATGGAACCAAATCCAAGAATAGAAATTTTTACACCTGTATTACCAAATTTTCTATAAAGCATATTTTCCCCCTA
>JAJYYV010000020.1 GCA_021800535.1 bacterium | reverse complement strand
CAAGGGCTCACTCGCGCGCCTTAGGATATTCTCCCAGTCTACCTGTGTCGGTGTACGGTACGAGCACCTAATATACTCCCTACGAGATTTTTCTTGAAAGAAAGATTCTACTACTCGCCCTTCCTTGTGAAAGGGCTCGTACTCGGTTTTCAGCCTTAATGGCTCATGGGTTTTCCACAAACCGGCCTACGACCTTGAATCGGCATATCCAAAACCGTCTAGTATATCTTCCTCTGTCATCCCTTCAGTAAAAACGCATATCAGATGGGGCAGGAATATTAACCTGCTGTGCATCACCTACGCCTTTCGGCCTCAGCTTAGCTCCCGCCTAACCCTGGGCGGACGAACCTTCCCCAGGAAACCTTAGACTTTCGGCGTCCCGAATTTTCATCGGGATTTTCGCTACTCTTGCCGGCATTCTCTCTTCTCCCAGATCCACGAATTCTTACAAATTCGCTTCACATCCGGAAGAATGCTCCCCTACCACTTTTAACTTATACAATTAAAAATCCAAAGCTTCGGCACCATGTTTAAGCCCCGTTATATTTTCAGCGCAGAATTACATCGACCAGTGAGCTGTTACGCTATCTTTAAAGGATGGCTGCTTCTAAGCCAACCTCCTGGTTGTTTAAGTAACTCCACATCTTTCGCCACTTAACATGGATTTAGGGGCCTTAGCTGTTGATCTGGGCTGAATCCCTCTTGACTATGAAGCTTAGCCCTCACAGTCTCACTCCCGGAAAACAAAATATGGCATTCGGAGTTTGATAGGACGCTCCCGACATAAATCGGAATTGCCCAGTCAGTGCTCTACCTCCATATTTCTATTAACCGAGGCTGACCCTAAAGTCATTTCGGGGAGAACCAGCTATCACCCGGTTTGATTAGCCTTTCACTCCTATCCACAGGTCATCCAAGACATTTGCAACTGTCACTGGTTCGGACCTCCCCCACCGATTAAGGTGGGTTCATCCTGCCCATGGATAGATCACCGGGCTTCGGGTCTACTAACAATAACTAATGGCACTATTTGTACCATTCGCTTTCGCTCCGACTCCTCCATTAATATGGATTAATCTTGCTACTGCCAGTAACTCGCCGGCTCATTCTTCAATAGGCACGTCGTCATCTGAATAAACCAGACTCCGACTGCTTGTAAGCGTATAATTTCAGGTTCTATTTCACTCCCCTCCCGGGGTTCTTTTCACCTTTCCCTCGCGGTACTTGTGCACTATCGGTCGAAAACATATATTTAGTCTTGGAAGATGGTCCTTCCGGCTTCCCACGAAGCTTCTCGATTCCTTCGTGGTACTTAGGAAACAAAAACATGTATTTCCAGATTTTCGCTTACAGGACTGTTACCTTCTATGGTTGACCTTTCCATGTCATTCAACTAATCTAGAAATTTGTAAACATGCAGGGAAAATAGTCTTTCCCATTTTCTGTTCCTGCAACCCCGGATATTGAACACGACTATGTTATTACCAATATCTGGTTTAGACTGTTCCCCTTTCGCTCGCCGCTACTTAGGGAATCGAGACTTTCTTTCTTTTCCTCAGGGTACTGAGATGGTTCACTTCCCCTGGTTCGCTTTTTCTATTTAAAATAGAAAATATCATGAATTAACTTCATGATGGGTTTCCCCATTCGGGAATTCCCGGATAAAAGGTTATTTGCACCTACCCGAGACTTATCGCAGCTTACCACGCCCTTCTTCGCTAGTTTTCGCCAAGGCATTCGTTATACGCTCTTAGTAGCTTAACTACAAATTTAAATTTATAATTGTCAAAGAACAAATCTTTCTATTTAATTATACCTGAACAAAAATGTATTGTCAATAATTTTTTTGTTTTTTTACTATCTATTAAGTAAAGGTAAGTAAAGAATTAATTTTATACATATTAAAATTCTTGTCAAATTTTTTGAAATTTGAGTTAAAAATTGAAGTAATTTTTTTTTATCTTTTACCAGTTATCAGTACGAAATGGTGAAGCCGGCAGGCCGGAGGAATTATAAAGATTGCATTCAGGATTATCTGCCCACGCATATCGTACCGCTACAGGTTTTAAAATTTTAGGACTTGATATTACAACTTCATTATTTTCTACAACAGCCTCAGCCCATACAAATTTTTTATTTTTTCCTGATATACTAAATCCTTTTAAATACTTACCATGACAAATAAGTCCTCCAGCTGTATAATCAAATTTAATCCTGATTTTATTTTTTTCAATAAGCATTGATTTATAAATAGGCCCTGAATAAACAAGATTTTTAAAATCGCATGTCATATCAAGAGCCGGCAGTGAAAGCCGTATACCTACATCCTGCTTGTTACGAGGATGAATGTCCCCTGCCTCACCAATATCAATTGCCACTGCCATACCGGTGTTAGAGACAGACAGAGTCAGCGTCTGTGCCTCACGAAGTTCTGCCCAGGCACTATCCGAAGGTTCGCCCTTAGGCATCATATAATTTGCAAGCTGAACATATAAAAAAGGAAAATTTCCCTGCTTCCACGCCTTACGCCAGCTTTTAATCATAAGAGAAAAAAGGATACGATATTGTTTTGCTTTATCCACGTTTGATTCACCCTGGTACCAGATTGCGCCACAGATTCTGTATTTTATTAGCGGTTTTATCATATTATCAAAAAGAATATATGGTGAATTAGCATTACCTTCTCCACGAGGACCTGCCGGAGGAGGAGGAATAAGTCCAAAGTTTGCTTCAATTCTGTATTTCCATATCCCTGCAAGAGGAATGGCTGAGGTTTCATTGTCAACAGGGAAAATCTTCATCTGAAGAGGTCTACCTATAAACCCACCCTGATAAATATTACTGAAAACTCTTACAGAAATTACATTTTTCCCAGTATTGACCAGTTTTCCCGGAACCGTATAAATACGTGGTGTGCACCAGGCATCCAGACGCTGTTCCATATTAATGCTCCCAATCTTTACCCCATTAAAATATGTAATGTCAGATTTGTCCGTAGGTCCAAGACTTAGTGTCAGGGCTTTCCCTTTCCAGTCACCAGGTATCTGAATTTCTTTACGGAACCAGAATATTCCGCTATAATTGTGCCCGACAGATTGCCAGTTTCCAGGAAGAGACATATTTCTCCATTCGGAATTATCTAACTCAATATTATGCCATCCATCAATTTCCCCCTGATTTTTTAAGTCCTTGATATCATATTTTTCCCCCCATTTTCTTTGCTGCTCCAAAAAAATTTTCTTTGAGTCCGGATTAAACAGTTCCTCTTCATATTCCTTTACAACTTTTTTAAAATTCTTATCTGAAATCAAGACTTCCCGGGAAGTCCATGCTTCGGCAATTGTACCGCCCCAGGATGAGTTGATAAGTCCAATTGGAATACCTGTCTTCCTATGAATTTCACGACCAAAAAAATAACCTACAGCAGAAAATTTCCCAACTGTTTCAGGAGAACAACAAGTCCAATGGCCCAAAACATCACCGTCAGGGGTTAAATGGGCTTTTAAAGGGACTGAAAACAATCGTATATTTGGATAATTTGCATTTTCTATCTCCTCTTCCGCATTGAGGGCAGAATCAAGAGGCCACTCCATATTTGACTGTCCTGAACAAACCCAGACATCACCAATAAGAATATTTTTAATCTGTATTTTTTTATTTTCTTTTTTTGAATAAATAAACATATCCTTACCCAAACAAGAAAAGAGTTCCGGTTCAAAAAAAACAGACCACTTGCCTTTTTTATCGGTTTTTATGTTTTTTTGCTGCCTTGAAAATTCCACATAAATTTGATCTTCGGGTTCAGCCCAACCCCAAATATTAATTTTTTTTCCTCTCTGCAAAACCATGTTATCTGATAAAATACAAGGAATACTGAATCTACTTTCCAATTTCATTTTTTTCTCCTATGTTTTTTATAATAAATTGTTAAATAAGGTTGAAGCAAAAATATGGGAATTTTTTTCTTCTTCATCCGTAAGTATATTAATAAAAAATTCCCTGTCAAATATTTCTTTAAATCCACCTATAATATTTTCTATAAGGTTTTCTATTGGAATTGTTCTTTTAACAAAATCATAGATTCCTGCTATCTTATCAAAATCCTTATCCCTGCTATCTTTGAAAATTCCGGACCATAAATTTTTTCTTACTTCCATAAGGATTGAACCATGCTGAAGAAATGATTCCTTATCCCGTTTTTGAGCGCTTCCTATAACTTTTTTATTATCTATAACAAGGTCATATTTGGAAGAAAGGAAAAAACATGGAATTTTTGTCATGGAAGGTTCTTTTCCTTCAGAAAATCCTCTTATTTTCATATCAATACCTAATTTTTCTATCCCTGATTTAAGTGCATTACATATAGATATATATGAAGAAAAAGGAGAATAAAAATCCTTATAAGAATCTGTATGCCCGCAAAAAGAATAGGTGAGCTCTTTATCATGAAATATTGCACTTCCACCGGTTGGTCTCTGTACAACAGGAATATTATTTTTTTTACAGAAATCCATATGAACAAGAGCGTCTGCCTGTTGCCCATAACCCAGAGAAACAGAAGGTGGATTCCATAAATAAAATCTCAGAACCGGAGAGGATTTTTTATCTTTCACAGCCTTCCATAAAGCATAATCAATGCCCATATTAATATATGGACTACATTCTCCTGAAATAATTATTCTCCACATAATTTTACTATTTGTTAACTGGATTTCGCCTGTGAATATTGAAGACCCCATAGATAGGCATATAATCCGTTTTTTATTAAAAGCTGCTGGTGGGTCCCTTCTTCTTCTATTTGTCCTTTTTTTAAAACAATAATTCTATCTAAATTTTTTACTGTGGACAATCTATGGGCTATAAATATAACTGTCCTATTTGCTATAACATTATCCAGCGCCTGATGAAGAAATTTTTCAGAATCAGCATCCAAAGACGCACTAATTTCATCAAGAATTAAAATAGATGGGTTTTTTAACATTGCACGGGCAAGACATATCAGCTGTTTTTGTCCTCCTGAAAGTGTCAATCCTCTTTCTCCAATAACTGTTTCATATTCCTGGGGAAAACTTTCAATAAATTCTGAAACTCTTGTTATTTTCACAATATTCTCAAATTTTTCATCACTTATATCTTTTAAACCAAAAATAATATTATTTCTTATCGTATCAGAAAACAAGAATGGCTCCTGTGTTACAAGACCAATATGTTCTCTTAAACTATGCATAGTAAAGGTATTTATTGGTTTACCATCAAATAGAATTTCTCCCTTTTCCGGAGCATAAAAGCGAAGAAGAAGTCCGGAAATTGTACTTTTACCCGCACCAATATGACCTACAACACCAATTTTTTCACCTGCTTTTATCTTAAGATTAAAATCTTTAATTACATCTATGTTTGCATATTTAAACCACACATGGGAAAATTCTATCTCTTTTTTTATTCCAACAAATTCTTCCTGTCCATAATCCTTAACTTCTGTCTCTTCTTCAAGAATACTATAAATACGCGGAAAAGCAGAACTTGATTGATACACAGAGGTTGCAGAAGAAAGAATCGTTTTTACAGGATTAATCAATGAGCCCAAACATGTAAGATATAAAAGAAGAAAACCAGGGGAAAAACTTCCTGAAAGTACTTTTTCTACTCCCATAAATATGATAAAACAGGCTACAATTGTAGTAACAATTTCAGTAAAAGGACTTATGGCACCGGTTCTTTTTATAATTGATATAGTCAGTCTGAATATTGAATTATTTTCTTCAGAAAATTTTTTTATTATTCTTTCTTCCTGATTATATGCTTTTATAACAGGTTGTGCATATATACTTTCAGAAATAACATTACCAAGATTAGCATAATTGCTTTGAATCTGACCTGTTAGTTTTCTCAATTTTTTACCAAGATTTAATATCGGGAAAATAATTATAGGAAGAATAATTATCACAGAAAGGCTGAGCTTCCAGTCAATAAAAAAAATTACAAGTAAATAGAAAATAGATTCAATAGACTTCATAAAAATAAGAGGAATTTCCCTTGAAAATATATTACTAACAAGACCTACATCATAGGTAATTCTTGTTGTAATTTCCCCGGTTCTTTTCCTGGTAAAAAACTTCATTGAAAAATATTGAATCTTTTCATATATTTTTTTTCTTATATCTCTGGTAATTTCATTACTAAAATAACTAAGAAAATAAGTTTCAAGATAGAATGTAAGTCCTTTTAAAAAAATAACAAAAATAATAAAAAATAAAATGTATCTTAAAAGAACCAATGAAGGTAAAATATTAAGATGTGCCACAAAAACATCAAAAAAATGAAAATCTGCAAGATTTTTGGGAAGAACAATCCCTGTTTTAGCAAAAATTTTATCCATTAAAGGAACTATGGAAAGAAATGATATACCAGATGTTACACTCGTTACAATACTTGCAATAATACCACCTATAAGATATGGATAGGAAAATTTTACATATTTTCGTATTTTAAGAAATTCTTTAAACATTTTTTAATATAAATTCAGATATTTTTTCACTTATAATAGGGGTCCCACATATTTTTTTTATTTCTTGAAAACTATTTTTTTGTTTTTCTATTTCTTCTTTATTATCCAGCAATAAAATACATCTTTTCTGAATTTCTTTATAAGGCATATTTTGTAAAAATTCAGGAACAATTTTTTTACCATAGATAATATTCACAGGACTGATATAGGGCAATTTTATCATAAATTTTAAAATTAAATAATTTATAAAATTCATTTTATAAAAAACACACATGGGTTTACCAATAAGTGCAACTTCAAGATTCATTGTACCAGAAGCACAAAAGCACAAAGATGAAACATAAACAATAGACTGTGAATTTTCTTCCCAAACAGGGAAATATGTATTAAATTTCTTCTGAATACTGGAAATTATATTCTTCATTTCTTCAGAGGCTGAAGAAATTATAAACTGTAGGTCAGGCAATGTACGACTTATTTCTATGGCAATTTTTAAAAGAACAGGCAAAATATTTGAAATTTCTGATTTTCTACTGCCTGGGAAAAGTCCTATAATTCTTTTTGTCTTATTCAATCCTGTTTTTATCCAAAAATCCTCTTTAATGTTTTGGGACTCAATTAAATCAACGATAGGATGACCAAAATAAAAAGATGGAATATTTTCTTTCTGATATATGGCATTTTCAAATGGAAATATGGTAATTACTGAAGAAAAATATTTTTTTATTATTTTTATTCTTTTATAATCATGAGCCCAGACTTTTGGAGGGATATAATAAATTTTTTTTAAGTCCCCCAGTCTTTTGGCAAGTTGAAGATTAAATCCAGGGTTATCAATAAAAACAATTAAATCCGGTTTTTCTAATTTTATTTTTTTCTCTGCTCTTTTTAAAAATCTTGCAAAAGATATAATATGTAAAAATACATCTGTAAACCCAATAAAGCCGGAAGAAGGATATTCTTCTATTATTCTTATTCCATATTTTTCAAGACTTTTTCCTCCAGCACCAAGGATTTCTACTGAGGGATTAATCTTTTTAATATACTTCATAATCATCTTGGCATAAGAAAAACCAGAAATTTCTCCACAAACAATAACAATTTTTTTCATAGATTATATTTTTTCTTAAAAGGATTTCCAGAATGGGGTAAAAATTTGGGAACAGTCCAATAATCTTTTAGAACTTTTTTTAGTATAATATTTCTGTAATTTTTAAATATAAACTGTTTACCTAAAACAAAATAAATGTTTGCCCCTTCAATTTTTTCTGTTACAATTTTCACCTTCTTAAAAAATTGTTTATAAAATTTTTTATCTGGTTTTTCAGGGCAAAATATCAAAAAATCTTTTCCATTAAACTCTGTAAAATTAGAAATTAAATCATCTTCTCTGCCACTATGTGAAAGACTCCCAAAAATCACAAAATATTTCTTATCATAAAAAGACATAATAGAGGCTCCTGTATAACCCTGAGCCGCAAGTATATATGTAGAAGGAAATTTATTAATTCTTTTACAGATTTTTTCAGGCGTTTTAAACATTACAATATCACTATATCCACTATTTTTATGAAAGTTTTTTAATATTTTTTTCAATGAAGTAATTGGAAGTAAACATATTATAGAAATAAATAAAATCTGCAAACCTGCGAAGAAAATATTATATTTAAAACTATTTTTCAGTTGATATATTTCAAGTGTTATTATGCAAAGGAATAAAAATGGAAGAAAAGAAATAGTCCAATGGATACCCACACCTGTTTTGAAAGAGATATAAGTTAAAAAAAGAATAGGAATAATATACAGAAAAATAAAGAATAAAAACTTTTTTTCTGAAAAAGCAAAGAATTTTTTACCCTTTCTTATAATATAGTATAAAACCCACGGTGTTATAAGATAAATCTGGTATATAAAAAACATTAAAATATGTTTAGGTTTAAAAAAGAAATGCTTATTTCTATATATCAGATTAAACATAAGGTTAACCCACTGGTGAGTATAATTCCAGTAAGCATTAATGAAAACCAGCGGAAAAGATGAAAGAACAAAAATCCAAAAATTTTTCCAGTTTTTTTTATTATAAATACAAAATAAAAGCAGAGATAAAAAGTATAAAACAGCAAAATATTTGCATAAAAAAGCAAGTCCAAAAAAGATACCTGACCAGATAAAATATTTTGTTTTTTCTCTTTTTATTCCATAAAAGAAAAAAAGACCGGATAAAAATGTGAAAAGCACAAGAGGAATATCATTAACAAAAACAACCGCAAGAATATTTAACGGAGAAAGAAGAAAGATGGAAGAAATAAGAAAAGCTTTTTCTCTGTCGTATTCTTTTAAAAATAAAAACATTATAATTCCAATAAGAACAGTACTAAAAACAGAAAACAATCTATAGACAAATATCGGCGGATTATACCTGCCAAAACCAGACAGCAGGTATGCCAACCACCAAATTATAGGCGGATGTTCATAATACCCCCAGGCAAGATGATATTTGCCAGTAATGATAAAATATGCTTCATCTCCTGTAAGAGGAACAATTACAGAAAGAAAAATTTTTACCAGTAAAATAATAATAATCAGAAGAATAAATTTTTTATTTGTTGTCATATTGATAAAAAATTAAACCAAGAGCGATAATCACGGCTGTTTCCACCCTTAAAATTCTTTTTCCAAGACTTGCAATAAAAGAACCAGAATGTTTTGCAATTTCCGCCTCTTGTTGTGTAAAACCCCCTTCAGGACCAATAAAAATTTTTATCTTTGTTTCTGATTTTATCTTTATACTTTTTAAAATATTTTTTAAAGAATCTTCTGCCTGTTCCCAGAAAAAGATTGAATAATCCGACTTAATATTTATCGCTTCATTAAAAGAGATAGGTTTTATTATATCAGAAATCCTTGCACTACCTGAAATTTTACTTCCTTCAGATAAAATTTTTCTCCAGCGTTGTAATTTGTTTTCAATGTTTTCTCTTTCAATTCCAACAATACATCTTGTTGTCTGAATAGGAATAATTTGTTTCACTCCAATCTCTGCTGCCTTTTCTATTACCTTATCAAAAACCTTATTTTTTGTTAAAGCAATACATAAAATTATTTCAAGGTCTGGTTCAGTTTCAAAAACTTTTCTTTTTTCTTTTATTTCTGATTCAATTTCACTATTATGAATTTCTTTTATTTCAAGGGTATACTCCCACCCGCTGCCATCAAAACCAATAAAAATATCTTCTGCCGTCAGTCTTAATACATTTTTAACATAATGAAAAGATTCTCCCTTTATATATATATTGTTTCCCTGTATGCTGGAACCAGATAAATATACTCTTCTCATATTATAAATTTATTGAAATAATTTTTATTTTTGAAAAATGGCCTGAAATTATTTTTATTTCTGATGCAGGAATTTTAAAATATTTGGAAAGAGCTTTAACAATTGCTTTATTGGCTTTCCCATCTTCTGGTTTTTCTTTTACCCGAACAATAAAATTGGTTTCATCTATTTTTGTTATACCTTCAATTTTTGAAAATGGTTTTGCAATTACAGAAATTTTCATTTGTTTTTATAACAGACATCATTTAAAATTTTTTCGCTTTAGAACATTCTATTTCTTAGAAACAAATTGGTATGTATCATAAGCAATTCTTAATTCTTCATCCGTAGGAATTATAAAAACTTTTATGGAAGAATTATCACTACTGATTTCTCTTTCTTTGGGTTGTGAAAGATTATTTTTTTCATCATCTAAAATTATTCCAAAATTTTCCATATTTTCCAGGGATTTTTTACGAACCAGAGGTGCATTTTCTCCTATACCAGCAGTAAAAACAATAGCATCTGTTTTACCTAAAACAGCAAGATAAGAACCAATATATTTTTTTATTCTATAACAAAATATTTCAATAGAAAATTGTGCTTTTTTATTTCCTATTGCGGCTTCCTGGGAAATATCCCTAAAATCGTTGGAAACGCCTGATAAACCAAGTAATCCGCTTTCTTTATTAAGAAGATTATTTAGCTGTTTTAAATCTAAATTCATCTTTTCTGCTAAATAAAATATTATTCCAGGGTCAATATCGCCGCTTCTTGTACCCATTATTAACCCTTCTAAAGGGGTAAAACCCATACTGGTATCCACAGAATGTCCGCTTTTTACAGCAGTAATACTACAACCATTTCCAAGATGACATGTAATTGCATTAATCTGATACTTATTCCTGCCCATAAGCCCAGCTGCTCGTCTGCTGACATATCTATGAGATGTTCCATGAAAACCATACCGCCTTATAGAAAAATCTTTATAAAAATTATATGGTAATCCATATAAATATGCCACAGGAGGAATAGTGGTATGAAAAGCCGTATCAAAAGCAGCAACCTGAACACTGGTAGGAAAAAGTTTACTGGAAGCTATAATACCCGCCAAATTATGAGGATTATGAAGAGGGGCAAGATTTTTATATTCTTCAATTTTTTTTAGAACCTTTTCTGTTATGATAACACTACTATTAAAACCTTCTCCTCCATGAACCACACGGTGGCCTACCCCGGTAATTTCTTTAACATCTTTAATTATTCCAAGATTTTTATCCTTAAGATATCCAGAAACAACCTCTAATCCTTCTATATGATTTTTGACTGAAATATCTGTTTGAAAAATTTTACCTTCAACCAGATACTTAAGATGACTTTTTTTATCTCCTATTTTTTCTAATAATCCACTTGCCAAAGTTTTCTCCTGGGGCATTAAGAAAACTTTATATTTAATAGAAGAACTACCACAATTAATTACAAGGATTTTTTCACTTTGCATCTATATATTTTTTAATAAATTCTATTGCTGTTTCCACTGTTTTTATACTTAAAGCTGCATCTTCTTCCATTTGAATATCAAATTCACTTTCAAAGGCGGCCACTAATTCCAAACTCTGCACACTTTCCGCACCTAAATCCTCAACAAATCTACTCTCTATTTTAATGCTATCCTGTGGTACATTTAAAACCTGTGATACAACTTTTTTTACTCTTTCTTCAATCTCTTTTGTATCCATTGACTCTCCCTTATCTTTGAGTTTTTTTAATGTATTTATTTCTTAATAATTGCGTTTCCTTATATACATGTCTAATAATATTTTCTTCTTCCTCTGAAAGATTTATATTCCTTCTACTCATTGCTTTTCTGGCTGTCTCAATCATCTGTTCAAGCCCAAAACCTTTCATATATTTATTATTTATAAACCAGGTAAAAGAAGGAAAAAATTTAGGAAGAATTCCTCCAGCAGTAATATTACACATTATCCCTGCAGAGGTCCCTGTATTTAATAAAACCCCTATACTGGTTTTAGTATGGTCTCCTATAAAAGAACCCACCTTTAAGTCTCCTGTATCAATCAAACTTTCATTAACATAAACACTCACAGTAGAGTAATCATTTTTAAGGTCACTATTGGTAGTAAGTCCGCCTAAGTTTACCCATTTACATATATATGCATGTCCAATAAATCCATCATGATATTTATTGCTATACCCATGAATAATACTTTCTTCTACTTCTCCCCCTATTCTGCAACAGGGACCAAAACTATTACCCTCTCTAATATTTGCACCAGGCATTATCTGTGTTTCCTGTCCAATGTAACAAGGTCCTTCTATCCGTGCATATGGGAAAATTTTTACTTTTTTATCAATAAATATAGAACCGGAATTTGTATCTAATACTACAAAAGGATGAACTTCTGCATCCTTAGATATATATAGTCTATCCTTGGGCCCATGAACTACTGCATGGGGAGAAAAATCCCCTTCTATGCCTTTTTTGCCTTTATCATCAAATTCATATTTTAACATTTCAGAATTCTTATGTACTAAATCCCATGGATATTTAATAATTTCTGCCTGTATAGAAATTATAGGAAGTACATTTTTAATTTGTTCAAGAAAAGAGTATACATCCCCTTTCCAAAATTTATTTATAGTTTCTTTTTTGATAATTGCATAAACAATTTCCTGCTCAGACATAAATATTGATTCTTTTTCTAAATTTAATTTATCCATGGGTTTTGCCAACCAACGTCCATTTATTAAAAGCAGGTCTTCTATAAAAAAATCATTTTTATTAACCGGCTGATTATGTTTTTTTTGAGTCAAAGAAATAAGATAATCTCTTACCCATAATCCGCTTTCCAAATTAGATATTTTGTGTAAAATTTTTTCAAGAAGATTAGATGTTCCGCATTTTAATTCAAAAACCGGCCTTAAATATGTTAGCGGCGTTAAATTTACCCATTTTTCATCTTCATAGATTAATGCTTTCATTTTTTATCCTTTCCCCCTTTAGTACTATATATATTAAACCTGTAAAGAAGTAATAGCAGAAACTCCTATTATGTCTTTAACCTTTGCTCCCCTGGAAAGGTCACTTACCGGATATCTAAAACCCTGTAAAATAGGACCATAGGCTTCTGCATTTGCTAAATACTGGGTTAATTTATAAGCAATATTTCCTGAATTCAAATCAGGGAAAATAAGAATATTTGCTTGCCCTGCAACAGAACTTGGTTTTTTAATCTTTTTTTCAGCCACACTTTTTACAAGCGCTGTATCTGCTTGAAATTCACCATCCAAATCTATTGCAGGTTCTTTTTTTAAGGCTAATTGAACAGCCTGAATTACTTTATCAATTAAAGGATGATTGGCACTGCCCTGGGTTGAAAAAGAAAGAAAAGCAACCTTTGGCTGACCTCCAATAAGTTTTTTATAACTATACGCTGTGGTAATACCAATCTCCGCTAATTGTTCAAAATCAGGTTCAATATTTACAGCACAGTCAGCATAAAATAATATTCTATTCCCAGGTAAAACCATAATAAAAAAACTTGAGGCAGTGGAAATTTTATCTCTATATCCAATAGTAAGAACAGCAGATTGAATTAAAGTAGCGGTAGGATTACAAGCTCCTGCGACCAAACAATCAGCCTTACCGGAAGAAACCAGCATTCCACCAAAAATTAATTCCCGGGAAAGCAATTTTTCAGCAACAGATATTGATATATTTTGACGTTTTTCAACATACATTGTAACCAGTTGATTAAAATCCGGAAAAGTTTTTGGTTCTATGAGAGTAACATTATCTATGGATAAATTCAGATTATGCATCTGCTCATAGATTTTCTCTTTATTACCTAATAAAATAGGTTGACCTATTTTTTCCTTTCCAATATAGGCTGCCGCCTCTAAAATTCTTTCATCACTTCCTTCAGGAAACACTATTCTTCTATTTAAAGATTTTGCTTTTTCTATAAAATGTTCTATCAGATTCATAAAGAAATATTCATATTTGCCAATTGTTTTTCAACAAAATTGTAATAGGATAATCTTTTAAGCTCTGAAGCCGCCTCTTTATCCAAAAATACAGTCACCTTAGGATGTAGCTGGATAGCAGAACAGGTTACCATACTTGTAATAGGCCCTTCTAAAGCCTGGGCTACAATCTTTGCTTTTTTTATTCCATTTGCCACCAAAAGTATTTCCTTTGTATCCAGAACTGTACCAACACCCATAGTTATTGCTGATTTGGGAACTTCGTCAATTGAATTAAAAAATCGTGCATTATCCTTAATAGTTTGCTCATCTAAAATCACAAGATGCGTCCTGGAAGCCAAAGAGGTCCCGGGTTCATTAAACCCAATATGTCCATCTCCACCAATACCAATAACCTGTAGGTCTATGCCGTCTTCACTTTTAATCTTCTTTTCATAATCACTGCAAAATTTATCAACATCTTTTGCAAGCCCGTCAGGAACATATGTTTCTTTTTTATTAATATCTATATAATCAAATAAATTTATATTCATAAAGTATCTATAACTCTGGGGATGGTCAGGATTTAATTCATAATATTCATCCAGATTAAATGTTTTCATTTTTTTAAAACTTATTTCCTTTTTTTCACACATTTTTATAAGCTCTTTATACAATCCTATAGGACTGCTGCCTGTTGCCAAGCCTAAAATCAGATTATTTTTATTTAAAATCCTGTTCTTAACAAGCTGGGCTGCTGCCTTACTCATTTCTTCATAATTATCCTTTATTATTACACGCATTTTATCCCCCCTATATTAAAAAAATACTGTTAATAAATTTAATAATTATGATATTATATTATTTTATATTATAATGGATAACTTACAAAAAATCATTTTTAATGAGGTAAAAAAATTACCTTTTGGTTCTACCTTATCATACAAAAATTTAGCAGAAAAACTTAATATAAGAAGAAAAGAAAGGCTTGTTGGAAAAATTCTTTCCCAGAATAAATACCTCATAGCTATTCCGTGTCATAGAATAATTAAAAATAATGGAAAAACCGGCAACTATAAACTTGGAGCAGAATTTAAAAAATATCTTCTTGACTGGGAAAAAAGAATTATATCTTAATTTATTCTATTATTTAGAGGAAGTTTTTATCTGAGATTCCACTTTCAAAATATCACCTGCTGGAACAATTACAGGGATTGTTCCCAAAGCTTCTGTTGAGTTAAATAACATAGATCCCATATTTGCTCCTTCATTAGATGATATTCCTTTACTTAAAAGAATTATACCAATTATTTTCCCATTTGATGCAAAAACCGGGTTTCCAAGAACATCCCCAAAGGATTCGTTAGCAAATTCTTCACTTTCAGGTATATAAACCAGCCTTGGCTCTTTAATTATTCCACTTATGGTACCAGAAGAAATCAATGCCGCCCAATTTGCCATTGTTCCTAATCTGCTCAGGAAAAATATATTATCAAAAATTTCAGGACTGGCATTATTAGAAAGATTAACATATACCATAGAAGAAGGTATTTTTACAGGTTTAATAAAAAGAATATCTTCTCCCGGGTCTGTCAGAAGAATATTGGCTTCGGATTCCTGGCCATTGGGAAACCTTACTTTTATACTGGTTATTTTGCTTTTAATAGAAAGGTTAGAACCTGCACCCATAAACTGGCTTATAAGTTTAGAAGGATTTGAAGTGGTTAAAGAACAAACAATAATACCATTCTTTGAAATAATGGTCCCATTGGTCTGCATTTTGGATTCTACACTTGCGCCTTCCCGTCCTTTCATAACAGCTCTTTCCTGAAGAACAAATTTTATGGTAACTACACTATTACGGTAGGTCTTAAAAATTTTTTTCCCAATTTCACTACTATTTTGAGCTTTTACTATTGTTACTCCAACTGCAAAAGATAAAAAACACAATACTAATTTTTTAATCATATAGCCTCCAATTGTTAAAATTTTTTATGTTTTCCTTGTCTCCCATGGTGGAATTATCTGAATAAAATGTGTGTAGATATCTCTTTCCACCTTTAAGATAATTGTTTTGCTTTTTGCTTTTTCTATTTTATTCATTAATTTTCCAAAATCTTTACAGTTTACGATATTTATTCCATTTACAGAAATAATAATATCACCTACAGCAAGGTGTGACAAAGATGCCCATCCGCCTTCTTTAACTTCTGTCACAATAACACCTTTATTAATTTTTTTCTCAAGAGATTCAAGACGGGTAAAATTTCTTACACTAAATTCTAATTCTTTATCTTTATATTTGGAGGCTTCTTCCGGGGGTTGCGGAGAAGATATAAGTTTAACCTTTTTTATAAATGTCTTTTTCCCTTTCATTATTGAAAAATTCACATCCTGTCCAATATTAAATCCTTTTATCATTTCATAAAAAATATTTTTATCACTTTCTCTTCTTAAAGAAAGAGGTTGCCCATTAATAGCAGTAATAAAATAACCTACTTTTAATCCTGCTGTCCTGGCCGGACTATCAGGATAAATTTTTGTAATTCTAACACCATGAACATTTGGAAGTCCAAGAAGTTTACGAATTTGTTTTGTCAAAACCTGAATTTTAACTCCAAGCCATGCCTGTCTTGCTTGTTGGCCCATACCTACAGAAGGTTGATGTCCTATATTAACTACTGTAATATATGAAGCTCCTTTCCTCTTAAAATTAACAAGAACAGGAATACTTGTTTTACTGGATTTTGTTATTTTAATCATTCCTTTTGTCATGGAAATTAAATCTTTGATATTTTTGATATTTACTCCATTCACTTTTACAATAACATCCTTGCTTTTTATATCAGGTTTTGCTTCATTGCAGGGTCCTCCTGTAATAACAGAATCCACAAGTACTCCATTTATTGATTTTAAACCTAAAGTTTTAGATTGAATAAAAGAAATATCAGAAGCATCCATTCCCCAGTTTGATAATTGATATGTTTTTTGTTTTGCAGGAGGTCTTATAATTGGAACAATTTTCAATGTTTTTTCTTTATCATTTCTTAAAACAACCATATTTATTTCTTTGCCAATGGGCAGTTTAGAAACAAATAAATTAAAATCCGGAACCTGATTTAAATATTTTACAGTGACATTTTTGTTATCTAAACTTAAAAGAATATCTCCAGAACGCAATCCTGCTTTTTGGGCAGGAGAACCTTTTATTACTGTGCTTATAAGAACACCTCTGTTTTCTGAAGAAATCTTTAAAAGAGGTTGAATTTCAAATCCAAGCCAGGCCCGGACTATTTGTCCATATTTAATAAGCTGACCTGCCACATACCTTGCAAGATTAGAAGGAATGGCACCGGAAAGACCAAAACTAACTTCATTTATTCCCACAATATGACCTTTGAGATTTACAAGTGGACCTCCTGAATTACCAGGATAAATAGGAGCGTCATGTGTTATCCATTTTACAATTGAACCAACATTTTCTCCATTAAGAGTAAATTCATTGAAAGGCCAGAAAAAAGATGGTATTACAGCGCCTGTATTACTTACAATACCCATTGTTACTGACTGAGAAAAAGCATAAGGGGCACCTAGAGCAAATACAGTATCCCCCACCTTTAATTTAGAAGAATTACCCCATTGTGCATAAGAAAATTTTTCATGGTTTGGGTTCTGTAGTTTTACAACAGCAATATCAGCTAAAGGGTCTGCACCAATCAATTTAGCTGGAATCTGTTTATTATTATAAAGGGTACACATAATCCATATCGCTTTACCAACCACATGATAATTTGTCACCACATATCCTTGTGGGTTAATAATAACTCCACTTCCAACAGCTTCTATTTTTATCTCTCTTCCATTTTGATATTGAGCCAGAACAACATGTATTTTTACAAGGGCAGGTTTTACTTCAGAAATAATTGAAGCAATTATTTTCTGATTTTTTGTTACAAGACTTGTATTTTGTGCCTTGGCAGAAAATATAAAAGTAGCAAATAACAAAAATATACCTCCGCTTATTTTTATATATTTCATTTTTCCCCCAATTTTGATTTATTTTTTCTCTTTAAAAATATTTTCAATCTTTTTCAGTATTATACTGGATAATTTTTCTTTTGTAAAACCTGTGCAATCTTCAATTGTTTTATCAGGAAAAAGAATAAAAATTTTACTGTTTTTATTTCCTTCTCCAAAATAAGAAACATCATTTGCAATTATCATATCCATATTTTTTTCTTGAAGTTTTTTCCATCCATTTTTAAGAATATGTGAACTTTCCAAAGCAAAACCCACAATAATCTTGTTTTCTTTTTTTATCTTTGCAATGCTTTTTAAGATATCAGGATTAGGAACAAGTTTTAGGTTCCATGCAGATTTTTCCTTCAATTTTTCCGGATATTTCTTTTTCAGTCTCCAGTCGCTTACAGCCGCACTCATTATCAAAGCATCATTTGATGGGAATTCTTTTTGGACAGAGCTAAACATCTCTAAAGCAGATAAAACAGGGATAAATTTAACTTTTTTTGGGGGTTCCAGATATGTCGGACCAGAAATTAATGTCACACTATAACCTAAATTTTTTGCTTTATCTGCCAGAGTGTATCCCAGTCTCCCTGTTGAAGGATTGCTGATAAATCTTACAGGGTCAATAAACTCTCTTGTTGGACCTGCTGTTATCAATATTTTCATAATTTTCAAATAAAAATCTATCAAAAATTTTCAGTGGAAATACTTTTTGTATATTTTCAAAATCTTTGTCAGTATGAAGTAAAAACAGAAGTGTCTACAAGAACCATTTATGAACCCTTTCTCAAAGTTTTGTAATTATAATATTCTATAAAATGAATTTTACCTTTGAGTTTACGTAAATCTTTACATTTGCAGTTTTCCACAAAATTTTGTATTGCTTTATTTATTAATTCCTTTTTGGTTTTTATACCTGAACATTTAATGGCTTCTTTGATAAGGTTATCATCCAAAACAACATTTGTTCTCATTTTATTATACACCTCCTTATACACATATCTTAACACATAATTCAAAAAGAGGATAGTTTAAACAATTTCTCTGGGAAAGAATCTATAAGGAGTTCCCCCAGTCTTGATTCTCCTCCCACAAAAAGGTATTGTGGATTTCCAAGTAAATATTTTGGAACTATTAAGGTTATTTTATTTCCATACGGATTTTTTACATATTTTATTATATCTGCTGGGATATAAATATTTCCATTTCTTACAGATTTCACTTTATGGATATTAACTTCCACCTGTATCTTGGGCATTGTAGAAAAAGAAACTTTCTTATTATAACCAAACAGGTACATTTTTAAATTATATATATCTTTAACAGGCTGCTGGAATGTTATATTAAATATTACAGATTTAGAATTTTGTGAAATATTAAAATAACATATCCTGGTTTTTAAAAAAGTATTTCCTTCTTTTCCCACTAATGGTATATGCATTTTTTCAAATACTTCATTTTTTCTGGCAAAGGAAAGAATAAAACCTTTATTGCCAATCATTTCAGAATGGAAACACATTAAAGCAGAAGCCTGATTTTGAACCTGCTGGGGAGTAAAAAAAGATGAAACCCAGTGGCCTGTTTTAAGAAGTACCTCTGGTGGATATAGTGTATCATCTGGAGCAAATCTTCTGGGTTTAGGCCAGGCAAAAGGCCATTTATAATAGTGTACCAGATAAAAATACACATCCGGATGTATCTGGTTTTTCATTTCAAGCAGGGATACTAAAAGGAAATTAGAAATAGCTCTATGGTCAGAATTTGTATCAACAGGATTTGTAATAAAAATTTTTGTGGGCTTCACAATTTTTAATACTTTTACAAAATCAGAAACAATACTTTCTCCGGCATAAGGACTGCCATAAGATAATGCCTGCGGATAAGGAACATAATTAACCTTTGTTAAAAAATCATAATAGGGTTTTTTAACATTCCAATAGTGTTGCCAGATAAGCATTGTTCCTGCATCAGGATAACCAAGAAAAATAAGATTTTTCTCCGGCACACCCAAAATTTTTTCTGCATTAATGGATTCTTTTCTTCTTTGTTCTCCAATCTGAATATAGTTGTAAGGATGAAGGATTAATTTTCTTTCAAAAATTTTAAATTCCAGCCAGTTATGGTCTCCATTGGTAAGAAAAACAACATATACCTTGCTTTTTTGAGCAATGGCCTGTTGAATTATACCGCCACAGCCCAAAACCTCATCATCAGGATGGGGCGCACATATTAAAATTCTATCTTTACTGGTAAATTTACCCAGAGGGCTAATAGGCTGGGAATAAGAATGGACAAGATTGAAAAAAACAACAACAATTATTAAAAAAACGAATTTTTTCAATTTAACCTCCAAATAAATTAAGAAATTGACATAATAATATAAAAAAAGTAAAGTAAATCTGTAAATAATATGGAATATAATATAAAGGAAAGGAGCAAAAATGTCAAAGGAAATAGAGATTAAACAAGAAAGAGTAAGAAAATTATTAAAAAACCAAGACATTAATGGTATTATTCTGCGCAAGGTTTCAAACTTTTCATGGTTTACAGGCGGAGGGAAAAATTATGTCGGATTAAATTCAGAAGAAGGAGCAAGTAGCCTTGTTATTACACAGGATAAAATATTTTTGCTTACAAACAATATTGAAGCCCCAAGGGTCTTGGATGAAGAAGTTTATGGTATTAATTTAGAAAAAATTATTCTCCCATGGTATGAGGATGAAAAACTGATAGAAGAAGCCAAAAAAATTACAGGAGAAAAAATTGGAGCAGATAGTGTAATTAATGGATGTAAATATATCAATTTAGATAGCCTTCATTTTCCTTTGATTCCAGAAGAAATTGAAAAATATCAGGAACTCGGTTCTGTATCAGGAAAAATTATTTCTGATGTCTGTCAAAAAATACTTCCAGGTATGACAGAAACAGAAATAGCCTCAATAGTTGCAAATGAATTCTGGAAAGTTAATATAATCCCTGTGGTTATATTAATTGCTGTTGATGACAGAATAGAAAAATACAGACACCCGCTTCCAACATTAAAAAAACTTAAAAATTATGCTATGGTGGTGGTATGCGCAAGAAAATATGGATTGATTGCTTCTTTAACAAGACTGGTCAGCTTTGGAAAAATTTCTGACAAATTAAAACAAAAACATGAAGCGGTTTGCACGGTTGACGCCACATTCATTTCAGAAAGTGTCCCGGATAACAGGTTAAACACTATATTTACAAATGCTATTGAATCCTATAAACAAACAGGCTTTGAAAATGAATGGGAAATGCATCACCAGGGCGGTCCAACTGGTTATCAGGCAAGGTATTACAGGGCAAATTTCAATTCAGAAGGTATTATTGAATCTCACCAGGCATATGCCTGGAATCCATCAATTTCAGGAACAAAATCAGAGGACACAATTATAACAACAGATTCTACTGCTATGATAATAACTGAGGATAAAAAATGGCCCATGAAAGAAATAAAAATAAATGGAAAAGATATTTTAAGACCGGATATACTTATAAGATAGGTTTACTTTTTATATTGTTTTTAGGTACGTGCCTCAATTCTTATGGAGCAGTATCTTTGCATTCAACGCCTAAGGTATACACTCTGTCTGTAAATAGCACTATCAATCCTTTTGTAGCCTATAAAATAGAAAATTCTATTGAGTATACCAAAAAACATCATGGTCAGGCTCTTATACTTTTAATAGATACTCCTGGCGGACTTCTTGCATCCATGCAAAAAATAGTTGAATCTATATTAACCTCACCTGTTCCTGTAATCGCCTATGTCTATCCTCAGGGAGCCATGTGTGCATCAGCCGGAACATTTATTGCTCTTTCCTGTAATTATGTAGCAATGGCACCGGGAACAAATATAGGAGCGGCACATCCTGTTTCTCTTGTTGGGTCCATGGGAAAAACAGAAAAAACCAAGGTTATGAATGCTATGGTAAGCTATATAAAATCCATAGCAAAAGAAAGAGGTAAAAACGCTCTCTGGGCAGAAAATGCAGTGAGAAAAAGTATTGCCAGTAGTGATGAAACAGCACTTAAAGAACATGTTATAGATTTTATTGCTCCAAATATTCAAAGCCTTTTAAAAGATTTAAACGGAAAAAAAGTTGTTTTATCCTCAGGGACAACTGTTATTCTTAATACCAAAAATTCCATAGTAAAACAAATTCCTTATACATTCGGAGAAAAACTTCTTGATGTTGTGGGAAATCCCAATGTTGCATCCATCTTGCTTATTATTGGAATACTTGGCATTGTCTTTGAATTTTTACATCCTGGTCTTGCAATCCCCGGAGTTGTAGGAACAATATCTCTTGTTTTATCTTTTTATGCTTTTCAGGCTTTTAATCAGAGTTTTGCAGGGGTCTTTTTCATTATTATCGGAGCTATAATGTTTATCATAGAGGTTTTTGCTCCAAGTCATGGAATTTTTGCTATAGCAGGAGCAATATGTTTAATGCTCGGCTCATGGATGCTTTTTCATTCCCCTTCCAGTGAATTTCATATTTCATTATTTGCTTTAATAAGACTATGGACATTTTTAATTCTCTGTCTTTTAGCTATTTTTATTTTTATCAGAAGAACAAAAAAAAGGAAGGTAACAACAGGAAAGGAAGGAATGGTAGGGGAAACCGGACATGTAATTTCTGATATTAATCCTAAAGGGATTATTTTTGTTCATGGTGAAGAATGGAATGCTTATTCAGATACTCAAATACCAAAAGGCGCAGAAATCAAAGTGGTTAAAGTAGAAGAGGATATGAGATTAAAGGTGGAACCTATTTCAAGAGATGATAAATAGTATTTTTTATTTCCTGAAGCTTTTCAATATCTTTCCCTTCAAAGAAAATTCTTATAATTGGTTCTGTTTTAGAAACCCTTAACTGGAACCAGAACTCAGGAAAAGAAATTTTTAATCCATCCTCCTCTGAAATCTTTCCTTCTTTGAATTTATTTTTAACCTTTGAAAAAAACTTTTCTATTTTTTCAGGGGTAATCTGTATTTTTTCTTTTATGAAATGGTAAACAGGAAATTTATTTATACTTTCAGAAAGAGTACTATTATTAATGCTTAAACATTCTAAAGCAAGCCCAATTCCTATAAAACTATCCCTGCCATAATGAAAATCCGAGTAAATGATACCGCCATTTCCTTCTCCCCCACAGACAGCTTTAACTTTTTTCATTTTAGAGGATACATACATCTCCCCTACTTTTGTTCTATAAAGAGGCACATCCATTTTTTTACAAATGTCATCTACAAGCATTGTTGTAGAAAGATTAACAACAACAGGCCCCTTTTTTCTGGTGGATAAGATATGTTGTATAAGAAAAGAAACCCCATATTCTTCACTGATAATATTACCCTTTTCATCTACAAGGACAAGTCTATCACAATCCGGGTCCTGAGCAAACCCTATGTCTGCTTTTTCTTCAACAACTTTTTTGGCTAATTCTTTAAGATTATCTCTGGTTGGTTCAGGATTCCTTGAAAAAATACCTATAGGTGCCTCATTTATTGCTATTACATCACAACCAAGCTTTTTAAGAAAATCTTTTGTCCAGACTGCTCCAACACCCTGGCATGGGTCTATAACAACCCTGAATTTTTTCTTTTTTATGGCAGCGACATCTATAAAATTTAAAATCTTAGCAAAATAGGTATGAATTTCTTTTTCCGAATGTATAAAAAGTCCAGGGGTAGAGACATGTTTTTTTTTATTTTTTTTATAGATTTTTATAAATTCTCTAAATTCTTCTTCATTTAGAAATGTACCAGAAGAAGAAAAAAATTTAATTCCATTATATGGCTGAGGATTGTGGCTGGCTGTTATAATTACCCCATTTAATTTACAATTTTTTTCTATAATAAAACCTATAGCAGGGGTTGGAACAATTCCTATATCAATAATATTCTTACCTGAAGATAAAACCCCTGCAGAAAAGGAAATTTTTAAAGAATCTCTGCTGGGCCTTGTATCTGTGCCAATAATAATATTTTTTTCATGACACCATTGCCCAAATGCCATTCCAAAATCAAAAGCATTTTTTTCACAAAGAGTTTTTCCATATATACCACGGATTCCAGAAGTACTGATTATTAAATTTTTATCTATCATTTTATAAAACTTAAAGGTAAAATATAATGTGGAAAAGGGTGTTTTGCTAATTCTTCCAGAGTAATACTATCTTTAATTGTAAATTTACCCACACGGGTCCTTAAAAGTTCAGATTGTGTGGCTCCACAACCAAGTTTTTCTCCAATATCCCTGCATAAAGATCTCATATATGTTCCTCTACTACAAACAACCCTGATTTTTACTTCTGGAATTTTTATATCTACTATTTCTATTTCTTTTATGTGGACCTTACGGGGAAGCAATACTACATTTTCCCCTTTTCTGTATAAATTATAGCTTTTTTCCCCTTTTAATTTTAAAGCTGAAACTATTGGCGGAACCTGATTAATTTCTCCAAGAAAACCCCTTACCACCTCTTTTATGTTTTCCGAAGTAATATTGTTAATACTTCTTGTTTCTAAAACTTTCCCATCTACATCATCAGTATCTGTAATTTTCCCCAGTTCCATTGTGGTAATATACTCTTTATCCATATTAAGAAAAAAATGGGAAAATTTTGTTGCTCTGCCAGCACAAATAACAAGAACCCCTGATGCCAGAGGGTCTAAAGTTCCTGTATGACCTAATTTTTCTTTAGGATGAAAAACCTTTTTTATAAACCTGATAACATCATATGATGTTATCCCGGATGGCTTGTTTATATTAATAAATCCTTCCATTTTTCTCTTATAAATTGAAGAATGATATCTTCAGATTTTTTTAGTGAAGCATTATAAATAGAAAATCCAGAAGCATTAGGATGACCCCCTCCACCAAAGTGTTTTGCTATTTTATGGGTATTGTACATTGATTTACTTCTTATACTTATTTTAATTTCTTTTTTTCTTTCTTTCATTAAAAAAGCCATTTCTGCTTCTTTTACTGACCTTAATATATCTATTAATCCTTCTGTATCCTCTTCTGTTGTTTTTGTTTTTTTATACATATCCAGAGAAACTTTTGCCCATATAATTTTTAAACCCTGGTCAATCTTTATTGTTTTTAGAATCAAAGCAAGAAGTTTTGTTATTTTTAAAGGCTGCTGATAATAGATTTTATTGGCAATATCCTGTGGATTAATACCATACTTTAAAAGTTCTGCGGCCACATAAAATGTTTTATCTGTAAGATTATAATGAAATGAACCCGTATCAAAAGATAATGAGGTATAAAGACATTCAGAGATTTCTTTGTTCATTTTTTCCATCTGAGATATTAAAAAATAACACATCATTCCCACAGAAGACTGTTGGGGGGAAACCCAGTTTATGGTTCCAAAATTTTCATTTTCTATATGATGGTCTATATTAATCACTATAGGGGTTTTTAAAATAATATGGGATACAGAACCCATTCTTTCTGCACCACTACAATCAAAAACAATGGAAACTTCCGGAACAAAATTCTTCTTTTTAAATATTTTAAGTGTATCAATTTCATCAGCACCCGGGAGAAATTGATATTTCTCAGGCAAAGATTTTTCATTAATTACATAAACCTGTTTTCCCATTTGTTTTAACAAATTTAAAAAAGCCGTCTCACAACCAAGTCCATCACCATCAGGAATCTGATGTGTTGTAATAACAAATCTATTATACTTTTTAATTACATCTATAATTTCTGTAATATGTTTCTTCATTTTTTTTTATATCAGAGGTATCTTTTCCCTCTTCATTTTTACCATAAATTTCTTTATAAATAAATTCTTTTAAAAGATTAATACCCTCTCCACTATCAGCAGAAATAAATAAATTTTCCTGATACCTTCTCTGAAGAATAATTAAATCTTCAGGAGCAAGAAGGTCTATTTTATTAAATACTTCTATTCTCGGTTTATTTTCTATACCAAGCATGTCTATTACTTTATAAACAGTTTCTTTTTGTTTGTCTATAAATTGGTTTGTAGAATCAATAACTATTAGCAAAAGGTCTGCAAATCTTAATTCCTCCAGCGTTGATTTAAAGGCAGATATAAGGTGATGGGGAAGATTTGCAAGAAGACCTACTGTATCAGAAACTAAAACATAGTGTTTTTCACTTAGATAAACAAGTCTTGTAAGAGGGTCAAGCGTGGAAAAAAGTTTATTGTCTGTATAAGCATCCCGCCTATGAATAAGTTTATTAATAAGTGCGCTTTTACCTACATTTGTATATCCTACTACAGCAATGACAGGAAGATTTTTTCTTTCTCTGGATTCCCTTAAAATCATTCTATGTTTTTCTATTTCTTTTATTTTATCATTTAACCATTTAATTCGTTCTCTGACACGTCTTCTCTGAATTTCAATTTTTTGTTCACCCGGGCCCCTTGTTCCTATTGTACCTCCCAGCCTTGAAAGACCCACTCCTGAACCTGCAAGCCTGGGAAGTATATATGTCAGATTGGCAAGTTCTATCTGCAGTTTTCCTTCCAATGTATGGGCATGCCTGGCAAAAATGGAAAGAATGATTTCTGTTCTGTCAAGAATTTTTATTTGCCAAAAATCTTCAAGATTTCTTTGCTGAATAGGACTAAGGTCATTTTCAAAAATTATAAAATCCGTCTTTTCTGTATTAAGATAATTTTTTATTTCTTCTACTTTTCCTTTACCAATATATATGGCGGGATTAATTTTAACAGGAGAATTTAAAAGCAAAGATTTGCCTGCTATACCAAGAGTTTTACATAAAGACTCTATTTCTTTTTTATTTTCTTCTGTGAGTAAATGATTTGAGTGTTTAAAAATTAGTATCAGGCCTGTTTTACCATTAAAATTATTTGGCAAAAAAGAAAGAAGGTCCATTATTAGCCTGGGATTATTTGAGAAATTTTAAGAACAGTTACACTATCTCTATATCCTACACCTCTTTTATATCCGGTTTTGGATTTTTTCTTAAAAGAATATATTTTTTCTCCTTTTTTTTCTTTTATAACTTCAGCAATTACCTTGCAGTTTTTAAGTCCATCTTTATCCATAATAAGTCTGCCATCTTTTTCAAGGGCAACAACATCACTAATTTCAAATTTTTCACCTTTTTTCTGTTGAAGTTTATATACTTCTAAGATATCCCCTTCTTTAACTAAAAATTGTTTGCCGGAAATAGATACTATACTATACATATTCTTAATCTCCCCATATTATTTTTTATATATTATAGCAGTATTGGATAAAAAAACAAATTTATTATATTTTCAGGTATTATAAATAATCTATATAAATTCGTTTAATTCTCCTGAATCAATTAAATTTAAAACTACTTTAACTACCTTCCTATCAAATTGTTTTTCAATATTTTCTACTAATTCATTTTTTGCTTGTTCTAAAGATAAAGCTTTTCTATAGGGTCTGTCTGCTATCATTGCTTCAAAAGCATCAGCCACAGAAAAAATTCTTGCCAGAATAGGAATCCGGGAATCTTTAAGTCTTTCAGGATAACCATTTCCATTGGGCTGTTCATGATGAGATTTAATAAAAGATATATCCTTTATATATTCTTCTATTGGAGAAATTATATGCATACCATTTATAGGATGTTTTTTAATTATTTCCCACTCTTCTCTGGTTAGTTTATCTGGTTTATTTAAAATAGAAGGGTCTATACCAACTTTACCTATATCATGAAGAATACCAAAATCTGAAATTATTTGTATTTTATCTCTGGAAAGTTTCATTTTTTCAGCAATTTTTATAGCTATTTCTTTCACCTTTTCTGAATGGCCTCTATGATAAGAACCCTTTTCTTCAAGTATGTTTATTAATGTTGTAGCAATGCTTATATAAATCTTATGCAGACGATACTGCATTGTTTGTGAAGCAATAAAATTTGATAAAAAAGACCCAAGAATTGAAAAAAATTCCATTTCTTCATTTGTAAATTTTTTTGGCTTGGGATAATAAATACTTAAAACCCCAAATTTTTTATCTTTAGTCACCAAGGGAATACAAACAAGAGAATTTATTTTTTCTTTCAAGGAAAACTCAGAAAATGCATATAAGTGATTGGCTTTTAGGTCTTGGGCAAAATAGATTTTACCTGTTTTAAAAACATGACCGGCTATACTTTCACCTGTTTCTATGGAAAACTTCATTTTTTTATATTCCTTACTTGTTCCATAACTTGCCACTAAAAGAAGTTTTTTTGCTGAAGTATTATATAATCTGATATTTCCCACCTTGGCATTCATCAGGTTAATAATTTCTTTTAAAGTAAAATCCAACAGGGGAATAATATCACTTCTCATTTTTTTAGAAGCATACTCTGAAATGTTATTTAAAACAAAAAGAATCTTTGAGGGATTTATTACAAGTTTGTTTTCTATTTTTCTATTTTTTAAAACCATAAATAATATTTTAAATTAAATTTATTCTAACTACAAAAATTTTTATCATCAATCAGAAAATCAGGCCCACTCTTCGGAAAGAATTTCCCCTTTAATACTTACAACAATCTGTTTTAATGGAATCTTTCTTTTGACAGATGATGTTGCTTGCTGTGCTAATCTTAAAAGTCCCATACAACATGGAACTTCCATTATTACCACAGTCAATGTATTTATATGAGCCTGTTCCACCAAATCTTTTATTTTTTCTACATACTCTTCTAAACCTTCATCCAACTTTGGACAGGCAACAGCAATGGATTTTCCTTTTAAAAAATTCTCATGAAAATCCCCAACAGCATAAGCAACACAATCTGCGCAAAGAAGAACATCTGCATTTTTAAAATAGGAAGCAGATGGAGAAACCAAATGAAGTTGTACTGGCCACTGTCTAAGTTGAGATATTCTTTTTCCGGTTTCCTCAACCTGTTCTTTTTGATTTTCTCTCATATCTACCATTTGTGCCCCCGGGCAACCAGATGGGTGCATACCTTTATGCATCATTTTTTTATTTATTGGTATTTCCATGTTTTTCTCCTTTAAAAATGAAATAGCCTGATTAAATAGTTCTTTTTCGTTATGGGCAAGAAGATGTTCAAGATGCGCTTTTATAACATTTTTCCCCTGTTTTATGATATTACCCATAACTTTCTTTTCATCATAAGCTTCTGACTCTCTTTCTTCAATCGTTATTGCTCCTTGAGGACAATGCCCTATACAGGCACCAAGTCCATCACAAAACAGGTCACTGATAAGTCTTACCTTGCCATCAATAATTTGTAAAGCTCCTTCAGGACAGTTAGGTATACATAATCCACATCCATTACACTTTTCATGGTCAATCTTTATAATTTTTCTTTTCATCTATTCAACCCACCTTATATTTTGTAAATCTTCTTTGCCATCTGTTTTCCTGTTTCAGTAAGAAAAATCTTATCAATCAATTTTTTTAGTCTATCTTTATCTTTGGTATCTACTTCATCTTTTAGATTAACAAGCCGATCAGCATCATATAACACCTTAAAATTATTTGAATCAATTTCTCCGGGACAATGGTGATGAGCAATTATATTACATATTTCCTCAACATCTTCTTTTTTTAATCCATATTTTAAAAGAATCTTTCTTGCAATTTCAGGACCTTCTTTTTCCTGATAATGTCCATCAGAAGAACCATATTTTTCTTCTGCCACTTTTATTCCTATATCATGCAGAATACTTGCAGGTATAACTATCTGCCAATCAGCTTTTTCATTTTTTAATAATTCTTCTGCGAAATTAAGGACATTTTTAGCATGGATTATTCTTTTTGTGTCTCTGCCAAAATATTCTTCCAATTCCTTTATAAGTTTTTCTTTTATTGTTAATTTTTTATTTTCCATATATGTGTTATATACCTGTTGGCCTACACATTCTTTACCGTATTTGCACCATTCAAGACACGATAAATCTATTTCCCTGCGGATAAGACTTTTACAATCTGGACAAATAACTTTTACCTCATCTGTCCATATTTCAACCTCTGTTCCACAAGAAGGACATTTTATTTCCTCTGGTTTTGGCTGTCTTAAACCTATCGAACCGGGGCATTTAAAAACCATAAAAACCTCTTTTTATATTTTGCTATTTTTTTCCAACAAAGAATGTAAAGAAATAGATTGAAGTTGTGTTTTTATATAATCTTCAATTTTATCTATTCTCTTCTTTAAAGGACAGGTGTTAATATTAGGACAAATATTCTTTTTAAATATACACTCATTCAATTTTAAAGGGCCCTGAAATACTTCTATCAAGTCAGTTAAAAATATCCTATCAGGAGAAACAGATAAAGCAAATCCTCCTCCTTTCCCTTTATAAGAATGTAATATCCCTTTTTTATTTAACATTTGCATTATTTTTCTTAAAAAAGGCCGTGGTATCTTCAGTTCTTCCACAAGTTTATCAACCGGCATTATTTCTTCCTCATTTATTGCCATAAAACATAAAGCCCTTACTGCATAATCTGTATCCCTGGTAATAAGTTTTCCTTTCATTTTTCTTATAAAAATTCTTTCTGTTAAAAAGATACCATATTAGTATCATTTAGTCAATAAAAAATAAAAACTAACAACGGGAAAAACCACAATTATAACATTTTGAACAACCTTCTTCATAAGTAAGAATTTCTCCGCAATCAGGACAAATTCCTATAATATTTTTATTTTTAAAATTCTTTAATTTATCGCCTAAAGGTAAAAATAAGGTGTTATTATTTTTTTCTGAATTTATATTTTTACTATTTTGAAAATTGTTTATAGTCTCTTCTATTACTTTAGCAATAGCATCTGCACAGGAGAAAATTTTTACACCTTTCTGATATGAAGGAGAGGGACAACGGATATTTTTTAATTGTTCAACAATTGATTTTGCATCTACGCCAGAGCGAAGACATAAAGAAGTAAGTCTGCCAATAGCTTCTAACTGGCTTGCCGCACAACCACCCGCTTTACCCATCTGAATAAATACCTCAAATGGCTGACCACTTTTATCGCAATTAACGGTTACATAAAGATTACCACATCCTGTAGTGACTTTTATTGTATTTCCCATAGTTACATCCGGTCTGGGTTTCGGAGTAATTTTCCCTTTTGCTGTAAAACCAACAGATTCTTTATTTATATTCAGAACCTGATTTTCTCTGCTTTTATTACGATAAATAGTTACACCCTTACATCTTAATTCATAAGCCTGTAAAAATATTTTCTTCACATCTTCTTTACTGGACGTTTCAGGAAGATTAACCGTTTTGGAAACGGCATTATTAACATATTTCTGAAATACTGCCTGCATTTTTATATGCCACTGCGGTTCAATATCATGAGATGTCACAAAAACTTTTTTTACATCCTGCGGGATTTCATCAATATGCTGGATAGAACCAATCTCTGCTATTTTTTCCATTAATTGCCTGCTGTAAAAATTTCTTTTTTTTGCCACTTCTTCAAAAATCGGGTCAACCTCTATCAATTTATCATTATCCATAACATTTCTGAAATATGAAAGAGCAAAAATAGGCTCTATACCAGAAGAACAAGGTCCGGCAATAATACTAATAGTTCCAGTAGGAGCAATAGTGGTTAGGGTTGAGTTCCTTAACTTTAAACCCTCTTTTTCATAAATACTACCCTTATAGGCAGGAAATACTCCTCTTGATTCTGCAAGAAAGATGGATTTATTTTGTGCCTCTTTTAAAATAAAACCCATAATTTTTTCTGCTAATTGTAAAGCATCCTGGGAATTATAAGGTATGTTTAATTTAAACAAAAGAGTTGCCCATCCCATAACACCTAAACCGATTTTTCTGGTCACCTTTGTCATTTTTTCAATCTGAGGAATGGGAAATTTATTCACATCTATAAGATTATCAAGAAAATGAATACTATTATGAACAGTTTTTTTAAGTTTCCCCCAGTTAATCTGATATCCATCCTGTATTTTCTCTACCATATTTGATAAATTAATAGACCCTAAATCGCAGCTTTCATAAGGTAAAAGAGGTTGTTCTCCACAAGGATTTGTTGATTCTATTTCACCAAGATTGGGTGTAGGATTTGCTTTATTTATTTTGTCAATAAATATTATTCCGGGTTCTCCATTTTTATGTGCTTGAGAAACTATTAAATCAAAAACCTTATTTGCTTCAAGTGTATCCTTTGCCTGTCCGGAATGTGGGTCTATTAAATTATATTTTTCTCCATTATTTAGTTTCTCCATAAATTCATCAGTAATGGCTACAGAGATATTAAAATTTGTAAGGACATGAGAATCATCTTTACAGGTAATAAAATCCAGAATATCAGGATGGTCAACCCTTAAGATTCCCATATTTGCCCCTCTTCGTGTACCTCCCTGCTTTATTGCTTCTGTAGCCGCATCATAAACCCTCATAAAAGAAACAGGACCTGAAGCTATTCCCTTAGTAGTTTGAACCACTGAATTTTGCGGTCTTAGTTTAGAAAAAGAAAAACCTGTTCCTCCCCCGGATTTATGGATAATAGCTGTAATTTTAAGAGTTTCAAAAATACCCCCTATAGAATCTTCAACTGGCAAAGTAAAACAGGCACTTAACTGCCCTAATTCCTTTCCTGCGTTCATTAAACATGGAGAATTTGGCATAAATTCCAGATTATACATCATTTCATAAAAAATCTCTTCTGTATCTTGAACTTCAGAATCTGAGATACCATAGAATTTATCTCCTGAAGCAATTGCCCTTGCCACTCTAAGAAATAATTGTTCTGGCGTTTCAATAATTTCTCCATTCTCATTCTTGGATAAATATCTTTTTTCCAAAACTTTTAAAGCATTTTGAGAAATTTTAATACTCATTTTTTCCCTCACTTTACTTTTGAGACAAACTTAGTATCATTTTATTTCCATATTTATTCTTTGTCAAAAAAATTGTGTAGTTTAAAATATAGAATGTCACTTTTTTAATATGGTAATTCTTCATTCAATAAATTCATTATTATACCAAATTCTTATTTTTTTATCCGGATGAATATAAAGTGAAATTTTTCTTCCTACTAAATTTCTTTTATCATTTAATCTATAAATTGTTCCATTATAAGAAAAAGCATTTGTTCTATCAACCTTTCTTGTATCTTTAATGCAGAATATATCATCAAGATTTATTTTATCTTGTAATGGTTTAAAAACTGATGGTATTTTTCTTTTTTCTGGGGTTGTTTTTATTTCTCTATTTATCCAATTTTTGTTATACCAATCTATCCAATTTTGAAAAGCACTATTCAATTGATTCATTCTATTGATTTTCCCTCTATTTTCTTTAATAAATCTACTATTGATAAATCTAAATATTCTTTCTATTTTCCCTTTGGCTCTGGGATGCCCTGGGTAATGATTTAAAAGTGGAATACCTAATTGTAACAAATATTGTTCTATTTCTGTTATTACTTGTTTTTCTAAATCATTATCATAAAATTTCATATCACCATTTATTACCCTCCATGACCACTTTTTCCGTCGTATATAATTAAATAACGAAG
>JAJYYV010000002.1 GCA_021800535.1 bacterium | reverse complement strand
ATTTCATATAGATTTTCCCATGACGCAACAGGAGGATTAAAAACATCCACATCATCTATATAGTTTCCCATCTGTAAAAACTCTTCCTGCAATGTTCTATTAAATCTTTCTACGCATGCATTATCTTTTGGGGTTTTTATCCTTGAAAAATAATGTTCCAAATTTAAGTTATTACAAGCTTGATTAAAATATTTATGATATTCACTTCCATTATCACTTTGAACATAAAAATCATTCTTGTTTACTAAATAATATAATCTTAATAAAAAGTCTCTGGCATTATAACTGCTGCCATTTTTATACATCCGGGAAAATGCTATTTTACTATGGGTTTCCACTGCTGAAAATATATATCGTTTTGTTGGATTACACCAGATTACTTTTGTATCCATTTGAAACAATAATTTATCTATTGGTTTCTTTTTTAATTCTGTTATTCTTTTTTTATTTTCTGCCAATTTCCTTTTTCTTCTTAATTTCTCATTTTTAACCGTATGATAATATAAATTGTATTTGCGAATTATTCTGTATATTTTCCAGCCACTTATTTTTTCTCCATATTTTTCATAATATAATATCGCTAATTTTTCTTTCCCATATCTTATGTTTTGTTTTCATATCTCTATTATATTTAATTCTTGTTGTCTGGTTATCTCTGGTTGCCTTAGTCTTTCCGGTCTTTTTTCCATATCTTTTAGACCCCTTATACCGAATATTTTATACCTCTTATACCATTTATAAAATGTTTTTCTGCTTATCCCAAAATACCGACTTGTTAATGAGGCATTTTTTTTATGCTGATAGTAATAATCCATCCAATTTAATCTTATTTTTTCCTGCTTGTTTAATTCTTGACTTGCCCATACCTTTTTTGATATTATTATTGATGTGTTATTCCTTGGTATAGGCAAAAATTTACCACTAAATTTTGCCTTTATAGGTCACTTCCCTGGTTTTGGTTTATTTTACTTAAATCTGTAATCTTTTCCAAAACCATCGAGGTGTTTCCTATGTATCTCAACTTCTGCAATATGAGGTGGAAATTGAGTACATAATCAGTATTACCTTTCTGATTATTTTTTTAAAATGCTAAAAAGGAAAATATAATGACCCATAAAGAACGGGTATTATCTTCAATTTATGGTAAATCCACTGATAGAATACCTGTGGATTATTATGGTATCCCAGAAGCAACAGAAAAGTATATTAAGGAACTAAATCTTAAAGATGAATTTGAACTTATCAATTATCTTAATGCTGATATAATAAGAGTATATCCAAATCCCGGTAAAACAGCATTTAAAAGAGACAAGGAATTTTTAAAAAAAGTAGATTCTCCGGCAGAGATAAAAAAAATATTGGAAGATATTCCCCCTTTAGATGAATTAATGGATTTTTCACACATTCCTAATATAAGAAATAACTATCCTGAATATGCAATATTAACCTATGGCCCGGGATCATTATTCCTTGGAAATAACAGCGCATTTGGATATGAAATTTCCTTGATGCACCACTCTATCAGGCCGGATCTTATACAGGAAACAATAAAATGTGGTGTTGATTATGCTGTAGCAGTAATGGATAAATTTTACAGAGATGTTGGCAATGCTGTTGATATCATATCACTTGAAGATGATTTTGGCACACAAACCTCTTTGTATATCAGTTACAAAATGTTTCTTACTTTTTATAAACAGGCTTTTAAAAAAATTATACAACATATCAAAAACTATGGATATTTTGTTCAGTTTCATTCGTGTGGTGCTATTTCTCAAATTATTCCAGATATTATAGAAATGGGTGCAGATATACTTGATCCTATTCAGGTTCACGCAAAAAATATGGAAATTGAAAATCTTGCTGCTAAATTCAGAGGGAAAATTTGTTTTCATGGGGGAATAGATACTCAATATCTTCTTCCATATGGTAACACGGAAGATATTAAAAAAGAGGTTAGCCACATTATTTCCATACTTGGAACAACCAGAGCATTTCTTGCTCCAAGCCAGAATTTTTTACCTGATATTCCCACAAAAAATCTCCTGGCAATGTTTACTGCAAAAAGAACTATGTAGAAATTTAGCTAGATAGGTGATAGAATAAGTTTGGAAAAACAAGAAAACTAATTTTTAATAAATAATCTAAAGGAGAAAATGATATTATTTCAAAAAAAATCAAAACTTCCGGCATGGCGTATAATATACAATAAACCAGCAATTAGGTATCGTATACTTCATATTGATTTGAAAGGGCCCAAAATTCCATTTGAAGTATTCAAAAAATTTCTTTATACACTTGCCAGATGGGGTATCAATGGCATACTTGTTGAATATGAACATCGTTTACCGCAGTTGCCACTTTCAGCACAGTTTTCTAAAGAAGACAGATATACTCTGGAAGAAATAAAAGAATTAACTGAATTAGCCAAATCTCTTGATATTGAATGGATACCTTTAATTCAAACATTCGGACATGTTGAATATTTAAGTCATCTTAAGGGGACTGAAAATTTTTTTGAAAATCCGGAATTTCCGAATCAACTTTGTCCTTTGCGCGATGAAGTGAAAAATTATCTTAAACGTTTAATTTCATATATATGCGAAATTCATCCGTACAGTACAAAAATTAATGTCGGACAAGATGAAACACATTGGCTGGGATATTGTTCACTTTGTCAAAAGCGTATGAATAAGCTTGGTGGTAAAATAGAACTTTATTTGGAACATGTGCAATGGGTTTGCTCAGAAGTTCTAAATAGGGGACGCATTCCTATGTTGTGGGGGGATATGCTTCTTGGAGAAGGACGGCTTGATTTGCTACAAAAAATAGATAAACGTGTAGTTATTATACCATGGGAATATGGTTCTACAAAAAAACAGATGAAGTATACTATATATAAAGGATTTAGAGCGGCAAAGCAACAATTTAGACATCCTTATAACACTGAATTTCCAGCAAACCCTATTGTTCCGTTTTCAAAGCCTGGTGATTTTGTAGAAGATCTTCATACTGAGGATATTGAAAAAATAGGAGGATTTGACCCTGATACAGGATATCCGTTAAATTTTGCCCAACTCAGAGTAATGAAAAATTCTGATAAGCCCTTATGGGGGGCATGTGCAATTCAGATGAGTGGAGATGGTCCATTTCGTGCTCATTTGGTTCGTGGATTTATGAATTCCAATGAAATGTGTAAATTTCTCATTGAGAACCAGGGAGAAGGAATTATAGCAACATCATGGGCACGGGGTCATTCGTTTGCCCCTATTAATGCCCCCTGGACTCTTTCTCTTTACTGCATAGTTCAATGGGCGGTTAGTGCATGGACAGGAAAAACAAATCCGGAAGATTTACGTGAAAGAGCATCAGAAATTGCTCTTGAATTAGACATGCCCAAAATGATAGGAGAGTGGTCGCTTGATGATATTTTTTGGACTATATCTGGAAATATGGCATCTTCCGGACCATATGGGAAATTACTTTCACTCACACATATTTTGGAATTACTGAAGAACGCACAGGTATCCGGATTATTTGGGAAAGGTCTAATAATGTCTATTGAAGCAGAAATATTACAGGCAAAACTTCAGTTTATTATTGAAGAAGGTAGATGGTGGTTTCCTACCAAAGACTATGGGCTTAAAATTATTCCCCTGGAGATGGAAAAACGATTTAAAGAAATCCAGAGTAATATGAAATCCTTAAAACCTGAATGGAGAAGATATTTTTTGAAATGGATAGGAGAACAATCTGCTTTTGACCTATGGTGGAACGGTATTTTTGGTATGGATTTTGAATGTGCAAAAAAATCTATTACTTTACTAAAAAAACATCTATAATAAAAAAGAAATTATTTTATCCTGTATACGCCATATCAATTTAAAAATGGCATTGAAAAAGGAGAAATTTTTTTGATACATGCTATTTTTTGTAATAAAATGTCTTTTAAAAATAAAAAAGATATCCGCTGGATTTAATATAGCAGATTTCCGATTATAGGTTTTACGCTAAAATAAATCTCAATAAAATATGGAAATAATAAACAAAAACAATAAACACTTACTATTCAAAAATCTTCCATCACTCGTTACCGGAGGATTCAAACCAGCAAAAGATATAGGAATAGGATGGATACCGTTTGAATATAAATTTGATGATTTTGCAGGTACGGGTCTGGCTACCGGTGCACATTCTTCTGCAAATGAACTTGTTTTAAATCTTAATTTAAAAGGCTGGCATCGGCTTTATCTTGCGCACACACCATCTATTAGGGTCTGGTTAGACGGAGATAAAGGATATTGCGAAATTCCAGGCTTCACTTCAGATATACGTGATTATGCATTTCCTGCAGCTGACTTTACAGGAAAAAATCTTCATATTTCACCGGTACATGGAAAAACACTTTCACGTGAGCTGATTGTTTTTTATTTAAGAGCAGAATCTTGTGAACCATATAATTCACGCAGGAATCTTATCGCAACCAATGATGGACATGGTATATTCTGGTCTGGAATTGATTGTCCCCGTGATATTTACCGCCATATACTTCCTTTTAAAGATAGTGATTTCTTCAGGATGATTTGGGGATTATATGGTGGAGGTCTTATTGGAACCTGGGCAGACTTATCTGGAATAGATATTGTTCCACGGGATGATTCTAAAAGCTTCTACGCAAATCATTGGGTACTAAATCAGTCTATCAGAAATGTACTTTCAGCAGGTGTTGATCCTTTAACTGTGGTGCGTGATGCAACACGTGAAATTGGTATGGAATTACATTTCTACTTTAGAGTTGGTGCATTTTATGCTCCATTTCCCATACATTCTTATACAACACAATTTTTCAATGAAAATCCCCAATGGCATTGTTGTGATGAATTTGGTCATAAAGTTAAAAGAATTAGTTATGCTTACCCTGAAGTGCAGGATAAAATTCTTTCATATTTTGAAAAAGTGCTTGAATATGAACCCGAAGGATTATGTTTATCTTTCAATAGAGGACTGCCTCTTATGATTTGTGAAGAACCAGTAATTAATGCTTTTGAACAAATTTATGGCAGAAAACCATCTTTACCAGAAGAAGTTGATAGTTCTGAAATGCTTTCTGTAAGGTATCAATTGCTTACAGATTTTATTGCACGTGTTCATAAACTTGTTTCCAAACATGGCAAGGTGCTTTCATGTATTGTTCCCCGTGATTTTGAAAAAAATAAAATTTTTGGATTGGATATTGAAATATTGGTCAGCAAAGGATTCATTGAATCAGTTATGATTGGTGCAGGACACAAGGATAATCCTGTTCTGAATGAACATTTAGAACCATTAAAGATATTAAAATCTTTAGGAACAAAAATATATGCTGGTGGGTCAGATAATATAGTACTTGGCAATGCATGGGTAAAAGGAAACCTTGCAGCACGGGCTGGTTATATGGCTAAGATACTTGACGCTGGGCTTGATGGAGGTTTTTTCTGGGATGCCGAATCTATCATAGGTACTGAATGGGAGCCAATGCGTTGTTTTGGCAATAGAACAATACTTTCCGAAATAATCAACGGAGAGTGGCCAAAAGTGAATTATCACGATACCAAATATATTTATGATTTGGTTGTGGATCGTTACAATCCATGGAATGCATATTAAAATACAAATTTTCAGGCTTTTTCTTACTTAAAAATATTCTTGTATAATTAATTACATATTCAGTGGTAAAACATCGCAATTTTTTACTAAAATTTTTACCCCAAGTAGATATACACCTGATATTAAAAGATGCGGAAAAGATAAATTAAAAAAATTCCGCCAATTATCAAAAATAAAAGTGTTAATATAGTAAATACAAGAGCCAATCCTGGAAATATTGTTGCCAATTTCACTGACAAGATTAATATTAACTTAATTACAAATAATGCCAAAATAATTAATATGCCAAGCAATATCCATTTTTTAAAATCTTCTTTGTTTTTTAAGATATCCTTGATTGTCCATACAAAGAAGTTTTTACTATATCCACATTCCGGATTTTTACATATATTATTATCCCCGGAATTTTCCACACCACATTCCGGACAAATCCATATTTCTCTGGTTTTAATTCTATACTCTTTTTCTGCAGATTGTATTTTTTGATTTAAATGAATATTATCATTGATTTCGTGCTCTTTGAGTATGCTCTCTGCTCGTTTATAGAATTCAAGTGCCTTATCATATATACCTTTCTTAAAATAAATATCTGCTAATTCTATACAAGAGAAATATATCAGTTCTACTGTATTAGACGTTTCTATAGTAAAAAGTCGACTCTGTATTTTTTGATTTTCCTCATTTTTTTGTTTTATTTTTTCTATTGTTTTTCTTATTTCTTCAAGAATGAACCATACTATTAGAGGAGCAGAAATTAATAGAGAAACAATGAGCGGGTTTGGGAGTAGTTGGGTTGTGAAAAGTTCAATCATTAAAAAAATTATACCAAATAAAGCAGCAATCTCACTTAAAATCAGTTCAAAGAAAAAAGCTTCTGATTCGTCATGCAAATAGAATAAATATTTCTGAATTCCTATCAGTCCAAGAAGGATAATTATATACTCCATACGTATTTAACTTAAATTTGAATAAACGTTCAGGCCGAATGTTCGGCATGAACGTTTACCCATTATACACTGTAAGAAAAGTTATTTTGCTTTTTGTCCATTTATAAATATACCGCAAAAAAAGTAAGGGGACATTGAATTAATTAGAATAATATTTTTTTTTACCATAACCGCATGTGTACCGGGAATATTTAATACCTGGAGACTGCCGGATTTTATGCCTAAAACAGACATATTAATTTCAACTTTATCACTGATGGACTTATCACTTAAGTTTGCGACAATAACAACAACATTTCCAAATTTATCTTTATAAGCAATAGGATATAATGCTTCATTTGTACATTTAGCAAAAGAAATAGGTTCAGTTGAAGGATTAAACATTTTAATTGGATCGGACGAAAGAGAGGTAATTATATCCCACAACGGTTTAGTAAAAGCCGCACATGAAGCAAAGTCTTTATCTGGGTCTAGAAAAGGATGATTTGCCCATCCTAATCCTGCGGCAAAACCGGCTGCTTTTTGTCCGGAGAATATTGCGCGATCAGGAGAATTACCTGCTATAAGATGAATACCTGTACATGACATACCTGCATAACTGGTGCTTATAAGTGGAGATTCCAGAAGTCCGGAATGCAAAACAGAAAATTCTCCGGTTATAGCTGCATCAAAAATAGCATAGGAACTTGCTGTCTGAAGGATTGCATGGTCTATTAGCATACCATATTCCCCAACTGTTTTACGAAGAGACCGTATGAACATAAAATAATTATATACCGAAAAATGTTTAGATGTAGCTTTGGCAAATCCCATAGCAAATGGAAGTGCCCAATCTATATATAGTCCATCTCTATTTTTAATAAGATAGGTTTCAAAAAAATTCTGATATGCTGCATAATTTTCAATTCCGCGGATATAAAGAAGTACACGCATATTTAATTCATGGGCTCGTTTGATAAATGCTTTGAGCCAAACTGGATCATGAGCACGATAATCTGCCATCGGTTCACCATTGCTACCTCCATTATTCATCCATTTTTATTTTTTTCATCTTTAACTATTAAATTTGTCAATAACCCTCCTCTAAGAGCATTCCATTCATAAACTGCATTGCCAGTTTCAATCTGAATATATTTTTTTGTATTTTGAACTTTAAACATGTTATCTTCTGGTATAAAGTAAAAATTAGTGGTTTATCCAACTAACAATTTGTGAAAATGTCATGGAACATCCCGAAACATACATTTCAAGAAGTTCACGTGTTTTATCTTTCATAAATGCTGCTTCTTCATGGGAAAATGTCCACATTTTTGTCAAAGAAGGGAAATTTTTAAAAAGTTATCAACAGATTTATAACATCTATTAACAAGTGCATTTACGATAGCGGCTAATTGTTGGAAACGTGGAGCCCCAGGATAATGCATGTATGCTCGTGACATGTGGAAAACATCTGATTTGATATTGTCAGATTGAAGAAATTCTCTAAATTTATTTTCATAACAGGATACCCAGGATGCATACATAATATGTATAGATTTATCATTGTTATACTTACCATTTTTAATTAATGTTCCATCAAAATCAAAAACTATTGCATTGCGTAAGAAAATTTTTTTATCCATAAGATTTTAACAATTATTTTTTATATTAGAATTTTTAATCTAATTTTTAAATAAAAAAGTATTGACTCTGTACTCAACTCGTACAAAAAAAATTGACAACAAATATTATTTAATTATAACATAAAATTAAAATATAAAACGATATATAAAAGAAAAAGGCATATAAATTTTATTATTAATCTGATAGGGAGAGGAGGAGATGGTATAGATGGATAGAAAAATAATAGCAGGAATAATAAGTGGAATTATTTTATGGGCAGGATTTATATTCGCAGTAGAAATTTCAGTTAACCCGGCAACAGAGTCTTTACAATCAGGCAATGTGTTTGTAATAACACTTGGCAATCTAAAACCCGGGGACCATGCAGTAAAAGTGTTTAATAATAAAGGAAAGTATGTCAGGACAATTTTAGATAAATGTTCTACAGAGACAACAATTGTAGTTCCATGGAATCTAAGGGGCCAGTGGGGTAAAAAAGTTAAACCAGGTCAATATACCCTCAAATATCTTTCAGGGATTACCTTTACATTGGATAAAAGTTTTGGGAAAGATGGAATAATTTCAGATACAGGTATTATAAGTCCAACAGATGTCCAGACAGACAGGTCAGGCAATCTATATGTTTTAGACGAAGGGGCATCAATTCTATACAAATTCACTGCGGATGGGAAACCGTTAAAAGATATCAATGGAAAGAATTTTATTGAATCTACGACAGCGCCGTTATGGGGTTCATTTTGTATTGGCAACGATGGACGTATTTATCTGTCATTTACACATTCCACCAGTCATGTAATAGGAGTATATGATGGAAAAACAGGAGCTCTTTTATATTATATAGGAGGAGCTGGTAATCCTTATTGGAATGGCCCATATAAACCAGGAGATGGATGTTATTACCCGGTATGGGTTGGAATAAATGGAAGTCATTTGTATGCAGGAAGTTATGTTATATTATGCTGGGATGTAAGAAAACCAGGAAATACAGGTGGCTTATGGGGGATAAAACAAAAAGACCAGCCATTGACAGCAGATGCAATAACTACAGATGGAAAAAATGCAATATATTGGGCTCCTGGTAGTCCATGGAGTTATACAGGATTACATAAAATAATTGATGAAACAACATATAAAAATGGTAAAGTTATTTATAAAACTCCGGAAGGTTATTTAATTTCTAATTATTCACTAAATAGTTTTACAGATCCTATTACCAAAATGCAGATTAATCTAAATGATATAAGAGGTCTGGCTTCTGACCATGAGGATGGTGTATATGCAGTTCAAAGAAAATATAGCAGAATAGTTAAATTTTCAGACACAGGATTTGGATTTGATTATGTAGCATCATTCGGTTCATTTGGAAAAAATGCATCAAATTTAGAATTCACTGCACCACATGATGTAGCAATAAGTCCCAATGGCCATTATATATATGTAGTAGAGGATGGAGAAGCAATCAGTAAGGAAAACACTACACCCGGATTAGCCCGTATAATGAAATTTAAAATATCCTATAAAGAAGAAAAAGAAATTAAATTAATAGTTACTCCATAACTTTTTTAACAAGGGGGAAAAAATGAAAAAATATCTCTGGATAATAGGTATAATTTTGATGTTTTGGTGTATAACAGGAAAAACAGCAGAACAACAGCCTCAAAATATATATCTCAGATTTAAGCCAATATCTATAGGTGGGGTATATGCCACAGTGACCACAGTAATTCATCATGACCCATGGTCTGTGGGATATCAAAATATACCCAGACCCGGAGCAGCATATCCCAGATTATGGATTCAAAAGAATACATACTCAGAGTGGGAAAAGATTGGTTCAGATTGGGGAACAATTCTTTTAAGGATATACAACCCACAACCAGTAAAACAAATAAATCTTGAAGTACAATTAGCTTCAAAACCAAATCCTTCCAGTGTATTTAAAACAATAAATATAAACCAGCAGGGTAATATAGTAGGAATAGTATTACAACCGAATTATTGGGAAAATCCATCTACAGATATAATGACAATCAAACAAAATTCAGAACAACACTTAAAAATGGCGGAATCTTTACATTTAAGTCAAAACAATCTTCCAAAGAAATTTTCATTTTACACTTCAGCTACAGGAGGATTTGGTTCTGAGTATACAGACCCTCAGATAGCGGAAAACGAATTAAAAACAATCAAGATTCTTGGAATAAATGGAGTACCATATCCTTGGGATGAAGAAACATTAAAGATAGAGCAGGAGCTTGGATTTACCAGATATGATGATAACAACTGGATGGCAGACCCTAATAATATAAAAAGAGACAAACAGATATCAGAGAAATATCCAGGTGCATTTAATGAAATAAGGCAGGTTTGTCTAATGGATGAACCTGGTCATGCAGGGGTCTCTCAGATTAATGCTGGAGAATTTCACAAATATCTTCAATCAGAAGGATTAACGCCGGCAGATTTTAATACAGATAACTGGAGTTCAGTTGTGCCAGTAACAGACCAGGAAAAAATAAAAGAGATTGCATATACCTGGGGTAAAAAATATGGAGATGCAGCCAAAAAAGAATACTACTGGACAGCGCGATATCTTGAATACATTACAGCAATGGAATTTAAAAAAGCTACAGAGCGTGTAAAGGAAAATTATCCGGCAGGAACACTTTCTTTCACGAATTTTACAGACCATCCGCTTATTCTTGGCGGGAATATGATGAATAGTATAGACTGGTTTAACATAGGATTAACAGATGCGACAACACTAATGTGGAGTGAAGACTGGTTATATGAAGGTATAACATCCTGGGGCAATGGATTATTTCAAAGGCTTGGATTTGTCTGTGATACATTACGTAATGCAGCCAGTATATATCATCAACCACTTGGATATTACATTACAATGGATGCAGGTGAAAATCTATTAATGAAAGGGTTGATTGTAATAGGACATGGAGTAAAAACAATTTATTTTTTTGATTATGGACCAACATATGCAGCGACAGAAAATTACTGGTCAGACAGTCTTTCAGAATATAAAGGAATAGCAAGACTAATAAGAGATACAGGAAAGGCAGAGAGTCTATTATATCCAGGCCAACCAGTAACATCCAAAGTAGGAATAATATACAGCACAACAGATGAAATCTGGGATACAGGAGGATTTAACGGACAGGAAAAACAATTTTTATATATAGCTCTTGCGCAAGAACAATACCCTGTAAATATTATAAGTGATGATCAGCTTTTACTTGAAAAAAATAAAATGGCAGATATCCTTTCCAAATATAAAGTTCTTTATTTGGTAGATGAGCGTTTACCAGAATCAATATATCCATCTTTAAAGCAATATGTAGAAAATGGAGGAATTTTGGTAATGGACCCTCAGGCAGGAACAAAAGATGAATATAACAATCCTATAGATAGCCTTGAACAATTAACAGGAGCCAAACAAACCCTTATTCAACAGGGAGATGAAAAAAAAGGAACAGATACCATAAGTTTATCTGCAGAAACAGGAATAACAAAACAGGTTGATATATCTTTATACAGGAAAAGTTCTTTTTCAGATATAAAAGGAAATGTATTAGGGAGATTTTCAGATGGTTTGCCGGCAATAATAGAAAACAAGGTAGGTAAAGGAGAAGTAATATCTTATGGATTTATGCCTGGCTGGAGTTTTTTTGACAGGACAGCGCAGACAAATCCAGTGCCGCATTATGTTACAGATTTTCCTATAGGAGGAAGAAATTTAATAGATTTTCCATGTAAATTAGCAAAAGTAAAAAGAGATGTAATTCTTAACACAGAAAAAGCATTTGAAGCAGACCTATTAGTATCTAAAAAAGGAGCTGCGTTGGTACTGGTAAATATTTCACGGCAGCCAATAAATAAATTAACAATATCAGTTGCGGATAAAGGATATCAGTCTGTTTCTTCAATAAAACATGGAGCAATCTCTTTTAAGAAAGATAATGGTAGAATTGTATTTAATATTCCTATAAACCTGACTGACATTATCCTTTTAAAAAAATAACAAGTCTTATTGTTTTAAAAATTTTATTCAAAAAATATGATTATGATTATTAACATAGAAGGAATATATAAATGTACCGTTTGACTCAAGGAAATATTCAGGCCCGTTTTGATTCTCTGGGACGGTTGATTAATCTTGGCCATCCGGATAAACTTAAAAAACAACATTCTTGTTTTCATCTTAATGGACCACTTCGTGAAGGGAATTGGTATCTTCATTGTGGACATCATGAAGTTTTATTTGACCCGGAAACAAGTATTCGGCAATTTCATTTTAACCCACCTCAGTTAACAATCAAAACAATTCTTACAGGACCATCGCACTGGAAGTTTGAATTAGAAAAAACATATTCTATTGAAAATGAATTATTACGTTGTGATTTTAAATTAACAAATATAACTCTTTGGAATTATCCTACTAATTATCAGGAACAAACGATAAAAAATAATATATCTGCCCCGATTCGCCGGCTTCGTTACTGTACTGGTATTAACTGCTGGACTGAATTTGCTCCTGAATGGAACCATCGGCCATATCCAACAAATATACGCATAGAACAGGACTTCTTTTGGGCAGGATTAATTTCCAAAGATTATGATATTATTGGTGTTTTTTCAAACTGTAAAGTGGATAATTGGCACATTTGGTATGACCACCCGGGAAGTGTTCGTATTGTATCTTTAGGTATAGATTTTATTAATTCTATAGATGTTCATCCAACCAGATGGAAACACCAGGAAGTGATACTTGATGGCAATCAACCCACATATAATGGTACTTTTTATATAGGCAGATTTTATACCATGGAAACATTATGGCAAAAAATATCAGATATGCTGAATGTATCTTTTTTAATACCTCAACGTTGCAGTGGTTTTGAAAAAGAAACACTTACTATCCCTGTAATACATCCTTCTAATTCCTCTAATCCGATAAATGTAAATATTTATGATAAAGATACCAATACTTTATTAAATAATTATAATTTAAATGAAAATCATATATCATTATCTTTAAAAGAAGGAATAAATTATCAAATTATCAGACTAGATAATGGCGGGAAAAAAACTGAAGCGTGTTTTTGGCAACAAAAAGACTGGAAACAAATTTTACAAACAGCAGGTACGTATACTGCTATTCACAAAATTCCTTCTGTTTATAATTCAGAAAGTCTTTTAGGATTGATTACTCTCTGCCAATGTGCAGAATTTTTTGATGATAAAGTGTGTCAGGTTAAAGCTCATGAAATTATGAAACAAGTATATACTTATTATGATCCGGAAACCGGTTGTCAGCGAAATACAGAGTGGAGACCTCAAAATTATGGAACTCTTTTAGATGCTATCCGTATTTATCATAGAGCATTTCGTACTGATAAATATCTTATTTTAGGGCAAAAATGTGCTCGTTATCTTATGAAATCTCAAAGTATTGATGGAAATTTTTATGGTATGGAAGGTCGTATTTATAATAATGTTATATATCCTGTAAAAAGTCTATTTGATTGGAGTTTACATCTTAGAGAACATGGACTTACCACTGAAGCAGACGAAATACATGTTTGTATAGAACGGGCTTATCGGAATATTGTTCATGATGGAGATGATACTGTAACTGAAGGATATGATACTTATGAAGATGGAATGACTTCTTGCGCGGGATATCAAATCGCAGCACTTTGGCCTTACTTTGGCCGTCATCTGGAAGATTTAAAAGTGGCTATTAACATTTTTAATAACCGTCGTATGTTTAAACCCCGCGTACCAGATGCTCGTTTTTTTGCATCTACCCTTCGTCACTGGGAAGGATTGTGGGCATTGGGGCTTGGTTCATGTATGTTAGGAGGACATGGGTGGAATGCATGGAGTGCATCTTTTTCTCATTCTTTATTCATGGCAACAGGTAATTGGAACTATCTGATTGATGCGTATGCTACCATAGCAAATTGTGTACAATCTGTAGATATAAATAACGGAGTATTTAATTTTGGTTTTGCTGTGGATCCTTACTGGTATAATTTTTTAGGGTTTGGCAGCCAGCAAATAGGAGAAACATATATTTCTGTTCCTGATGGAATTCCTTTTTCAAATGAATCTCATCAGACTTTTTTTACATTAGATACATCTTTTTTCCATCAAACTTATGTAAAATTACTGAAAACCGGAGTTGAAGTGTTAAATGGTCGTATTCTTTCTATGACCCCTGAAGTAATTAATCTGGAAACTTTTGCACTTAATTCTGAAAATGAAGTGATAGTAATCAGAGATAATTCAAATGTAAAAATACCCCACTTTACCATTAAAGGAAAAACCACAAAAACAATTATTGTTGAAAATTATATATTATAGTCAACTTATAGCCAGTTATTCTTAAATTTCCTTTCTCTCGCATACATAATAATATATTATTAATTTTAATATGCATACTTTTAACTAAAATGAAAATTATATTGAAGAATATTTTTTCTTAAAATAATTTATAAAATATAATAATAAAATATGGACAATTTAATTGATTTAAAAAATATTAAAGGACTTTCTGAGAAAGAGGCTTCCCAAAAAATCAGGGAAAGCGGCTACAATGAACTACCTTCTCAGAAAAAGCGTAATATTCCTTTGATTTTACTTAATGTTTTAAAAGAACCAATGCTTATATTAATTCTTGGTATTGGTATTATTTATTTGATTCTTGGCCAGGCACAAAATGCTTTTGTTTTAATGAGTTTTATATTAGTAATTATTTATATTGTGTTTTATCAGCAGTGGAAAACAGAAAAGGCTCTTGTTTCTTTAAGAGCTCTTGCCAGTCCAAGAGCCCTGGTTGTCAGAGATAGCAAACAAAAAAGAATTCCAGGAATAGAAGTGGTTTGTGATGATATTATTATTCTTAAAACAGGTGATAGAGTTCCAGCTGATGCCATTGTTTTGTCCTGTATAAATCTTTTGGTGGATGAATCTATTTTAACTGGGGAATCAGTTCCTGTAAGAAAAACCGAATGGGATGGTAAAAAAAATTTTTCAAAACCTGGAGGTGAAGGATTACCTTTTATTTATTCAGGTTCACTTGTTATACAGGGAACAGGTATTGCAAAAGTATATGCTGCAGGACAAAACACAGAAATAGGGAAAATTGGAAAATCTATCCAGAATATTTCCCATGAAAAAACCCCTATTCAGAAAGAAACTTCAAATCTTGTTTACAATATTTCTATTGTTAGTCTTGTACTTTGTACTATTATAATTTTAATATATGGATTTATAAAGAATAACTGGCTTGAAGGAATCCTTTCCGGACTAACATTAAGTATGTCAATACTTCCTGAAGAAATTCCTGTTATTCTTGTAATTTTTCTTACTTTAGGTGCATGGAGACTGTCCCAGAATCAGGTTTTATGCAGGGATATTTATGCATTTGAAACACTCGGGGATATAACAACTCTGGCTGTTGATAAAACAGGTACGCTTACATTAAATACTACAAAACTTACAACACTATATTCAAATGGAATATTTTACAATATAGAAAAAAACCATATAGATTTTTTACCGGAGGATGTTCATAAACTGATAGAATATAGTATTTTGGCAAGTCAGAAAGACCCTTTTGACCCGCTGGAAAAAGAAATAAAACAAATAGGAGAAAATTATCTTAAAGGCACAGAACATATTCATTTAAACTGGAAATTTATAAAAGAATATCCGCTTTCAAAAGAGTTGCTTGCCATATCAAATGTCTGGGAATCTCCTGATAGGGAAAATTATGTTATTTCAGCAAAGGGGTCTCCTGAATCTATTATGGATCTTTGCCACTTTAATGACAAACAAAAAAATAATGTTAAGTCAGACATAGAAAATTTAGCTAAAAACGGACTAAGAATATTAGGGGTTGCACAGGCATCTTTTAAAAAAACAATTCTGCCCGAAGCTCAACATGATTTTGATTTTAGATTTGTTGGATTACTTGGTTTTACTGACCCAATAAGACCAACAGTGAAAGATTCAATAAAAAAAGCATATGCTGCAGGTATCAGGATTATTATGTTAACCGGAGATTATCCCCAAACTGCAATTTATGTTGCCAAAGAAATAGGATTAAAAAATTCATTTCAATATATAACAGGGGATGAATTGGAAAAAATAGATGAAGAGTTCTTAAAAGAAAGAATAAAAACAACTAATATATTTGCCCGGATCACTCCTGAACAAAAACTTAAAATAGTGAATGCGCTTAAAAAAAATGGAGAAGTAATAGCAATGACTGGAGATGGAGTGAATGATGCTCCGGCTTTAAAATCATCTAATATTGGAATTGCTATGGGAGAAAGGGGAACAGATGTCGCAAGAGAATCGGCAGTACTGGTAGTTCTTAATGATGATTTTTCTTCTATTGTAGATGGCATTCAATCAGGTAGAAAGACTTTTGGGAATATTAAAAAGGCTATTGCTTATGCTATTGCTATACATATTCCGATAGCAGGATTAGTATTATTTCCTATTGTTTTTAATTTACCAATTGTATTATTTCCTGTACAGATTGCTTTTCTTGAATTGATTATAGACCCGGTTTGTGGAATTGTTTTTGAATCTGCTCCAGAAGAAAAAGATATTATGAAAAGACCTCCAAGAGATTTAAAAGAACCTTTACTTAACAAACAGACATTATCTATCAGTTTATTACAGGGAATTAGTGTTTTAACAGTTGTACTTATCATTTTTATGTTTGCTTTATATAAGAAAAAAAGTGATACAGAAATACGTGCTCTTACTTTTTCAACACTTGTTTTTACTAATATACTTTTGATTCTTGTAAATTTTTCATGGTCTCAGAATATTTTAATGGTTATAAAAACAAAAAATAAGGCAATCTGGATAGTATCTTTTATCTCTTTAGCTGTTTTAATTTTTACAATTTATACACCTGATATACAAAAATTCTTCTATTTTTCAAAATTATCCTGGCATGATTGGATTATTGTATTTATTGCAGGAATTTCAAGTTTGTTTTGGTTTGAAATATTAAAAACAATAAAAAGGATAATTTAGGATAAAATATTAATAATATGAAAAACATCAAATATTTCTTTATTGCTCATTTTGATTTGTTTTTATTTTTATTAATACTGGTTGTTATTAATTTTCCTCTTTTTATTGGAGGAAATACAAACAATTTTGCTTTTTATTTTGGACATACAAAACATTGGTGGCAAATCTTTACCTTTGTTTTTGCCCATCTTACTGTGTTTCACTTTTTTATTGATGTTCTGCCTTTTCTTGCGCTTTATTTTTTTCTTGATGAAAAAAATCCTTTCTGGAGAATGTTCTATTTTCTTATTATCTGGATGGGCAATATTATTGCTGTGTTATTTTTTCATCCAATAAATATTACCAGTATAAGAGGTCTTTCAGGAATTACATATGGATTCATAATAATTACCGCTCTTGAACTGATTTTTAACAGAAAGGATAAAATTATTAAAGCCGCTGGCATATTTTCTTTTTTCTTTATGTTATGGCTGGTATCTTATGAAATGATTAACCAAAAATTCCCATTTCAGTTTCTTCTTTTGGGTAGCGTAGGTATTCCGGTTTTTGTTTGCCACCTGGCGGGTGTAATTTCAGCAATTTTTATTTTTTCAGTAAGACAAGTAATAAAACAAGGTGATTTATCCAAAAATTTTCCAAATATGATAAAATAAATATTATGAAGACTTTAATTACAGGATGTGCAGGTTTTATAGGCCATAAAACCTGTGAAGAATTTTTGAATAAAGGATATGAAGTATTGGGTATTGATAATCTTAATAATTATTATGATGTAAAGATGAAATTTTTACGGCTTAAAATATTAAAAAATAATAAAAATTTTACATTTAAAAAGGCTGATATTACCAATAAAAATTCCATAGAACAAATTGTTAAACATTTTTTACCCAATGTTATTATAAATTTAGCGGCACGGGCAGGTGTAAGAGCCAGTATATTAAATCCGAATATATATTTTGAAACCAATACTATCGGGACCCTTAATCTGCTTGAATCAGCAAAAAAATATAAGGTTGAAAAAGTAATATTCTCTTCCACCTCTTCATTATATGCCGGACAGAAAATGCCATTTATAGAATCATTACCGGTAAATCAACCTATATCTCCTTATGCAGCATCAAAAAAATCTGCAGAGGTTACCTGTTATGCCTATCATTATCTTTATGGTATAGATATAACAATACTTAGATATTTTACTGTATATGGTCCATGGGGAAGACCGGATCTGTCAATATTCAGATTTATAAAACAGATTGATGAAGGTAAAAAAATTATTGTTTATGGTGATGGTTCTCAAAGTAGGGATTTTACTTATATTAGTGATATAAGTAAAGGAACATTTTTAGCAAAAAAAAAATTAGGATTTGAAATTATAAATTTTGGAAGTGATGAACCCCATAAATTAAATGAAGCTATATCTATAATAGAAAATCTGTTGGGGAAAAAAGCAAAAATTATATATAAACCTTTTCATCCATCAGATATGAAAGCAACCTGGGCAAATATTAAAAAGGCAGAACAATTATTAAAATGGAAACCAGTAGTTTTTTTTAATGAAGGAATGAAAAAAACTATTGAATGGTATATAGAAAATAAAAAACAAATATATAAAATCAAGATATAATTTTTTTTAAAGCCACAGCAGTTGACAAATATAGCGTATAGTATATTATATTTATTTATTTGCGGGAATAACTCAGCGGTAGAGTGCGACCTTGCCAAGGTCGAAGTCGCGGGTTCAAATCCCGTTTCCCGCTTTAGTGTTAAATCTTCTTGGGGAAAGGGAGTTGAACATATATAAATATTATGAAAATTGCTATTCCAAAAGAAATTGTGCCAAATGAGCATAGGGTTGCGATTACTCCTGATATAGTTGAAAAATTAGTAAAATCAGGAATAGATATTTCTATTGAATCCAAAGCTGGTGAAAAAGCCGATTTTGCCGACAGTCTTTATAGTCAGGCAGGAGCTGTGATTGTTTCAGATATTCAGAATTTGTTTGAAAATGCGGATATAATATTTAAAGTGCAAAAACCAGTTTTTAATTCAATTATTAATAAGCATGAAATAGAGATAATGAAGAAAGGAGCAATTTTAATCGGATTGCTTCAAATTACTTCTGAACCTGAACTTATCCAGATGTTATCTCAACATAACATTACATCCTTTGCTTTAGAATTTATTCCACGGATAAGCCGTGCCCAGCCAATGGATGTTCTTTCATCTCAAAGTAATATATCAGGATATAAATCTGTTTTATTAGCGGCAAATACCATTAAAAAACTTTTGCCAATGCTGACTACAGCTGCAGGAACAATTATACCTGCCAAAGTTTTTATTTTGGGCGCAGGAGTTGCAGGATTACAAGCCATTGCAACAGCAAAACGTTTAGGTGCCGTTGTTCAGGCTTTTGATGTCCGTCCAGCTGTTAAACAGGAAGTAGAAAGTTTGGGCGCAAAGTTTGTAGGTTTAACAATTGAAGAAGCTACTGCCACAACAGGATATGCAAAAGAAGTAAGTCAGGAACACCAGAAAAAAGAAAAAGAATTAATTTCTCAGTATATAAAAGATGCAGATATAGCTATAACTACAGCGTTAATTCCTGGTAAAAAATCTCCTATTCTTATCACTAAGGAAATGGTAGAGACAATGAAATCCGGTTCTGTTATTGTTGACCTTGCTGCTGAACAAGGAGGGAATTGCGAACTGACTAAAGCAAATGAGCAGGTAATATATAATAATGTTACAATTTTAGGGCCTGTTAATGTCCCAAGTATGATGAGTCATCATGCCAGTCAAATGTATTCACGGAATATTTTTAATTTTCTTAATCTCATTATAAAAGATGGTAAGATAAATATTGATTTTAATGACATTATTATTAAGCAAACCTGTATCACTCACCAGGGTGAAATATTAAAAAAGTAACAAAATATTTTTTAGGAGAATATTATGAATAGTTCTATAATTGGACTTTTTCTTTTTTATATATTTGTTATGGCAATATTTGTAGGATTTGAAGTTATATCAAAGGTTCCGGTAATTCTTCACACACCACTTATGTCAGGAACAAATGCTATTCATGGAATTATTCTTATTGGAGGGATTCTTATTTTGGCCTCTGCAAATAATCTTCTGTCTTTTATTTGTGGATTTATTGCAGTTGTTTTTGGTTCAATTAATGTTTTTGGAGGATTTATGGTAACCCATCGTATGTTGCAGATGTTTAAAAGGAAAAAACGATGAATTTAATAATTGGAATACTCTATCTTATTGCAGCTGTATTATTTATTTTGGGCATGAAACTTTTGAGCTCTCCTGAGACCGCCCGGTTAGGGAATATTCTTTCATCTATTGGTATGTTTATTGCTATTGTTTCTACTATTCCATTATTACCCGGAATAACAAATAAATCTATATTTCAACAGCATTTGATAAATTATATATTAATTATTATAGCTATTTTGATAGGTTTAATTGTTGGAGTTTTTGGCGCATATGCTGTTAAAATGACTGCTATTCCGCAAATGGTTGCTATATTTAATGGAGTTGGAGGAGGGGCAGCAGCGTTAGTTTCAGCAATAGAATTTTTTACTCATTCATCAAATCCACAAACAATTTCATATTTTTTTGTAATTACAACTTTATTTGCATCATTAGTAGGAGCCGTTTCCTTTACCGGAAGTGTAATAGCTTTTAGTAAACTACAGGGATTAATAGACAAACCAGTTACATATTCTCTCCAAAAAATTGTTAATGCAATTATTATGTTTGGTATTATTTTATTAGGATTGTTAACAATTTTTTCAGATAGTCATATAATTTTTGGATGGTTTTTTATAATATCCCTGGTTTTTGGAATATTAATGACTCTTCCTATCGGGGGGGCAGATATGCCGGTTGTTATTGCATTACTTAATTCTTTTACAGGTCTTGCAGTAGCAGTAGATGGTTTTACTATACATAATATTGCTATGATTATAGGAGGAACTCTTGTTGGGTCTTCAGGTACACTGCTAACCCTTTTAATGTGCAAAGCTATGAATCGCTCTATTACAAATGTACTTTTTGGTGCATTCGGTAAAATTACATCATCAGATTCTTCCGGTGGGACAACAGGAGACAAAACAATTAAATCAATTACTTCTGATGAAGTGGCTATTATGCTTGCATACGCACAATTGGTTATTATTGTGCCTGGTTATGGACTGGCAGTCGCTCAGGCGCAGCATCAGGTTCGTGAATTGGAAAATGAGCTTGAAAAAAGAAACATAGAAGTAAAATATGCAATTCATCCTGTTGCGGGCCGTATGCCAGGTCATATGAATGTTCTTTTAGCTGAAGCCAATGTTCCTTATGACCATCTTTATGAAATGGAACAGATTAATCCTGAATTTCAACGGGCAGATGTTGTTCTTGTTATAGGAGCTAATGATGTTGTAAATCCAGCGGCTAAAAATAATCCCGGAAGTCCTATTTATGGAATGCCTATTTTAAATGTCCAGCAGGCTAAACAGGTTATTGTATTAAAACGTAGTATGAATCCTGGTTTTTCAGGTATTGAAAATGAGCTTTTTTATAATGAAAATACGCGAATGCTTTTTGGAGATGCAAAGGATTCTGTCTCAAAACTTATAAATGAACTTAAAAAAGTTAAATAATAGATTTTCTAAACCAGTTTTTTTGTAGATAGTTTATGTATAAATCACACATTTCATCAGAAACATTAGGTGGGATATGATTACCAACAGCCAGTATCAATCCCTTACACTTTTCAGCCAATTTAAATGTTTTATCCATATCCATTTTTACTTTTTCCCAGGAACCAAATGTCATATCTCTGCAATCAACTGCACTGCCTACAATACATATAGAATTTCCAAATCGTTCCACCATAAATTCAAAGTCATTTACAGGTTCAAATATAAGACCATCTGCTCCTGCTTTAATAATATCTTCTGCAAATTCCATAAAATTACCATCTGAGCAGAATAAAATCTTTTTTCCTGCTTTATATAATGGTTTCCACAACTCTGTATATCTTGGAATAATAATATTCCTATAAAATTTAGGATTTATAAAAGGGCCGGATGACCATACAAAATCATCATGTTGAATAATAACCTCTATACTTGTTTCTGCCCAGGCCTGCATATGGTGAAGGGTATATCTAAAAAATCCATCCAGAACTTTTTCAAATTTGTTATAGTCTGAAGCAGCCATAAGCAGCATATCCCAACCAAAAGCCTGTATTGCCCCTGAAATAATGGATTTATAATATCCACCTGTTGAAAGTTGATTTGGGAATTTCTCTCTTTGTGCTTTAACAAATCTTTCATATTCTTTAACCTGTTGATTAAAATCTGGTAAACCATATTCTTTTATAGGATCAAATGCCCATACTTCTTCTACTGTTTTAAATGGAGATTCCTGAGAAGCTTTTTTGTCGCTTTCATCCAATGCATAGGCAGCATGCCCCATATTTGTTGCTCTTCCCCGTTTAAACCAATCACCAAACATTCCATCATTAACAACCCATAAAAAATCAAAACCCCATCTATCATAAAAATCTTTTCCATAAGATTCACTGAATTCCCCGGTTAGTTTTTCAATATATTCCTTATGATATTCCATACTATATTCTGTGTGCCCAAAACGATTTGTTGGTTTTAAATTGATTATATCTAATGCTAATTCTCTGCTCATAATATTATGTTTCCTTATTTTATTCCATACATATGTTTTATACAATCAATATAATAACATACATTTTCAAAAGGAATATCTGGCGGCGCTCCGTGGTCAAGACCTGGTATATATCCACCATCTTCTATAACAGGTTTTATTCGTTCCAATTCTTTCTTAATATCCTGTTTGTTGGATGATGCCATAATACGTTTATCAAATCCGCCCATCATCCTTAGCTGTTTTCCAAAAGTTTTTCTTAATGAAACCACATCCATTCCTGCGGCAACTTCCATTGGCAAAAGTACATTTATTCCAAATTCAAGCCATATTGGAATAATTTCCCAGATATTTCCATCACTATCTAAAAATTGCAGGTCTATTCCATATTTTGTTGCTATTTTTTGTATCCTTGCATAATAAGGGCACATAAATTCTTTAATCATTTTAGGGGATATCATGGAACCTGTTTTATATCCCATATCTTCATGATAACCAATAAAATCAATTTGAAAGTGTGGTAAAACTGTTTCCAATCCCTTTTCACAACATCTGCATTGTAAATCATTAATTTCATGGATTATTTCAGGGTCATCAAAATACATTGTTAAAAGTTTTTCTGTTCCTATATGTTCATTCAAAAAACCAAAATATTCTCCACCATTTAGAAAAAGTATACTGCCATTTTCTTTTGCTTTTTTAGCTTTTTCCAGCCAATTTGGGTCTAATCTTTTTGGATTATCCGGATTAAGTTTTTCTCTGATCCATTCCAGAGATTCTCTGCCTTTTATGGGATATTCTAACCATTCCGGCATAGAAGAGTCGTCCTTAAAATTTTTTTCTTTTACTCCTCTGGTATTGATTTTTATAATAAACCTATCTGTTTCTTCCAGAATTTTTTCTTCAAATGGAGGATAAATAAGGGTGTCAAAAGCAATAGATTCAAAGTTGGTTTCTGAAATCTCAAAATATTCATTCAAAGATACATTTTGAGGTAGTCCTTGTTTTTCCCAAATCTTTCTGGTTAGTGGCCATGGACCGGGAATAAAAATTGGTGGATGGTCTACTGGCTGATACTTCATAGTTTTTAAAAATCTTTCTCTCTCTGTCATTTGTTCCTTTCTAAAGTTCACTAACAATTAAATACCAAAATATGGAAAAGATGCTGGTTGTCCGGTTATTAAATGGTATATATATCCAATCCCCATCCATACTCCGGTTCCTACAACAGACCCTAAAATTATACCATAGAAAATTGGGATTGTTTTATTATAAACCTTAACACCTCCATATCTTAAAACCAAAGATTTTATTAACCATGCTAAAAAAATAGAAAACCATCCTCTGCTAATAGGAAGACTATCAGCAATTGGAAATCCTATATAATGTAAGGGCCACCATAAGAAACTATTCTGTAAAAATATTAAAATCCCCATTATTGCAGCACCAATGCCTATAAACCAATAGCTGCTTAGAACCATTTGTTTTGTTGGTGGATTGTTTATTTTATTGGCTATAAATTGACCCACAGATTGAGGAAAATCTTGTGAAAACCATCCCATTGAATTTAACTCTCCATGCATATACCCGTTGTTAATATTTGAAAAAGCCGCAACACAATAGGCAATTACAATTGCGATTACAATTGCCCAGAAAAGAAATCTTGGATTTATTTTAGCTTCCTGGTTTATTTTTAATCCATTCTGTGTGGATGTCATTACTGTTGTTCTTATATCTCCTGCGTATACATATTGTAATCCTAATCCTACATAACCGGAAGAGCCAACATAATTTGATGGAATAACTGAAGAAGTAAAACCCGGTGGGTCACATTGACTTCTTGCAAAACCCAATCCAGCCTGACATATAAATCTATTTAATACAACAAATGTTGCAAGAAGATAAAATAGATATATAACACTTAATAATAACGGCATACCCATAAGATGAAAAAATGCCCCTATTATTATTATTGAAATTATTCCCCCCCAGATAGCCACTCTATAAGAAAGCATTTCTGCAGAATCATCTATATGTTTGCTATTGCTGCTGCTTTTAAAGGCTTTTCTTAAAACATCTCCAATATGTTTTCTTGCCTCCCATATAAGATATATAAAAAATACTATTACTGCTCCTGCCCCTTGAAATGCTACCATTGGGGAATTTGCTGCAAAGATACCTCCCTGTGCAGGGATTGTAAATCCTGTGATATTAAACCAGCCTGTTTCTATTTTTGAAATAATCTGGAAGAAAAACAAAGAAAAAGATATATTAAGATTAACAAGATATGCAAACCCAAGTATTGGCCAGCTTAGAATAAACATAAGTGTTGTTGTATTACGAAAAATTGGAATACCTTTCCATAAAATAACACCTGGAAATAAAGGGAAGTATGAGGGAATAATTGTTAAACTGGTAAATATAAAACTAATGGCAAAACCAAGCCATAATAATTTATTTTTAAAAATAGCAGGAAGTTTACTATTTTCATGCATCTTTGTCATATCCTTAGGTAAAAGGGCCAAGGGAAACATTAGGTTTTCATTTTCCTCCCATTGTTTTCTTAATACTACAGATATACACATAGAAAGAAAATAAAAAGACATCAGGAACAAAAACCATATAAGTAAAGGTTTTATCCATGGCAAATAATTGAAATGTTCTCCAGCAGATACCCCTGTAAAATATTGATTGATTATATGAGAATTTTGTGGGAGAAAATATTTTTTTATATGAGGAAGAATAATTTTCCGCCATCCATTTTCACTTGTTGCATAATAACTGAGGCCTGATATAATAGAAATAAAGCCTCCCATTAAACCCCATGAAGGGAGAACACAGGCACTGGCTCCCATTATAAAAATCAGAAGCATTTCCGAAGAGGATAATGCCCATTTTTTTCTTATAGTCATAAGAATAGGGTTTAATATTAAAACAACAAGAAAAAGTCCCAAGAATGCGCTTCCTGTTATAAAATCAGCAGCCATTCCGTTAAGTGCACGGGCTTGAATAAAGCTTATGCCAATAGCAAGAATACATCCCCAAAACAATGCCCACAGAGGGAATTTATTATTAAATTTCATAATTTACTCTAAATATTTGTAAAAATATTCTTACTTTATAGATGAATTAATAATTTTTTTTGTACTTTCTCTTATTATTAGTTCTGTTTTTAAAAGTATCGTTTGTTTTTCATTTTTATTGGTTTCTTCTATTTTTTCACATAACAACAACGCTGCCTGTTTCCCTATTTCATACAGGGGCTGTTTTATTGTTGTTAATTGTGGTTCCACCATTGTTGCTATAGGTAGGTCTCCAAATCCAAGAATGGATATATCCTCCGGAATTTTTTTACCTATTTTTTTTAAGTATTTTATTACTCCTATTGCAGTTTCGTCTGTTCCACAAAATATTGCTGTTATATCAGGAGATTTCTGGATTAATTCTTTTCCTTTTTCTATTCCAATATTAATCAGGTTTACATAACTTCCTTCTACTATATATCTTTTTTTAAATTCTATTCCATTTTCCATTAAGGCTTCTTTATAACCTTCCAATCTTTCCTTGCCTGTATAAGAATTAAGCGGTCCTGTTAGCATACCTATTTTTATATGGCCTGATTTTATTAGATAATTTACTCCATTTTTTGCTCCTAATTTATCTTCTACTCCTACAAAATCACATTGAACAAAAGGATATTTTCTGTCTATTACTACCAATGGAATTTCTCTTTGTTTTAATTCCCAGAAATATTGTTCATTTATGTTGTCTATAATTGGAGATATTATTATTCCATTAACCTGTCTGCTTACAAAATTATGAAGTCCCTGTGCCTCTATTTCAGGATTTTCATGGGTATTTGCTAAAATCATTCCATACCCTTTTTTATATAATACACTTTCTATTCCATCTATAATTTCAGGGAAAAAAGATGAATTTATCTCTGAAATTAAAACCCCTATTGACCAGCTTTTACCTGTTTTTAAACTTCTTGCTATTAAATTTTTCTTATAACCAAGCTGTTGTGCAATGGATTTTATTTTTTCTGTTGTTTTTGTTATTCTTTTGTTTTTTCCACGTAATATCCTGGATACTGTTACAGGAGACACATTTGCAAGTTCTGCTATTGTTTTTACATTTATACCCTTTTTTATATTTTTTATGGTTATGTTTTTACTTTTTGGTGTATCCATTTTTGTTCTATGATAAAACTTATATGTTATCGTTGTCAAATTTTTGTATTTTTTTTACTGGAAATTAAGTTTCACTCCTCCAAATCTATATATTTTCCATTTAAAATATTCTTTTTTTAATTTAAGATAAAATCTTCCTCCTTCTTGTGCTACCTCAGCTCCGCCAGACCACCCTGTAGCATAGGCAACAAATTTTACTATTGCCCGTTTGCCATTAGGGGTGTTTTTAATTTTAATTTTCATCTGACTTAATTTTATACTAAGGCTTCCTACCTGGGATAAAACATATTTTACAGCAAAATTAAGTGTGCCATAAGTATTTCCATAATTATCTCTATAGCTAAGAGAAAAATGTTTCATAAATTTGGGAATGTTTTTTTCTTCAAGATTTTTTACAACAGTATTGATTGTTTTTTTTATCAGCTGTTTATCATTTGGGAAAAAGATTTTTTTTATAAAAAAACCTGATATACAGCCAATAATAATAATCAATAAAATAATTATGATAATTTTTTTCATCTAATATATTATTACTTTTCCTACAATATCTTTTATATTTATTTGTGCATGAAACTGCTGATTCCATGTAAAATGTCTATTATCTCCTGTAACAAAAACAAATCCTTTTTTTACTCTAAATGGTTTTACTGTCCAATGATTTTTAAAAATAATATAGGGCTGAGAAGTTTTTATTCCATTTATATAAAGAGTACCATTTTTGAAGGATACTATATCCCCAGGTAATCCAAGAACTCTTTTTACAAAGTATAGATATGGTCTGTTTGAAGTTCTAAATACAATTATATCACCTATTTGGGGAAGATGGTGTATATATGCCAATTTATTAACAAAAACAAAAGAGTTATTTCCAATTGTTGGTTCCATACTTTGGCCAAAGGTTTTAAAACCTGTTATCCAGAATGTATTAATCAAAATAAGCAGAATTATTGTAATAGAGGTTCTAATTATGGCTTTTTTCCAATTTTTTATGGGGACTATCCAATTTATGATTTTTTTATTGTCCATTTTAAAATTATAAAATCTTATCTAAGATTCTATAATGAATAGCTTCGGAAATATGATGAACCTGTATGTCCTGAGAATTATCCATATCAGCAATAGTTCTTGCAACTTTTAATATTTTATCATAACCTCTGGCAGAAAGCGTAAATTCTTCAATAACTTTTTTAAGGAATGTCTGGCATTCTGAATTTAATTTGCAATATTTTTTTATCATTGAAGAATTCATATGAGCATTAAAGAAAATGTTTTCATTTTTAAATCTTTTTCCCTGTATGTTCCTGACTTTTTCAACCCGTTTTTTGATTATATCTGAGGATTCTTCCTGGTTGTTTTCCATAAGTATGGAAATAGGCAAAGAAGAAACTTCAATATGAATATCTATCCTGTCAATCAATGGACCTGAAATTTTTTTTCTATATTTTAAAATTTGGGAAGTACTGCATGAACATTTATGTTGTCTGTCTCCATACCATCCGCATGGACATGGATTTAATGCGGCGATTAAAAGAAACCGGGATGGATAAATAATTTGTGTTTTGGCTCTGGAAATACTAACCATGCCATCTTCAAGAGGCTGTCTCAATGCTTCAAGGGAATTTCTATGAAATTCAGGAATTTCATCTAAAAATAGTACTCCATTATGAGCCAGACTTATTTCTCCAGGTTTTGGGAAACTGCCTCCACCAATTAATGCAATATCTGATATTGTATGATGCGGACTGCGAAATGGCCTTATTGCAATTATTCCATTCTGTTTTGTGAGTCCGGATACACTATAGATTTTTGTAATTTCCAGGGATTCTTCTATTGTAAGTGATGGTAATATAGTGGGAACTCTTTGGGCAATCATTGTTTTCCCGCTTCCGGGAGAACCTATCATGATAATATTATGAAATCCACAGGCGGCTACTTCTACAGCTCTTTTTACATATTTATTGCCCTTTATTTCTTTAAAATCTATAGAGTATTGTTTTTTTTCTTTAAAAAGAGTTGTAATATTGGTTTTAAATTCTGTAATTTTTATTTTACCTTCCAGGAATTCTATAGCTTCATTTAAAGTTTTTACTGGAAATATTTTCAAATCTTTTAATAATGCGGCTTCATTTGCGTTTTGTTCAGGCAGAATAAAAGAAGTGATTCCTGATTTTTTTGCAGCCAAAACCATGGGTAGTATTCCTTTTACAGGCCGGACTGTTCCATCTAAAGCTAATTCGCCCACAATAAAAAATTTATTAATGTCCTGACATTCTATTTTTTTAAAGGAAAGCAGGATCCCAATAGCAATAGGCAAATCAAAAACCGGGCCTTCTTTTTTTAAATCTGCCGGTGCAAGGTTAACAGTAATTTTTTTTGCAGGAAAATCAAAACCTGAATTTCTGATTGCTGGTTTTATTCTGTCTTTACTTTCTTTTACTGCCTGGTCAGGTAACCCAACAATGGAAATTCCTGGTAATCCACGGCTTATATCTATTTCCACTTCTACAGGAAATGCTTCAATTCCTAAGTGGGTAAGGGATTTTGTTTTTGAAAGCATAATAATGTTTTATTCAATAGGAATAATTTTAAAAATACAATTATTATTATTTTTGATAATAGATAAAACTTCATATCTAATGGGTGTGGATGTGGAAATTTTATTTTTTTCAAGGTATATAATTGAAGTTTTTTCAATTTTGCTTATTTTTTTCCTGTTAACTGCTTCCTGAGGTAAACCAAAAATATCTGATGAACGGGTTTTGACTTCTATAAAAGCAATTTCATTTTTGTCTCTGGCAATAATATCTATTTCCCCGCATTTTGTTCTATAATTTCTTTCAAGTATTGTATATCCTAAGTTTTTTAAAAAAGAAAGAGCTAAAATCTCACCTGTTTTCCCTAATTTTTTTTTATCCACTTATTTTTTTATATTATTTATTGTTTGTTTCTTATATAATATAATTTCGCTCTTGGGGATATTTTATTGTTTTTTCTTGTTTTTAAAATCTTTATTTTGTTAATGAACATACTATTGACAGGAAATATTCTTTCAACACCTTCTCCATAAGAAATTTTTCTAACTGTAAAAGTTTCCCTGTTTTTTATTCCTTTTTTTGCTATACATATACCTGAAAAAATTTGTTCTCTTTCTTTTTCCCCTTCTTTTATTTTTATAGAAATTTCTATTTCGTCTCCGGGATAAAAAACAGGTATATCTTTTTTGGGTATAATTTCATTTTCTAATGCTATAACTTTGGGATGCATATTCCCTCCATATAAAAAAATTTGTAATAGTTTTAATGTAAAGAATTATATATGGAATTAATCAATTCGTCAAAATTTTTAACTTTCCTTTATAGGTTTTTCTGCATTTTTTGAATATAATCTATAAAGGTCAGGCCTTTTTATTTTTGTTATTTCTATAGATTTTTTTATTTTCCACTGCTCAATTTTTTTATGATCCCCTGAAAGTAAAATTTTAGGGACTCTCATATTTTTATACACTTGCGGCCTTGTCCAGCATGGCCAATCAAGAAGATAATTAGTAAAAGATTCATGTTTTAAGCTTTCTTCCTGAAGAACTCCAGGTAAAAGTCTGGTTATAGTGTCTACTATTACCATAGCAGGAAGTTCACCACCAGTTAAAATATAATCTCCAATTGAAATTTCTTCATCAACTATTGTTTTTACTCTTTCATCTATCCCTTCATAGTGTCCACATATTATTATAATGTTTTTTTTCTTTGTGAGTTTTTCTGCAGTTTTTTGATTAAATAATTTACCTTGAGGACTTGTTAAAATAATCCAGCCTTCAGGATTTTTTTGTTTTATTTTTTTTATACCTTTAAAGATAGGAGAACATTTAAAAACCATTCCTTTGCCGCCACCGTATGGTTGGTCATCTGTTTTTTTATGTTTTCCTGTAGCAAAATCCCTTAAATTCCATATTTTTAAACATAATATATTTTTTTCCTGTGCTCTTTTTATAATACTAGAATATAAAGGTGTAAAGATTTCAGGGAAAATACTTAATATATCTATTCTCATTATGAGATAAGATTATTTTTTCTAATAAAACTTTTAACAGTTTCAGAGGGTTGTGCTCCTGTTTTTAACCAATAATGAAGTCTTTCAGGCTTTATTTGAAATTCAGCAGGTTCTTTTAGAGGGTCATAATGTCCTAAAATTTCTATTACATCCCCTCTGCCATCTTTTTCATCACTCACAACGATAATTCTATAAAAGGGTCTGTTCTTTTTACCTTTTCTTACAAGCCTTATTTTTGCTGCCATATATCTCCTTATTTATATGAAATATTTTTTTTACTCTAAAGGTTGAATTCGTGCAACTCCATTAGGAGAGGTAATAACCATTACTCTTTCCCCTGGTTCAAATGTTACATTTTGTTCTATTCCCTGAACTACTGCGATACTTGGACCATTATCTAATTTTACCACAATTTGGAGACCGGGTTTTTGTGTTACGCCTTTTTGTATAGCATTTCCTGCTACTGCCCCGCCGATTGCTCCTGCAACAGTTGCAAGAGTTTTTCCACTTCCCCCGCCAATGGTATTACCAATCGCTGCACCTGCGACTCCGCCTGCAATTGCTCCTAAAGGAGATGAAGAACCTTTAATTTTTACATAAGCTATAGATACAATTGTTCCATATTGAACACTTTGAGATTGCATTACCTGTCCCTGTGAATAACTTCCTGGACTAAAATTTGATGTACAGCCAACAGTCAATAAAGCCAATGCACTTATAATCCCTATATTGATTAAAATATTTTTTTTCATAATCTATACCTCCTTTTTATTCTGATTTCTTTTTTATTATACCTCTTTAATAAAATTTTTGCAATAATTTATCTTTTTTATTGGTTTAAGATTATTTATACATGAAGAAAAATATCCCAATTAAGATAATGCTGTAATGCTTCATATATGGCATCTGCTGTTTCTGAAAGATTGATTGCAACATGATGTTCAAAACCATTAGAACATATAAAATGTAACAGATCCTGAAGATTTTCAATTTCAACTACACCTATTCCGCCAAATGTATTTAATTTATCTTCTGTAATCTTACCTTTGCCTACATATCCAGTGATTTTTCCTGATGTATCATCTGTTGAAACTCTAAGAAAGGAAAATGGTCCTTTTTTAATCTTTCCTTCAACTGCCCCCAAAGATTTTTCTTTTCCTATTGTACCTGAAAGAATTGCCTGATATTCCATAGAAGGATTTTCCAAAATATCCAAAGGGAAATTGCTGCAATGAAAAATTACTGCCTTGTTTTTTTCATCTCCAAAATTATTATTCCAGTCTACTATAGCGCTGGGTTTTAAAGAGGCTTTTTGCAGCACATACATACCAATAAGTCCTGTAACATCAACTTCACATGCTGCAGGTATAAGTTTATGACTGAAATAACTCATGACTGAACATGGGACGATTCCAAGTTTTTCTTCTATTGCTAACCAGCATTGAAAAGAAAAGCCTTGAAGACCGTTTTCTTTTAACCAGTTTTCAATAACAATATAGAGCTTTGTCATTTTTATAAGGCCCTCAGTAATATTGAGAGGTTTTTTGTTAAGATAAGAAGATATTTCCTCTATTTTATTTTTTACTGAGGTATCATTATCAGGTATTTTATCCATTTTTAAAAATATTTCAGAGAGGTCTATTACATTTATTGAAATTCCATATCTTTCAAGTATTTTTTCACTATATCTAACTGTTTTAAATGCATCTGGTCTTGTTCCTATTGCTCCTAATTTTAAATTTTTTAAGCTTTGTTTAATCCTACAAATAGAAAAAAACTTATCAAGATCATGTTGAAAAATCTGACTTTCAGGGTCTTCTGTATGAAAAGTTGTAAGAGAAAACTTTATTCCATACTGATTTAAATTATTACATGCGGATATTTTTCCACAAAAGCTGTCTCTTCTATTTGCAAGATCCATTTTTTTTATATCATCAGGCCAGGCATGAATAAGGACAGGGACATTTAATTCCGAATATTTTAATGTATCAGCAATACCTCTTTCATCTCCAAAATTTGGTAGAGTGACAATAATACCTGATATCTTATCCTTATTTTTTTTAAAAAGTTCAGCACATTTTTGCGCATCCTGCCATGTTTCAACACTGCCAAATTTTGAATCTTTTTCTGAAAGAGTAAAAACCTCACATCCTTTTTTTTCAAGAATTTTTATAAATGTTTCTCTTCCTGATTTACATAAGTGGTCAGGGAAAAATCCTCTGTTTCCCACTATAAGACCAATTCCGAGTTTTTCCATTTTTTCTCCTGTTTTTTATTATAATATGGCTGTTGTTATTATATGTTTGTTAGTCTTAATAAATTTTAAATGTATGTTTTTGATTTTTTTATTAAATAAAAAAAGTTCGGGATTATTATTATACCATAATATTTCAATGTTTTTTATATATGTTTTTTTCTGAATGTTTTCCGGAATTGCTTTCCATATGGATTCTTTAAACGAAAAATTTAAAGCATAATAAATATCTTTATTTTTCGGAAAGGTTTTAATCTCCTGCTGGGTGAAAACTTTTTTTATAAACAATGCTTTTCTTTTTTTCTCTTTAAGTATCTTTTCTATTCTATTTATATCTAAAATATCAATTCCTGATTGCATGTCCATATATTATTTGCCAAGAACAATTCCTTTTGAATTCTGATACTTCCCTTTTTTATCCAGATAAGATTTTTCACAGATAGAATCAGATTTTAAAAATATAACCTGTCCGATACCCTCATTAGCATATATTTTATTTAAAACTGGTGAAACATTATATATAAGAATTGTCAGATGTCCCTGCCATTCAGGTTCCAGAGGCGTAATATATACGACAATTCCTGACCTTGCATAACTTGATTTTCCATAGCATATACCAAGAATATTTCTGGGTATAGAAAAAGATTCAATGCTTCTGCCAAGAATAAAACTATTTGCCTGTATCTCACAGATTTTACCTTTAAAATCTACAAAAGAATTTGTTTGAATATTTTTGGGGTCTATAGGTGAACTCCCTTTAAAAATCTTGAATTCTTCAGAAAGAGAAAAATCATACCCATAAGAAGAAACACCATAACTCATTACACCTTCCTGTATATTATTTTGAAAAAATGGAGTTATCATACCTTTTTTGGCATTTTCAATTATCCATTTATCTGGCATTACCATTTTATTCCTGAATATATGTAAGTTTATCGTGATAAAAATAAAGTACAATAATGTTATTATTTCTATTATAAGCCCATACTGTATAATATTTATTTTTTATTTGAATACCTTCAGTTTTTATAGGGTTTCCCCAGCTTTCCAGAACATTTTTCATATCCATTCCAATCTCTATTCTTTTTTCTTTTATTGCTGACGAAAATGTATGTTGATACATTGTTCCTGATGGAGTATTAACATATCCCTGTCCACATCCAACAAGAAAAATAGAAAAAGTCAAAGGTATCAAAATAAATATATATTTTTTCATAATGACCTCCTGCTATTTATTATACTATACTTTTTATAATTTTCAATTAAATATTTTTTATAATTAGCATGGAAAAAAAAGCAGCCCCAAATCCATTGTCTATATTAACTGAAACAATAGGGGAACAACTATTTAACATTGTAAAAAGAGGTGTAATCCCGGCAAAATTTGTTCCATAACCTATAGATGTAGGCACACCAATAACAGGTTTTCCTGTAATTCCTGCCACAACACTTGGAAGAGCCCCTTCCATTCCAGCAACAACAATAAGTAGTTTACATTTTTGAATAGTTTTTAGTTTGGGAATAATTCTGTGAATTCCACTAACCCCCACATCGTAGATTCGTTCAGCAGTAATTCCAAGAATTTCAAGTGTTATTGCTGCTTCTTCAGCCACTGGCATATCTGAGGTTCCTGCAGATATTACGGCTATTTTTTCTTTAAAAGGTCCCTTGATTTTATATGAAATTATTTTTGCTTCTTTAAAATAGATAAGTTCTGGAAACTTTTTACAAATTTTTTCTGCCATATTTTCTTCAATTTTTGTAAGCATAAATTTTTTATAATGTTTTTTCATTTCTGTTATTATTTCAACAAGATGTTCCAGGGTTTTTCCTTTGCCAAAGATAACCTCAGGAAATCCCATTCTTAAATTTCTATGATGGTCAATATTGGCATATTTAAGTTGAGCAAAAGGAAGTATTTTTATCTCATTTAAAACTGCTTCCAGAGATTTTTTATTTTTTTTAAATTCTAAAAGGATTTCTTTAAGTTTTTCTGTATCCATTTATATCCTTATGATAATATGATATATAATAATAATATACCATATTATTTATTTGACAAAAAAATTAAAGCATAATTTAATAAATAAATATTATTAACATATACAATTAATGTAGGAGATGAAAAAATGATTGATAAAGATAAAATTAACAAGCCAGAATGTATCTATAGGGGCGCTCCATTCTGGGCATGGAATGGGAAATTAGACCCAAAAGAGTTAAGAAGACAGATCAGGCTTATGAATAAAATGGGACTTGGTGGATTTTTTATGCATTCCCGGGTTGGACTTGACACTCCATATTTATCAGAAGAATGGTTTGAGTGTATAAATGCGTGCGCTGATGAGGCGAAAAAGTTAGGGATGTATGCATATCTTTACGATGAAGACAGATGGCCATCAGGAGCCGCAGGTGGACTTGTTACAAAAAATCCCAAATATAGAATGAAACATATTGTTATGAAGATTTTCAAGGATGTGAAAAATATTAAATGGGATAAAAATATATTGGCGGCTTTTGTAGCAAAACTTAATCTTGATAAATATTCTGCGTATGAAGTTCAAAAAATGCCTTCCGGCAAAAAAATAAAATCAATATCTCCTGATGAAACGATTTTAATTTTTTATCTTGAAACAACAAAATTAAATGACTGGTATAATGGATACACCTATCTTGACACAATAAATCCGGAGGCAGTAAAAGAATTCATCAATGTTACGCATAATGCATACAAGAAAAATTCAGGAAAATATTTTGGTTCTGTAATACCTGGGATTTTTACTGATGAACCCAATTATGGAGGGCATTTTTATCATAGTGTGTGGCCTCCTCAACCGGAAATGAATATTGCAATTACATGGACAGATAACCTCTCAAAAATCTTTTATAAAAGATATGGTTATGACATAATAGAGCATTTACCTGAAATTTATTTTGATATAGAAGGCCAGGAAATTTCAAAGGCACGATACCATTATTATGATTGTATCACCCATCTTTTTGTTACTGCATTTGCCAAGCAGATAGGAGACTGGTGCGAGAAAAACAATATAATGTTTACCGGTCATATCTTGGCAGAAGATACACTTTCCAGTCAAACATCTGTAGTGGGAAACTGTTTAAGATTTTATGAACACATGCAAGCCCCAGGAATGGACCTTTTAACAGAATATTGGAGAATTTTTAATGTTGCAAAACAGGTAAGTTCAGTAGCAAGGCAGTTTGGCAGGAAATGGCGTTTAACAGAAACCTATGGATGTACTGGATGGGATTTTCCTCTTGCCGGACATAAAGCTTTAGGAGATTGGCAGTTTGCTCTTGGAATAAATCTAAGATGTCCACATCTGTCTTACTACACTATGCTTGGAGAAGCAAAAAGAGATTATCCTGCAAGTATTTTTTATCAATCCACATGGTGGCAGCAATATCCTGTTATTGAAGATTATTTTGGCCGTATTAATTCAGTAATGACAAAAGGAGAAGAAATAAGGGATTTATTAGTAATTCATCCTATTGAAAGTATGTGGACTATTTTTCATATGGGGAAATGGCTGGAAGATAAAAATCAGTGGGAAAAAAACCCCCGGGTAAAACAATATGATGAAATGTTTGTAAATATATGTGATAATCTTCTTTCCCATCATATTGATTTTGATTACGGGGATGAAGAAATGATTTCAAGGATTGCTAAAATAACCCAAAAAGATGGTATTCCGATTTTAAAAATAGGCAAGGCAGAATATAAATCAGTTTTGGTTCCTTCTCTTATAACAATCAGAAAAACCACTCTAAAGATTCTTGATAAATTTAGTAAAGCAGGCGGACAGGTTGTTTTTGTTGAACCCATTGCTGAGTATGTAGATGTTGTTAAATCTCAGGAAGCAAAAGAATTTGCTTCAAATTGTGAAAGTGTTTCTTCATTTGAAGAAGCAATCGGTAAAATAGAATCAAAAACAAGAAGAATATCAATATCTGATAAACAAGGAAAAGAAATAAAACCTGTTTTATACCTATTAAGAGAAGACAAAGAAGCCTTTTATTTATTTGTTTGCAACACATCTATGGAATGGAATAAAGACATTATGAATGAAAGAATCATGGTAAAAGACAGGATTCTTTCTTTCTCAGATGTTGTTATAAAAGGTTTTCCAGGCTGGTCTTTACCTGCAATAGAAGTAGACCTTAAAACTGGTCAGCTTTACAATGCAGATTGTGAAAAAACAGATACAGGTTACCAGATAAAAACAGAATTTGGGCCCATTGAAAGCAGACTTTTTATTATTCCGAGACAGTCAAATTCTATATCCTTCCTGGGAATCAAGAAAAAAGATAAATTTCAGGAAATAGATAGAATAAATATTAACAATGAAAATTGGAATATATTACTTAGCGAACCCAATGTTTATGTTTTAGATAAACCCTCTTATAAAATAGGGGAAAAAGACTGGCAGCCAGAAAAAGAGATATTACGGGTGGATACAGATATCAGACAGTATTTAGGAATTTCTCCAAGAGGAGGAACAATGGTTCAACCATGGGCAAGAAAAAAGAATAAAAATCCCAAAACAGTTAATGTTTTTCTTAAGTATTCCATTTTCATTGAAAAAATTCCATCAGGAGAAATATCTTTTGCTATTGAAAGACCGGAACTTTTCAGCATAAGCATTAATGATCATAAAATTCCAAATGACATGGAAAGTGGTTGGTGGGTGGATAAATCCTTAAAAACATTAAGAATAGACCCCTCAATTTTAAAAACAGGAAGAAATGAAATAATTCTTGAAACCAGTTATAATGAAAATCATTCTGGTTTTGAAATAGCATATATTCTCGGGAACTTTGGCACTAAAATAAAAGATAATCAGATTGTGATTACTGAGCCGGTTAATTCTTTGAAAATAGGTGATTGGACAGAACAGGGACTTTTATTTTATTCAGGTTCAGTAGATTATACCTGTTTAATAAAACCGGAAATAAAAGACAATCAGCATATTATTGTCAATATTCCTGAATACAGAGGCTCAGCAATCAGAATCCTTATAGATGGAAAAGAAATCCAGATTATTGGATGGCCACCTTATCAAACAGATATAACAGACTATATAAAAGGAAAAGAATCGGTTCTTTTATCCATAGAAGTTTTGGGTCATAGACGTAATTCACATGGACCGTTTCACCTTTCTGAAAAATGGCCGCTATGGACAGGACCTGGAGAGTTTGTTGCAGAAGGAGAAAGGTGGAGTGAGAATTATCAGATTGTTCCATGTGGTTTAATGAAACAGCCTCAGATTATCAGAAAAGAAAAAATCACATAAGATTTGAGTAAAAAGAATTTCTTTTTTCCCAGAGATAATCTTTTGAAAAATAGGATTTAATATGTTGCCATGGCAGGTTTTTATCAGGTGAAACCGGACCTAAGCATATTTCTTTATCAAATGGTGTTTTTTCAAAGGCATCCTCCCATCTTTCAAAAACAAAAAATTCTTTCCAGTTTTCCATTTTCCCACCATTTTCCCATACATATTTTATGGCATTACCAAGACTTCTGTTTCCTCTTGAAAGAATTGTTTCAATAAGACTCATATCATAGGAATGAAAATTTAGTTTTACATATCTGTTTTTTGAAAATTTATCCAGAAGATATTTCCTTTTACTAAAAATATCTTCTCTTATAGGAAATTTTTCCCATTGGAATGGTGTATGGGGTTTGGGTATAAAAATGCTGAAAGATGCTTTTATACTTATGATTTTTGATAGTTTTTCTATAAGGATGACTATTTCTTCAATTGTTTGTTCTGTTTCACCCGGCAGTCCAAGTATAAAATAAAGTTTTATCTGTCTCCAGTGGTTTTTTTTTGCATCACAAGCAAGACTGATAAGTTTTTCATCGTCTATGGCTTTGCCAATAAATTTTCTTAATTTTTCCCCTGTTTCAGGAGCGAAGGTTAATCCTGTTCTTTTTATATTACTGAATTTATTTGCCAGTGAAAAAGAAAAACTGTCTATCCTTAAAGAAGGAAAAGATATAGCAACTTTTTCTTTGGGAAATAATTCTAAAAGATTTTCTATAATCTTTTCAATATCAGGATGGTCTCCTGAAGAAAATGAAAGCAGGGAAATTTCTTCATAGCCTGTATTTTTATAGGTTTGTTGTGCAAGGTCTATAATTCTTCCCACGCTTCTTTTCCTTACAGGTTTCCAGCAAAATCCACCCTGGCAAAAAAAGCAATTATTAGGACATCCTCTCATGATCTCAAGTGAAATCCTATCATGTGTAATTTCACTTACTGGAGTTATCCATTTAACAGGGAAAAAAGAATTTTCAAAATCTTTTACAGTTCTTCTTTCTATTACAGTAGGAAATTTTTCTGAGACAGGAAAAATCCTGGAATTTTTATCTTCTTTATAAAAAGAAGGAATATAAATTCCTTTGATTGTTGAAATACCTTCAAGTATTTTATACCTGGGAAATCCCTTAAGATTTTTATATAAATCTATAACTTCCGGCATTATTTCTTCTCCTTCTCCTATTATCCATACATCAATAAACTCAGATAAACTTTCAGGAGAAAAAGAGCCATCTCCGCCTGCAATAATAAGCGGATGCTGATTATTTCTTTCTGAGGAAAATATAGGAATTTTTGAAAGAGAAAGAATTTCAAGAATGTTGGTGTAATTAAGTTCAGAGGAAACACTAAATCCGATAATATCAAAATTCATTAAAGGTTCTCTGGATTCCAGAGTAAACAGAGGAATGTCTTTTTGTCTCATAACTTCCGCCATATCCGGTAAAGGACTAAAAAATCTTTCACATACAACATCCCCAATATTATTAATTAATCCATATAGAATTCTTATTCCCAGATTTGACATACCAATTTCATAGATATCAGGGTACCCAAGAGCAATTTTTACTTTTTGTTTTGAAAATTCTTTATGGGTGCTGTTAATTTCATTTCCAAGATATGTAAATGGTTTTTGAATTGAAAAGAAAATAGATCTATCCATGTTAGAAAAGTGCAGAATTTCTGCTTATATTATATATTATGGAAATCTCAATGAATGAAGCAAGTATGGAAGAACCGCCATAGCTGACAAAAGGCAATGGAATTCCTGCAACAGGCAAAATTCCTGATGCCATTCCAATATTTATAAATATCTGTAAAAAGAACAATATAAGAATACCTGATGAAACAAGTTTTGCAAAATTATCCTGGGTTGTAAAAGCAATTTTGGCAATTCTCTCAAGAAACCACAAATAAATTAAAATGAATACAATAACCCCTATGAGTCCAAATTGTTCTGACAGAACACAGAATATAAAATCTGTATGATAGGCGGGGAGAAAGCTTAGTTCTGTCTGAGTTCCTTTCATATAACCTGTTCCGAGAAGTCCACCTGAACCAATTGCTATTTTGGATTGAAGAAGATTATATCCCATTCCAAGAGGATTTTTCCATGGAGCCAAAAAGACAACAAGTCTTTCTCTTTGATATTTTTTTAGTCCCATCCATAAAAAAGGACTTATCAAAACAGCAATAAGTAAAATAGTAAAAATATGTTTCTTTTTGGCTCCTGCAATATAAGCAAGAGAAAAAAATATTATAATAAATAGCAAACAGGTTCCAAGGTTAGGCTCTTTAAGAATGAGAAAAGCAGGAATTCCAGCCAGTATAATACCACCTAAAAACACAGGAAGTTTTTCTGCACTTTTGGATGAAAAATATTTAGCAAGAATTAATATAAAGACTATTTTAAAAAATTCAGAAGGTTGAAAATCAATAGGTCCGGCTATATGTATCCATCTTTTAGCAGGGCCATAACCAATAACAAGCACTGCCATAAGAAGAAGAATAAAAAAAATGTAAAGAGGAAGAGATAATTTCTGCCAGTTTCTATAATCAAATTTTCTTAAAAATAAAAAAATAATTGTACCAGCTATTACCCAAACAATTTGTTTTAAAAATATTTGATGGGTTTCAACTGTGTTTGAGGCTCCAAATTGAAGCAATAGTCCTATAACAATTATTATATATGTAAGCCATACAATAGTATTTTCAGAATATATTTTTTTTATCATTTTAAATTTTTATTTTTCATTCGTTTTATAATTCTTTCAGCTGTGTTTTTTGCATAAGGATTGTTTGGATTATATTCCTCTAATTGTTTTATTTTTGTTTCAGAATTTGTATTTTGTGAATTTGCTATAGAAGGCAAAAAATATTCCTTTAATATCTTCCCTGCAATTCCAGCGGCAAACCATGAAGAAGGAGCATAATCAAGATAAACAACAAGAACAATAGATGGATGATTAACCGGTGTAAAACAGGCAAAAGCTCCACGAAGAGGAAGATTAAGGTGTCTTGGCCCTGTTTCAGCTGTTCCTGTTTTCCCTGCTATTTGTAAACCAGGGACATAAGCACTATAACCTGTGCCGTTTGGCCAGGCTACAACATTTGTTAAATCTCTTCGGAGTATTTCTAAAGTTCTATTTGATATGAACACAGTTCTCTGTAAAACCGGATAAAATCTTTGTATATTTCTTCCATCAGGACTAACTATTTTTTTAACAATGTAAGGCTGCCATACCTGTCCGCCATTAGCAACTATAGACAATTCCCGGGCTATCTGTAAAGGAGTCATAAGAATAGAACCCTGGCCAATAGAAATATTTACATTTTCCCGTTCTGGTCCATAATTATTTGAAGGAATATGTCCTGAGGCTTCACCTGGAAGGTCAATCCCTGTGGGAGAGCCAACCCCAAAAAGTTTAGCCCATCCAAGAAGATTTTTTATACCTATTCTTAGCCCAAGTTTTGCAAAAAATATATCATTTGAAATAGGAAATGCAGTATCTATATCAATCCAGCCTAAGTTTATAGGGTCCCAGTTGTGAAAAATGCTATTACCTATTTTTATTGTTGCAGGACAATTAATTTTATCATGTTCTCCAATATAACCATCTTCCAGTCCTGCTGTTGCTGTAATAATTTTAAAAATAGAAGCAGGAGGAAATTGTCCTGAGATAACCCTGTCAAGAAAAGGATTGCCATTTGAATAGGGAGGTTGTAAATATTTTGCTATATCATCAGGGTTAAAAGCGGGTTTGCTGACCAGAGCTAAAATCTGCCCATTGTTGGGATTCATCGCGACAATAGCTCCTTCTTTCCAACCCTTAAGGGCATTATAACATATTTTTTGTAATGATTTATCTACGGTTAAATACAAATTATCTCCGGGTATTATCTTTGTTTTATGTAAAACCTGTATTTGTTGTCCCAAAGCATTAACTTCCACTTCATATCCTTCTGGTTTTCCCATAAGATATTGATTGTATTCTTCTTCCAATCCATACTGGCCAATATAATCACCTGGTTTAAGTCCCTGTCCTGCCATTTGGTCTAATTGTTGTTGAGATACTTCTCCTGTATAACCAAGAAGCTGGGCAGAAGCTTTTCCTAAAGGATAATCACGGTTTATCCCTAATTGTATATATATTCCAGGTAAATAATAAGCATATTCCTCAATTTTTGACATTTCAGCTTTTGAAATATTTAGTTTTAAAATTTTTCTATAGAAAGGATTCTCGGTTGTTTGGGACAGAATTTTTACAAGGTCTGAGTCTTTCATTCCTATAATTGGGGAAAGAATTTTTGCCTCTCTTTGCGGGTTTTTTATATTATAAGGAGAAAAAACAAGATTAAAATCTGCATGGTCTTTTGCCAAAACCCTGCTATTTCTATCAAAAATTTCACCTCTGGGAATACCAATCTGAATTGTTCTTATTGCATTCTTTTTAGCAAGGTTACTATAAAAAGAATACTTGATTATCTGTAGATAAACAAATCGTAAAATAAGCCCTAATATAACAATTATTATAAAGGTATTTATAAATTTTATTCTGTTTTCCATTTTTATATATAGGTTTTAATAAAATTTTTTAAATTCCATATTATCCAGCAAAAAATAAGATTTATACATGTAAAATATATAAAAAATTTAAAAAACATTGGAACACTCCAAAGACCTTTTATGTTTGGTATAAATATAGTAATAAAAACAAAAATAAAATTTCCGATTATAATATTAATTATCTTACTGATTCTGCTGATTTTAAAATTAAAATAATTAAGGTAATACCATACAAATATTAAAGAAAGCATTTCAATACCAATATTTTCCCCGATAATATAATATTTTATTATACTCCATATTATAATTAAAATAAAAGAAGAAAATATGGTTTTATCTGTGTTTTCCCATGAAATATAAAAAAGTGCAATTAAAAATGGGTCTATCCATAATTTAGGGAATATTGCCTGCAAAATAGCAGGCAAAAATATTAATAATAGAAATTTTTTATCTTTTAATAAGAGCGACATTTTCAAATCCGGAATAATAAAAAAAAGGTTTTACCAAAGCTTCTGTGACAAGCTTATTATTTGAAGAAAAAATTTTTGTTATTTGTCCTATAACAATATTGGGATGGAAAAGTTGGGTGTATTGAGATGTTTGAACTATATTCCCTTTTTTCGCATTTGGCTGTGGAGGTAAAAATTTCATATCTATATATGGAAAATTTCCACCTTCTATAACTCCAATTTCTTCTACCGGAGGAATTACTGCACTTACCCTGTTCGCTTTATTAAAAAGAGTAATCCCCGTAGCATAATTTGTAAAAACATTTGTAATTCTTCCTACAAGATAGCCAGAACTATTGATAATTGTCATTCCCTGTTTAACCCCGGAAGAATTTCCTTTATTAATTTTTATAACTGATGGAAAAACCCAGGGGGAAATTTCTACTACTTTAGCATAAATAATATGGGAGTGAGAAGAGGAATATTTTTTTTTAAGATTTAGCAGATTTTCCAATTGTATTTCTTTTTTTAAAAGATTGGCAACAGAAATATTCTTCTTTATAGGAAAGTATAAAGTTTTTTCTTTTTTATAAAAAAATCTATTATTATGTATTATAATAAGACTTATTATAATGAAAATAATAAGGATAAGTTCTTTTCTGAATTTCCATAGCATTGAAATTATTCCTGGGAAAATTCTTTAAAATATTTGTCTTCTTCTAACATTTTTCCTGTTCCATGGACAACAGCAAACATTGGTTGTTCCGCTATTACCACAGGAAGCTTTGTTTCCTGGGAAATCAGTTTATCTATATTTCTTAAAAGAGCTCCTCCTCCTGCTATAACCAGACCATTTTCAACCAAATCACTTGAAAGCTCTGGAGGGGTTTCTTCTAAGATATCTCTTACTGCTTCAACTATTGATATAAGTGTATCTTTTAATGCTTCTCTTATTTCCTCAGAATGTATTTTTATCATTCTGGGGAGTCCTTCTACAAGGTCTCTGCCATGGACTTCCAATGTAAGTTCTTCTTCAAGCGGATAAGCAGAACCAATATTTATTTTTATATCTTCAGATGTTTTTTCTCCTATAAGGAGATTATATTTTTTTTTCATATAATCAGAAATAGCTTCATCCATTTCATTACCTGCTATTCTTAAACTTTTTGTAATAACAATTCCACCTAAGGAAATAATAGCCATTTCTGTAGTTCCTCCTCCTATATCAAGAATAAAACTTCCGCATGGTTCTGCCACAGGTAAGCCAACACCTATTGCAGATGCCATAGGTTCTTCAACAAGTCTTACCATTCTGGCTCCTGCTTTTAAAGCGGTTTCTTTCACAGCTCTTCTTTCTACATTGGTTATTCCTGAAGGTACAGCTATTATCATTTTAGGAGGAATAATAAATTTATGCTTTGATGACCGTACCTTTTCAATAAATTTTCTTAGCATTGATTCACAGGCATCAAAATCTGCTATAACTCCATCTTTCATAGGTTTCATAGCTACAATATTGGCAGGTGTTTTCCCCAACATTTTTTTTGCTTCCGCTCCAACATTAAGCACTTTTTTTGTTTCTTTGTTTATTGCTACAATTGAAGGTTCAAAAAGAATAACTCCTTTACCACGAACAAAAATTGCTGTGTTGGCTGTTCCAAGGTCTATACCAAGGTCATTGAAAAATGCATTAAAAAATCTAAACATATTTATAATCTCCCATATTAAATTATTTATTTGTACACTTTATAATTTTATACTCTTTTCAAGATTTCTTAAAAAATCCCGTGCTTTAATAATATCAAATTCTGGATTATCCCCAACTTCTCTTTCAATTGTAAAAAATCCTGTGTATCCAATTTCTTTCATTGCTTTTAAATATTCAGGAAAATCAACATCACCTTCGCCTAATGGTTTTTCTTCCCATTTTTTATTTCCATTTTCATCCGGAAGTTTAACCCCATCCTTTGCATGTGTATGAACTATATATTTACTTAGGATTTTTACTCCTTTGACAGGGTCATCACCTGCTACCATTACAAGATTTGCCGGGTCATAATTTACCTTAATCCCAGGATTGTTGACATAATCAAGTAATTTTTTTAAAACAGTTGCCGGTTCAGGACCGGTTTCTGTTGCAAGAACTATCCCTTTATTATAGGCATAATTTCCAATTTCCGGTAAAGATTGAACCATCATTTTCCAATTTGTTTCTTTTTCATTTTCAGGAACGACACCTATATGGGTAGTTACAATTTTTACATCAATATCAAAAGCAAGGTCAATAACCTTTTTTGTTTTTTCAATAGTCCATTCCAAGGTTTTGGAGTCGGCAAAACCATGCCCAAAATCACCAACAACAGCAGAAATCTGAAGACCCAATCCCTCTACAAATTTTTTAAAATCCTCTCTGCCTGTTTTTGTAAGATTTTCAGGTGAAATTTCTCCTGATGTAATATATGGCTGAATTCCATCTAATTTTAATTCTGAAGCTTTTTTAATTCCTTGTTTTATAGGTAACTTAAAGCAATCAGGAATAACTCCTATTTTCATAATCTAATTCTCCTATTTTATTCATAAAGCCCTTCTTCAGGCATTGGTTTGGATTTTTCACATGTACTTTTTAATATAATTCGTTTACCTTTATCTGAAGATTCATGTAAAGACTCCATTATATCCAGTACATGAAAAGCAAGATTTCCATTGGCCCTGTGTTTTCTATTGGTTCTTATTGCATAAGCCATATCTTCTACCCCCAGTCCTCTATTTTGTTCTGCATATTTATGGGTTAAAGGAACCACCTGCCATTTTTTTTCTTTCTCTGTAAATATTTTAACTTCTCCTCCGAAACCATTTGGATCTGGTACACTTATAGAACCTTTTGTTCCATGGATTTCTATCAGTGGTAAATTAGATGCCCATACATCAAAACTTGTAATAACTGTACCAATTGCTCCATTTTCAAATTCAAGAAGTCCTGTTATATGAGTAGGTACTTCAACAATAATTTTTGTTCCGGATTTTGGTTGACTTGTTATTGTTCTTTCCGGAAAGGTTATTTTTGTAAAACCCATTACGCTTTTTACAGGACCAATTAAATTTATAAGGGCTGTAAGGTAATATGGCCCCATATCAAACAAAGGTCCGCCGCCTATTTTATAATAAAATTCCGGGTCAGGATGCCATGATTCGTGGCCATGGCCCACACAAAATGCTGTTGCGGATATAGGTTCTCCAATTATTCCATCATTGATAATTTTTATACATGTCTGAATACCTGCTCCTAAAAATGTATCAGGAGCACTTCCCACATATAATTTTTTTTGTTTTGCAATCTTTACAATTTCTTTTCCCTGTTTTTTATTTATAGCAAGAGGTTTTTCACTATAAGTGGATTTCCCGGATTTTAGGGAAGTAATGGCAATTTCATAATGAGATATAGGAATTGTAAGATTAACAACTATTTCTATTTCTTTATCAGAAAGAAGTTCATCAACACTATATACTTTTGGAATTCCGAATTCTTCTGCTTTCTTTTGTGCTCTTTCTTTTATGATATCAGCGCATGCCACAATATCAGTAATTTCAGATTCTTTTAATTTCTTAAAATATACACTACTTATATTCCCACATCCAATAATGCCTACTTTAACTTTTTCCATTTAATTTTCCTATCATTTAAAATCAAATTTTATTTTGCTGCCCAGAGCATACCTCTCTGAACTATTTCTTTAACTTCAGGTATATCAAAATCTTTTACCTGATGCCCTATAGATGAATAAAAAACCCTACCTTTTCCATACATTTTTTTCCATACAACCGGCATAATACAACCCTTTATCCATGAAACATCTTCTGTTCCCTTAACTATTGTTGTTGCCAATACTTTATTTGAAGGGTCAACATGCATATAATATTGTTCTGAATCAGGGACAGAAAAATCTTTTAATCCTTTTGTTACAGGATCATCATGGTCTGTAATATTGACTTCATATCCAATAACAGGATGGGCAACAAATTGTCCTCCAACCATAAATTGATATTCACAATCATTTCTAAAAGCATCTCCCATTCCACCATGCCAGCCTGCAATTCCCACTCCATTTTTAACAGCAGATATCAATCCTTTTAGTTGTTCTCCTGTTATTTGTCCCATTGTCCAACAAAGAACAATTAAATTCAGAGAAGACATTTTTTCTGAATCCAAAAAAGAATCAAGTGTAGTTGAAACTTCAACATCAAATCCATTTTTAGAAAGAAATGGCACAAAAATTTCTGTAGTTTCTTTTGGTTGATGGCCATCCCATCCTCCCCAGACCATCAGACATTTTTTCATTTTTTCATCTCCCATATATTTTTATAATAAATTTAATTATATCATAATATCATAAATGCCATATAATTAAAAAATTTACACTTCAAGTTTAGATTCCTAGTATTAACATAGCATCTCCGTATGAATAAAATCTATATTGTTTTTCAATAGCTATATCATAAGCTTTTTCAATTAATTGGATTCCTCCAAAGGCACAAACAAGTTCAAGATGTGTAGAAAATGGAAGATGAAAATTGGTTATAAGGCTATCTACAATTTTAAAATCAAAACCTTCTTTAATAAAAAGGTTTGTCCATTTTGAATCAGGTATAATTTTTCCATTTTCAACAGAACTTTCCAGTGCCCTTACACAGCTTGTTCCAACAGCAAATATTTTTTTCCCTTTTTCTTTGGTATAATTTATCATATCTGCTGTTTCTTTATTGATTTCAAAGAATTCTTCTCCAACAGTTTCTATATCTGTTCCTTTAATTGTTTTAAATGATGGCCAGCCAATATAAAGAGTTAAAAAGCATACATTTACTCTTTTTTCTATTAAATTATCCAGCATTTTTTTTGTAAAATGAAGTCCTGCTGTAGGAGCAGCAACTGCCCCGGGTTTCTCAGCATAAACTGTTTGATAATACTCTTTATCTATTTCTACAGGAGGTCTTTTTATATAAGGAGGAAGTGGGACCTCTCCATGTTTTAAAATTTCCTCTTCTTTATCAGTGGAAAACTCTATGATAAACGACCCATCCGGGTTTCTTTGTATGATTTTTCCTTCTATATCCGGTAAAATAAATTTTTGGCCTGTTTTTATTCTGCCTCTTATAAGGATGTTCCATGTCCATTTAGTCTCTTTTTTTAAAAGAAAAACCTCTATGTTTCCTCCTGTTTCCTTTTTCCCCGGTAGTCTTGCCGGGATAACCTTGGCGTTATTTAAAACAATCGTGTCTTCTTCTCTAAAAAATTCAGATATATCAGCAAATATTTTTTCTGTAATTTTATTGTTTTTTCTTTCTACTATCATAAGCCTTGCCTTTTCTCTTTCTTTTAAAGGAAATTGGGCGATTAATTCTTTGGATAGAGTAAAATTAAACATATATTAATGTCCTTTTTTTAACAGAATAATAGTGGGATTTAAATAAATTAAGTCCTGCGGCATTGTTTTATATTTGAAGGTAAAACCGAAAAATGAAGGTTCAATCCGCCACATTTTAACTGGTTTATATATATTTGTTTTTTTTAACTGTTTCCAGAATTTTTTTTTTGCTTCCCTAAGATTAACAGGATATGTAGGAATAGGAGCCTGGAAAGAAGAAATAAGAAAATATTTAGGCAATAGTTTTTTTACTTTATGGATATTATAACCAGTAGATTTTATTTTATATTTTTCTTCATTTAAAGGCGGCACCTGAAACTGCCAGGGCACTTCTGTAACTCCAATTGTTGTTCCTCCGGGTAAATTCTGAGAAATCCATTCACCTGCTTTTGTTCTTGTATTTCTGATAAAAAGAGATAAAAATGAAATTCCATAAATAAAAGTTATAAATACTACAAGAATAAGAAGTATCTTTTTAACAATTGAATATTTTCTGTTTGTATAATTCATCCAGAATCCTATGCCTAAAACAATAAAAGAAGGTATAATAGGAAGAATATATCGGGCAAATTTTAGCGCAAAAAAAGACATTATAACAAAAAAACTTACAATCCATAATAAAACAAGCATCTTATCAGATTCAAGAATTTCTTTCTCTTTTTTAAAAAATGCAAAAATAATTCCTGCGAGTAAAAAAATTAACAGGAATAATCCTAATCCATCTTTTAGAGATAAGAAATAAAAATTTGGTTGAAAACTTAAAGCAACAGCATTTTTACCTTTCCCAAAGAATAATTGATGAAAGGCGTTTAAAAAATAAGGATTTGTTATAAAAAAAGCAAGTATAAAGCCAATAAAAGAAAAAAACACATTTTTAGCTCTTAAAATAAACCGATTTTTTTCCAGTAAAACAAAGGTAAAAAATGGAATAAGAAAAGACAGAACGAATGTTAATTTATTCCCTGATGCAATTCCGCATGCAACTCCTATAAGAAATGGCATAAATTTATTTGTTTTGCCTTTTAGAAATTTTACAGCAAGGAAAAGCGCAAGCATTGTCCAGAACAATCCGGGAATATCAACATACATATAATGAGAATTAAGTAAAACAAGTGGAGATAATGCAGTCAGAATTCCAGCATAAAATCCGGCATTTTTATTATTCCATAGATTTGTTCCAAGAAGATAGGTAAAAAGAATAATACCTATTCCATACAGTCCGCTTAATATTCTTCCAACAATGTAAAATTTTGCAATCTGAAAAGGATGAAAAAAATAAAAACTGATATTTTTTGTAAGATATATAAGTTTTAGTTTTGAAAAAATTAAAAGTATGACACCCAGCAGGTAAATATAAGCCCCTCCTATTGCAAATTGGTGTGTATTGAAATTTAATTTACGGGGATTTATTGATGAAAGTGATTTTATAACAAAATATTCATCTGGATGATAGCTGCGAATAGAATTATATAAATAACGAGGAGGTTTTTCTTTTTTTTGCCTATATTTTTTAATCAAATTCAGAGTTTTTTTGATGTCTTTTGTATTCTGAAAATAAAGAGAATTAATTTTTGCAGAAGGAAGCCCCCAGTTAATCCCTGTAAAAAATAACACCCCTGAGAAAAGAATTAAAATAGAAATAATAATTTTATTATTCATGTTTAAACCTTAGTCCTGTCCAATAATAACTTTATGAAATTATCCCCTCAGTAGAAGTTTTTTACTCATAAATTTGAAAATCTATAAACTCTTTTATACGAAGAAAATCCTTTTTATTATGAGTAACAATAAATGCCCCAATTCCGCGTGCTGAACATGCAATTAAAATATCATTCTGGATTTTTGCAATATATTTTGATTCAAACCCATATTTTTGTCCAAGTTTAGCCATAATAGTTCCTGTTTTTTTCCAATCTTCATTGTCAGGAACAATAAGTCTTCTAACATTAAGAAAAGTATGGTATAGCTTGTTAACAAGTTTTATAGAATTAATATCATGACATCCTGCGTATAGTTCCACAAGAACTACTATGCTCATATAAAATACAGGTCTGATAGATTTAGAAAATACAGGATGAAAGATTCCATTATTAATAAAAGGAATGTATACAGAAGTGTCACTTATAATTTTGAACGGGTAATCTTCCATAGATATCTTTTATCTTTCCTTTATTTTTGACACTCATAAGAGCTTTTTCAATTTTTTCGTTTGCAATAACCATATCTAATACCTTGTTTATTGCTTCTGTTTCAGTTGCAGCATGAGTAAGCCGTTTAATTATATTAATCTTTTCAGGGTCAAGAATAAACTGCTTTCGAACCTTTTCTATCGTCTGCATGATTAAACACCTCCAATGTGTATATTATACAATAATATACACATTATGCAAAAAAATTAAAGCGATTTTGATTGTTTTATTATTCATTTTAAAAGATTGTGTAACATTTTTTTGGATTGCATACTATAAAAAATATTAATAGATGTTGTTAGAAAAAGCAAAAAAGGATGTAAAAACCATGCTGAATCCCTGTATTTGAAAAAATTTTTTATTGAAATTGGAATATTGGGTAATATAAAAATATTTTTCATTACATAGATGAAAAATTTGTATTTATTGATTATCCATACAAAATCCTTTTTTTCATCTGCATAAAATTTTGTGTAGGTTTTTGTCCATTTTATTCTTTTTTTCAGAAATTCATAAAAGTTTTTTATGTTTGCATGAAAAACTTTTGCATTTTGGGGAATGGCGAATTTTATAAATCCATTCTTTACAAGCCTGGCAATAAATTCTACATCCTGGGCATAGTCTCCCACTTTTTCTATCAATTCTTTTCTAAACATAAATCCATTACTCCCCATGCAATAAGGCTCTTTTTTATTAAGATTGACACAATAATAATTACCGCAATCATTTAATTCAACTTTTCCTAATGCTAACTGACCTTCCAATGAACGGAAAATCGCAAAAGGGTCAACTCCCACATAACTTAAATATCTGTTCACAATATTATCCTTTTTATCTACATATAAACCGGGTACACTTGCAAAAAATTTTTCATCTTTTTCCAGAGGTTCTATCATTTCATTTATCCAATTTTCACCAACAAGTTTTATATCGGATTCTGATATCACAACATACTTGCCTTTTGATTTCCAGATTCCCTGGTCCTTTCCCATTCCTTTTCCTTCTGCAAATCCGTATTTATTAAAATATATTTCCACATTATATTTTTTACAGGCTTCCAAAACAGTAGGGTTACTTCCCCCATCAATTATTATTATCTGAATATTATTTTGTGGATAATTTTGTTTTCTTATAGATTCAAGAAGATTTATAACCCGGAAATCCTTTTCCTTCATTGGGACAACAAAACTAATCAATGGGTTTCCCATTTTATTTTTCTGCAATAAGATAAATGCTCCAATGTTTAACGGCTATTCCTTTATCAATAATTTTAAAACCGGCTTTTTGGAATAATTTTTCCAGTTTTTCAGAATCAAAAGCAATTTTATGAGTTTCATCTAACTTTAACGAATTTAAATATCTATCATCAGGAACTATGACTCCTATTTTCCCCCCAAATTTTAAAACTCTTTTCCATTCTTTTAATGTTTGTTCAGATTCGGCATAATGTTTTAAATTATGTTTTGCTACAATAAAATCAAGTTCATTATCTTTAAACATAAAAAGATTATCCCCTGAAGATTTATAATCTGATACTGATATTTTATTTTTTTCGTATCCAAATTGCCCTTTTTCACCTTTGCCTGTTAAATCCACACCAATACAATTATGACTTATTTTACGTGAACCACAACCAATATCTGCTCCTTTTCCATTTACAATTTTTAAAAGTATATTTTTTTCTTTATCCCATTGATTTAGCAAAAAAAGACGTAAGTATAGTTCGATTTTTCTTAAGAAACTATTTCTTGTTTTCATTGTTTTTTTGTAGAATAGCTTAATAAATATCCTAATCCATAACTTAAATGGATTGTTATAAATATTATTGGTATCAACAAAATCCCAAAAATATTTTTTTCTTTTATTGCTCCTACTATAGAAAGAAATAAAACCAATATTAAATAAATATACAAAGGAATTATTAAAAATTTGTTTATATTATATAGCATTGGGAAAAGAATAATATATAATAGGAAAATAGAAGGAATAGCAAAAAGAATAGATGCTTTTTCTGTTTTTTTTATTTTTTTAATTTTAGGCCGTACATATCCATAATTAAATATTTGCTTTGCAAGTCTGTTTAGCGTTCCTCTTCTTTTATGATAAATAATAATATCCGGAGAATATACCAATTTTAATCCGGTTTCAATACATTCATTAAAAAAAGTCGGGTCTTCTCCCGGCCAGAATTCAGGATTAAACAGGGTATTTTCAAAAATCTTTTTTTTACAAAACATGTTTGCTGATGTTAAATCTCTTTCATCTGCAGCAAGATTTATTTTTGATTTTTTATATCTATCCCTGATAATTGCTCCGCCCAAAAAAGAACTTAATGCATATCCTGTGCATTTTCCAAATATACTGTCATTTTCCGGGGTTAATTGAGGTCCACCAACAATATCTATATCAGGGTAATCCATAAAAAATTTTTCTGCTATTTTAAGCCAGTTTTTATCTAAAAGTGCATCATCATCTATAAAAGCAATTATTTCCCCCTGTGCTTTTTTTATACCTTTATTCCTGTTTTCAGAGGCATTGGTCCCTTTTTCCACTATAATTTCATATTCGTCTTTATTATAGTCTAATTCATTAAGACTTTTTAAAATTTCAGCCTTTCTTTCTGGTGCAATAGGAACAATGATGGAAAATTTTATCTTATTCATTTTTCAATTTTTAATTCAAATAAAACTTCTGAACAGGGCAGCATCCAGCAGAAAAATCTTTCATAAATTGCTGGTGCAAGATTAATAACAGGATTAAAAACTTTATTCAGAAAAATAAATAAAAATCTTGTAAAGTTCAAATATTTTTTTATAATTTTTAATTTTGGTAATCCATATTCGCCTTTTTCAAAATAATCAAATGTGAAATAACTAAAAAGTCGTTTGTGGGTCGGATCTCTATAACTTACACCACAACTAAAATGTGGGACTCTTATTATAATTTGTGCATTTTTTTTACAAATTCTTTTTATCTCTTCCATTGCTCTTTTTATATCATCAACATGTTCTAAAATATGACTTGCATAAATTTCATCAAAAGTATTATCTATAAAAGGCCAGGGATATTCATTTAAATTATGTATTATATCAACTCCCCGATATTTAAGAAAATCAATATTAATATATCCTTTTTTGATGTCCTGACCGCAACCCAAATTGAGTTTTTTTATCTCATTATTATTCATTTTAAGAATTTAATAATAAATAAGTCTTTTAGCATTTTTAAAGGGTCTCTTAGTATAGCCACCTTGCTTGAAGCAGAATTTATCCAGATAACAGGCACTTCTTTTATTTTGTACCTTTTTAATATTGCCTTATAAAGAACTTCCACATCAAAAGCAAAACCTGTAATTTTCTGTTCTTTGAATATTTCCTTTGATGCATCTTTTTTAAATAATTTAAATCCGCACTGGGTATCTCTGAATTGATTTGTCACAATTAATCGTACCATAATAGGAAACATTTTTCCTGTTAGTCTTCTATGCCATGGTTGAGGTACTGGTATTTGTGAATCTGGCAATCCCCTTGAAGCAATTGCAATATCATAATCTTTCTCTTTAACCCAGAATAAAAGTTTATCTAATTCTTCAATTGGGGTTGACAGGTCTGAATCAGAAAAAAGAATATAATCCCCTTTTGCAATTAAGACTCCGGTTCTTACAGAAGCACCTTTGCCTTTATTTTTTTCATGCTGTAATAATTTAATTTCTTTATTCTCTTTTTCAAAATTTTCCACTATTTGCCTTGTTTTATCTTTGCTTCCATCATCAACAATAATTATTTCAAACTCAAACTGTTTTTGTTTTAAATAATTATAAATTTTATTTAATGTTGCTACTATCCTGTTTTCTTCATTATAAGCGGGAATTACTATTGAAATATCCATTTTATAATTGCCCAAAAATAAAGTCTGATATAAGGAAAAGTTTTTGTTAATCTAAACTTTGATTTTCCCTTTTTTCTTCCATACCATATGGTGGGAACTTCAGATATTTTATATCCTGAAAAATAAAATTTTAGAGCCGCTTCCATAGAAACTGAAAATCCTTTTTCTTTTAATTCTATTTTATCAAGAGCACTTTTTCTGTACATCTTAAGTGCATTGGAAACATCCCTTGTTGGTATTCTTATAATATAATATAAACTTTTCCCCACAAATGTAGAAAACAATCCCTGTAGTTTAGGTCCCCCACATTTGCCTCCTTTTTTCATATAACGGGAACCGCATATCATATCATAACCTTCCTGTGCTTTTTCAAACATTATAGGAATAGTTTGTGGTTCATCACATCCATCAGCCATTACAGGCAGGACAAAATCACCTTTTGCAGATTTAAATCCAGAAAGAAGTGTATGCGCAAAGCCTGGTGATTTTTCATTTCTTATTATTCTGACAGATGTAATTTTCTTTGAAATATTTTTAACAGTTTCTTCTGTTTTATCAGTTGAATGGTCATTTACCACAATAATTTCATTTGGGATATTATTTAAAACTTTTGCGATGGAGTGTATAGTTTCTTCTATATTTTCCTCTTCATTACGAGCAGGGATAATAATACTTAAGTCTAAATTCATAATAATTTAAATAAGCCCTTTTGCTTTTAATTCTTTTTCCGCAAGACTAAATTTATCTTCTGCCTTAACATTTTCAGACCATTTTATTAGTTTGGACATCCCTTCTAATAAAGAAGTTTTAGCCTGAAAATTTAAATATTTTTTTATTCTGGAAGTGTCTGCAATACAATGTCTGATATCCCCTTTTCTGAATTTATAGGTTATAACAGGTTCAATTTTTACCTTTAAAATACTCTGAATAGTTGTTGCGATATCTTTTATTTTTATAGGGTTGCCTGTTCCAAGATTAAAAACCTGATATCTGGCTTTTTGACTTTTTGCTGCCATAATAATTGCTTGTACAAGGTCTTCTATCCAGATAAAGTCTCTGGTTTGATTTCCGTCTTCATATATAACAGGCGGTTGATTATTTTTTATTCTGCTTAAAAATATAGCTGCTACACCTGTGTAAGGATTTGATAAAGACTGTCTGGAGCCATACACATTAAAAAACCTTAATGCTGTTGTGGCTATGCCATAAGTTTTTCCAATAAGCATAAGCATTTCTTCCTGATGCCGCTTTGTATATGCATAGATTGAATTTGGTTCAGTTAGAATATCTTCTGATGTTGGAGTTGGTTTTATAGGGCTATTACATTGGGGACATTTGGGTTCCCAAAAACTTTCATCTTTTTTTGTTTTTACAGAAGATAGTTCTCTTAATTTAGGTTTTACTTTTCCGCATCTTTGACATTCGTAAAGTCCTTCACCATACATACTCATAGAAGAAGAAAGGATAATTTTTTTTATTTTATGGTTTTTGTTTACGAGAATATCCAATAAATTGGCTGTTCCTGATGTATTTGTTTCAACATAATGTGAAATTTGATATTGAGATTGTCCAACACCCACGGCAGAGGCAAAATGGAATATAATGTCACAATCTTTAATGGCATTATAAAATCTTTCTTTATCCAGTATATCTCCAAAGATTAATTCAGCTTTCTTATTAAGATATTCGGGTATTTTTCCCTGGTGAACCTGAAAATCAAGATTATCATATATTCTAACCTGATAGCCTTCCTTGATTAATCTATCAACAACATGACTGCCAATAAAACCTGCTCCTCCTGTTACCAGTGCTTTCATTTTGCCTCCATTTGAATTTTTAATGATTCTATTGTTTTCTGTAATCCATCCTGTAAAGAAATCCCGGGTTCCCATTTTAGAAGTTTTTTTGCTAAAGATATATCGGGTTTTCTTTTTCTTGGGTCATCAGGAATAGGGGGTAAAAATTTAATAGGAATTTCTTTTTTTAAAATACTTTTTAATTTTTCGGCAAGTTCTAATATTGTAAATTCATCCGGATTTCCAAGATTTACCGGTAAATTGTAGTCTGTTTGAATAAGTTTTGTAATTCCTGCAATAAGGTCATCTATATAACAAAAACTTCTTGTTTGTTTTCCATCTCCATAGATAGTAAATGGCTGGGAGGTAAGCGATTGATAGATAAAATTTGGTATTACCCTGCCATCATTAAGTCGCATATTGGGTCCATAAGTATTAAAAATTCTTATCAGATGTGTGTTAAGATTGAATTTTCTATGATATGCCATTGTAATTGCTTCTCCATACCTTTTGCCTTCATCATAAACAGAGCGTAGCCCAATAGAATTAACATTTCCCCAGTAGTCTTCTTTTTGCGGAGAAACAAGCGGGTCTCCATAGACTTCAGAGGTAGATGAGAATAAAAACTTAGCATTGTATTTTTGAGTAAGTTTAAGGCAAACTTCAGTCCCTATGGAATTAACCCATAAGGTTTCTATAGGAAAATTAAAGTAGTCTGGTGGAGATGCAGGACTTGAAAGATGAAAAATTATATCAAAATTAACAGAAATTTTGCTAAAATCAAATTTTGTAATATCTTCTTTTAAAAAATGGAAATTAGGATCTTTTAAAAAAGGAGAAATATTTTTTTCATTTCCTGTTAAAAGATTATCAATACACCAGACTTCCATTCCTTGTTTTATATAAAATTCACAAAGGTGACTGCCAATAAAACCTGCTCCTCCTGTAATTAAAATTTTCATTTTTCCCCTTCTGTTTTTTTACCTATGGATTTGTATATAAAACCGGCTTTCTGTAATTTTTTAAAATCAAGAAAATTTCTGCCGTCAATAATGTGCGGCATTTTCATCAAGGTTTTTATTTTATCAAAATCAAGAGTTTTAAATTCATCCCATTCTGTTGCAAATATTAAAAGATGTGAATCCTTACATACTTCATAAGGGGTTTTACAATAAATAAGGTTGGGTAGTATATTTTTAGTATTTTCCATAGCCTGCGGGTCATAACATTTAATAATACAGTCTTCTTTTAAAAGTAGCTGGATTATTTTAATTGCAGGGCTTTCTCTAATATCATCTGTTTGTGGTTTAAATGAAAGTCCTAAAATTCCAATCTGTTTTCCTTTTAGATTCCATAAAAGTTCCTGGGCTTTTTTAATAACAATATTTATCTGTTCTTTATTTATATGTTCCACCTCTTTTAAGAGATTAAAATCATATCCTATATCCTTTGCTATTGAAATAAAGGCTTTTACATCTTTTGGGAAACAGGAACCACCATAACCGATACCGGCTTTTAAAAATGATTTCCCAATTCTTTTATCCATTCCCATGCCTTCTGCAACCATTTCTATATCTGCTCCAACTTTATCACATATCTGGGATATAGCATTAATATAAGATATTTTCATTGCCAAAAAAGAGTTTGAGGCATGTTTTATGATTTCTGCACTTTTTATATCAGTAAAAATAATGGGTGATTTAATTGGAGAATATATTTCCTGAAAAATTTTTTTTGCTCTTTCGTTTTCTGTTCCTACTACAATTCTGTCCGGTTCCATAAAATCTTTAATTGCATTTCCTTCTCTTAAAAATTCAGGATTAGCCGCTATATCAAAATCAATTCCTGTAGGAACAATAAGTTCTATAGTTCTCTTTACCCACTCCCCGGTTAAAACAGGCACAGTGCTTTTTTCTACAATTAATCTGTAAATTTTTGCTGAAGAAATTTTGCTTATATTGCTTAAAGATTTTGCTATTTCTATTGAAACCTGTTCTACGTATGAAAGGTCTGCTTTTCCATTTTCTGTGGAAGGTGTTCCTACTGTTATAAAGATAACTTCAGAATTTTTAACAACTTCTTCTATAGAGTTTGTGAATAATAATCTTTCTTTTTTATGTTCTTCTTCCACAATAGTATTTAATCCTGGTTCATAAAATGGCAGTATATGCTGATTTAATTTTTTTATTTTTTCACTATCATTATCAGCACAAATGACATTATTGCCTAATTTTGCAAAGCATGCTCCTGTTACAAGTCCTACATGACCTGTTCCAATAATTCCTATATTTTTCATTCTATATCCTTATAATTAGCCTTTATCCATTCAATCAAGGCTTTTGTTCCTTGTTCTTTACTAATCTTTGGGAACCACCCTAATTCTTTTTTTAGCTTTGCATTATTGCTTATAAATATCTTTTGGTCCCCGGGCCTCCAGTCTGAAAATTTATATTTTATCTTTTTTTCTGTTTCTTTTTCAAGAAAATTAATGAATTCCAATAAAGAAAAAGTATTATCTATCCCACCGCCAATATTAAAAATATTCCCTTTTACCTTTTCTATGTTTTTGACTGAAAGGTTATAGGCCCTTATTAAATCTGAAACATCAAGGATATCCCTTACCTGTTTGCCATCTCCATAGATTGTAATTCCTTCATTATTAAGAGTTTTTATAATAAAATGGGCAACCCATCCCTGGTCAGTGTTGCCATGCTGGTGTGGTCCAAAAATACAGGACTGACGGAATACAACAGTTTTTAATCCGTATATTCTGTAATAATCCCTTATGTATTGGTCTGCTGTTCCTTTGGAATTTCCATACGGGGAATGAAAATCAAGATTTTCATTTTCATCAATTCCATTTTTCCCAATCAGGGAATATCTTGTTTCCTGTTCTTTTAGTTTTAAATGCAAAAGTTCTCCATAAACCTTATTTGTGGAAGAAAAAACAAAAACTGCTTCTGGAGAATTTTTTCTCACTGCTTCAAGGAGATATAATGTTCCCTGTGCATTTATTTCAAAGTCTTCAATAGGATTTTCAACAGATTTTGTTACTGCTACCTGGGCCGCTAAATGATAAATACAATCATATTCTTTAACAGATTTTTTAAGTTTAGTATAATCTCTTATATCTCCTTTAATAAATTCAATATTTTTAAAACCAGAAGATAAAATCCATTTTATATTTTTTTCAGAACCTTTACGGGAAAGATTATCGTAAATAATAACAAAGTTATCCTTATTATTTAAAAGAGAATAAGCAAGATTTATTCCAATAAATCCTGCCCCTCCTGTGATTAGAATTTTTTTTATCATTATTTTTTATGTTGATACTCTATTACCTGAATAAGATAATAGTAGGATGGTTTTGGAGACCTTTCTTTTATTTTCTTTGCAATCCATTTATTATCCAAAATCCATCTTCTGTTTAAAACATAATATTTATCTAAAATATTTTTAAAATGCTTAGATAAAACATTTTTCAATTTTTTAGATAAAACATAATTTCCATAAAAATTTGCTTCAACCCATATTTTTTTATATTTTTTTAATTTTTTAGAAAGATTCTCTAAAGAAGTTTTATCTGTTATTCCTATTATTTTAGCAGGACCTTTATAATACCAGCTAATAGGTGAAAATTGTTTGCCATGGAAATAAAGTATCCCTTCTGTAGTTAATATTATATCATCAGGTTTTACATTCTGCGTAAGAAATCTACCAATCTGTTTATATGGAACAATCTTTGACTTGTCATTATAATGAACACCTGCATAAAGAAAAAAATCTGAAATTAAAAACAAAAGAATTACCAATGAAAGCAAAGATTTAAATAAAACAGAAGATTTCTCTGAAATTTTAAATAATGCCAAAGAAATTAAAATATACCAGAAAATAGATAAAGGCAGAATATTTTGAGGGACAATAGAAGGGAAAAAACATATAGGGAAAATACTTAAAAGCCCAATCAATAAAGTTATTCTTTTTTCTATAGAAATATTTTTTATTTCAATTAAACCTTTTACTATTAAATATATCAATATTATAAATGCGGGTATTGTAATATAAAACATAAATGGGTTCACTGTTTCTCCAAGTGCAAAATAAAAGAGAGAATAAGCCATTGTTATATATGGAGGAAATGGTCTGACAACGCCAAGAGTAAAATGTAGTTGATGTGGAACATGTAATAGCCATGGTATATAGCATATAAAAATCGCCACACAATAATATAACCATTCCCAGTCAAACATATTTAGAACAATAACTGTAATTGTTTCTATCAGAATTATCACAAAACCAAGGTTATGAAGGTATAAAAGAATAATATTGATAATCCCTAATAAAAACCAATACTTTTTTTCTCTTTTTTTCAATACCTTGAAGAAAAAATAAATAGAAATAATGGCAAGAAAAGTGAAAAGAGAATAAGACTTAACAATCTGAGACCATAAGATATGGGCAGGATTAAATGTAATAATTGCAGCGAAAATAAACCCAATCTTTTCGTTTAATATTTCTCTTCCTAATATATAGGCAGCCCATATACATGCCACCCCAGCAAGCGCAGGGATAATTCTTAATATAAAAGCGCTATTACCAAAATGCAGCCAGAAATGAACAATTTCATAAAATAAAGGGGGATGGGCATCGTGGTAAGTTATAAAATTCACCATATGGGCAAAAGACATCTGTCCAATATAAACCGCCCAAAATTCATCAGCCCATAGGCTTCTTTTAGATAAAAATAAAAATCTTAATATAATACCAATTAAAATAAGACCTATTATAAATACCCTATTTTTTTGTTTCATAATACTTTATCTATTCTATCCTTTTCTTCTCTTATTCCTTTTATATCTGTATTTTTAAGTAATCCTTTTAACTCTGATAATGGCTTATCAGGAATATAAAAAATTATTCCTTCTTTAGAAATAACATAAAATTTTTGACCTTTGGACAGATTAAGTTGTTTTCTTATATTTTTAGGAACCAATAATTGATATTTAGGCGATAAAATTGTTTTCATGTATTTCCTTTATTTATTAATATAAATATTGTGCTCCATTTTAATAAAATATCAAAATTTCTTATTCAATCTATTTTGTTTCATAAATAAACACCTTGCTTTTTGGTATTTTTACTTTTCCTATTTCCATATATTTTTTGGTTCCTTCATTTATTACAGTCAGCAACTTAAATTTTTTTGAATTATTTTTTATATAATTTATAGTATTAAGATATATAGGAGCAATTTCAAATTTTTTGTTTTTTTGCGTTTCATTAAAAATCACATATTTTATTTTAAATAATTTAACCTGTTTTTCAATCTGTGAAGTGTCAAAAGGTAAGCCAATAATTCTTTTATTTGTTAAATAAGCAAGTGAAGGAGGGTCTCCAAATTCTGCCATTACTCCATTTGCAGGCAATGTATTTAAAAAATTCCCTGCTTTTTGAAGATTGACCTTTTTTTTAAGTGAGAGAATAAAATAAGGATTTTTAAAGATCCAGTAAAAAAGGAATAATACTAAAAAAATAGGAAGAATAACTCTAAAAATTTTTAAATATATCTTTTTTTCTATTATAGGAAAACCTTTTGCAAAAAAATAAGCCATGGAAATAGCACTTGCTATAGAAAAACGGGGACTACTAATCCCATAAACCACAGGAGAAATAAAAAATAAAAGAAGAATAAATAAAAATATACCAATCCATTCCTTATTTTTCAAAGAAATTACAATACCCCTAATTATTAAAAAAAGAATGGGCAAATAAATAAAAAGTATAAGAATAATAAATTTCAGTTTTGATATTCTGTAAAATGAAATATGAAATGGTGGTATAAAATTTATAATTGAACCAATATATTTAATGTAATTAAAAGGGCTAAAAGAGATAGATGCATGTGTTAGTTGTTTTGTATAATGAAAATCCCTTGGGGTGATAATACTCATAAAATTAAATTTTGAAACATTTTCAATTATTCCATCAACTCCAATAGGGTAGTAGGTATAGTGGGTATAAAACCATAGTCTTATAAGAAGCCATATTCCATAGCCTACAAAAGTTACTATTCCGGGAATTAGTAAAGAAATTTTTTTAATTCTGCATCTATTCCAATAAAAAAATATGCCGGCTATTATTACCGGAAATGCAAAAACTATCAGGTCTGTAGTAAAAGCAGCAAATAAACCAAACAAACTGGATATAAATATATATTTTTTTTGAGATGTTTCCATGGATTTAAATAAAAAATAAAATAATGAAAGAATCAAAAAAGTAAAAAAAATCTCCTTGTAAATTAAGTTTGACCAATAATATAAAAGCCATGAAAAAGAAAGAAAAATTGTGGTTGTATATATTATCCGTTTTTCTACTTTAAATAATTTTAAAAGAAAAATACTCATTATTAAACATCCCAGAGCAGAAAGTTGTGATACTAATAATCCTGCTATATAATCTGGAAAAACCATTGAAAATATTTTTATTACAAAAGGATAAAAAGGTGGATAATCAAGACAGAAATTTTTATTAAAAATAAAATAATGTGGAAAATTTTTAACAAGAGTAAGATACTTTGGTTCATCCATTGTTATAAAATGATAGGGATATGGAGTAAAAGATTTTATAATAACAAAAAATAAAACCAGTAAAAGAAGATTCCAATCAAAATTTTTATATTTTATTTTTTCAAAAACCATTGGAATTTACATATTTTTAAAGATTGTAAAACAAATTGTATAAGGCATAAAACAGACCTTAATCCATAAATTGTGCTTCTTAGAAAATTTATAGATGAGGCTTCTTCAAAATATCGGACAGGAATTGGAACATCTCCTATTTTAAAATTAAAATATATTGCCTGTAATAAAACCTGTGTGTCAAAAACAAAATCATCAGAATTTTTTTCATAGGGAATTGTTTGAAGTACATTCTTTGTGTAAATACGAAATCCGCTATGCCACTCACCTAAATTTTGTCCGGTTATAAAATTTTCAAGAATTGTTAAAAAACGATTAGAAAAATATTTATATAAAGGCATTCCACATTGAATTGTTTCTTTCCTTGTTCTGATTCTATTTCCCAGTATAACATCACAAATTTTAAGTTTAAGAAAATCTAAGGCTGAAGGTATAATACGAGCATCATACTGATAATCAGGATGAAGCATTACAATATAATCAGCGCCTTTTTCAAGAGCAAGATTATAACAGGTTTTTTGATTCCCTCCATATCCTTTGTTTTTGTTATGTGTAATAACAGAAAGTCCTAAGGATAAAGCAACTTTAACAGTATTATCAGTGCTTTTATCATCTACAAGAATTATTTCGTCTACAATATTTTCTGGAATTTCTTTTATAGTTTTTTCCAGGGTTTTTTCAGCATTATAGGCTGGCATAACCACAATAATTTTTTCTTTCATTTTTTTTGTTTTTTTATAATAACCAAAAGACTTTGTTCTATTTTAATCAATTTGGGAATATTACTCAATAAAATTTTTGGATTCTTAAATCCTATTTTTAAAAAATCTTGTGTTTTTTCTAAATATAGCAAAGATAATTCTTCAGACCTGATAATATTTTTAAAACTTTGAGGAGTAAAATGATAAATCTGGGCAGGAACATGTAAAAGCGTTTTACTTTTTCCTGTAAATGCCAACAATTTAGTCAGAGAAAATATAAATCTTGAATGAAAGGGTGTTTTTATTATCAATACACCTGCTGGTTTTAAAAGTCTTTTTGCTTTTTCTATATATTCCATAGGATTTTGTAAATGAGCAAGGACATCAAACATTGTAATAACATAAATGGAATTTTCAGGAAGATTTAGTTCTGGCAAGGGTTTGTCATATATTATATATCCTTTATTCCTGCAATAATCTATTGAAAAAGATGAAATATCCTGTCCATAAACATTCCATTTTTTTTCTCTTGCTATATCCAGGAAAATACCAATACCACAACCAATATCAAGTAAAGTTCCTTTGTCTGGAATGAATTTTTCTATTTTCCCCCATAATTTTTCAAAATGTTTTTTTCTTTCATCATAATATTTTATATACCAATTGTTGAAGTAGGTTTCATTATATATTTTCAAAGAGCTTTCAGGAATAGGATAAAGAAACGATAGTGTACAGTTTTTACATCTATACACCCTATATTTTTTTTCCTGCCAGATTAAAATACTTTCATTTTTGCATATTGGGCAATAAATCATTTAAGTATTTCCAATAAGAATCTAAATTAATAATTGAGATATTTTTTGTTATTTTCATCTCATCAGTACTTAAAGAAATAATTTTTCCTTCATCAATTTTTAAACTATTAAATATTTTTTTAAACCTTTCTATAGAATTGCCCATTCCGATATTGGGAGATTTGGTTAATTTAATTTCTATTGGAAATAAACGGAGATTAGATTCTATAAGTAAATCTATTTCTATACCATTATGTGTTCGTAAATAAAAAAGATTAGGTCTTATACCTTTATTAAAAAAATGTTTAACTGTTTCCTGTATAATAAAATTTTCAAATAATGGCCCTCCTAAAGGTCCATTAAGTAAATGTTCTTTGTTTGTTATCCCGGTCAGATAACATACTAATCCAATATCCAGAAAATATATTTTGGGATTTTTGGAAATTCTTTTCCCTAAGTTTAAATAATAAGGTGGTAAAATATATATAATTCTACTTGCCTCTAAAATTGATAACCATTTTTTTATTGTATTAACACTAACACCTAAATCCTTGGAAAAATTACTAAGATTTAATATTTGAGAACATCGTGCAGCTAATAAATGAAGAAATTGTTGAAATTCTCTTAAGATGCCAATATTGTAAATAGTTCTAATATCTCTTTCCAGATAGGTTTGAATATACCCTCCATACCATGCTTCAGGATTTAAATTTGAATGAATAACAATTTCAGGAAATGAGCCTTGTAGACAGGAATGTATAAAACATTCTAAGGGATTTGATAATTTCTTTCTTAAAGAATTAATTTGTTTTTTTTCCTCTGTTTCAAAGGGTAATAAATCCAGCAAAGCAATTCTACCTGCCAAAGTATCTCCTAAATTTTTGATAAGACTAAATTGTTGTGAACCTGTAATTATATATCTTCCATATTTATGTCTATTGCTATCAATAAGGATTTTAATATAAGAAAGAATTTGGGGTGCATATTGAATTTCATCAAAAACTATTTTTTCTCCGGTATTTTCTATAAATAATTTAGGGTCTGATAAAGCCCTTTCTCTTATTAGTGGGTCATCAAAAGAAACAATGGTATGAGTTTTTTTAAAAATGTTTTTAATAAGGGTGGATTTTCCTGTTTGTCGTGGCCCTGTGATGGCAATCGCAGGAAAAGTTTTCACATATTCCTTTAAAATACTTTCTATTTTCCTTGGAATATATATATTTGCAGATATTTTCATATTTTATTTATATCATTAAAGGCAAGATATGTCAAGACAAATTTGCATTATTAATTCAAATTTGTCTTATAATTATTTTAAAGGAATTTCTGATAAATTTTGCCAGTTTATAATTTTTATATTATCTCTTTCCTGTTCAGTGTTTCCATTGTAAATAATAAAATTATTTTTGGAAAAATTATGAGATATTGAATTCCAATATTTTATTCCTGTAAAAAAATCTCCAACTATTGTTTCAGCTGATTTTATTTCAATAGCAAAGGTTTTATTTCCCTGTTCAATAATCAAATCAATTTCATGTCCTGTTTTATCATGCCAGTAATATAAATCAGGGTGGAATCCTTTGTTTAAATAAAATTTATATATTTCCGCAATAACAAATGTTTCAAATAAAGCCCCTTTTAAATAATGAAGTTCTATCTGGTGTGCATTTTTTATTCCAAGTAAAAAACTTAATATTCCTGTATCATAAAAATATATTTTGGGCATTTTTATAATACGTTTATTGAAATTTTTATAATATGGCTGAACTTTAAAAATAATGTAGCTGGTTTCTAATATTGATAACCATGCTCGTGCAGTATTATGACTAATCCCACAATCGTTTGCCAGAGAAGAATAATTTAATATTTGACCTGTTCTGCCAGCACATAATTTAATAAATCGTTGAAAGGTATCAATATCTGTAATATTTTTTAGTAAACGGATATCCCGTTCAATATATGTTTGAATATAATTGGAAAACCATTCGCCAGGAGCGATGTTTTTGCTATATACCCGGGGATAAAATCCTTTTATAATGTAATCCCAGGATTTTTTCATTTTATATCTGGTTTCCTGAAGTTCAGATAAAGATAGGGGAAGAAGTGTTAATAATGCTACCCGGCCTGCAAGGGTTTGAGAAATTTTTTCATGAAGAAGAAAATTTTGAGAACCTGTAATAATATATCCTCCAGGGGCATCTTTTTCATCCACTATAGTTTGAATATAAGATAATAAATCAGGAACCCGCTGAATTTCATCAATAATACTACCCTGTCTATAAGTTTTAAGAAAAGCTCTTGGGTCATTTAAAGCAAAACTTCTTATATCAGGAGTTTCTAAAGAAACATATCTCCTTTTAGGAAAAACTTTTTTTACAAGAGTGGTTTTCCCTGATTGCCGGGGACCAACGACTGCTATAACAGGAAATTTTGAGGTAAGATGTTTTAAAGTTTTTTCTGCATCTCTTTTGATTAATTTTTCCATAAAAGAAATATAATACTAATCGGACAGATTGTCAATTATATTTACAATTTGTCCATTTTAATCAATAAATTTATATTTCAGTAATGTCCAGATTGCAGATATGCCATCTTTGAGTCTTATTTTTTTTCCTTCACTTATACTTCGTGGATTATAATGAATGGGCAGCTCTACTATTTTATATCCTCTTTTCATTACTTTAGCTGTTATTTCCGGACAGAATTCAAATCTTTTACATTTTAAGGGTATAGATTTTATCAGTTCTGTTTTAAATACCTTATAACAGGTTGGTTCATCAGTAATTTTTTGTCCATAAAGAATATTGGCAAGAAAGGAAAGAAGACGTCCACCCAAGTAAAACATCAATGATGATTTTGTTCCTCTTCCAAGAAGCCGTGAACCATACACAATTTTTGTCTGGGAGTTTTCTATAGGTTTTATAAGAGATAAAAAATCCATTGGTTCGTATTCCAAATCAGCGTCCTGAATTGTAACAATATCTCCGGCTACTTCCTTTAGCCCCTGTCTTATTGCTGAACCTTTTCCTTCATTTTTATCTTTAAAAATTATTTTTAGATTTTGTGATGAGGTAGGTGTATTTTGAATATTTTTTAAAATATTTCTTGTTCCATCAGTGCTTCCATCATCAACAACAATAATCTCTTTTTCCAGAGGGACATTGTTTACTTTTTCAATGATTTTTAATATTGTATTTTTTTCATTATACACCGGTATTATGATACTTAATTTCATAAATTTTATCTTTTAACCATAAAAATCCCACTACAGCAATAATAATAATAAATGGTTCTATTGGTGCCCTATATATTATAGAGGCAAGCAAAACCATGTGGAAAAGTGTGAAAAATATAATAATTAGATGTAAAAACTGCACTTTTTTATTTCTTAAAGTCAGGAAAAATCCAATAATAAAAAATGGCAGTAGTATGCCAAAGGAAAAAACGCTAACCATTTTATACTTTGGACTTGAATATAATTTTGTATTTGGAACAACAGCCCAGAATCTCTTGAATTTATTCCACAGAAGCCATAAAAATCTTTTTGGATTTGTTTTTATAACCTGTATTGTATCTGCAAGATAGATATGTTGCATCTGTATTTCTGTTTTATTCTTTAATTTCTGCTGGGGGAAATAAGAACTTGGTCCGCCTATGGAATAAGGGTTGTTTCCTTCCCAGAAAACCCGGCTTCCCATAGTGGTTCCTGGGATGAATTCATGGAATATAATATAATTTCGTATTATCCAGGGGGAAAGCGTTAAAGTAAAAAAGACAGATATAATAACAATTTTTTTAATTTTTCTTATCCATGATTCCCTAAATGAAAGAATGAAAAACAAAACAAAAGGCACAAAAGCTTCCATTGTTGGTCTTTCCAGTCCGGCAAGTCCTAAACTTATTCCTGAAAGAATGGAAAAAAGTAGAAGATTTTGTTTGCTTTTATCCTGGTTATCTAATGGAACAAGATGAATTAGGCACCATATACTTATAACAGTCAGTAATATAGCAAGGGCATCAGTCAATAAAAATCCTGTGTAAAAAATTAAAAAAGGATAAAAACAACTTATAATGCCGGCAATCCATCCTATTCTTGTGGAAAATATTTTTTTACCAATTAAGTAGATAAAAACAGATGTTAAAGCACCAACAAAACATTGGGCAAAACGTACCCCCCAAAGTCCTGAATTGTAAAAGAACATGCTGGCAAAAATTGGATAAAGAGGTGGCCTGAATGCTTTAAGATTGCTTGATATAATAAGTCCTTTTCCCAGAAGAAAATTTACAATCATTATTTCATTCTGGGGTTCATCACTAAAATAAAAATGATTTTTTAAAGTAAATATAAAAAACAATCGTATAAGAAAGCTTAATCCAAAGATAATCCAGATTTTTTTTCTCTCAGGTATGTCCGCCATATTTTTATCCTATAAATAAAAAAGTTATTTTTACCATAAATACCTGTTCTACGCAAAGTAAATAAATTTTCAGGTATATTTTTTTTATAAGTTAATACCGCAGCTTTATAACCGGCTTTTTTCACTAATGATATAATATTTTGGTTTATATCGCCAAATGGATAGCAAAAATATTCAGCCTCTTTACCAATTTTTTCTTTTATAATTTCTTTTGATTTTATAATTTCATTATAGGCTTGAGAATCATCAATTTGTGTAAGACGCGGATGGGTTAAAGCATGAGAACCAAACAGGATACCTGAATCTGCCATTTTTTTTACTTCTTCCCATCTTAAAAACCTGTCTTTTTCAGTATCTTTGTATCTTGGAAGTACCTGTTTTATTCCTATGAACATTACGGCAATAAAAATTACTGCGGGTATTTTGTATTTTTCAAGTATGGGTGCAGCAAACCATAGATTATCAGCAAATCCATCATCAAAAGTAAAACAACAAATCTTATGTTGTCTCTGTCCTTTTTCAGTTTTTATGGCAATATATTCCTTTAGAGAAACAAATTTATATCCTTTTTTTTGCAGATATTTAATTTGCCTTTCAAAGTCCTCAGGTCTTACTGTAAGCGCATCATTTTCATACCATGGATTTATTCTGTGATATGCAAGTATCATTTTTTTCTTCCTACATTCAGTCAAGTTTAATTTTTTTAAATCTATATCTAAAAATTAATAATATCATTTTAAGTCCAAGAAAAAATGCTTTTTTTTTACTTCCAGTGACAGATGAAGTTCCAATTCTTGGTTTATAATTTACAGGTATTTCAATAAATTTTATACCGGATTTTATAATAAGAAGTGTCATTTCCGGCCCAAAATGTTGCTTACCTACAGTAAAAAATCTTTTAATTTTTTCATATGCTGGTCTTTTAATTAATCTCATGGTGCATCCTACATCAGTTAAAGATGTTGTATTGTATAGAAATTCAATAATTTTTCCTGTAAACCAATTTCCCCATTTAAGAAAAAAATCCATATTTGCCCCCTGCCATATTAATTCCTCAGTTGTCCTTGTTCCAATAACATAATCAAAATCATCACTATATGCAAGAAGTTTTATTACATCTCTGCCTGAAAATGTGCCATCAGGTTCTGAAATTATAATATAATCTCCTGAGGTTTGTTCTAATCCTTTCCATATGGCATATCCATAACCCTGTTTTTTTTCATATATAATACGCGCTTTGGTTTTTTTTACTTCTTCATCTGTTCCTGCTTTCGCATTATTATTAATAACAATTATTTCATCAACAAAACCAGAAGAAAAGAAATCTTCTATAGAATTTTTTATTGAATCTTTTTCATTATAAGTTGGGAAAATTACAGAAATTTTTTTATTTTTCCACATATTTTTTCTTTCTATCTAATAGTTGATTAATAACCAGTGAAGCAAAAATTATCATATAGGGCATAATTGGTTCTCTATATCTGATTACCACTTTAAAAAATAAAATCAATGGTGCTGACCATGCAAATATTAAAAGATATAACAATAAAAAATCTTTCCATCTGTTTTTAATAAAAGATAGTATTATTCCCCAGAAAGAAACAAGTAAAAGCAGTCCAATAGTAAATAAACTTGCCAGAACATATTTTTTATAATAATTACTTTTTCCTGGTCCTGAAAATGTATGTGGATAAAATCTCCAGAATCTTATAATTCTTTCTCCGACAAGAGAAAGATATATTTTAGGATGTTTTTTAATAAACGAAAGAGTTTTAAAATAAAGGTATCTGTCTATTTTAATTTCTGAATATCCTTTAAGCTTTTGAAAATATCCTACAGGAGGATTCCAATATCCTGTTGGTTGAGAAATAGATAAATGATTATTTGCTATATAGGCAACTATTCCTCCTTCTGTTGAAGTTAAAAGAAATATTTTATAAATTTTATAATTTCTCATTATCCATGGGGAAACAACTAAAAAACAGCTTACCAGTGGAATTAAAAATCCTTTTATGAATAATCTTTTATTTTTAATTAAAATATAAATAAAAATTACAGGTAAAATAACCAAAAATAAAGAAAAAGTTAAGACTCCTAAGCCTAAAAAAACTCCGGCAAAGAAAAACATATAACTATTTTTAAATTTTTCTCCGGAAAGAAAACATAAAGAGAAAGCAAGTAATATAGGAATAATAAGTGTTTCCGGAGCAAGAAAACCTGTCCAGAATATTGCTGCCGGATAAAAGACATAAATTAATGAACTAATAATTCCAACCCTTTCATTTGCCAAGATTTTACCAGTAAAATAAAGTAAAACAGCACTTAAAGAACTTAAAACTGCCAGTCCTATTTTTGCTGCTAAATAATTATGTCCAAATATTCTATATATTATTGATAAAAAGAAAGGAAAACCGGGGTCCCTCCATGCATAAAAAACAGGGCCTTTATGGAAAAATGGATTTGCCACCCAAAACCCTTTGCCTGTTGCCAATTGCCAGCCCAGGCCGCTCCACCAATCCCCCCATACATTGATTTTATTATTAAGTGTATGGATAAAAATAATTCTTATAATCAAGGCAATAAAAAATACACCTAATAAATAAATTATCCTGTTTTTATTATTCATATTATAAATTCTCTCCATCTATAAATATTCTATGCCATAACTCAAGATTTAACAATAACCATAAACGGCCTGAATGATTTGTTTGTCCTGAAATATGTTCTTTAACAATTTGTTTAATTTCATCAGGAATAAAATATCCCCTGGATAAACATTTTTCATTTAATAAATTATCAGTAATATAGTGTTTCATTTCGGTTCTAAACCATTCAGCCAAAGGAATTCCAAATCCCATTTTTTTTCTTTTTAAAATCTCTTCCGGCAGAAAATTTTTTAGCTTTTGTTTCAAAATATACTTTGATGCCCATCTCTTAAATTTCAATTCAGCAGGAAATTGCGCAATAGTTTCAATAAACAGGTGGTCTAAAAAGGGACTCCTTGCTTCTAAAGCATTTGACATTGTTGCAATATCCATTTTTACCATCAATACCTCAGGAATATAAAAATTAAAATCTGTATAAAGCATTTTTTCAATAAAATCAAGATTATCAGTTTTTTCCCATATTCCCTGCAAATAGCCTACAGAAGAAAAATCCTTTAAATTTTCTTTCATATCAACAGAATATAGTTGGTCTTTTTTAGATTCTGGGAATGAAACAAGTAATCTTGAATAAATATTGTTTCTGTAATATTTTTTTGTTTCTTCAAAATACTGTAAAGTTTTTGAGATTTTATTTTTGGAAAATACATTATTGCTTTGCAATAAAGAAGATAGTATTTTTTTAATCTGTTTGGGGTATTTTATATACATACCAAAAAATTTCTGCATAAAAATAGCCTGCCAATATCTTGTGTACCCTGCAAAATTTTCATCTCCGCCATCGCCATTTAATGCCACAGTCACATATTTTTTTGTTTGTTGAGCCATGTAGTATGTAGGAACCATAGAAGAATCTCCAAATGGTTCATTATAATACCAGACAAGTTTAGGAAGGATTTTTATAATATCAGGGGTGACAATAAACTGCCGATGCTCTGTTCCAAAATGTGATGCCACTGTTCTTGCATAGTTTAGTTCACTATAATCCTTTTCACTAAATCCTATTGAAAAAGTTTTTACAGAAGACGAAGCCTGACTCATTATCCCAACAATAGTTGAAGAGTCTACCCCCCCACTTAAAAAAGCTCCTAAAGGAACATCTGAAATCATCCTTAGTTTAGTTGCTTCTGTTAGTTTTTCCCATAATAATTCCTCATATTCTATGGTATTTTTTAATTTAATCTTTTTGTTGAAATTTATATCCCAATATTTTTCAATTGTAATATTTCCGTTTTTCCATATAAGATATGAGGCAGACGGAATCTTTTTTATATTTTTGAATATTGTAAAAGGAGAGGGTATAGCCTGATAACTTAAAAAGATATCAATACTTTCCGGATTAATATCTTTTTTGATTTCAGGATGTTGAAGAATTGCCTTGATTTCCGAAGCAAATATAATAGAATTATTAAATAAAGAGTAAACCAGAGGTTTTTTACCAAGTCTGTCTCTTGCTAAAAAGAGAGTTTTTTCTTTTTCATCCCATATAGCAAAAGCAAACATCCCTCTTAAATCTTTTAGGCAGTCAACTCCTTTTTCTTCATAGAGATGAATTATTACTTCATTATCTGACCCTGTGGCAAACCTATGGCCTTTTTTTATTAATTGTTCTCTTGCCTCCTGAAAGTTATATATTTCTCCATTGCATATAAGATGTATTGAATTATCTTCATTGGTAAAAGGCTGTCTTCCTGTTTTAAGGTCAATAATGCTTAATCTTTTATGTCCAAAACCCGCATTTTCTTTGATATAAAAACCTTCATCATCAGGGCCTCTATAAGACATAATTTCTGTCATTTTTTTTAAAATCCAGTCTTCTATTCTGCCATCTTTTTTAATTATTCCGCATATTGCACACATTTTTTATATTAATTTTTTGTTTTTGATAATTCCAGGTAAAGATTTTCATAGGATGTTATCATTTTTCCAGAGGAATATTCATTTACTACGGTTTTATATCCTTCATTGCCCATTTTCAAGATAAGTGATGGGTTTTTAAGAAGATATATAATTTTTTCAGCCAGAGCACCAGAATTTTTGACAGGAACTAATAATCCATTTTTACCATCTTTAACTATTTCTGAAATTTCTGGTATATCTGTTCCTATTACAGGTTTACCTACTGCCATTGCTTCAGAAATAACATTGGGCATGCCTTCAAACATTGAAGGAACAACTATAATATCAGAAATAGAAAAAATATCCATAACATCCTTTCTATATCCTGTAAAAATAATATTTGAGTTTATTGCTAATTTTTCAGTCTCTTTTTTAAAAATATTTTGCAATGGTCCATCACCGATAAAAATAAAATAAGATTGTGGGAAATTTTTCAAGATAAACGGAATAGCCTTGATTAGATAGATAAAACCTTTTTGTTCTGTAAATCTTCCAGCACAGCTTATAATGTATTCTGCTTTTTCAAGATTTAATTCCTTTTTTTTATTTAGTAAAGAATTTAAATTCTGGGTATTGGTACTTTTTATTTCTGTACCATTATGGATTACTCTTATTTTTGGTTCTGGAATATGTTCTGATTTTTGATAAAAATTTTTCACTGCATAAGAATTTACAGTAACAATTTTTGTAAAATAAAGAAGAATTTTATCAATTAATATGTGATGCCATTTTTTCCATGAATCCACACACTGTTCTGAAGAAATTAGTAAAGGGGTTTTATTTAATATTGCCGCTATTCTTCCCCATGTATTTGAGGTGAACAAAAATGTATGAACAATTACAGGCTTTTCTTTTTTTATAACATTAAAAAGTTTAAAGAAAAATGCAATATCAATTTTAAATCTTTTGCCTATTTCAATTACTTTTATTCCGGATGCTTCAAAATCTTTTTTTAAATGGCCCTTTTTTCTTAAGGAAATTACAACAGGCAAAAACCTTTTTTTATCTAATCCTTTAACAAGTATTAAAAGTTGTTTTTCTGTCCCTCCGATATTAAGTGTTCCGATTACATAACATATTTTTATCATTTAGATATTTTTTATATAATGTTGTACTATTCATAATAATTTTTATATATTTAAACATAGAACAGGCTAATTTCCAATAAAAAAAACATACATTATTTTTTTTTTGACTTTTGTATTTTTATAGATAAAAATATAATTATGAAAGCACTTATTCTTTCCGGCGGGCAAGGTTCAAGATTAACCCCTTTTACTTTAACAACCCCAAAACCTTTATTATCTATTTTGAATATTCCATTAATTGTATATCAAATTCAACTATTAAAATATTATAATATCAAAGAAATTGGTCTTGGATTGTCTTATAAATCTGATAAATTCAAGAAAATTTTGGGGAATAATAAAAAATATGGGATTAAAATTCATTATTTAATTGAAAAAACCCCTATGGGGACAGGTGGAGCAATAAAATATGCTGAACAATTTTTAAATGGAGATTATTTTTTTGTTTTTAATGGTGATATTTTAACAGATATTAATCTTTCAGAAATGCTTAAATTTCATATTGAAAAAAAAGCATTTGTAACAATTGCCTGTGTAAAAGTTAAAGAGCCTTACAACTATGGTGTAATTTTGACAGATAAAAATAGCAGAATTAAAAAATTTGTGGAAAAACCAGAAAATTTTATATCAGATATAATTAATGCAGGAATTTATATCTTAAATTCTAAAATTTTAGATGAATTTCCAGATAAAAAAAATATTTCTATAGAAAGAGAAATTTTCCCGCTGCTGATAAAAAAAGGTATTCCGGTTTTTGCTTATATTTATGATGGTTATTGGATTGATGCGGGGACCTGTGAAAAATTTTTACAAGCCACGGATGATATAATACAAAAAAAATATAAAATAGATTTTTTAAATGAAAAAGATATAATGTTAGGAGAAAAAAATCTTATATATGGCAAAAATGTAAAGATTCCAAAAGACTTAAAAATAAAAGGCTGGGCAGTAGTAGGAAATAAGTCAATAATAAAAGAATCTGTAACAATTGAAAAAAGTATAATTTTTTCTGATGTTCATATAGGAAAGGGGGTTTATATATCTGACAGCATTATAGGCAATAATGTTTATATAGGTGATAATTCCGTAATAGAAAATTCATATATAGGAGACAAAAGCTTTATAAGTGATTTTAGCAAAATTTAAATAATTTGTAGACTATAATACTATTATTATTAATATTTATTTTTAAATATTTGCGGCCTGGTAATAAACCTGCAGTGTTTCTCTGGCTGTTTTTTCCCAGGAAAACATTTTTGACCTTTCCAGTCCCTTTTTTCTCATTTGTTGTCTTAAGTTTTCATCAGATAAAACTTTCTTCATTGCATTTGCTATTTCCTCAGCATTATAAGGGTCTACTAAAATAGCCGCATTATCTACAATTTCAGGTAAACAGGAAGTATTTGATGTAATTACAGGACATCCGCAGGTCATGGCTTCTAAAACCGGCAATCCAAAACCCTCATAAAGTGATGGAAAAACAAAAACTTCTGCTAACGAATAAAATATTGTTAAATCTGTTTTGGGTATTTCGCTATAACATATTATATTTTCTTCCAAATGTTTTTCTTTTGCTACTTCCATTATAATTTCTTTTAAGTAATCTGTTCCTGTAACAATTACAAGGGTTTCTTTTACACCATTTTGTGTAAGAATTTTATAAGCGTTTAATAAATTATGTGTATTTTTTCTTTGTATGGAAGAAGTTACTATTGTTAAAATAAATCTTTCCGGGAGAGAATAATCTATGATTTTTCTTTGAATTTTTTCTTTATTCACCGGATAAAAAATATCTGTATCTATCCCCCAATAAACCACTTTTATTTTATTCTCAGGTATATGATATATATTTATTAAATCCTTTTTGGTTAAATAAGAGGGACTGATAATTATATCAGCTCTTTCTGCTGACAGGCGAATATCTTTATACCATTTTTCTTTATACCATTGCGGATGTGTTTCAAAGCTTAAATCATGAACTGTATAGACTGTTTTAATTTTTTTAAAATAAGGAAGTCGAGAACCTGATATACCATGATAAACTGAAATTTTTTCATTTTTCAGAAAATATTCTAATAAGGGTAAGTGTAAATTTTGTTCTATATTTCTTAGTAACCCTCCTGGTAAGCGAAGTGTTTTTAAAGAAAAATTAGACTCCTGTGGGATTTTTATATTTTGAATTTTTTTTTGATAATTCTTAAAAAAATATCCAAAAATTACATACTGATTTTTTTTATCTAATGTACTAAGAGTATTGAGAAAATAAGGTAATAAATAATAAATTCCACCTTTTTCAAAAGAACTTAAGCCGATTGCCGCATCAATAGCGATTTTCATATATCAAATTTATTAATAAATAATGTTCAAGAATTCTCTGGCAGAAATTATTTTAATATTATAAATATTTTTTAAAGAAAGCAAATGTTTGTCTCCGCTTATAATATATTTTGCTTTACCATCTATAGCCAGAGAAAGAAATTTGTTGTCAGAAATATCATCTTTTATCAGATTTATTTTTGTTTTTATTTGTATTACTTCAATAAAAGGAAGCAGATTTTCTTTTATAATATATTCAATTTCACTTTTTTTTAATTTGAATTTTGGATAAGAAAGTACCATTATATACTCTTGTAAAATTTCATGAGACATTAAAATTTTTATTTTATTACATTGCCATAAATAAACCAGTTTGTTTACTTCCCCTTCAAAAAGTATAGCAGAAATAAATATATTTGTATCTATAACTACCGGCAACGAATTCATCGTTTTTTTCTCGCATAAGATATTGCTTTTTCAATATCTTTTTCAGTAAAACCTAAAGAAGAAATCTTTTTTCTTATTTGTGTGAGAAGAGATACTGGTCTTATTTCCACAGGTTTTAGAATAATTCTATCTTTTTTGGATTCTGCTTCAAAATACTCTACATTTTTAAAATTATCCATAATTTTTTTTGGTAAAGTAATCTGATTTTTATATGTTTTTTTACATAACATAGTAATTTCACCTCAATATTAATTTTATATATTGTAAGGAATCTGTCAAGTAATGAAGTAATAAATTCCATCTTTTTCAAAAGAGATTAAGCCTATAGCCGCATTAATACCACAGGTATTAGTTTAATACTTTTAAAAAATATTCAATAGAGTGAAAAAATAATTACATTTTTCTTACATTATTGGCATATAGGTATAAAAATGTAAGAAATTTTGATATTAAAAAAGAATTATAGAGTATCCAGATGAAAGTGGAAAACTCAGGATATTTATTTTGAAATATTTGTGGCTTGGTAATAAACTTGTAGTGTTTCTCTGGCTGCTTTCTCCCAGGAAAACATTTTTGCCCTTTTCAGTCCTTTTCTTTTCATTTCTTCTCTTAATTTTCCATCAGATAAAACCCTTTCCATTGCATCTGTTATTTCATCTACATTATCAGGGTTAATCAAAATAGCAGCATCTCCGCAAACTTCCGGCAAAGAAGAAACATTTGAAGTAATCACAGGACATCCACATGCCATAGCTTCTAAAACCGGGAGTCCAAAACCCTCATAAAGGGATGGAAAAACCAAAATTTCTGCCCCATTATAAAGTGCAGGCAAATCTTCATAGGGAACATATCCAGTTATGATAATATTTTCTTTTACGGATATAGGCATATTATTTAATGTATCAAAAAACTCAGTATAATTTTTATGAATAATTCCTGATATAACTAATTTATGGTTATAAATTTTATTTTTAATTAGGCTTTCAAATGCTTTTAAAAGTGCTGTTAAATTTTTTCTTGGAACAACTTCTCCTGTATAAAATATATAATTATTTGTTAAATTATATTTCAATAATATTTGTTGTTTTATTTTTTGTTCTATTAATTTAAAATGTGGGTCCACTCCATTAGGAATAATAGTAATTCTATCAGGAAAAATATTACAATATTTTATTAAATCATTTTTGCTGCTTTCTGAAATTGTAATAATCTTATTTGCTCTTTTAAAAATCAAAGCCATTACTCTTTTAAACCGTAAAGGATTAGTATCCCATTGCGGGTTAATAAAAGGAATAATATCATGTATGGTAAATATTTTTTTACCTCCAACAATAAAAGGACAATATAATTGATATGGAACATGAAAAATATCTACTTTTCCTATTAGAATATTTAAAGGAATAAATCTTTCATTTATAAATTTTAAATTTGATGGAAATCTGAAAAAAACCAGTTTAAAATTTTTTTGCTGTGGAATTCTGCTTTTTAAGATTTCAAGTCTTCCTTTATCTCTATTCTTAAAAAAAGAGCCATAAGAAAAGAGTATATATTGATTATTTGTATCAATTTTAGCCAGATACTTAATAAGGTTATATATAGTATAACCTATACCTGTTAGTTTCTTATCATATAAAGGTGTAATATCAATTCCTATTTTCATTGTGGATGTTGTTTTTCAAAATTAATTGTAAAAAATTTTCTTCAATTGCTTGTTTAACCATATCAACTGTAATTCCTGAAATACAAAATTTTTTAGAGAAATCAGAAATATTTGTATTTTCACAAAAATATTCTGGTTGAATATTTATATATTTACTCCCATAAGGACTAAATCCGTATATAGGATTACCATTTGAAAATTGTTTAGATTTAGTATAACCATTTAGTTCTATTATTGGAATTCCAACTGCAGAGGCGAGATGCATAGGACCAGAATCATTTCCTATATATAGATTACAATATTTTAGTAATGCGGCTGTTTGTCGCAGTGTTGTCTTATTAACAGCATTTATTACATAGATACTATTAATTTTTTTTTCCAAAAACTCTGCAGAATTTTTTTCTTTTTGTCCCCCTACAATAAGAAGATAGGCATTGTATTTATTTATTAACCATATTCCTAATTCTGTAAATCTATCAATAGGCCAGATTTTAAAATATTCACCTGCTCCGATTCCTAAAACTATCAATAAGTTAGTCCTATTTATATCATAATTATGGGAAATATAAAACTTTTTAGCAAATTCCTCATCCTGAGGTGTTAACCAAATTTCTAATTTATTACTTGATACTGTTCCTCCTATATATTTAATTATATCAAGATTATATTCAGATGTATGTTTAATTGTAGAATTATTAATAGCATGGGTCAATAATTTATCATATTCTTTATTAACTATTTTTTTATATTGATTAACTTTTTCTGAATATCCTATTCTAAATTGTGTTCCGCTAAAATAAGCAATAAAAGTAGTGTAATGATTATCAAAATCCCAGCGTGGTAAAATGGCTAAATCAAAATTTCGTTTTAATAGATATTTATATGCGAATTTTAAAGCATTAATATACTTTTTTAGATATTCAAAATGCCCTCTATTATGATAATAATATACTAATATTTCATTTACATAAGGACATGTTTCTACTAAATTATAAACTTCAGGTTTAATTACTAAAGTAATCCAGGCTTTCGGAAAGTTATACCTTAATTCTCTCAAGAAAGATGTTGTTAAAACTATATCCCCAATTGTATCAAGCCGTATCACCAATATTTTTTTCATTTCTGAAGAAATACAATGTTGTTTTTTTACCTTTGTATTGTTTGATAATAAAAATATTGGTTTATATAAAAAATAGGTCATACTTGGAGATATAAACCAGGATATAACATATCGTAAAATAGTTTTTAAGATATTCAATTTTATCAAATTTAATTATATTACTTTGTTATAAAATTCTATATAATTTTTAGGTATAAGTACAAATATAACTAATTAATAATTGTAAATAATGAATTTTCTATTTTTTTTATCGTATTTTCAAAATTAAATTTTTCTATAACTGTAGTTCTTCCATTTATTCTTATTTTTTCAAGCAATGCAGGCTTATCTAAAAGTTTTTTAATTTGCATTGCACAATTTTCAGTATCTTCTTTTTGAAAAACCAAGCTATTTATTCCATCTTCTAAAATTTCAGTACTTCCTCCTGTTGCTGTACCAACAACTGCTAATCCAGATGCCATTGCTTCAATAATAGTAATACCAAACGGTTCCTCCCAAATAGAAGGGAATATTAAAATATCATGTTCATGATAAATATGAGGTAATTGTTTTCTATAGATAAAACCTAAAAAATCAACGTTGTTTTCTAATTTATAAGAATGTATTAAATTTTGTATACTTTTTACATAATCAATTTTTGTACTTTTTCCAACAATTGTAAGTTTTAATGAAATATATCCATATTTTTTTACAAGAATTTTCATTGTTTCAACTAATGTATTAATTCCTTTATGATAAACGATTTGTCCCACATAAAGTAGTTTGGGATAATGATTTACACTTAATTTATATGAAAATTTATTTATATCTATACCCCAATATATAACTTCTCCTTTTTTTATTTTTTTATCGGATTTTTCTACATAGTTTTTTAAATAATTACTTGCAAATTGAACATTATTTAAAATTAAAGACCCAGTTGGAATTGGAATAAAAATATTTATAATTGGATAAATACTTTTTTTAATAATTTGTTTAATTTTGTTTTTAGATTTACGATGCCATAAGGTGTACCAGTAATCTTTTTCTATATGTGATATCCATGTATCAAAAACATAAAAATATATGGGTGTATTTAATTTTTGAGCTAATAAAATAATAGAAATTGAAATACCCTCTATCTTCCAGGCATAAATAATATCCGGTTTAAAAGATATATATAAATGTTTAAATATTCTGGGATTTATAATTTCCTTTTTTAATAACTTAAATCTATTTAAAAAAGATTTAAAAAATTTTGTATTTTCCCATTCTAATTCTGTATCTAATAATCTATATACATCTTTTTCTATAGTGGCTTTTTTTATTCCATACTTACTTGTTAATACTTTAATTTCATGACCTTTAGCTTTAAGTGCTTCTACAACATCATAACATCCGATTTCATATCCGCCTATATAATAAGGAGGATAAAGATTTGAAATTATAAGTATTCTCATTTTTTATTATATAAGATTAACTAACTACTGGTGATATATTTTTTTCAATTTATCACAAAAACATTTTAAAAAATAAATTAAAAAAGATTTTTTATCGTATTTCCATAACATCCGGCTTATTTTATAATAATATTGATAACGTGGAATATTTTTAGGGATAATCATATTAAATTTTTTAAGACAGGTATGTACCATTTTATAAGCTTCTTGTCTTTCTGAAGCAGAAAAATCATCAGTTTCAATTACAGAAATATTTTGTGTTAAATCATTTGTAAAATGAAGTCCATTTTCAATATTTTTAAGAAAACGAGTATTTGTTTTTGCCCAGTTCCATAGTTCGGTTTCTGGATAGGGTACTAACATATTAAAAAATGCATTTATCCGCATTTTTTTTACAAATTTTATTGATTCTTTTTGAGATTGAAAAGAATCTCCAGGTAACCCTATAATAAAATATCCTCCAACATTTATTCCTGCTTTTTTAAATATTTTAACCCCTTTTTCTATATCTTCTATTGTTTCTCCTTTTTTTATCGTTTTAAGAATGTTAGGATCTGTATTTTCAATCCCAATCATAACACTGCAACAACCGGATTTAAACATAAGTTCCGCTAATTCTTTATCAACCCGGTCAGCTCTTAAGCCATTAGGACATGTCCATTTCAAATTTAAATTTTCTTTGATAAAAGCAAGACATATTTCCTTACATCTGTTTATATCAAAGTTAAATATATCATCAACAATTTCAAATTTTTTAATAGAATATTTCGCCTTTATAAATTTTAATTCTTCAATTATACTTTCGCAGGAGCGTTTTCTGAATTTTTTTCCACTTATCTTTGGAACACTACAATAAATACATTGATATACACAACCCCGGCTGGTTACTAAAGGATAACTTTTTTTAATAGAATCTTTTACATTTTGCGGAAAAAGATCGTATTCGGGAAAAGAAAGAATATTAAGGTTATTTTCTAAGGAAACAAAAGGATAATTTAAATTGAGTTTATCCTTATAGGTATCTTTAGTAATAACTCCAGGTAAATCATTTATGGGGATATTTTCTATAATATTATTACAGAGAATAGGTAATGTATCCTCTCCTTCACCGACAAAAATTATATCAAATAATGGTTCCTGTATAAGGTTATACCATGTTAAAGTCGCATGAGGCCCACCTAAGATTATAACAGTTTTTGGCATTTTTTCTTTTATTTTTTTTGATAGATCTCTTACATATTTCATCGTAGAAGTTTTTACTGAAAATCCAATAATATTAGGATTATAATCATGAATAATTTTTAAAATTTCATTATCAGATTTATATTCATTATTTAAATCTATAATTTTGATATTATGTCCTGTTTTATGTAAGACGGGAATAAGATATGCTATTCCAATATTAGGAAAAGCATTATTTCCACTAGATGCTCCTTGCCAACCAAAAGGATCTATAAGTATAATTTTAGCCATATTTTACGTACTTCTTGTAATATCTATTTAATAATTTTACCAAATGCCATTTTAGTTTTCTTAAAGGTTCTGTTGCTTTCCAGATTTTCGAGTTTATTAGCCGTTCAATCATAATCTGTGAAGCAATCTCATCTTTATAGATATAGATTATTTCTATATATAGTTGTTTACTATTTTTCAGTAAAGCAGGTGTTAAATTAGAAAAATAAATATTTAAAGCGTCAGTGAAAAAATATGAATTGTTTCTGTGACTGTATATATAATTTTTATTTATGAATGGAATTAAATGGATTTCCTCATTATTATTTTTAATAAGTTTTATATCTTTAATGATAGCAATGGCATTGTTTAACAGATTAATCTTCATAGATTCTATATTCTTTTTATCTGAAAGATTAAAAATAAATTTATGTAGTTCCTGAGGATAGAATTCTTCAGGTTTAAATTTTTCAGGGAATATTGTTTTGATTTCTGAGGATTTAGTAATAATATTTTCTCCGGGGAAATTTTTTCCCATATCAAGAGAAAGTTGGATAGATGAAGGAGGTATATTTAATAAATTGTCTATTTGCTTTGAATTTAAAAGATTTTCATATTGATTTCGCCATTCATCAAAATTTTTTCGGATTGTTTCATTGTCAAAAATAATCCCTAATGTTAAATTATTATACGCTTCCATAATATCAAATATAAATGAAGGTAAAGTAGAATATTCAATTTTTTTTGCTAAATCTGAAAATGCTAAATTATGATGTTTTAAATCTTTTTCTAAAAACCGGGTGATTTTATCATTTACATCTGAAAATTTTTCAGGCAATTTTATGTTTAAATCTGATTCGATTTTTTGAATTGTTTGGTGTGTATTATTTAATACATTGTCATAATTAACAAATATTCTTGGAGTGTTTCGGGTATAATATTCTCCATATAGTAAAAGTTTGGCACATAATAACAGGCTTCTTTCAAAGGTGAAACCATCTCTTTTTTTAAGAGAATTTGCCACTTCAAGTGGATTACGAAAAAGTAATATAACCTTACTAAAAATTTTAAGTTCATCCATGATATTTTTCCAGAAAGGATATAATAGACATATAGCAGGGTCTTTAATACCAAAAATATTTGAACTGGAATATTCCTCTTGAATAATTTTTTTTGCTTCAGGGATGAGACTAATAATTTTTTTGTCAGATTCCCATTTTTTAGGCATAGGCCTAAAATCAAAATCTAATAGATTTAATAATGTGAAAAGAGAATAGTCATTGAAAGTTTCTATTTTTTTATCTTCCCAGTATCCTTTTATATTATGGCGGTCTCCACCTGCTATAGATTTGCCCATTGAAACACCAAGCCAGTTTAATGTTCCGGCTAAGGCAGAAGTGCCGCTACGGTGCATGCCAAGAATAAAGATACAGGTTTTCATGTTTTTAGAAATTTGTTTTTTATCAGCCATTGATATATGGTTTCTATGCTTTCATTGATAGACAATTTATCTGTCTGAACAATAATGTCAGGATTTTCAGGGGTTTCATAGGGGTGATTAACTCCTGTTAATAGAAAATTTTTATCCTGAAATGCTTTTGTGTATAATCCTTTTTTATCCCTGGAGGCGCATACCTCAATGGGAGCTGATACATAAACTTCAACAAAATTTTCCGGACCTATAATCTGTGTTAACATTTCTCTGTCCTTTATATAAGGGGAAACAAAGGCACATAAAACTATGAGTCCTGCATCCATCATAAGTTTAGCGACTTCACCTGTTCGTCTAAGATTTTCATGCCTGCCTGAAATAGAAAAATCACAATCTTTTGTTAGTCCATGTCTTAAATTATCCCCATCAAGAATATATGTATGATATCCCATACTATATAATTTTTTATCAAGGTTTTTTGCAAGTGTTGATTTGCCTGAACAACTAAGTCCTGTAAACCATGCAACAAAAGGTTTTTGATTTTTTTGTTTCGCTCTTTCTGTAGAGGTTATTATTAATTCTTCCCAGAATACATTATTATTTCCTTCCATTATTTCCCTCTCTTTAAGTTGGGTTTAGTGTATCTTTTAAGTAATCATTTATTACCTGTTCTGTTTGCTGATATTTTAGAACCTTGCCATTTTCTATCCAGATTGTTTTATAACAAAGCTGTTTTATTGCATTCATATTATGACTGATAAATAAGACTGTTCTGCCCTGTTTTGCCACATCATCCATTTTACCAATGCATTTTTTTTGAAAGGCAGTGTCCCCTACAGCAAGGACTTCATCCACAAGCAGAATTTCCGGTTCAAAATGTGCTGCGACTGAAAATCCTAATCTGATATACATGCCGGAGCTATAATGTTTTACAGGAGTATCAAGAAATTTTTCAATTTCAGCAAAGCCTACTATCTCATCAAATTTTTTATCTATTTCTTTTTTTTTCATTCCTAATAAAGCACCATTGAGGTAAATATTTTCTCTTCCTGTCAGTTCCGGATGAAAGCCTGTTCCTACTTCAAGAAGGCTTCCTATTTTTCCTGTAATTTCTGCATAACCTTCTGTTGGTTCTGTTATTCTGGAAAGTATTTTTAACAGTGTACTTTTTCCTGCTCCATTTCTGCCAATAATACCTACTACCTCTCCTTCTTTTACTTCAAAGGATAAATTTTTTAGTGCCCAGATATAATCTGAAGAATGGGTATAAGAGGAAAATTTAAATAGTTTGACAATTTCATCCCTTAATGCCTTATAAGGCATTCTCTGCTTTATAAGATATTTTTTTCCTAAATTTTCCACTTTTATAGCTATATCAGACATATTTTTTATACTACATCAGCAAATGTTCTTTCCATATTTTTAAAATAAAAAAGTCCTGTGATAAGAATTACAAAAACAATAAGAGTTGATATTAAAATTTCTTTTATATCTGGAGCGGGTTTTCCTAAAATTGTCCATTTAAATCCCTCTATAATTCCAACCATTGGGTTTAATCCATAAATATTTCTCCATTTTGCAGGAACAAGAGTGGAGGAATATGCTATAGGAGATGCAAAAAGCCATATCTGCAGTATAAAATTTATTGCATACTTAACATCCCTGTATTGAACATTTAAAGCAGAAAACCATAAACCCACCCCAAAAGCAGCAATAATTGCAAGAAAAACAAATAATGGCATAAAAAATATACGGGATGTTGGAATAATATGATAAAAAAACATCATGCCAATAAGAATGATAAAAGCAATAAAAAAATCAATAAGTTGTTCTATAACTGAAGCAAGAGGTAAAAAAATCCGTGGGAAATAGATTTTTGTTATTATATGCTGATAGGATACTATACTGTTTGTGGCAAATGTTAAACTATTGGCGAAATATGTCCAGATAATTAACGCAGAAAAATAGAATATAGGATATGGAATTCCACCTGAAGGAATTTTGGCTAATTTACCAAAGAAAAGGGTAAATACGACCATTGTTAAAAATGGTTGGATGATTGCCCATAAAGCTCCAATGGCTGTTTGTTTATATCGGACCTTGAGATTTCTCCAGACTAAAAAATAAAGAAGCTCTTTATATTCTCTGATTTCGTTGATTTTTAAAATCTGCCAGCTTTTTGATGGTTTTATGATTGTTACTCTTTCCATTTTATCTGAGAAAAGATTTTATAGAGTCAAAATTTTTTAGTATAAATTCGATTTTTTTTATAAAATCTTTGAGCTTTTTTATTTTTATGGAATTTGAAGACTGTTTAAAACCTGAAGTTGCCTGTTTGATGCTTTTTAGTCTTTTTTCTGCCCCCAATTTTATTCTGTTAAATATTATGTCTTCAATATTTTCATTTGCCTTATAAAGACTTCTTGTATATCCTTTTTTCCACACTTTTTTCAATGCATCCCATTCTTCAAGTTTTCTTATATTTATGCTGGCATTGGCTTTGCTAATTCCAAGTGCTTTGCTTATTTCTGTAAGTGTAAAGGTATTTGAAGAAAAATATAGCAGGGCATATATCTGGCACACAGTTCTATTAAGTCCAAGACTTTCTCCTATGTTCCCAAAATTTTCTATCATTGTATTTATAATTTTTTCTTCCTGGATTTTTTTATTTATTTGTTTCATTTTTATTGTTTAATATATTTTAAACAAAGTAAACAAAATTGTCAAAATTTCGTAAATCTTTTTGGGGTTTTCAGTAAATTGACATTGCTATAATAATTGATATATAATAAAAAAGATAAATATTCAATGAAGTTTGTAATAATAAGAAGGCACAAAGGAGTAGATAAAAATTATGAAGAATGATTTACTTGTTTTACTTGATTACTGGGAAAAGGAAAAAGGGGTGGATAGAAAGTTTCTTATTTCCTCCTTAGAAAAGGGGTTGCAGTCTGTATATAGAAAAAGAGAACACTTAGACCCCAATACTCAGGTTAAAATAGATCCGGAAACTGCGGAATTTTATTTCCTTGATGAGAATGGCAATAAAATTACACCTCCTTCTTTTCTATGGGAAAGAATAGCGGCCCAGAATGTAAAACAGATTTTTATACAGAAGATAAAAGAGGCAGAAAACAATGCTATATATTATGAATTTAAAAATCTTGAGAATGAAATTGTTTCCGGAAGAATAGAGTTTTTTGAAAAAGATAATGCGATTGTGTCAATTGGTAAAGCGATGGGGATTTTGCCTCAAAAGCATATGCTTCCTAATGACCATTTTCATGTGGGCAGTCCTGTAAAGGTATATATTATTGAAGTCAAAAAACCGTCGCATGGGCTTTATCCTATTATTTTATCGCGCACTGTGGCAGGTTTTCTAAAAAAATTATTGGCTGAGGAAATTCCGGAAATAAAAGAAGGGATTATAGAAATAAAATCTTTAGCAAGATTTCCAGGAGATGTTTCCAAAATAGCTGTTTATTCAAAGAATTCTGATATAGACCCTGTTGGTACATGTATAGGTGAAAAAGCAAGCAGAATTAAAAATATCGTTAAAGAACTTGGTGGGGAAAAGATAGAGGTTGTTAAATGGTCTCCAGACCCTGTAGAATTTACTGCCAATGCTATTTCTCCTGCAAAATGTGAGAAAATAATTTTTAATGAAAAGAAAAATGAAGCAACCTGTTGGGTATCAAAAAAACAAATTTATCTTGCTATAGGCAAAAAAGGGCAGAATGTCAGGCTTGCATGTAAATTAACAGGATGGAATATTATTATAAACCGTTTGGAAGAACCGGAAAAATCTGTATTTTTAAATATTGGTATCAGCCAGGAAGTCGCTAAAATTTTAACTGAAAACGGATTTGAAACAATTAAATCAATTTTAGATGCAGGTATTGAGGATATAAAAAATAAAACAGGTCTTTCTGAAGATATAGTAATGCAGATTGTTGAAAAATCTAAAAATTATAGTGGGGGGGATAAGTCTGAATTATGAGAATATATCAGGAAGCCAAAAAACTAAATGTTAGTCCTAAAAATCTTATTGACATTTGCAATCAGATTGGGATTAAAGGAAAAACTTCTGTTAGCGGATTAACTCAGGAAGAAATACAAAATATTGAAAATAACATAAAAAAAATTCAAAGAGCAAAAGAAAAAATTATTATTACTGGAGCAGAAACAGTGGGTGACATTGCTTCAAAAATGGCTTTGCACGCTTCTGAGATAATAAAATCTCTTAAAGACCTGAATATTTCTGCTGGAATAAATGAAAAGGTAGGATTAGATAATATCCAGATACTTTGTGAATCCTTGGAATTTCCATATACAATACAAAAAACAAAAGAAACATATTCTTCTGGTAAATATATAGATTCTTCTTCAGACCTTCAAAGAAGAGCTCCTATTGTTACAATCATGGGGCATGTTGACCATGGGAAGACAACCATACTTGATACAATAAGAAAAACAAATATTGCCCAAAAAGAATATGGACAGATAACCCAGAAAATCGGAGCTTATAAGGTGCAGGTTGATTCCGGCTCCATTATTTTTATTGATACCCCGGGTCATGAGGCTTTTTCAGCTATGAGGGCAAGGGGAGCAAGTGTTACGGACATAGTGGTTTTGGTTGTTGCTGCTGATGATGGGGTAAAAATGCAGACCATTGAAGCTATTGACCATTGCAAGGCTGCCAATGTTCCTATTATTGTTGCAATAAATAAAATTGATAAACCAAATGTCAATCCTGAAATAGTAAAAAAACAGCTTAGTGAATATGGGATTATTCCTGAAGAATGGGGTGGACAGAATGTTTTTATTAATGTATCCGGACTTACAGGACAGAATATAAAAGAACTTCTGGAGATAATTCTTATTATGGGTGAGATGATGGACCTGAAAACAAATCCCAATAGACCCGCAGAAGGAACAGTTCTTGAATCATATCTGCATAAACAGAAAGGATCTGTTATTGACCTTATTGTTCAAAATGGCACCCTTAATGTAGGGGATTATTTTGTATCTGGTGATAGTTATGGCAAGGTTAGAGCGATGATTGATGAATTTGGAAAGAGGATAGATAAAGTTTGTGCAACAATTCCAGTGGAGGCCCTTGGAGCACATCATCCATGTCAGCCTGGAGAAAGATTTTTTGTCGTTCTTTCAGAATCTGAGGCAAAAGAAAAAGCCAATTCATTAAAAACAGAAAAATCATTAAACCCTTTATCCGGGAAAAAATTAACACTTGAAGAATTACAGAAACAGATTGTTGAAGGTCAGGTTAATGAAGTAAAAATAATACTTAAAACAGACTCAAACGGCTCTAAAGAAGCAATAATAGGAGCCCTTGAAAAACTTTCTGCCCAGATACAAAACCAGATAAAAGCAAAACTTGTTATTGTTCATTCTGGACTGGGGACCACAAATGAATCTGATATTCTTCTTGCTGTTTCAAGTGATGCGATTATTTTTGGATTTAATATATCAGTGGACAATAATATTGAAAAGATGTCCAAACAATATGGAATAGAGATAAAAACATATAAAATTATATATGATCTTATTGAGGATATAAAGGCTACGATGGAAGGAAAGGTTAAACCTGTAGAAGTTTTGTCTCTTGCTGGTCAGGCATCAATAAAAAAAATATTTAAAGTTGGAAAGAATCAGGCTGTTGCCGGATGCCTTGTTGTAGAAGGGAAAATTATAAGAAATTCCAAGGCCAAAATAATTCGTGAAGGAAAAATTATTTTTGAAGGCCAAATTTCCAATCTAAAGAGATTTAAAGATAATGTAAAAGAAGTGGGAATAAATACAGAATGCGGTATTTCCATAGAAAATTTTAATGATTTAAAAGAAGGAGATATCATTCAGTCTTATATATCCACCATTCCATGAGACAAAAAATGAGTTGTACTTTTTGTATGATTGCAAATGGAGAAATTGAAATAAAAAAATTGTATGAGGATAAGGATATGATTGTTATTAATGATATTAATCCTCAGGCTCCTATTCATATTCTTGTTATACCTAAAAAACATATTGAGAATCTTCTTTTGGTAGAACCTGCAGATGTGGAATTGCTTGGTAGAATGTTAATTGCAGCATCAAATGTGGCGAAAGAATTATCAATTGATAAAACAGGCTATAGGATTGTTATAAATACTAACAGGGATGCCGGTCAGACTGTAGGGCATTTACATGTTCATATGCTGGGTGGAAGGCCGATGAAATGGCCCCCGGGCTAAAATAAAATTTTAGAAATGAAAACAATTAAAGTTGGAAAAAATATTTCTATTGGCAATAATAAATTTTGTTTTATTGGTGGTCCCTGTGTAATAGAAAATGAGGATATAATTTTTAAAACTGCGGAATTTCTTAAAAATATAACAGAAAAGATTCAGATTCCTTTTATTTTTAAAGCCTCTTATGATAAAGCAAACAGGTCTTCTATAGATTCGTTCCGTGGTGTTGGACTAAAAAAGGGTATGGAGATTTTTTCTAAATTAAAAAAAAAGTTTGATATACCTGTTTTAACTGATGTTCATTGTATTTCACAGGTATCTGAAGTAAGTAGCATTGTGGATATTATACAAATCCCTGCTTTTCTTTGCAGGCAGACAGACCTGATTATATCTGCAGCTAAAACTGGTTTGCCCATAAATGTAAAGAAGGGGCAATTTATTTCTCCTTACCAGGTTAAAAATATTATTGATAAAATTCTTTCTGTTGATAATGATAATATACTCATTACAGAAAGAGGAACAAGTTTTGGATATAATAACCTTGTAGTTGATTTTCGTTCTCTGCCAATAATGGAAAATTTTGGGTATCCTGTGATTTTTGACGGGACGCATAGTGTACAGCAACCAGGAGGATTAGGAAAATCTTCAGGCGGAGATAGACAGTTTGTAGCTCCACTGTGCAGAGCGGCAATGGCTGTAGGATGTCAGGGCATATTTTTGGAAATTCATCCTCAACCGGATAAAGCACTCTCAGATGGACCAAATATGCTTTCATTCCAACAGGTGGAACCACTTTTAAAAAGTTTAAAAGAAATAGAACAGATAAAAAATGGATAATAAACAGATTATAAAACAGGCAAAAAATATAGTGGATATTGAAATAAGAAATCTTGAAAATCTTAAAGATTATATAAACCACAGTTTTATTTCTGCTGTTAAAATGATGTACAATTGCGCAGGTAAAATAGTTGTGACAGGTATGGGGAAAAGCGGGATTATAGGTAAAAAAATCTCTACTACATTTGCCAGTACAGGAACTCCATCAATATTTCTTCACCCTGGGGAAGCAATACATGGGGACCTTGGCATGGTTTGTTCAAATGATATAGTAATTGCTGTATCAAACAGTGGAGAAACACCGGAAATTTTAAGAATTCTACCTTCTTTAAAGAAAATTGGAGCAAAGATTATCAGTTTAACCTCCGAAAATAAAAGTTCCCTGGCTCTTCAAAGTGATATTGCTTTAAGTACAGGGCCTATACAGGAAGCAGACCCTTTTGGAATTATTCCATCATCAAGTGCTACTACAGCTCTTGTTTTGGGTGATGCAATAGCTTTTACACTTCTTACATTAAAAGGATTTCAAAAAGAAGATTATGCTTTCTATCATCCTGGAGGAAATCTTGGCAAACGGCTTCTTTTAAGGGTAAAGGATGTTATGCAGACAGGGTCAAGTATTCCAAGAGTTTATGAGGATGTTTTTTTAGCAGAGGCTATAAAAGAGATAAATAAAAAAAATATGGGTTTTACCCTTATTGAAGATAAAAATGGAAAAATTAAAGGGATAATTACAGATGGGGATTTAAGAAGGTTTCTTGCCAGGACACCAGATGTTTCATGTAAAAAGGTTGTTGATTGTATGGTTTCAAACCCCAAGGAAATAGAGGAAGATAAACTTGCTGTTCAGGCTTTGGCGATAATGGAAAAATATGAAATCACCTGTCTTATTATAAAAGAGAAAAATGGAAAGATAAAAGGTTTTGTTCATTTGCATGACCTTCTTGGGAAAAAAGAATTTAGCTCCGAGTTATAAAATGAATAATATATATGATAAAGTAAATCTTTTTATATGTGATGTTGATGGGGTTCTTACAGATAGTAAGATATTTTATGGAGAGAAAGATTATTCAGGGAAATTTTTTAATGTTCGTGATGGGCTTGCATTTAAACTTCTTAAGTCTGCTGGTATAAAAAGTATGATTCTTTCCGGTAAAAAAAGTGGTATACTAAAAAACAGACTGAAAGAAATAGAAGTGGATATTGTTTTTGATAATATCAAAGATAAACTGAAAATTTTAAAAGAGTTTTGTGACAAACAGAAATATAAATTTGAAAATATTTGTTATATAGGCGATGATTTAAATGATATCCCGGTTTTAAAAAATGTTGGATTGCCAGTGGCTCCCTCTGATGCAGTTGATGAAGTAAAAAGAATTGTTTCAATTATAACAAAACAACAGGGTGGTCATGGAGCAGTAAGAGAAATAGTGGAAAAAATAATAAAAGGTCAGGATAAATGGGAAAAAATTTTAAAAAAGTATTTATCATATTTTTAGCATTGGTCACTCTTTCTGGTTGTGTGAAAAAGAAAAATCAATCTCAACAATCCCGTAATCAGCCTTTGCTAAAAAATTTTAAAATTGATTATATTGGGGAAAATAAGAATATTTCTATTATTGGAAGCCAGGCAATGGCTGAAAATACAAATCAGACATCTATTTCAAATCCTGCTATTGCAATTTCCACTGGAAATATTATTGTTAAAATTTCTACTACAAGCGATGGTAACGGTGAAATTTTTCTTGACCCTAAAACACAGCAGCCCAGTAAAATAATTATTCAGGCAGACAGGGTAACAATTAATCAGGAAAATCTAAAAACCAAAAATATGAATTTTACAGCATTTTGTAAAAAACTTACTTATATGAAAGATACTTCACAACTTATATTGGATGGAAATCCTGAAATATTTCAGGGTCAAAACAAATATAAAGCAAACCAGATTGTTTATGATATTAACAAAAATAAAATAGTATTTAGCGGTAGTGTTAAAATATATTATGTTGAAAAAAATACTCCTTCTGGTAAGTAGTTTTTTTGTTTTTATACCACTTGTTTTTTCTGAAAATATCAGGGTTGATGTAGGTGGAAGTATAAAAGTAATGCCTCTGAGGCAATATCTTTATGGAGTTGTAGGAAAAGAAATAGAATCTAATTATCCAATTGAAGCATTAAAAGCACAGGCTGTATGCGCCAGAACTAATGCCTTATACTATATAAATATTGCACGGGAAAAGGGACTTCCTTACGATGTAAAAAATTCAGTTTTTAATCAGGTTTATAATAAAGATGACGGAGATAATATAAATGTTATTAATGCAGTCAATTCTACTCATGGAGAAATTCTTACATATAATAATAAAATTGTTGAAGCATTTTTTTGCGCCTCTTCAGGTGGTTGTACTGATTCTGCTGAAAATGTCTGGGGTCCAGGGGATTCTTATGCAATAGCCGTATTGGACCCTTATAGTAAACATGGGCCTTATAAAAAATGGACAAAAATATTTTCTTCTTCTCAGATTTCTAATATTTTAGGTGTTTCATCAGTAAAAGATATTAAAGTATTAAAAAGGGATATTTCAGGTAGAATAGAAATAATAGAGATTAAAACAGATTCAGGGATAACAAAAACAATGTCTGGAAATAATTTTAGATTGGATTTTATTTATAATAATCCCGGAGGTATTTTTATTGATTCTGACACACTTCCAAGCACTATGTTTAAAGTAAAAAAATCAGGAAACAATTTTATTTTTTCTGGCAAAGGATATGGTCATGGGGTTGGTATGTCTCAATATGGAACAAAGGTTATGGCAGAGAAAGGATTTGACTATAAACAAATTTTACACTATTATTTTCCTTTACTAAAGATAATCCATATAAATACCTATTAATTAAATCTTAAATAGGAGGTTATGATGAAGATTACTATTCAGTCTGTACACTTTAAAGTAGATAAAGTTTTTGAAGAATTTGCTGAAGAAAAATTTTCAAAACTTGATAAATTTTTCTTTGATGAACCGAATGTGCATCTTATTATAAAAAAGGAGAGATATAATTATATAGTGGAAGCAGAAGTTAAAAGTAAAACAGGCTCCTTATTTATCAAAGAGAATTCAGATGACCTTTCAATGTGTGTAACAAAAATTGTGGATAAATTAAAAAATAAAGCAAGTAAACTTCATGATAAAAAAATAGATATTTCACATAAAAGTGAACAAAAAAATTTAATACAATTATAATTTAATGAGGAGGCAATAACATGCAGATAGCAGAATTTATTACAGAAAAAGAAATTATTATTGACCTGAAATCCAGAGGAAAAGAATCATCTCTTTCGGAATTATTACAAAGGCTTCAGGGGAATAATCTTTTAAAAAATTCAGATAAAGTGTTGGAAATTCTTCTTGAAAGAGAAAAATTAGGTTCCACAGGGATTGGCCAGGGAATTGCTGTTCCACATGCTAAGACTGACCAGGTTGATAAAATTGTTTGTGCTTTGGGAATTTCAAAAGCAGGTGTTTCTTTTGATTCTCTGGATGGAGAACCTGTTTTAATTATATTTCTTGTTCTTGCTCCTATTGGAGCAACCGGTGAACATCTTAAAGCTCTTGCCAAAATAGCCCGATTGCTTAAAGACAAAGTTTTTAAAAATTCCCTTATTACTGCTAAGACGCCAGCAGAAGCCTATAATATTATTAAAGAAGATGAAGAAAGATTAGATAACTTAAAATAAATAAAGTAATGAAAACATTAAAAGGAATGGGTGTTTCTCCGGGTATTGCTATTGGGCATGTCTATGTAATAAAAAATAGATTTAGTCTGTCTTATAATAATAATTATAATGGAAAAATAAAAGCAGAAAATTTATTAAAGGAAATAGAAAAATTTAAAGAGGCATTAATTTTTGCAGAAAAAGAAATTATTAACACTCAGAAAAATATTACAAAGACACTTGGAGAAAAATATGGGGAAATCTTCGCAATGCATTTGCTTCTTTTAAAAGATAAAAATCTTCAGGAAGAAACAATAAAAAATATAAAAGAAGCAGGTGTGTCTGCAGAATATGCATTCCATAATACATTAAACAAAATACTGGAAAATTTTGGTAAAAAAGACGACCCAGCCTTTGAAGATAGAAGAAAAGACCTTTTTGATGTTGCAGAAAAGATTTTTTCTTATTTAAACAGGGAAAAATTTTATTCTTTTGCTGTAAAAGAAAAAACAATTATTGCCGCACATGACCTATCACCTTCCCAGACAGCAGTTTTAAATCCACATAATACTATTGGTTTTATTACTGAAATAGGAAGTTCTACATCCCATACTGCTATTATGGCTAAAGCACTTGAAATTCCTGCTGTGGTAGGTATGGATGAGATAACAAAACAATTAAAAGATGAACAGATTATTATTGTTGATGGATTTAATGGGGATATTATTATTGAACCATCAGAAGAAGTACTTAAAAAATATGAAAAAATACAAAAAGAATATTTAGAACAAAGAAAAAATCTATATATGATGAAATCTTTGGTAAGTAAAACACCGGATGGGAAAAAAATAAATCTTTTAGCAAATATTGAATTGCCTGAAGAAATCAACACAGTAGTTAAATATGGTGCGGAAGGTGTAGGTTTATACAGGACAGAATACCTTTTTCTAAACAGAAGGGAGATGCCTTCAGAAGAAGAGCAGTTTCATTCATATAAAAAAGTTCTTTTGTTGTTAAAAGATAAACCTATGGTTATCAGAACTCTGGATATTGGCGGAGATAAATTTATATCTGAATTAAGGACGCCCAAAGAACTTAATCCTTTTCTTGGTAATAGGGCAATAAGGTTTTGTCTTAGTCAGGTGGAATTTTTTAAAACCCAGTTAAAGGCAATTATGAGAGCAGGTTATTATGGAGATTTAAGACTTCTTATCCCAATGGTTTCAGCTTTTGAAGAAATAAAAGAAACCAAAAAAATTATACAGGAATGTGAATTAGAGCTAAAAAGAGAAAATAAAAAATTTAAAAGGCTTTCATTTGGTATTATGATAGAAGTCCCCTCATCTGCTCTTATTTCAGATATTCTTGCAAAAGAGGTGGATTTTTTTAGTTTTGGCACAAATGACCTTATCCAGTATACTATAGCTGTTGATAGAGTAAATGAAAAAATTTCATATCTCTATCAGCCTTTACATCCGGCAATACTTAAACTTATAAAGATTTCTGTAGAAAATGCCAAAAAATATGGAATAAAAACAAGTGTGTGCGGAGAATGTGCCTCCATTCCGGAAATAGCCTGTGTTTTACTTGGTTTGGGTGTGGATGAGTTGAGTATGTCTCCTTCAATGATCCCCCGTATAAAACAGACTATCAGAAAAACAGGCTTTAAAAAAATGGAGCAAATTGCTGAAAAGGTTTTTGAATTTTCAACACATCAACAAATATATGACTATGTTAAAAATAATTTAAACATGGGAGGGGAAAAATGAATGCTCTGGATGATATAGACAAGATAAGGCAGCTGGATAAATCTAATATGAAAAATATGCTGGATGAATTTAGTCTTCAGTGTAAAGATGCATGGAATATTAACATTCCACTTTTAAGTAAAAAGAACTTTGACTGTATATGTTTTTGTGGTATGGGTGGTTCTGCAGTTGGTGGAGATATTATAAAACAAGTAGCCCAAAATAACCCCACAATTATTTATGTAAACCGTGGTTATACCTTACCTTCTTTTGTTAATGAAAAAAGTCTGGTTATACCTGTAAGTTATTCCGGAAATACTGAAGAGACTATCAGCTGTTATAATGATGCTAAAAATAAAAAAGCTTCTATCTGGTCAATATCATGTGGGGGAATTTTGGAGGAACTCTCTCAGAAAGATGGAATATCTCATGTTAAGGTTCAAAAAGGTTTTCCACCAAGGTGTGCGCTTGGTTATCTTTTTTTCCCTGTATTGAATCTTTTTACAAAACTTGGTATTATTAAAGAATTTGAAATTGAAAATACATTTTCTGTTATAAAAAAATTTATTGATGTTTATAGGGTTGAAAATAAAACTGCCAACATGGCAAAAGAATTTGCCGGGAAAATATGGAATAAAAATCCTATAATTTATTCTGGTCCGTTTCTTTTTCCTGCAGCAATAAGATGGAAAACACAGTTTGCGGAAAATTCAAAAAATGTCTCATTTATAAATGAATTTTCTGAGCTGAACCATAATGAAATTATGTCATGGAATTTTCCTGAGTTTCTTGTTGCCAATACAAAATTCTTTTTTTTACGCGATGAAAACGACCATCCAAGAATAAAACAAAGAATGGACCTGACAGAAAAAATATTATCTGATAAAAATCTTGAAATAATAAATATTTCTTCTTATGGAAAACATCCTGTGGAAAAGATTTTATCTCTTATTATTCTTGGAGATTGGTTGAGTTTTTACCTGGCTATTTTAAATAATATAGACCCAACAGAAATTAAGGAAATAACCTATTTAAAAACAGAATTATCAAAATAATAAATTTTTTATAGAAAGGAATAAACAATGGCTAAAGAATATCTTTTTACATCAGAGTCTGTTACAGAAGGGCATCCTGATAAAATCTGTGACCAGACCTCAGATGCTATTTTGGATGAGGTTCTTCGTCAGGATAAAAATGGGAGAGTGGCGTGTGAAACTTTAACAACCAAAGGTCTTATTTTTATTGCAGGTGAAATAACAACAAAAGCCCATATTGATGCTCCGGAGATTGCAAGAGAAGTTTTGAAAAATATAGGGTATACAGATGATTCTTATGGGTTTAATTACCAGACAGGAGCGATTATAACCTCTATTCAGCAGCAGTCTCCTGAAATTTCCCAGGGTGTAGATACAGGCGGCGCAGGAGACCAGGGTATGATGTTTGGTTATGCAGTTGATGAAACAGAGACTTTTATGCCTTTGCCTATTTCACTTGCCCATAATCTTGTTATGAAGATGGCAAGTCTCAGAAAAGAAAAAGTTCTTCCTTATTTAAGACCTGATGGGAAAAGTCAGGTGACTATTTTATACAAAGATAACATTCCTGAAAAAGTTACTTCTGTTGTTCTGGCGGCGCAGCACAATCCGGATATTTCCCAGAAAAAAATAAAAGATGACCTTACAGGGCTTGTTATAAATCAGGTTATTCCTGAAAAATATAGAACAGATAAAATGGATATTTTTATTAATCGGACTGGAAGTTTTGCTGTTGGCGGACCTCAGGCAGATACCGGAGTTACAGGAAGAAAAATAATTGTTGATACTTATGGTGGAATTGGCAGCCATGGCGGAGGAAGTTTTTCAGGAAAAGACCCTTCAAAGGTTGACAGGTCTGCATCTTATTATGCCAGATATATAGCAAAAAATATAGTGGCAGCAGGGCTTGCAAAGAGATGTCAGATACAGATTGCCTATATAATAGGACAACCCCAGCCTGTTTCATATATGCTTAACCTGTTTGGGACAGGAAAAGTGGAAGAAGAAAAAATTATCAGACATATAAAAGAAAACTTAGACCTTTCTCCCAGAGGAATTATTAACAAACTTAATCTTTTAAGACCAATATATTATAAAACTGCATCCTATGGCCATTTTGGAAGAGAAGACAAAGATTTTACATGGGAAAAAACAGACCTTGTTGATTTTTTTAAAGAGCTTTTATAATACTTGATTAACAATGTATTTGAAATAAGTTTGGATTGTCTTTGAGGCGTTGTGGTGAAAGAAAGTTTTTACAAAGTAGAAAAGAGCAATCCATAACTTATCTCTTACTTCTTAGTATAAGTAAATTTTTTACATATTTTCAAATGTTAAAGATTGGTGTTACAGGAATATTTGGTTCTGGAAAATCCACTGTATCAAAAATATTTAAAAATTTTGATATAGATGTGATTTCTTGTGATACAATAGTTGGTAATCTTCTTAGAACCAATCAGGTCAAAAAACAAATTCAAAATATTTTTGGTAAACAGATTTTAACCTCATCAGGTCCAATTGATAGAAAAAAGTTGGCAAATATAATATTTTCTTCAAAGAGGCAACGAGAAAAACTTAATAGTATTATACATCCTCTTGTTTTTGAAAAGATTGATAAGGCTATTGACAAACTTTCTAAAAGAAGTAAAATAATTGTAATTGAAATTCCGCTTTTGTTTGAAACCAATAGCTCAAAAGATTTTGATATAATTATTACTGTTTCAGCAGCCCATTCTATTATTAAAAAAAGATTGGAAAACAAATTTTCTGAAGATGAAATAAAAAAAATATGGCTTTCACAAATACCTCTAAAAGAAAAGATAAAAAAATCTGATTATGTCATTGATAATGATGGTCCATTACATTTAACAAAACTTCAGATTGAAAATATAATTAGAAAAATTTATTAGTCCCGGAGGACAAAAATTATGAATGAAGAAAAAAAAGAAGAAAGGAAAGAATTAAATGTATCTGTGTTAAAAAAAACCAGTATTACCAAACTTCAAAGTATGATAAAAACACTTGGAGTTAATGGTGTTAGAGGACTTACCAAAGAAGAGCTGATATATAGAATTATGCAAAGTCAGGCAGAAAAAAATGGTCTTCTTTTTGGAGAAGGGATTTTAGAGGTTTTACCAGATGGATTTGGATTTCTAAGGTCTCCAAACCATGATTATTTACCAGGTCCTGATGATATTTACATTTCTCCATCGCAGATAAAGAAGTTTGGTCTTAAAACCGGGGACCTTGTATCCGGTCAGATAAGGCCCCCTAAAGAAAGTGAAAAATATTTTGCCCTGTTAAAGGTTGAAATGGTAAATGGAGAAGACCCGGAAAGTATTCAGGAAAGAATTCCTTTTGAGGAACTAACCCCGATTCATCCAAACCAGAGATTTATTCTTGAAACTACTCCAACAGAAACAACAGGAAGGGTTTTAGACCTTATCTGTCCTATTGGAAAAGGTCAAAGGGGTTTAATTGTTTCTCCTCCGAGAACAGGTAAAACAGTAATCCTTCAGAAAATAGCCAATTCCATTGCTATAAATAACCAGGAGGTTCAACTTATTGTTCTTCTTATTGGGGAAAGGCCGGAAGAAGTCACAGAAATGAAAAGGTCTGTAAAAGGCGAGGTTATAAGCGCTACATTTGATGAACCCCCGGAAAGACATGTTCAGGTTGCAGAGATTGCTCTTGAGAAAGCAAAAAGACTTGTAGAGCATAAAAAAGATGTGGTTATTCTGCTTGATAGTATTACCCGGCTTGCAAGAGCACACAATGTTCTTGTTCCTCATAGTGGTAAAATTATGACAGGAGGACTGGAATCAAATGCTCTGGAAAAACCAAAGAGGTTTTTTGGTTCAGCAAGAAATGTAGAGGAAGGCGGCAGTCTGACAATTCTCGGGACAGCACTTATTGATACAGGAAGTAAAATGGATGATGTAATATTTGAAGAATTTAAAGGAACAGGAAATATGGAGGTAAACCTTGAAAGAAAACTTCAGGAAAGAAGAACTTTCCCTGCTATTGATATAAACCGTTCAGGTACAAGAAGAGAAGAACTTCTTGTAAATCCTGAAGAACTTCAGCTTATGTGGCTTTTAAGAAAGGTTGTTGCTCCATTAAATTCTGTAGAAGCAATGGAACTTCTACTGGGAAGGATTAGAATAACAAAATCAAATATTGAACTTCTTTTAAATCTAAAAAAGCAGGCAGAAGAATTAGTATAGAGGGAAAGAAAAGAGAGGGGGGAAAACAATGGGGGTATGGATAGGAAGAGGCAGAAAAGCAAGAAGCTGTTATGGATTTGATGATGTTTCACTTGTGCCCGGGGATATTACATTAAATCCTGCTGAAATTGATGTAAGTACAAAAATAGCAGGTGTAGAATTAAAAATACCTGTATTGGCAGCAGCAATGGATGGGGTTGTGGACCCAAAATTTGCCACTGAATTTGGAAGATTGGGGGGCCTGGCCGTTTTAAATCTTATGGGACTATACACACGATATAAAGACCCTTATCAGATTATAGAAAATATTATATCTTTTCCATCTGAAAAAGCTACAGCATTTATACAGGAAATTTATAAAGAACCTATAAAGGAAGAGCTTATATCCCAAAGAATTTCTGAATGTAAGAAGAATAATATTATGTGTGCTGTAAGTTCAATTCCTCAGGCTGCTTTAAAATATGGTGCCATTGCCCAGGAGGCAGGCGCAGATATTTTTATTGTTCAGTCTACAGTAACAACAGCAAGACATATTTCAAAGAGCTATACCCCTTTGGATATAAACTCATTTTGTTCGGGTATGAAAATTCCTGTGATTGTTGGAAACTGTGTAACATATAAGGTGGCATATGAACTTATTGAAACAGGAATTTCAGGTCTTCTTGTTGGAATTGGTCCTGGAGCAGCATGTACATCAAGAGAAGTGCTTGGGATTGGTATTCCTCAGGTTACAGCAACAGTGGATTGTGCAGCAGCAAGGGACCTGTACTATAAAAAAACAGGTAAATATATTCCTATTATAACAGATGGTGGAATGATTACCAGTGGGGATATCTGTAAGGCATTTGCTTGTGGGGCTGATGCTGTAATGGTTGGTTCGGCGTTTGTCCGTTCAAAGGAGGCACCAGGGAAAGGATATCATTGGGGAATGTCAACATCTGATGAAAATCTTCCCAGAGGTACAAGGGTTTATCTTGGAACCAGCGGCACCCTGAAAGAAATTCTTTTTGGTCCTGCCAAAACTGATGATGGGACACAGAACTTAATAGGTGCAATTAAACTTTCTATGGCAAGTCTTGGGGCTGCAAACATTAATGAAATGCAGCTTGTTGATATAGCCATTGCTCCTAATATAAAAACAGAAGGTAAGGCATATCAAATAGCAAAGAAAAATATGTCAAATAAATAATATTTAAATACTCAGTGAAGCCTGTATTAATAAGTAGGCACAAAGTTAATACCTTACATAGAAGAATGTAACACTCAGGCACAAAGGCACAAAGTATTTAATGTATTTTAGTTTTTATTTTACTCTGTGCCTATGTGCCTTAGTACCTCTGTGCCTGTAAATATGAACGTGGTTTAGTGAATATTTATATTAATATAAATTATACTAATATGAAAGAATTTGTTCATCTTCATCTTCATTCTGAATATAGCCTTCTTGATGGCATGTGCAGAATAGACAAAATTACAGAAGAATGCCATAAAATGGAAATGCCATCTCTTGCTATTACTGACCATGGCACACTCTTTGGCATAATACATTTTTATCAATCTGCGCTTAATCATGGGATAAAACCAATTATAGGCGAAGAAATGTATATTGCCCCTAAAAGCAGGCTGGATAAATCTTCTGCAAAACTTTCAGATTCAGATGTCAAAGAAGCATCCTTCCATCTTACAGTTCTTACGCAAGATTTAGATGGATATAAAAATCTTCTTGAACTCTCTACACTTTCATATCTGGAAGGATTTTATCATAAACCCCGGATAGACAGGGAAATTCTTTCCAAATACTCTAAGGGACTTATTGTTTTAAGTGGATGTATGAAAGGAGAAATACCTTATTATATTGTAAAAGGAAATATAGAAAAAGCAGAACAGGCTGTGCAAAACTATATTGATATTATCGGGAAAGAAAATTTCTATTTAGAAGTAATGGATAACAATCTTCCTGAACAGAAAAAAATCAATCAAACATTATTAGAATTCTCTAAGAAATATTCTCTGAAAGTTGTTGCTACAAATGATTGTCACTATCACAGAAAAGAAGATGCTTTTGCCCATGAGGTTTTTCTATGTATTCAGACAGGTAATTCCTTGCAGGATGAAAATAGGTTGAAATTTTCAGGTGATGAATTCTATTTTAAAAGTCCTGATGAAATGCAGCAGATTTTTAAAGATATGCCATCAGCAATCAAAAATACAATTGAGATAGATGAAAAATGTCATCTAAAACTTGATTTTGGTACATTTCATATTCCTACATATAATATTCCCCAGGGATATACCACTGATACATATCTTGATAAAATTGTTTATCAAAACTTAAAAGAGAAATTTTCCCTTAATGGAGAAGAACAAAATTCTATTTCTGAAAGATTAAAAAAAGAAATGGAAGTTATAAAAAAAATGAATTTCTCAGGATACTTCCTTATTATTCATGATATTGTAAGTCACGCCAAAAATCAAGATATAAAAGTAGGTCCTGGCAGAGGTTCCTGTGGAGGCAGTCTTGTGGCATATCTTCTTGGGATAACAGAAATTAATCCTATTGGATATAATCTGCTTTTTGAAAGATTTTTAAATCCTGAAAGAATATCCATGCCTGATATTGACCTTGATTTTTCTGATAGAAGAAGGGATGAAGTCATAAAATATATAAGAGAAAAATATGGCGGGGAAACAAATGTTGCCCAGATTGCGACCTTTGGTACAATGGGAGCCAGAGTAGTGGTGAGAGATGTAGGCAGGGTTTTAAAAATGCCATATTCAGAGGTGGACAAGATTGCAAAAATGATTTCTTCTGAACCTGGAGTTTTACTAAAAGAAGAAATGGATAAAAATTCTGAACTTAAAAAATTAATTGAAACAAATGAAACCATAAAAAAACTTTTTGATATATCCTTAAGATTGGAAGGTCTTCCCCGTCATGCATCAACCCATGCCGCAGGAGTTGTTATTACTGACAAGCCTATTTATGAATATGCTCCATTATTCAGGGGAACAAAAGGTGAAACAGCCACACAGTTTGAAATGTCAAGCATTGAAAAAATAGGGCTTCTAAAGATAGATATACTGGGACTAAAAAATCTTTCTGTCATTGAAGATACAGTCCAACTTGTTAAACAAAATAAAAAAATAGATATAGATATTTTAAAAATTCCTCTGGATGATAAAAAAACCTATGAACTTCTATCCACAGGAGAATCAAAAGGTGTATTTCAGCTTGAAAGCCCCGGGATGCAGGACCTTTTAAAAAGAATGAAACCTTCATCCCTTGAAGACATAATAGCGATTAATGCCCTTCACAGGCCTGGTCCTATGAAGAGCGGAATGGTTGACCTATATATAAAAAACAGACAAAATACTTCAGAAATCACCTATCAGCATCCTTTGCTGGAAAATATTTTAAAGCCCACCTATGGGGTTATATTATATCAGGAACAGGTAATGCAGATAGCCAATGTTTTAGGCGGTTTTACGCTTGGAGAGGCAGATATTTTAAGGAAAGCCATGGGGAAAAAAAATCCAGAGCTTCTTGAACAGCAAAGGGAAAAATTCATAAAAGGAGCAAAAGAAAACGGCCTTTCATCCAAACTTGCAGAAAAAATCTTTGATAATATGGCAAAGTTTGCTTCTTATGGATTTAATAAATCACATAGTGTCGGCTATGCGATTCTTGCTTATCAGACAGCTTATCTTAAGGCAAACTATCCCCTGGAATTTATGACTGCTCTGCTTAACAATGAAATAGGCAATCAGGAAAAAATATCTCTCTATATCCAGGATGCAGAAAAAACCAATATATGGGTTTTGCCTCCAGACATAAATGAAAGCGGTGATAAATTTACAATAATGGGGAATGATATAGTTTTTGGGCTTTCAGCCATAAAAAATGTAGGCAGTGCAGCTATACAATCAATCCTTTTATCCAAGAAAGAAAAAAAGTTTGAGAATATTTTTGATTTTTGTCAGAATGTAGACCTGAGGCTTATCAATAGAAAAGTGTTGGAAAGTTTTATTAAGGCAGGTGCTATGGATTGCTTTGGAATGCCGCGGTCGCAATTATTTGCACTTGTGGATGAATCTATTGAACAGGGTTCCAAAATTCAAAAAATTAAAGAAGATGGCCAGCTTTCAATATTTGCAAAGACAGAAAAATATATGCCTCCTGTTAACCATAAGGTTATATATTCTCTACCTGAATGGTCGGAAACAAAACTTCTTGGATATGAAAAAGAGATGCTGGGGGTTTATAGAACAGGTCATCCTCTTGCGAAATATAAAAATATTCTCTTAAAGTATACAACAGCCTATAGTAACCAGATTGAAACATTAAAAGAGGGTCCGGAATTCTGGTTTGGCGGATTGATTCTCTCCTTAAAAAAAATGAATACCAAAAAAGGTGAAAAAATGGCAGTGGCTGAATTAGAAGACCTTTATGGTATAATGGGGATAGTTTTTTATCCAAAAGTGTTTGAAAGTAATATAAGTCTTTTAAGCCCCAATAATATAATATTGATTAAAGGTAAAATTGAACACAGGATGGATGAAAATAAGGTAATAGCAACAGCAGTGAAGTCTTTTGATATGCTGATAGAAAAAAAGACAGAAAATTTGGCTATTTCCATTATCCAGGGTTACCCGGAAGAAAATATGGAAATATTAAAATCACTATTTATGAAATTTTCCGGGGACTCAAAGATATTTTTAAGAATAAAAGAAAATGGTAATACATTAGCTAAGGTTTATCTTCCCAAATATCATGTAAATATTTCTCCTGAGTTTTTAGATGAACTAAAAAAAATTGTTTCAACTGAGCAAATAGAGGTAATATAAAATAATGGATAGAATAGTAAAAACTTTAACATGGAAAAAAGATGAATTGGAAATCCTTGACCAGACATTGCTTCCGTTAGAAGAAAAATATATAACAATTAAAACCATTGAAGAGGTCTGGGAGGCAATACGGGGATTAAATATAAGAGGCGCGCCTGCCATAGGAATTGCTTCTGCTTTTGGGCTTGTTCTTGCGGCAAAAACATATAAAGGGAAAAACAAAGATAAATTTTTTAGTATTATTGATGATAATATTTCCTATATGAAAACTGCCAGGCCAACAGCTTATAACCTTTTTTATGGTCTTGCCCGGCTTAAAAAAGTTGCTGATGATAATTACTCTAAAAATATACCGGAAATACAGAATATTATGGAAAAAGAGACTGTAAAGATGTTTGATGAGGATATAAAAAATTGTATAAATATAGGGGAATATGGTAATACCCTTATAAAAGATAATATGAGAATTTTATCCCATTGTAATGCAGGTGCTCTTGCTACAACAGGTTTTGGAACAGCACTATCTGTTTTTTATTCTGCAAAAGACCATGGGAAAAAATTTGAGGTCTTTGTGGATGAAACAAGACCTGTTTTACAGGGGGCGCGTCTTACAACATGGGAACTTAAAAAAGCGGGAATTCTTCATACACTTATTTGTGATAGTACAGCCGCATTTTTAATGCAAAAAGAAAAGATAGATATGGTTATTGTAGGAGCAGATAGAATTTGTTCCAATGGAGATACTGCCAATAAAATTGGCACCTATAACCTTGCAGTTATTTCTGCGTATCATAAAATACCTTTATATATTGCCGCTCCATTGTCTACATTTGATTTTTCTCTTAAATCCGGGGACCAGATACCTATTGAAGAAAGACCCAAAGAAGAGGTGCTGGAAATTGGATGTATTAGAATTACCCCCCAAGATATAGAGGCATATAATCCTGCTTTTGATGTTACTCCTGCAAAACTGATAAAAGGATTTATCACAGAAAAAGGTATATTTTCACCTAAAAAGATTTCAGGGATAAAATATGAGTTCTGAAGTAAGAGATAAATTGTGAATTACTCTTATGTATTATTCGCCACACAGCACGGCGAATCAGCCTTCGGCTGAAAAAAATTTGACAGAAAAAAGTATATGTTTAAAATATAATTGTTGGCAACCATAGCAGAAAGGAAACACCCGTTCTCATCCCGAACACGACCGTTAAGCTTTCTGCGCCGATGGTACTAATCGCGAGAGTGATTGGGAGAGTAGGTGTTGCCAATACTTATTTTGTAAATACTCAGTGAAGTTTGTAGTAATAAGGAGGCACAAAGTAATACTTGACAAGAAAGATTGCAATACTCAGGCACAAAGGTACATAGTATTTAATGTATTCTTAGTTTTTACTCTGTGCCTATGTGCCTTAGTTCCTCTGTACCTGTATTTAGGAAAGAATTCAGTGAATATTTACAAATTTTAAAAAAGTATTGACAAAAGAATTGATTATAGGTATTATTATATAGATAATAAAATTTATTCTTTGGTTTTTATTATTAAAAAAAGCCGAAAAAGGAGGTGAACCTTGAGAAAGGCGGATAATAAAAACGAAAACAAAGAATAAGAAACATAAATATAAACCGATGCGAATCGGAGCATATAGATAACTCAAGGAGTATAGAAATGAAAAAAGGAATATTAATGTTAGCGGCGTTTGCATTTGCTTTAGCCTTTGCTATTCCTTCATATTCTGCAGTTCAGAATGTGAAAGTTGGCGGAGACTTTACAATCTATGGCGCCTACAGACACGATTTTAGTTTTAACAATAAATTTAAGACAAATGATTTTCTTCAAAGTTCAGTCCGAGTATGGGTATCGGCTCAGTTGTCCAATAATGTCAGCACAATGGTAAGACTAATCAATGAAAGAGATTGGGGGCAAAGTGTTTATAATGGAGCAACAGGAAATTCCAATGGCAATATCACCCTTGATCTTGCGTATGTAAAGATTGCTGACCTTATAACTCCCGGCCTTAACCTGACAATAGGAAGACAGGACCTAAAGATTGGACAGGGATTTGTAATTGGAAGTCAGTATAATGCTTTAAACTATAATACAGGAATGACTGGTTTTGGTGGTTCAGGTGGAGTAGCAAATTTACTTGCTCCAGACCTTGGACTTCAGCAGTCCTTTGATGCAATAAAGCTTGATTATGCAACACCAATCATACCTTTAAGTGCACAGGGATTTTTTGCCAAGGTAAATGAGAGCAATACTGCATATTCAACAGAAGGACCAGGTTCAAGTTCTCCTAATGATGTAAATCTTCTTGGATTAAGTGTGCTTTATGCACCATCAAACTGGTCTTTGGAACCTTATGTAGTTAATGAATATAACTATGCCAATAGTGGTACGGGTGCAACACCTGCACTTCCTTACAATGTTCCTGATTATAACAGTTCAATCACAACAGCAGGTTTAAGAGGAACATTAACAATACCAGCTGCTCCAGGCCTTTCATTTAAAGGTGAATATGCAAAACAGTTTGGAACAGATGAATTTGTTCATCAGAGTTATGAAGGATGGGCAGGATATCTGGGTGGAAAATATGTATTCCAGACACCAATGAAACCTTATATTTCAGCAGAATATAGTATGTATTCAGGTCAAACCCCAGGCGATGCAAAAGTAAAAGCATGGCAGCCAATGTATCCATCAGACCTTTCCAGCCAGTTTGGAGCAATAGGATATCCAGCAGTATGGACAATGTTGTATGGTGGAAGTATATACAACGGTCTTACACCAACACAATACGACTCTCCATATTATCCTGGAATAAAGATAGCCAAGATTGGAGTTGGATTTCAGCCGCTTCAAAAACTGGGTGTATTTTTAAATTATTATGACCTTACATTAGATAAGAAATTAGCACCAGGTGGAAATACATCATTTGCAGGTAGTGACTCAGTCGGAAATGAAGTTGACCTTGGTCTAAATTATGCATACAGTGAAGATGTAAATTTTGGATTAACAGTTGGTCAGCTTTATAGAGGCGATTATGTAAAAGATGTTTTATTCAATGGGCAAAATTCAGAAGACCCATGGGAAGCACTTGCCTCTATGACAGTTTCCTTCTAAGGATAACTGCTTCAAAGTGAAACAACAAAAAGGGCGGTCAAAAGACCGCCCTTTTTTTATTTATACTATTGATATATAAATTTGGGTTGTCTTAGATCCGCCTAAAAGATTGGCGGAGAAAAGAGCAATCCAGAATTTATCTCTTACTTTATCTTAAGTAATTTTTTTTCATACAAATGGAAAATAATATCTCAAAGCACCAAATACGCAATAAAATAAGACAAAAAAGGGAAACTCTTTCAAAAGACTTTGTCCAAACCAGCAGCAAAATAATTCATGATTTCCTTTTTTCCTTAACACAATACAAGCAAGCCAAAATGATTATGCCCTATATTGCCTTTAACAATGAAGTAGAAACCCTTCCAATTATAGAAAATGCTTTTCAGAATGGAAAATCTATCTGTGTTTCTCAAATAATCAAAGAAAATAAAACTATTATCCCCTTAAAAATTAAAAGTGTGCAAGATATTGATTTCTCTATAAAAATACCACAACCAAAAAACGGGGAAATTTGTAATATAGAGGATATGGATATTTCTATTATTCCCGGGATTGCTTTTGATATCTATGGGAATAGAATTGGTTTTGGTGCAGGATATTACGATAAATTCCTTTCAAATTTCAAAAAAATAAAGATTGCTATTGCTTTTGATTTTCAGGTCTTGGAAGAAAAGATTCCTGTTTATCCATATGATATCCCTATGGATATAATAATTACAGAAAAACGAATTATAAAATTAAATAGTTTGTGAGGATTGCTTTTTTATTTTCAGATATTTCCTATAATTGTTTTCCCATAAAGATGTATCTTTGGGGCTATAAATTTCCAGAGGAAAAGAATTTTGGACTCTTTTCCTAAATTCCTGCCATGAAGAAATTATTCCACTTCCTATCATCTGAACCCCAATATTCCCAATCGCTGTTGCTTCTACAGGCCCACAAACTATTTGTTTATTTGTTGCAGATGCAGAAAATTCAGATAAAAGTTTATTCTGTGCCCCACCACCAACAATATGTAATGCTTCTATTTTCTCTCCTATGATTGATTCTATATTTTCAAGGTTGTATCTATACTCAAAAGCAAGCCCCTCAAGAATAATACGGGTAATCTGTCCAATATCAGAAGGGATTTCCTGTCCTGTATCTTTACAGAAATTGATAACCTTTTCTGCCATTTCTCCCGGGAAAATAAATTCCGGGGAATTAATATTAATAAAAGCAAAAAAAGGTTTTGCTTTTCTGGCTAATTCAGCCAGTTGGATATAATCATAATCAAATCCTTTTTGTTTCCATTCTTTTCTGCATTCCTGTAAAATCCATAGGCCCATTATATTTTTAAGAAACCTGATTATTCCATTATATCCCCCTTCATTTGTGAAATTCATTTCAAGGGATTTTTTATTTATTATAGGGTTTTTCCTCTCAATTCCAAGCAGGGACCATGTCCCGGATGATAAATATGCCCATGAATTTTCTTCTGCAGGAATAGCAAAGACCGCTGATGCAGTATCATGGGAGCAGATATTCCACACAGGAATAGGACCTGCACCTGTTTCCTTTTGAATGTAATCTGTAAGATGGCCAAGTAATGTTGCTGGTTGTGCTATTTCTCCAAGAAAATGGGTTGGAATTTCCATTTTATTAAGAATATGCCTTGCCCAGTTGTTTTTAAATAAATTTTCTTTTTCTGTCATATTATACATCTGTGAGGTTGAGGCAATAGTAAATTCATTAAAAATTTTGTCTGTCAGCCAGAAATTATATAGGTCAGGCATAAAAAGAAGATGTTGAGCATTTTCAAGCATCCAGGGGCATTCTTTCTTTGTAGCATAAATCTGAAATAGTGTATTTACAGGCATAAATTGTATACCTGTAGAGGTAAAAATTTCCTCTTTTGGAACAGTCTGAAAAACCTCTTCCATTATATTTTCTGTTCTGTTATCCCTGTAACTAAAAGGCAGACTTAAAAGGATTCCATTTTTATCTATCAGACCATAATCCACTCCCCATGTTGTTATTCCAATTCCTGAAATTTTTTCATGTTTTACCATGGAAATAATATGTTTTATTTCATTAAAGATTTGCGGTGCATTCCAGAAAAGATGATTATGTATAAAGATTCTGTGTGTAGGAAACCTATGGATTATGGAAATTTCTATTTTATCTTTATTTAGTGTCCCTATTATTCCTCTTCCACTTTCTGCTCCAAGGTCAATTGCAAGAAATTTTTCCATTTTTATAAAGAAACTTTGTAAATATTATAATTATACTTTTTAAATTCTGACAATTCAAATTTTAAGAAATTGTAATTTAGACTTGACAATTTTGACAATTTTTTGTAAACTATAACTATGAATAAAGAAAAAATTAAAGAATTATTATATTTTTATTGTCCATGGTGGGTATCTGGAAAAGTTCCTGATAGTCTTTTATTGAATTTTAAGAGATATGCCTTAAACACCCTTTTTGAATATCTTTCCCTTAATCGTATATTGATAATTAAAGGACCAAGACGAACAGGAAAAACAACTATTATTTATCAAATGATAGATAGGATTTTATCTAATAATAAGGTTATGCCTAAAAACATTTTGTATTTAAGTTTTGATGACCCTGAATTACGAATAAATTTAGATGAAATATTTTCTGTTTATGAAGAAATTTTGGGTACAACTATTTTACAGTCAAAACAATTATATTGTTTTCTTGATGAAATTCAGTTTTTAGAAAACTGGCAGTTTATAGTTAAAAAATATTTTGATAGAAGATACCCCATAAAATTTATTGTATCCGGTTCTTCAACCTCTTTGATACATAAAAATAGTGAATCTTTAGCAGGAAGAACAATTGAGCTCGTTTTTTTGCCATTTAATTTTATGGAATATATGGATTATACATTAAAAAACAAGGAAATAATATCCCTGGTCAGTGAAATAAAAAATAAATTTTCTTTTTTTAAATTGCCTGAAATTACTGACTTAATTCCTTATAAAAATAATATTTCCATTGTATTTAATGATTATCTTTTATGGGGCGGATTTCCACACATTTTTGAAGTGAATGATGAAAGATTAAAGTATAAACTGTTACGGGAAGATGTGATAGAAAAAGTTATTTATAAGGATTTAGTGGAACTCTTTGGCATAAAAAAGCCTTTTGTCCTTGAAAAACTATTTTTATATCTATCTGAACATTCATCTGACATACTAAATATTTCTAATATATCAAATACATTACATCTTAGCAGAGAATATGTAGAAAAATATATTGATTATTTAAGGCAGGCATATATAGTGAAAACAATAAAAAAGTATTCATATTCCATAGAGAAAACATTACGCAGTAATGAAAAATGTTTTTTAACGGATAATGGATTGGTAAAAATATCCGGAGGTTTAATTCCTATTGGCAGATTAGTGGAGACAGCCATAGCAAGGCATTTAAGTGAAAAGGAGTTTTATTATTGGCGGGATAAACAAGAAGTTGATTTTGTTATAAAAGAAGGTAAAGAGATTATTCCTATAGAAGTGAAATATCAAAGTGAGATAAAAAAGAAAGATATTATTGGATTACTTAAATTTATGGAAATATATAAATTAAACAGAGCCATTGTGGTTTCAAAAGATATTCTGGGAAACAGAGAAATAAACGGAGTAAATATATTGTTTATTCCTGCATGGCTGTTTACTTTATATATAAAATAAGACCAAATAAAATTTACCCATCTGTTAAAAATAAATCTATGTTAACTGTGTTTGAATTTTTTTTTGTTCAACATAACAACCATCATTTTTTCTCCAGAAGTTATTCACGCAATGCGAAAATTTGACTTCTAATTTTGATTTGCTATAATGAAAATATGAAAAATAAGCAAATTTTATTAAAGACAAAGAAAAAAACGGTTGATTTAGAGCAATTTGCCGGAGAGTGGGTTGCTCTTATTAATAATAATATTGTTTCTCACAATAAAATTCTTGAAAATCTTATGAAAGAAGTAAAGAAACAGCCTTTAAAAGAAAACCCTTCTGTTCTCCTCGTTCCAAGAAAAGACGAGGGTCCCTATATCCTATGAAACAAGAATTTCAAAAAGTCAAAATTGAAGGTATATGAAAGTTGAAATTTTTCAGACTTTCACAATTATGGCAAAATAATATTATGATTAAACGGGGAATAGCAACCTTTACTCTTGATTCAGGCAAATGTCCCAAATGGCTGTTTGATAGAATGGTCAGTCTTGGCAGCCAGATGATTGAAATTATTGTGGAGGAATACGGCCCTGACGAATTTATCCAGAGAATTTCTGACCCTGTATGGTTTCAGGCTCTTGGAACAGTTCTTGCTTTTGACTGGAATGCCTCAGGACTTACAACAATTCTGACAGGAGCGCTAAAACAGGCTATAAAAGGAAAAGAAAAATCTCTGGGAATTTTCATCTGCGGAGGGAAAGGAAAAACATCCTTAAAAACCCCTGATGAAATAAATGCATGGGGAGAACAATTAAGTCTTCCTGAATCAGAAGTCAAAAATCTTGTTTATAATTCCAAAACCTCAGCCAAAGTGGATAGCTGTTTAGTTCAGGATGGGTATCAATTATATCATCATGCTTTTTTCTTTTCCAAAAATGGTAAGTGGACTGTAGTTCAGCAGGGAATGAATACAGAAAATACTACAGCGCGCAGATATCACTGGTATTCTGATAACATAAAAGATATTGTTTGTGAGCCCCACTCCGGAATAGTAAGCCAGATAAAATCTTTATGCCTTGACCTGACTGCAAAAGAAAGTGGAAACACCAGAAAAACAAGTACAGATATTGTTTCCAATAATAATTATTCCTCTTTGATAAAAGATATTAATATTATCAGAAAATATGCCACCAAAAATTCAAAAATGGTATCCTTCCAGAATTCTGGAGAACAGCTTGTTTTTTTGGAATTGTCCCATGATGAATTTTATTGGCATCCTGTGGTAAATGAAGATTTTTCAAAGAGTAAATATCTGGAAAAGATTCTATGGGTTCTTTGTGATAGAAAGCCGGAAAATTATGAAAAGATTTTAATCACTGAAGGAGTGGGTCCAAAAACCATTAGGGCTTTATCTCTTGTTTCTGAAGTGATTTATGGGGCGAAACCTTCATATCAGGACCCGGCAAGATACTCCTTTGCCCATGGAGGAAAAGATGCCACTCCCTACCCTGTAGATATAAAAACATATGATTCATCAATAGAATTCTTCCGTAATGTTATTCGTAAAATCAAGGCTTCCCCGTTTGAAAAAGAAAAACTTCTTAAAAAAATAAATACCTAAAACACCAAATGGATAAAATTGAAAATTTATATCTTGCTCTTTTTAAAAAATATGGAAAACCACAGGGGCAATGGTCTTTATGGTGCAAGAGACCAAAAACCTTAAAAGAAAAAGAATTAATAATTATTGAGTCTATTCTGACCCAGAGAGCAAACTGGAAAAATGTTCAGATGGCTATAGAAAATTTAAGAAAAGAAAATCTTCTTTCCTTGGAATCTATGTTAAAAAGCCCTACAGAAAAAATTACTCCCCTTATCAGGTCTTCAGGTTTTTATACTCAAAAAGCACAGAGGCTTAAAACAGTTGCAGAATTTTTTATAAATAAATGTAAGGGACTTAAAATGGCAGAAAAGATTTCGCTGGATATTCTCAGAAAAGATTTATTAGCTTTAAATGGCATAGGGGATGAAACCGCAGATGATATTTTGTTGTATGCGCTGGAAAAACCAGTGTTTGTGATTGATGAATATACCAGAAGATTTGTTTTAAAGAATAAACTCTTAGATACAAAAGCCTATAAACCTCTTCAGAAATTATTTGAAGATAGTCTGAAAAAAGATTATGCGCTTTATCAGGATTATCATGCTTTGATTGTAATTGATGGAAAAAATCAGTAAAGACAGACTATTTTATGTTTGACTGGCAGATTTTTTCTTTTTATAGTCTTCTATGGCAGCCTGAAGTCCTTCTTCTGCAAGCAGGGAACAGTGTTTTTTTATTGGAGGAAGCCCTCCTAAGAAATTCACAACATCTTTATTTGTGATTTTTAATGCTTCATCTATTTTCTTTCCCTTTGCTAATTCAGTAACAACAGAGGATGTGGCAATAGCCGCTGCACAACCAAAGGTTTCAAATTTTACATCCTCTATGACTTCATCTTTTCCCATTTTAATATAAATCCACATAACATCCCCGCACAATTTATTGCCGACTTTGCCTACTCCATCAGGATTATCAATCCGACCCATGTTCTTTGGATTTCTGAAATATTCCATTACTTTTTCTGTGTATGCCATGTTTTTATCCTTTTATGTATATTTTATCATTTCTTCAAGAGATTTTTTTGCTTTCTGTAAAATCTCTGCACTTAAAATAATCTCATTTGATTCTTTTTCAAGGGTTGCTTTTAATTTTTCAAGGGTTGTTTTTTTCATATTAGGGCACATTTTTGCAGCACCAAGACAATAAAACTGTTTTTCAGGATTTTCTTTTTTCATTCTATGTATAATCCCCTCTTCTGTTCCTATTATTATTGTTTTTTTGGGGGATTCTTTTGCTCTTTTTAACATACCGGATGTTGATAGAATAAAATCTGCTGCCTCCTGCACTTCCGGATTACATTCAGGATGCACTATTATTTCTGCATCAGGATGAATTCTTTTTGATTCTTCAATATCTTTTAAAGTGAATTGCCTGTGAACAAAACAGTATCCATCCCACATAATAATCTGTTTTTCTGGTACTCTTTTCTGAACAAAATAGCCAAGGTTTTTATCAGGTAGAAATATTACCTTGTCTGAAGGTATATTTTTAACTACTATATGGGCATTGGCAGAAGTACAGCAAGCATCTGTAATAGATTTTACCATGGCAGTGGTATTAACATAGGAGACTACCATTGCAGATGGATTTTTCTCTTTTAGTTCAAGTACAGCAGGATACTCTGCCATTTCAGCTAAAGGACATCCAGCATCACCTGCTGCTAATAAAACTTTTTTTTCAGGATTAAGTATTTTGGCAGTTTCAGCCATAAACCTGACTCCGCATAAGACAATAATTTTGGCATCTTTTACCTTACTTGCCCTGATTGAAAGTTCAAGTGAATCTGCCACAAAATCAGCAATATCCTGAATTTCAGCCCTTTGATAATTATGGGCTAATATAACTGCTCCTTTTTCTTTTTTTAATTTCAGTATTTGTTCTATCATTTTATTTTTTGTTCCAGAATGGAGACATCTGTCTAAGTTTCTGAACTATTGGCGGTAATACCTCAGCAACCTTTTCCACTTCTTGTCTGGTATTTTTTCTGCCAAAACTAAATCTTAAAGAGCCATGTGCATCTTCTGGAGAAACACCAATGGCAAGAAGAACATGTGAGGGGTCCAGAGAACCTGATGTGCATGCAGAACCTGAAGACGCACAAATTCCTTCAAAATCAAGATTTAAAAGCATTCCTTCCCCTTCCACATATTTTACACCTACATTTGATGTATTATACAACCGCTTTTCAGTGTGGCCATTTATGAGAATTTCAGGTATTTTTTCAAGAAGGTTTTTTTCAAGCATATCCCTTAGTTCTTTTTCTGCTGCAGAATCTTTTTCCATATTTTTTTCTGCTAATTCACAGGCTTTTCCCATTCCCACAATAGCAGGAACATTTTCTGTCCCTGCCCGTAAATTTCTTTCCTGGCCTCCTCCATGAATAAGAGGTTTTATTCTAAGCCCCTTTTTTATATAGAGAGAACCAATACCCTTTGGTCCATAAAATTTATGTGCAGAAAGAGAAAGCATGTCTGCCCCGATATTTTTAACAGAAAAAGGAATTTTTCCTACTACCTGTACTGCATCAGTATGGAAAAGCACTCCTTTGTTTTTTGCTATCTTGGATATTTCTTCTATAGGCTGGATTGTTCCTATTTCATTGTTGGCATACATAATAGAGATAAGAATAGTTTTTGGTGTTATGGATTTTTCTAATTGTTCAATATCAACAAATCCATATTTATCTACACCAATATATGACACTTCAAACCCTAATTCTTCAAGAAATTTGCAGGTATGTAAAACAGCATGGTGTTCTATTTTGGATGTTATGATATGATTACCTTTGTTTTTTAAGGCATAAGCGGTTCCTATGATTGCCATATTGATACTTTCAGAGCCTCCGGCTGTAAAAATAATCTCTGAAGAATGACATCCAAGCAATTTTGCCACTTTTTCTCTGGATGTTTCAATACTATCTTTTGCTTCCTGAGAAGGGGTGTACACAGAAGAAGGATTATAAAATTTTTCTGTAAAATAAGGAAGCATCTCTTTTACAACCTCAGGGTCACAATATGTTGTTGCATTATGGTCTAAGTAAATCATTTTTTGCCTCCCGGCAATTAAATATAAAAAGTATATGATGTTCTTGCTTTATTTTCAAGTTTTTTTCTTTCTTCCACAATATCTTTTAGTGTTATCTGGCTGGTAATATTTTTTATATCATTTCTTATTCTCTGCCATATTATTCTTGTACCACAGGTTTCTATCTGTGGACATGATAATGATATGTCTTTATTTATACAGTCAATTAGTTCAATTCCTTCAAGGTTATCAATAATTTCATAAATAGTTATATTTTCCGGAGATTTTGCTAAAAGATATCCGCCTTTTTTTGCTTTTAATTTTTTTATTAATCCTTTTGATTTCATCTGGGAAAAAATATGGTCTAAGTATTTCATGGAAATCTTTTGTTTTTTGCTTATTTCTGTTAAAAGCAATGGTTTGTCATCATTATATGCTAATTCAACCAGGGCTCTTAATCCATATCTTGTTTTTGCTGAAAGTTTCATGATAATTCCTTTAATTCTACTTATTCTATTTTATATAAATTAGTATATACTAAAATTCTACTTTTGTAAAGGAATTGAAAATTTTTTTGCTTTTATTGTTATTATTTGTTAAAATATATCAATTTTATAAAGCCACTAAAGACTTCTTCTCATTTTGAGAAAGAATATACAGTCAGGTCTTTTTTATTTATATTTTAAAAAAATGAAATTTATTGTATGTATAAAACAGGTTCCAGATACAATGGAAGTAAAGATAGACCCTAAAACAAAAAGAATTGTCAGGGAGGGAATTCCAAGTATTATAAATCCTTATGATACTTATGCTCTTGAAGAGGGAATAAGACTTAAAGAAAGATTTCAAGGGGAATCTATTGCTATAACCATGGGACCTCCTCAGGCAGATGCTTCTTTAAGAGAATGTATTGCAATGGGGATAGATAGTGTAATTCTTCTTAGTGACAGAGCTTTTGCAGGCAGTGATACTCTTGCCACATCTTATACTCTTTCTCAGGCAATAAGAAAGATATCTGATGTATCTCTGGTAATATGCGGAAGAGAAGCCCTTGATGGCAGCACCGGACAGGTTGGCCCTGAGATAGCAGAATTTCTTGGATTTCCTATAATTACCTATGTAAAAGAAATTTTAAATATTGCAAATGGTTTTGTGGAATGTGTCCGATTAATGGAAGACCATTATGAAACATTGAAAAGTCCTCTTCCGGCAGTAATAACTGTAATAAAAGAAATAAACGAACCCAGGCTTGCCTCATTAAAGGGTTTATTAAAATCAAAAAAAGCAAACATTCCTTTGTGGACCAAAAATGACCTCGGTGGAGAGGATAAATCCTATGGACAGGATGGTTCTCCAACAAAAGTTGCTGATATTTGGGCTCATGAAATAAAAAAAGAGGTAAAAATAATCCAACATGATGAACCGGAACAATCCGCAGAAGAAATTTTAAACCAGATTAAAGATTGGGGATTTGCTATAAAATGGAAATAAAAGTTATATCTGAAAAATGTAATGGGTGTAAAATTTGTATAGAAAAGTGTCCTTTTGGTGCTATTGAAATGGATGCTAATGGGAAAGCCTTTATAACTGAAAGATGTAATCTCTGTATGGTATGTGTCAAAGCATGTCCTGTACAGGCTATTGAAGCAATTGGTGAAAGACAGAAAAAAACATCTGCAGAAGGAAAGGATATCTGGTTTTTTGCTGAAACCAAAAGAGATAAAATTTCATATGTTTCCTATGAACTTTTAAATTTTGCAAGGAATATTTCCTCCCAGATAAATCAAAAGGTTTGTGCTGTTTTATTTTCCACAAAATCAAAGGGTGAAGAATTATCTCAACAACTTATTTCTCATGGCACAGACAGGGTTTATCTTGTTGAGGATGAAACCCTTGCAGAATTTAGACATGATATATATGTTTGTCTGACAGCCAATCTTATTTTAAAGCATAAACCGAATATTTTTTTAGCATCAGCAACAATGCTTGGCAGAAGCTTTATTCCACAGGTTGCCGCAAGAATAAAAACAGGTCTTACAGCTGATTGTACAGACCTAAAGATAGACTCCAAAACAAAACTTCTTCTTCAGATAAGACCCACCTTTGGTGGTAATCTTATGGCAATGATTATGTGTGAAAATTATAGACCTCAGATGGCAACAATAAGACCAAAAACAATAGATGAAGCGCCTGTTATTCCAGGTTATAAAGGGGAAATTATTCAGGAATCATATAAGAGTTTTTCTCCTACCTGCAGAGTTGAACTGATAAAGAAAGAAAAAACTGAACAGACAATAGATATTCAGGAGTCTGAAATTATTGTTTCAGGCGGTAGAGGACTTGGTGATGGAAAAAATTTTGATATGCTTAAAAAACTTGCTGACCTTCTTGGTGGAGTTGTAGGAGCATCCCGTGCCGCAGTTGATGCAGGCTGGATGCCGTATCCTCATCAGGTTGGCCAGACAGGAAAAACAGTAAAACCAAAATTATATATTGCCTGCGGTATTTCAGGAGCGATACAGCATCTTGTTGGTATGCAAACCTCAGATTATATAATTGCCATTAACAAAGACTCCAATGCTCCAATTTTTAAAGTTGCAAATCTTGGTATTGTGGGGGATATCTTTCAGATTATCCCTGCAATGATAAAAAAGATAGAAAATAATAACTAAGATATTAATATTTTATAGAAAGGAAGGAAAGAAAAATGTTTATCTGGATAGTTAGTATAAGTTTATTAAGTTTAGTAGCTGCATATCTTTTGGCAAGGCATGTTCTCAGTCAGGAAAATGGAACCCCAAAAATGCAGGAAATTTCTGATGCAATAAGAGAAGGGGCAAATGCATTTCTTAAAAGACAGTATGGCACAATTGCCAAATTAGCTTTGGCTTTAGCTGCTATTATATTTGTAGTTTATACACTAATGGGAAAATTTTCTTTTGGATGGCATACTGCAATTGCTTTTATATTTGGAGCTTTTTTTTCTTCTTTGGCTGGTTTCATTGGGATGTCTATTGCTGTAAGGGCCAATATAAGAACAGCTGCTGCCGCACATAAAAGTTTAAATAAAGCCCTTCAGATTGCCCTGCGTGGCGGAGCAGTATCAGGACTTCTTGTAGTAGCCCTTTCTCTTCTTGGTGTTGCAGGTATTTTTGCTTTTTTTGGAGGGCTTGTAAGTCCACAGACTACTCCTTTAATAATAGTAGGATTTGGTTTTGGAGCCTCATTTGTTGCGCTTTTTGCCCAGTTGGGAGGCGGTATATACACAAAAGCCGCAGATGTTGGAGCTGACCTTGTTGGTAAGGTTGAGGCAGGTATTCCTGAAGATGACCCAAGAAATCCTGCAGTAATTGCTGACCTTGTTGGTGATAATGTTGGAGATTGTGCAGGCCGTGGTGCAGATCTTTTTGAATCTACTGTGGCAGAAAACATTGGAGCTATGATTCTTGGAATTCCTTTATACCCTGTTTTTGGTTTGGGTGCTATATTATTTCCTCTGGTTGCCCGTTCTTTTGGTCTTATTGCTTCAATTGTGGGTGTTCTGTTTGTAAATATTGATGAAGATGAAGACCCAATGATAGGACTTAACAGAGGATATTTTATTACAGTGATTCTTTCAACTATTGGATTTTGGATTGCAACCTATCTTCTTCTTACACAGTATTGGCTTGATTTTTTCCTTGCAGGATTTATAGGAATATTGACCAGTCAGGCTTTTGTTTATATTACTCAATATTATACAGAGGATATTCATAGGCCTGTTAAAGAAATAGCAATAGCTTCTGAAACAGGTGCAGCAACAAATATTATTACAGGTTTTTCTGTAGGATTGGAAAGTACAGGATTGCCAATTATTGTAATATCAGCCGCTTTACTTCTTTCGTATTATCTTGGAAAAGCAACAGGTCTTGCTCAGGGTGGGTTTTATGGAACAGCAGTAGCAACTATGGGAATGCTTGCTCCATGTGCTTTTGTTCTTGCTATGGATACATTTGGTCCTATAACAGATAACGCAGGTGGAATTGTAGAAATGTCTCATTCTCCTGTGGAGATAAGGAAAAGGACAGACAGACTTGATGCTGTTGGAAACACTACAAAAGCTTTAACCAAGGGATATGCAGTTGGTTCTGCGTCTTTAGCTGCATTTTTACTTTTTTCTGCATATATGGAAGTTGTTCATTTAAAAGTAATTAACTTGGCAAGACCCATTGTATTTATAGGTGGATTTTTGGGAGCTGTTCTTATATTTGTTTTTTCCTCTTTTGCTATCAGAGCAGTCAGCCGTGCTGCTTATTACATTATTAACAATGTAAGAAAACAATTCAGGGAAAATCCAAAGATTATTGAAGGGACAGAAAAACCAAATTATGCAGAAAGTGTTGATATATGTACAAGGGGGGCTTTAAAGGAAATGATTCTCCCTGGTTTAACAGCAATAATTGTTCCAATAGCTGTTGGATTTTTTCTTGGTGCAGAGGCGGTTGGAGCAACACTAATGGTCGGAACGATTGTTGGAGTTCTTATGGCATTGGTATTAAATAATAGTGGTGGGGCATGGGATAATGCAAAGAAATTTGTTGAAACAGGGAAGTTGGGGGGTAAGGGTTCAAATACCCATAAAGCCACTGTTATTGGAGATACAGTAGGAGACCCATTTAAAGATACAGCAGGACCTTCTTTGCATGTCCTGATAAAATTATTGGCTACTCTTACTCTTGTATTTTATAAACTTTTTAGACCAATATAAAAATATAAAGAGGCCTACAGTGATAAAAACACAAAAATATAAAGTTCTTATATCTTTATTTATTGGGTTAATCTTTTTTTTAACATTGAAAGTAAGTGCAAAAACAATAAGTAATGATAATTTATCTTCAGATACTTTATTGTATTTGTATAATGTAAATAAGCATAACAAACAATTAGAGCAGGTTATTTCTGAAACAGGTATTAGTATTGGGCCTATCAATCCTAAATGGAATGGTATTTATAAACATAAAGAAAAGTTTATTATTCCTGTATTCTTTTTTAAATCTCCGGATTATGTAAATGTTTTTAGAGTAAGTATTTATACATATTATACCCGGGAATTAATAGAATCTTTTAATGTGCATCCTGTATGGCAGAATAATCTGTTTTATATATATAAAGCAGACCTATCAGGATTAGCTGATGGAGTTTACAGAATTCAGGCAAAGGAAGAAATAGGCAATACTCTATACAGAGCAGTGGAGAAAACAGTGGCACATAAGCCTGGTAAATTACCGCAAAATGTTTATATTAAAATCCCATCTGATGTTTCTTCCTATAAAATCTTAATTGTAAAAGACACACATTTGGTTTTATCTACGCCTGTTTTAACTAATTTAAATGGAAGAAAAAGATGGAATACAATAGTGAATTTTCTGGATTGGGCTCATCGTAATTCTAAAAATATGGAGTTTAATATACCCTGGAAACTAATAGAACCATTACCTGATGTTTATGATTTTTCAGAAGTACACAAAATTCTTACTTTTTCCAGAAGGAGAGGATTTAAGGTTTATCTGTGGTTTGATGCATCAAGGTATCCATACTGGTTATCTAAAAAAATATCCTCACATAAAACTTTTATAAAAGACGCCCTTATTAAACATTACCTGACATCTGCAGTTGAACATTTTGTTCTGGAAAGTGCATCAGAATCTTCAATGCAAGGCTATTGTTTTTCTTTAAATAAGGTTAAGGGTAAAGAATTAAATTCTGAATCTGGACCTATTTTGGAAACTTATGCCAGGCCATTTAATAGTCATTTTATAAAATTAAATAAGTTTTATATGGATATAATAAAACAGGTAAGACATTTTGATAAAAAACGGCTGATTATTATATACGACAGATTTACTCCTGAAAAATTAATATGGCTTAATCATAATGGTGTTATACAGGGGCTATAAGAATTTTTCTACTTTTTATTTATTATTCCTGTAAGTGTATATGCTGAGGTTTTTGTTATTTTTACATTTACAATATCCCCAATTTTTGCATTTCCTGTTATTTGTACCTCGCAGTCAATATCAGGAGCATCGCATTGGGTTCTTCCTATCAACTGATTTTTGGTTTTTTTATCAATTAATACTTCAACATTTTCTCCAATTAATTTTTTTAATTTATTTTTTAAAATGTCTTTTTGTATAGACATAATTTTATTAAGTCTTTCTATTTTTTCTTTTTCAGGTACCTGATGCGGTAGATTATATGCAGAAGTTTGTTTCTCTCTGTAATAAGGAAATGCACCCATTCTATCAAATTTGATTTTTTTTACAAAATCCATAAGAAACTGATAATGTTTTTTTGTTTCACCGGGGAAGCCAACAATAAATGTTGTACGCAAACAAATACCAGGGATATATTTTCTAAGTTTTTCAATAATTTTTTCATAATCAATTACCGGTCTGTTCATTTTTTTTAAAATGTCAGGATGAATATGCTGTAAGGGAATATCAAGATATTTGCACATTTTTTGATTGTTAGAAATTAATTCAATAAGTTTTTCAGAAATCTTTTCCGTCCGCAGGTAAAGAAGCCTAATCCATTTAAAATTCATTGGTAATAATTTTTCAATAATCTGCGGTAGATAATCCTTTTTACCATTATCTATTCCGTATGAAGTTATATCATGTCCAACTAAAATAATCTCTTTTATTCCAAAGTCTGCTAAATTTTTTGCTTCTTTTATTATTTCTTTTTCAGGATAACTTTTATGAGGTCCTCTTATTTTTGGAATAAGACAATATGAACAGCCATGATTGCATCCTTCTGTTATTTTAAGGTATGCATAAGGATATGTAAGAATAACCCTTGGCCTTTTTTTTAACTGATAGTTAAATTCATTGATAGCAGAAATATATTTTTGATATGATTTATTAAAATCCAAAGATTTTAATATGCTGGATATTTGATAGAGATTGTCTGGATGAACAACAGCATCAATATCCTTATCCCTGGAAAGACTATCTCTGTATAATTTACTTAGACAGCCAAAAACTATAATCTTACAGTCTGTTTTTTTCTTTATTTTTTTTATTTCATTTATTACATCAAGGGATTCTTTAACCGCAGGTTGTATAAAAGCACATGTATTTATAATAATATAATCGGCATCTTTAGGTTCAGCAGTGATAATAAATCCATTGTTTACAAGGTCTCCTAAAATTTTTTCCGAATCCACAAGATTTTTAGGACATCCAAGGCTTATCAGGCATATAGTTTTTTTCATCTAAAAACTTGGCTCGGAGACCCCATCCGTAAGGACGGGGAGGAGAGCCAACCTCCTTGACAAATTATTGTTTTTATGATATAATTATTTTTATGAAACTTATAAAATCTATCAAATG
>JAJYYV010000055.1 GCA_021800535.1 bacterium | reverse complement strand
AAAGATTTAGAAGTCAAATCTTTATTACTCGGTTATAACACTGGCAATCAAACCAACCCGGGTTTTCTTGTTATTGGAACAAATCAAGGCATAAAACAGATTGATTTGTCCAAACCAGGAGATTATCAACAATTTTATCTGAAAAAAGGAGACTGGTTTGGATACTATAGCAAACAAAAACGACCTGCCAATAGTTTTATATTTATCAACCGTGGTGAGCCGATATATTTACAAAATAATGCGCCATATATTTATATTTATGCAGATATAAATAATAAAGAAGTAAAAAAAGGGGATACTTTCACATACGAACTCAGTGCCCTGGGATTTCCTCTTAATCTTGAGATAAACAAAGTATCTGAACTCCTTAGGTATGTAAATTACCTAAATATACCTGATGGATTATTAGTAGCACGTGGAACAAAAATTCAAAGTCCGGGCATTGAAGAGTTTATTCCAAAAGACCATGCAGTGGAACTCTATATACAAAAACCGTTTACATCTTTGCCTATGACTCTTCCAGTAAGGATTCAGAATTTAAACCCGCGTTGGTCAGCAGGGTTATTTTTAATAAAAGGGTATGGAGATTTTGGGACAGGAGAGAATCTATATCGTCCATTGACAGTAAGTTTAACCGGGCATGCTTATATTCCATTATATGCAGATTGGTCAGCGGCTACATGGATTGTTGCAGGGCAACCAATAGTTGCGGGTAAAAGAGGAACAAACCTTTTTATTCAGGTTACACTTCTGCAAAGAAACTTTGAGAAATGGTATGTTGCTGTCAATAATCCTACAAACAAAATAATCACCGCTACTTTACATCAGACAATGGATTTACCCGGTCTTACATTTCCTTCCCAGACTATTACTTTAAAACCAGGAGAATATAAAGTACTTAAATATTAACTAATGAAATAATAATTATAAATTTTGCAGAGAATCTATAATAAGGAGAAAAATGGTTTTGACCAGGAAGATGATTTTTTTAATAATACTCTTTTTATTTTGTAGTTTTTCATTATATGCAGCATCCGTAAAAGTAATTACCAGCAGAGATGGGGAAAAGATTGTTCTGATGCAGAATAATCTTTTCCAAATGCAGATAGACCCAAATCAAGGTGCGCGGGTGGAAGGGTTTCAGTATAAACCATGGGGCAAAATCAATATTATTTCAGATAAAAAGCAGCAGGGACTTCTTGCAGACCATTTCTGGCAGGAGTCTTGGCCTGGTCAGTTCTGGGATGCAAAATATAATTATCAGATTCTTTCCAGTGGCCCGGCGGAAGTTTCAGTCAGATTCAGTTGCCTTTCCCGAGACAAAGGCGTTCCTCAGGTGGCAGATATTTTATTGGAGAAAACAATAACTTTAAAAGAGAATGACAGAGTAATCAGAGTGACAATCAGTTTAACCAATAAATCATCTAAAGGTAAATATATAGGTTACTGGCTGCAGAATGTATGCTGGCTTGGTGGTGAAAAACCGGATAACTATTATTTCAGACCGGGTAAAAGTTCAGAAGTCAACATAGTAACTTCCAATGAAGATAATCCGCCTGATGGCGGATTTTTAAGACATCCCCAGGCGGGCTGGATAGCAGGAATAGATAAAAAAACAAAAACAGGTCTTGTTTTTTTCATGAATTATAAAGAACTGTGGTTTCTGTATAATTGTACAAGTTCCTCCACAATAGAATGGCAATATCATGGAGTGGTAATTTCTCCTGGTAAAACATGGCAGACCCGTATAACTATAGTTCCTATTGCTGGATTAAGTTCTTTAAAGTATTCTTCTGTAAGAAGAACAGTAAAATCCTTATGGGCTTATTCCATCAAAAGCAGTAAAAAATTCACAGAAGTTCTTAAGCCCTCAAAAATTGCCCGTATCATAGAACCGCAACCGCGCGTTCTTTTTCTCAAGGGATTTCTTTCTCCACAGTACCATATTGAAGATACATTAAAACAGATATCTTCCTCTGTCAAAATAAAAACAGGATATGTATATACAGCAGTTTTTGGTTCCCATTTGGATTATTTCCCGTATGATTATAATGAACTGATGAGTTATAATCTGGTGATAATAGGGGATGTAAGTGCAGAGACTTTAGGGAATGCAGCCATTGAAATGTTAAAGGATTATTGTCAATATGGCGGCAATATTTTAGTTCTTGCAGGCCCTTTTGCGTATGGGGATGGCATATACCAGAACACTATTCTGAACAAAATATTGCCTGTAATCAGTCAACATTTTTTTGATATAAAACAGGTAAGAAACCATGAAAAATATATGTTGGTTCCGGGAATCAGCAGATTATTTTCTAATATTTATTTGTTTTCAATTAAAATACCTGAGCCGCAATATATTCAAAATGTATCAGTCAAATCTGGTGCTAAAGTGTTAATGAAATATGGTTCATTGCCGGTAATCGTAACAGGACATTATGGAAAAGGCAGGATATTTTGTATTACTGTACCACCAATGGGAAAACATAACATCTATAAAAGTGCACAGTGGTGTAAAATATTAATATATTTACTTAAACAGGCAGGTATATAATAAACTTAAATATAAGGAGGAGAGATTGATGAATATAGATAAAATTAAAAGATTGTGTATAATGATAGTTTTATCTGCATTATTTGTATCATTATGTTCAGCGCAACAAAAAGAAATATCTTCACAGCCGGGGCAAACATCACTCTCCGCAGCAAATCTACCTGCTGGAGTGTATAATGTAATCTTCAGATTGAAAATAAATAAAGCCCAACAAAGTGTCACGCCTCTGGCTGATTTAACTGTCAGTTCACCGGAATATCCTAACATTAAATACAAAGAAATAACTCCTATTAACTTTTCCTTTGCCAATGCTACAACAAGATTTAAATTTTTGTTTGATAACTTCAAGACCCAGAATATTACTGCATCTGTAAATTTTATAAACAACAATGTTTCAGTACCAGAATTAAACGTGGAAAAAATTACCATTATCCCTGTAAATAATCTTTGTGTGGCAACAATCTGGCCTGGTAAAATTCTTTATTACAGAAATGAAAATGCAAAAGGATTTGTTGTTGTATATAATGGTACCAATCAGAATAAAACAATTATTTTGAAGTGTTTTCTTGAAAGCGGAATTGATAACATAAGACCTTTGAAAACAGAAAAACTCACACTATTTCCCGGGGAACGTCTGCAGGTTCCTGTCAAATGGAATACAGGGGCACAGGAATTTGGATTTGCGCTTGTAGGTGCTTTGTATGATTGGAACGGGAAAAAAATCAGTGAAAACAGACAATATTTTAGTGTGGCGGATAATCTGTGGAAGGTAGGTATCACTGAAAACAGTAGATATACCGGTCCATACTATGGTTATACTGCAAATGTTGATACTTTTGCCCAGATAAGAGAATTTGTCCAAAATCTAAAAAAACAGTTAGCCATGCCATTTGAACCTGTATATTGGAATTATGCAAATTATGGTGAATTTTATGCCTGGTCTCCGGATGATTTCTTTGACTTGGCTCCAAATAGAAGTGAATGGTACAGCGGTACCGGCAATTATACAGTAACAAAACAATGGCTTAAGTTAACCATTGAAATGATGCATCGCCGTGGAATAAGAGCGACAATGTATGTTAATCCATTTTCCTGTGGATACTGGGGAGATAAAGTTTTACAAAAACATCCTGATTGGTTTGTTTATAATAAAAAAGGACAGGTGGAAATAGGTTCTTATTATGAAAAAAAACTTGAAGTTGGTGAAGCAGTTGGGCCAAAGAGCCCATGGTATTTACAGCTTTCAGATTATGCTTTGACGCTTAGTCCTGATATATCCACTATGGCGCCGATAAAGGCACAGGTGGAACAGATTATAAAATCCCAAAAAATGTTTGGATGGGACGGAGTTAGATTTGATAATTCTGTTTACAGTGCCTATGGGTATAATTTTTATGGACATAAAATAGCAAAAAATAGAGAACAGACAAATCAGATGGAAGTAAAAGCATGGGAATATATGCGAAATGCTCTGTGGAAAAAATTTGGTCATAGGTTTGTTATTGGAGATAATTTTGACTATTATTTACGAAATTCGCATCCTGCTGCATGGAAGGAAGCCTGTAAGAATGGACAATTACTTATGAATGAGATGCCACGTGATTCTTGGGATTCGCAAAGTCCCTGGAACAAATGGTCTGATTTTCTAACTTATTTTAATAATGTGGGTAATATAGTAGATAAATTAGGTGGATATCCTTTGATTATTGGATTTGATAAAGAATATCCAGTTGACCATCTTTATCTGAACATTTTTACATATGCCTCAAGATTACATCCCTATAGTTATCAATACAATTCTGATAATCTTCCTTTTGGAAACTATGCCCAGTTTGTAACCCGCTACAGCGCTTTAATCTGGGATATACATAGAATTAAATCTTTATCCAATCCAGATAAGATTATTGAAGTAAAAAGTAATAAATCTGTTTGGTGGAAAAGACTTGTCTGTGTAAGATTGTCAAAAAGTGGTAAGCCTCAGTATATCATCAATCTTATCAATCCGCCGGTACAGAAAAAAATTTATACAGACCCGACAAACAGGGTGCTATTTCCAATAAATAATATTCAGGTGATATTAAAAGAAAAACCTGGAGAAAAAATTTCCAATGCTTTTTTGTTATCAGCAGAACCTGTTACACACATGAAAAAATTACATATTACTTCAGGGAATGGATATGTTTCAGTAACAATTCCGAAACTTTATTTCTGGAGTATACTGGTGCTTGAATAAGAGGCATTATGAAAAAATTTATATGGATGTTTTTTGGGGGAATAATTTTATTGGCAGGCTTTTCTTTTGCTCATGCGGATGTTATCACACAAAATCTGATACAAAATGGTGATTTTGTAAAAACAGGTATACCATTACCCGGCTGGACAATAAATCTTTCTTATGGAGAACGTTATAAATTAACCTCTGATGCTGTAATGAAAAAGGCTCTTGAAATAACCATGCCTGTTGCAGGAAGTGCAACTGTAATTTCTTCGCCGGGTTCTGTATCCGGCGGTGCTTTTTATCTTTTAACTTTCTGGTATCATGCAAATGGTATGAGTACTAAAGGTGAGACTTATCAGGGATGCAATGCATATGTTTCTATTATCTGGAAGAATAAAACTGGAAAAGAAATAAAGAATACAGGTTTTGGTCTGCCATATGGTCCTATAAAAGACTATCAGCCGGCTACTTTTACTGCTGCTGCTCCAGAGGGCGCCGTAAAAGTCGTAATAACGTTTAATCTTGAAATTGGAGAACAGTACAAAGGTCCAACAACGTCCATATTTATAGATGACGTACGTTTGATGAAATTAACAAAAATTTCAATACCCGTAAAAGCTAAAAAATGGATATACTTACAACGCGAACTCACTGCAGGACTAAAAATAGTCAAGGATAAGGATGCAGAACAGAAACGAGCAATTATATCTATCCCGGACGTAACACCCCAATATACTACGTTAACAGGGGGGCGATTTACAAATGACCAGTCTATTGGAGAATACGAAGTTATTTTTCGTCTGAAGGTAAAAAACAATACTATAAAAGAGCCTGTTTGTGATATAAGCGCTAATGACATTGGAAGTCTTAATTATGATCTTACAAAAAAGACGTTGTTTGCGACAGATTTTAAGCAAGCAGGAGTATATCAGAACTTTCCTATCGTATTTGTACGGCCTGAAGCAGGTGTGGTTGCATTCAGGGTGACATATCTTGGCGGAATGGCTCCGGCTCTTTCATATGATAAAAAAACAGTTATACAGATAAAATCTTTTAACACGGATAATGAACAATTTGCCATATGGTTTGGTAAAATAAACCTGAATTCATCTCCTGTCAATAAATTTGCTTATGTAAGAAATAGAATTCTTGTAATTGCAGGACTGGGTAATAGAATCTACCTGCCCTCTAAATCTTTATCTAAAAATTTCACTTTGAAGTATTTATATTTGGCTGACGTGTTTCAGGGATTTGTTCTTGACAAATCATTTCCTCTGGATTTAAAAAAGCTCAGAAAAGTGAAAATCATCATTATGACGAATGTTCCAGCAGGTGCCCTGAATGGTATGCTTGGAAGATTAACCTTACTTAAGTTTATAAGACAAGGTGGTGGGCTTATATATTTTGGGGGACCTCTTGCCCTTGGAAAAGGGGATATCAGGCATTCATTGTTGAAACCGGTTTTGCCTATTACAACAATGGGACCATGGGATATGATAAAATCGCCGGGGGTGATTAAAGTATCCGGATATTCATGGATAACTGCAGGATTGGATTGGAACCAAAAACCATATATTTCCTATCTGCAGAAGGTTATACCAAAATCAGGTTCCACTACACTTTTAAAATGCAATGGGCTGCCTATTTTGATAACAGGTAGATATGGAAAAGGAAAAGTGGCAGTATTTACAGGCACGTATTTTAATAATCCTTCCAAAAATAAAAATCAGGTGTTTTTCTATAAATGGAAGGACTATACTGAATTACTTAATAAAACAATCAACTGGTTGATAAATTATTAATTAAATCCAAACCATAACTTATACAAAATTAAATAATATATATGTTTAAAGTTTCTATTAATTTTATTGTCTATACTTACGGACTTTTTTAGAGACCACAAAAATTGACATATTAATATATCACAGTATATAATTAAAAAAACAGTATAAATACAATTTAATAAAGATAGAATGGAGTGAAAAATGAAAAAAACAGGAATAATAATATTATTTTTGATTAGTGGAATTTTCAGTTTTTTTGTACAAAAAACAGAAGCAAAAATAGTCAGTCATAAGAAGCCTGCAATACTTTTTGCCGGGTATGGTATGAGTGATTATCTTATAGCAAGAAAACTGTATAAGGAAGGATTCAGAATAAACAATCTTACAGGTTTATTAACATGGGATGAAGTAAAAAATTATAATGTAATAGTTCTCACAGGGACAGGACTTGGTCCTTCAAATGCGGATTTCACATTAACAGGAGAAAATAAACAAAATATAGCAATATTGAATAAATTTTTATCAAAAGGGGGAGGTATTTTATATATTCCTTACTGGGGGGAGATGAATTCCGCAATACCTCCACAGCAGGCATTTGGAAAAGATATTGGATTAAAACCATTATTCAGGAATGTAATATTTGACCCAGGTACCCAGAAACCAGCAACTGCATGGGATATTCCATTTGCATGGACAGATAACATTAAAATTTCTCCAATAACAAAACAAGTAAAAGGATTATGGTATCCGTGTGCAACCCGTACAGGAGGGATATTACATACAATAACATTTGTTCCTAATAAATATTGGCATGTTGTAATAAAAGGATTAAATTCTTCATATACAAAAAGGGTTTCATTATTATTATATAGTTTTGAAAAAGGAGAAAAAGGCTATTATTCAAATGATGTTCCTTTATTAGCATACAGAAAATATGGAAAAGGAAGAATTGTATGTTTTTCAATTTCATCAGATTATTTATTTGGTAGTGTAGCAGAAACAACATTGGAAGGAATAGTTCTGAATAAAGGATTGGAAGGAAAACCCTCATATGGATATCAGATTTTAGAAAATTCTTTAAAATGGTTATCCGAACCATTAATGAAAGAAAATATTCCTGGTGGAGCAAAAATGGACAAAGCACTTATGAAGAATCCATATAGAGTACAGTTTGCTGCACCATATAACTGGAGTAAAGGAGCATCAGAAATATTTCCATCCCCGCAGCACTGGTATAAAGGAGTTATAGGAGCCCAGGCAAAATACATAAATGGAAAATGGAACATAAAAGATTGGGTGAATGCAGGGAAACAAGCAGGATTATCATATATAGTATTTTTAGAACCATTTTCCAGTCTTACAAAAAATAAATTTGCCCAATTAAAACAAGAATGTAAGAAATACACAACAAACAATTTCACAGCAATCCCGGGATTTACAATAAAAGATGAGATAGGCAATCACTATTTTTATTGTGGACAAAGCGCTCCGTATCCTTCAAAAAAATTTCTATCTTCAGATGGAAAAGAATTTGTGTCTTATGACCCGCAGGTAGGAGGCAATCCCTATCAAAAAGGACAACTTGCAATGACAACACTTGACTATGCATATTCATATGGGGGATTTAATTTAACAGCAGGAAACTATTTGTTTTCAAAGAATCCAATACCATTTGATAATTTTTATTCAGACTGGGATGCAATGGGAGTAATAACAACAAAAAATAATCATTTAATAGAAAATAGTTTTCCAGGATATT
>JAJYYV010000054.1 GCA_021800535.1 bacterium | reverse complement strand
AGATTTTATAAGTTTCATAAAAATAATAATTTGTCAAGGAGGCTGGCTTTCCTATCCGTCCTTACGGATGGGGTCTCCGAGCCAAGTTTTTAGATGAATTTATTTGCCATTCTTTTGATTTTTTCCCTGTTTCTAAATCTATCCATTTATCCTTGAATAACTTATCCCAGTCCAAGCACAATAATACTGTGAATAATAATTTTTTGTCAATAATTTTTTGTAGAGGAATTTTAAAAACAGAATGTTTTTTTTGACAGGAATAGTTTTTTTGTTTATACTTTTCTAAAGTTCAGAACTTTGTAAGGAGAAATTATGAAAAAAATTGCAGTGATTAATCAAAAAGGCGGTTCAGGAAAGACCACAACAGTCGTAAATACAGGAGCATATCTTTCTTTATCCGGTAAAAAAGTCCTGCTTATAGATTTAGACCCGCAGGCTCATACAACTATTCATCTTGGTTTTAATCCTTCAGAGATAAAAAAATCTGTATATGATGTTCTTGTAAATGAAATATCTATAGAAGATGCAATGGTTCAAACAAAAATGAAAAATCTTTTTCTTCTTTCTTCAAAGATTGATCTTGCCAGTGCAGAAATTGAACTTGTCAATACTATTGGCAGAGAAATTATATTAAGGGATGCTTTAAAAAAATATAAAAATTTATTTGATTATGTCCTTATAGATTGTCCTCCTTCTTTGGGAATTCTTACACTTAATGCTTTAACAGCAGTAAATGAAATATTTATTCCAATACAGGCAGAATTTTTTGCTTTGGAAGGTTTAACCAAACTTATTCAGACAATAAAAATAATCAAAGAAAGAATTAATCCTGATATTGAAATATCCGGTGTTATTATTACAATGTATGACCAGAGAAAAAATATATGCAAAGAAGTTTTACAAAAAGTAGAAAAGCATTTTAAGGATAAAGTTTTTAAAACAAAGATAAGAGAAAATGTCAGACTTGCCGAAGCCCCAAGTTTTGGACAGACTATAATTACTTTTGCTCCTAATTCTTATGGAGCAATTGACTATAAAGGACTTGTTAGAGAAATTATAAGAGGAGAAACCCATGAAAAAAACAGGATTAGGCAGCGACCCGTTAAGCTGGATAACGCCTACAACCCCGGATAATAAAGAAGAAAAACAAGCAAAGAAAACTGAATATAAAACACCAAAGTTTAAAACTTTTGATGTAAGGCTTACTGTACTTTTTAGAGATGACCAGCTGACTTTTCTTGATAAAATTGTCAGAGAAATAAATAAAAACAGAGAATCTGAATATAAAAAAGAAAGAATCACCAAAAATACAATGCTAAGAGTTTTGGTGGATGTTTTTAAAAATGTAAGACTAAATCTTAAAAATATATCTGATGAAAAAGATCTTCTTGTTCGCATAAGTGAAGTGATAAAAAAATGAAAGGATAAAAAAATGAACGATTTTGAATATATTATGGAGGCAACTGATTTTATAAAAAAAATCATTAAAAGCAATATAGAAATTGGCATAATACTTGGTTCCGGCTTGGGAGACTTTGCAAATAAAATAAAAATAAAAGAAACTATTTCTTATAAAGATATTCCTCATTTTCCTGTTTCTACAGTTGAGGGTCATGCAGGAAACCTGCATTTTGGAGAGTTTGGCGGGAAAAATATTATTGCTTTTCAGGGTAGATTTCATTTATATGAAGGTTATTCTGCCAGTCAAATATCTCTTCCTATAAGAGTTTTAAAGTTTTTAGGAGCAATGTTTTTTATAGAATCAAATGCGGCTGGTGGGCTAAATCCTCTTTTTAATAAAGGCGATATAGTGATTATTAGCGACCATATAAATTTTCAGGGAGTAAATCCGCTTATAGGGAAAAATGATGAAAGAATAGGTGTCCGATTTCCTGATATGTCAGAGCCATATTCCCAGGAACTGATAAAAATAGCAGAAAGAATATCTTTAGAAGAAAAAATTCCTGTTAAAAAAGGAATTTTAGTTGGACTTTTAGGCCCTAATCTTGAAACAAAAGCCGAGTATAGATTTTTAAGATATATTGGGGCTGATATGGTTACAATGTCTACAATTCCTGAGGTTATTGCAGCCAATCATGCAGGATTAAAAGTTTTTGGTGTATCTGTTGTTACGGATATGTGTCTTCCTGACAATTTAAAACCTGCTTCATTTGAAGAAATTCTTAAAGTTGCTTCTGATGTAGAACCTTTATTGACAAAATTTATAGAAAATATTATTATTAATATAAATTAATGTAAATTTAAAAATTATGAAAAAACAAGAAGAAAAAATATCAAGTAAGGAAAATAGTCCGGATAAACAAAATAAACATCTGGTAAAAGTAAATATTCGTTGTAGGAAATGTTTTATGGTTGAAGGTTATCTTCCTGATGAGAATACCTGTAAGCATTGTGGCTCTATAATTTATAGAATAGATATTTATTAATAAAATCAAAAGTGGAAAGAGGGGTGAATTAACCGTTTTTTTACATAGTGGATAAAAATAGAGAACATTTTGAAAAAATTTTTAAACTCTTTAAAAGAGAAGTAGAAAGAGAAGGAATTGTTCAGGAACTAAAAAAAAGGGAATTTTACGAAAAACCAAGTCAATTAAGAAGAAAAAGAAAAGAAAGAAAATATAGACCTCAGAGGTTTAGATGAAAAAAATTTTTTATTGTGCATCTTTAAATCCCAGTATTGATATAAGTTTTTCTTTACCGAAACTGGTATTTGATGATATTAACAGAATAGAATCAAAAAGAATTGACCCTGGTGGAAAGGGAATTAATGTTGCAAAATTTCTTTATATTCTTGGAGAGAATGTAATTCCTGCAGGAATTTTTGGCGGAGAAAATGGTAAAATTCTTCTATCTCTTATAAAGAAATTTGGTTTAAAAAATATTAAAAATTTTTCTGTTGAAAAAGAAACAAGACAGATATTTAATTTTTTTTTAGCAATGGCAATGTTCTGAGAATCAATGAAAAAGGTCCTTTTATTCCTTTGAATGTTCAAAAACTCATAAGAAAATATTTTTTAAGTATAGATAAAAAACACTGCTGGATTATTTTTTCAGGTAGTTTACCTCCTAATATAAATTCAGATTTTTATGCAGGCCTGATAAAAAAAATAAAAACAAATCATTTTTATATAAAATGTGCTTTAGATACGGATGAAGAGCCTTTAAAAAAAGGTATATTATCCTCTCCAAATCTTATAAAACCAAATTTTTATGAACTTGAAAGATTTACAAACAATAAAATAAAAAAATTTTCACATCTATCTATAATAGGAGAAAATCTTATTAATTCCGGAATAGAATATATACTTATAACCTTAGGTAAAAAAGGAGCTATTGGTTTTTCAAAAGATGATGTTTTCTGGGCAAAACATCCTATTGTAAAACCAAAAAGCTCTGTAGGTTGTGGAGATGTTTTTCTTTCAGGATTTTTGCATAAAATTTCTTCAGGTAATAGTTTTGAAAAATCCTTGCAGTTTGCTGTTGGTTGTGGAACTGCAAAAGTTCAACAGGAAGGAACAAAAATGCCACAGATTTCTGAAGTCAAAAAAATATTAAAAGATGTTAGTGTTGTTTCCTGTCGGCCTGTTCCTTATGAATTAAAAAAACTATTCCTCCTACGAGACTTTGAGTGATTGTCATAAAAAATACAATCAGGTCTAATGCTATAGCGTGTTCTTTACCTATATACGGAGTGAAAAAGAAAAAATATGAAATTTCTCTCACCCCTAATCCACCAATAGAAGGAATTATCTGCAGCGTCCATATAAGAGGAACAAAAATAAAAAAGATATTCATAGAAATGTGCATAAAAACATAATATGGAACAATAGCTTTTACAATAAAATATTGTAAAATTATAGAAATACCCTGAACAAGAATACTGACAGATGAAGCATAAGAAACACTTTTACCATTCATTCCATAGTCTCTTAAATAATAATAAAAAGTTACTACCTTGTTTTTAATTTTAAAAGGTAGAATTTTTCCTATTATTCTGGCAAATTCATTCCATATAATAACCAACCATCCAATAAGAAGAACAATAAAAATTATAATAATTGCATATATTGCCTCTGGTGAAATATGTTTCCTGAAAAATATAACAGCAATAACGCCCATTATTATTACAGAACAGGAGCCTATAAATCTATCAAAAAAAACAGAAATTCCAAGTTTTAATTTTTCTTCTTTTTTTTTAACAAAATAATAAATTCTTGCTATATCTCCACCGCTCCCGGTAGGTAGAAATAAATTAAAAAAAAGTCCAATCATTGTAATTTTCCATATATAAAAATATCTGGACTTTTTATCAGAAATTTTAATGATTGTATGCCATCTTAATGCTAATAAAAAAGTAAGCAGTATATTCAATAAAATTACAGAAATAAGAATAGATTTTGATGAATTTTTTAAAACCTCAAAAAGTAAATGAATATTTATTTCCCGGAAAACAATGAAAAGAAACAGTCCGCTAATGATAATTTTAATAAAAATATTAAGTAGATTTTTTTTCATGTTTTTCAAATTCTTCCTTTATGCTATTAAGCAGTCCATTAATAAATTGCGGGGAATCCTGTGAACCATATTTTTTACTTATTTCAATTGCTTCATTTATTGATACGGCTGGTGGGATTTCAGGCAGAAACCATATTTCATAAGTGGCTATACGAAGAATATTTTTATCTATAAAAAGCAGTCTGTCTAATTTCCATTTTAGACTGAATTTTGATATAAGATTATCAATAAATTGAGAATTTTTAATAACACCTTCTACTATTGTTATAGTAAAATCTTTGGATAAAGAATTTATATTTAATATAGAGGTGAATAATTCTAAATTTATTGGTATTTTGAAATTATCAGAAATATCCAATTGATATAAAATTTTCAAAGCATCTTCACGGGATTTTCTTCTAATTGTCATTTAAGAATATTATTCAGATTAATCATTTCAATTAAAGATAAGGCAGCCTGCCATCCCTTATTACCCATTTTTGTCCCTGCTCTTTCTTCTGCCTGTTCAATATTTTCTGCTATAATAATTCCTCCTGTTACAGGAATAGACATTTCAACATTTATCTGTCCAAGGAATCTACTTATCTGTCCGGCAATATATTCAGAATGAGTTGTTGCGCCTCTTATAATTATAGATAAACATATTAGTCCATCATATTTTTTCAAAGATGCCATTTTTTTTGCTGCAAATGGAATTTCCATTGTACCTGGAACCCATGCAATATCAATATTGTCTTCTTTTCCACCATGCCTTTTTATACAATCAATTGCTCCATCCAGAAGATTTTTTGTAAAAAGTTCATGAAATCTACTTATTACAATTCCTATTTTTTTACCTTCTGCCAATAAATTTCCTTCATATATATTCATTTTATTTTCCTCCTTATACTTTTTTTAATAAATGTTTCATTTTTTTCTTTTTTGTAATTAAATATTTTTCAGAATGTGGATTGGGTTCTACTTCTATAGGCACTCTTTCAACAATTTCCAAATTATAACCTTTTAAACCTACAATTTTTGTGGGATTGTTTGTAAGAAGTCTGATTTTTCTTATTCCAAGGTCCAAAAGAATTTGCGCTCCGATACCATAATCTCTTAAGTCGGCAGGATACCCCAAATGAATATTTGCTTCCACTGTATCAAAATTTTTTTTATCCTGAAGATAATAGGCTCTTAGCTTATCCACAAGACCAATACCTCTTCCTTCCTGGGGGAGATATACCACAACACCACCTTCTTTTGCTATCATTGAAAGTGATTTATTAAGCTGTTCCCCACAATCACATCTAAGTGAATGAAAAATATCGCCTGTTAAACATTGTGAATGCATTCTTACAAGTATAGCTGTATTACTATTTTTTAAAGGAAATTGTCCTTTTGCAAGAACAATATTATAATTATTTTCTATAATATCCCTATAAAGAAAAAGTTTAAATTCTCCAAATTTTGTTGGAAGATTAACATCTAAAACCTTTTCAACTAATTTTTCTTTTTTTCTTCTATACTGAATCAGGTCTGCAATAGTTATAATTTTTATATTATATTTTTGAGATATTTTTATCAATTCCGGTAGTTTTGCCATTTTTCCATTTTCTGATATAATTTCACAAATAACTCCTGCCGGGTATGAATTAGATAGTTGTGCCAGATCAACTGCTGTTTCGGTATGTCCTGCCCTGACAAGAACCCCTCCTGGTTTGGCTATAATAGGAAATATATGCCCCGGTTTTGCAAAATTCTGGGGCCCAAATTTTTCATCAACCAAAGATTTTATTGTTTTGGCTCTATCATAAGCAGAAATACCTGTGGTTGTACCTTCTTTTACATCTACAGAAACAGTAAAATTTGTCTGATGCAGGGCTGTGTTTTCTTCAACCATAGGTGAAATTTCTAATTTTTCAGCTCTTTGCTGTGTTAAAGCGACACAAATAAGACCTCTTGCCTTCTTGGTCATGAAATTTATTTTTTGTGGAGTGACTTTTGGGGCAGATAAAACAAGGTCTCCTTCATTTTCTCTTTTTTCATCATCAACAACAATAATAAATTTTCCTTTTTTAAAGTCTTCTATTGCTTCTTGAATTGAAGCAAAAATTTTTTTAGTATATATATGCTGATTTTGATATTTGTTTTCTGTTTTCATATTTTATTTTGGTATCTACAATAGCTTTTACATTCATATCTATTTCTACATTAATTAAAGAACCCGGTTTATAAGTATAAATATTTGTATTTTTTAAAGTGTATGGAATTATCCATATAGTTATATATTCTTCTTGGACTTCTGCAATTGTAAGAGAAATTCCATCTATACCTATAGAACCTTTTGTTAAAAAATAGTTTCTATATTTTGCCGGTATAAAAATTTTTATTATACCAGTTTTGTTCTTTAACGATAAATCTACAACTTTTGTCTGAAAATCAATATGTCCCGATAAAATATGCCCCCCTACCCTATCTCCATATTTTAAGGCTCTTTCAAGATTTACAATTTGAGATGTATATTGGCCCAAATTTGTTTTTGATAAAGTTTCAAAAGAAAGTGTTGATGTAAAAGTTTTGCCTATTATTTTTTCAGTTGTAAGGCAAACTCCATTTACACTAATGCTGTCTCCAATTTTTATATCTTCAAAAATTTTTCCCCCTTTCACAGATAAGATTATATTTCTGTTATATTTTTTTCTTCCAATAATTTTACCTGTTTCTTCTATTATTCCTGTAAACATAATCAATTGTTTTGTATTTTACATATTAATAAAACATTTCCATTTATATTTTTAATATCTTCTATATCAATATTCTGCTGTCCTGTAAGAGACTTTACTGTTTCTCCTGATATAGGTGAAAATTTTGCATCTCCCCCTATTATTTTATTTCCTATGTATATATATATATTATCAAATAAATTTTTTTGCCAGAATGATGTTAATATTTTCCCTCCACCTTCTATCAGAATTTTTCCAATATTTTTTTGATAAAGATTATTTACCACTTCTTCTATTTTCAATTTTTCATTTTCTGAAGATATTTTAATGATTTCTGTATTTGACGGATATTTACTTTGTTCCATGCTATTTTCAGAAGTAAATATTATAACTTTACTGGTTTCATTTTTAAATATATTTGCATCAGGAGAAATTCTCAATTTGGTATCCAAAATAATTTTTGTCCATTGTTTGTTTGAAATAAGTTTTTTTTTTATCTGAAATTTGGGAATATTATAGTCCAAAAATGGATTATCTCTTTCAATAGTGTTTATTCCTACAAGTATTCCATCATATTGAAATCTTGAATTTTTGGCATATAATCGGGTTTGCTGATTGGTTATCCATTTTGAATATCCATACATATCTGCAATTTTACCATCTAAAGTCATTGCCCATTTTAAGGTTATAAAAGGTCTTTTTTTTGTGATATAAACCAGATAGTTCTCATTTAATTTATATGCTTGTTCCAGCAAAAGTCCTGACTGAACCTTTATTCCATTGTTTTTGAGAATTTCAAAACCTTTTCCGGATACAAGCGTATTTGGGTCTTCCATACAGGAAATCACCTGACTAATTCCTGACTGGATTATTGCATCTGTGCAGGGAGGCGTTTTCCCCCAATGACAGCATGGCTCAAGATTTGTATATAGTGTGGCGCCTTTTGTTTTTTCACCTGCCATTTTAATTGCATTTATCTCTGCATGAGGTCCGCCAAAAAATTCATGGAAACCATAACCAATTATTCTGTTTCCTTTAACAATAATTGCTCCTACCATAGGATTAGGACTTACCAAACCCATACCTTTTTTTGCCAAAAGAAAAGTTTTTTTTAAATAGTTTATATGGATATTTTCTTTCATATTTT
>JAJYYV010000019.1 GCA_021800535.1 bacterium | reverse complement strand
AACAGGGGCTCTATACTGGTCTTTTAAAAGACTGCCTGCATATAATCCATCTGTGGTGTAAACTCTTTCTGGACCTGCCACATCACTGCAAAATACAAATCCTTTTGTTATACCTGAAATTCCTGTAAATCTGTAGTTTTCTCCGGCTATGGCAAACCCTGTTGCTTTTTTTCCTATTCTCCAGAGAAGTTTTCCATTATGCCATTTACTCAGTTTTGATTGATGTATATTTGCTGCCCAGCCTAATCCTTTGGAAGCCCCTAAGGTTGTATTTATCACATAAATATTGCCTCTTTTACCCACTCGCAGATAAAAATCATAATTCCCATATTGTTGATTTGTGCCTGGAATATTTTCTACCGGCAGAACAGCATCTTTGAGTACAACCTTCATCTTTGATAGGGAATATAGCGGTATTCCATATTTATTAAATCCAAGGCAGGGTAATTTATAAACTGTTCCACTTAAAGAAGTGGATGTGAAATAATCCACTAAATACAGATTGAATCTACTGTCAATATAGTCACTGTCATAAGAAGCAATACCGCTTTTATCTGGAGTTTGTCCGAAAGTAATCTCATCTTTTTTGAATTTTCCATCAAGGTTTTTGGCTTCCCATAAAAATATTTTTGTTGAATTTCCGTAAGTAAATCCAGGTTTTGGCTTGTTAAAAAGACCACCAGCATTATTTATATCCGGCTGCCATCCTTTTTTAAAACTTTCTGGAAAGGCACTGCCCACTGCTACAATCGGAATAAGTCTATTGCCAACAATCTTAAAAAGACTTGGATTAACACCGGGAGCAAAAATATATCTCTGTCCGTTTTTAAATAGAACAGTTTCTTTAGAACCTCTTGGAACTGTTAATCTATGACGTGCCCAAAAATCCCCTTCCCATTCAGCAGCAGGAAACCAGAAATCAGTCCATTTCCATTTTTTATCATTTAAATTTACTTTAAATCCATACATGCCGCCCGATTCAGTGTAAAGCCGGTCAGGGTCTTTTCCTGATATTGCCACGCTTCCTTCAGTTGTGCCTGGATTAAACCAGTTATGAATAAACTCCCCATTTTTATTATATACTAATGTTCTGGCTCCTCCTCCATACCATGTCCCTGGAACTCCACTATCTGCTACGGCTATTTCTCCATTATTATTTATAGCAATTCCCAATGGGAAATGCAGAACATAAGGTGTCATTGGTCCACTGAAATTTGGGTTTCCACCTTTTTTACCTATGGTGAATAGCAGTCTTCCCGCAGGAGAGAATTTCTTGAACTGCTGACTTTTTCCAATGTCCGTAACATAGATATTACCCTGTTTATCTACTGCTATTCCCCATGGGCCGGATAATCCTTTTATAAATGGCTGATATTTTCCTGAAGCAATGTTGAGTGTTAATATCTGTGTACCACTGGCAACTAATAATTCCCCTTTTTTATTAAAAGCAATCCCATTGGGTTTTTTTATTCCTTTTATTTCTCTTACTTTTTCACCTTTTTCATTATATACATTAATTCTGTTCTCAAAATGCAGAGGAACATATATGAACCCGTTTTGAACTGCAATTCCTCTGATACCTGATAAGGGATATGGGTCTGTACAATTTCCGGAACGGACATTTTTCCAAAGTGAAAAGTTGGCGATATAAATATTATATTTTAAAGGATTGTTGCCACTTCGTTGTTTATCCACCCATAACACAAGTTTTCCGTTTCCCCATGGTACATAATTGCCATCTTTTCTTTGGACCCGCCATAAACCATCACGGGGATGATAATAGTTATTGGCAAAATTTGATGCTGTTCCTGCTACATAAACATATTTTTTAGTGAGGGCAAGAGCCATTTGTCCGCCAGAAATTTGATAACCACTGATTTCTCCGGGCACGCTTGCTTTCCAGATTATTCTTCCTTTTTGGTTTACTTTGATGAGCAGTCCTTCTCCTTCCTGCATTCTGAATAAAATATACCAGTTTTTCCCATCACTTGCCACTGCACTGGGATTCCATCCCCCCCAGTCTCCTGTTCCATCAAGGGTTGGATATGGCGGTTTTTCTGTGTTGCCTACTGTCATCCAGTATTTCACTTTTAGGTTGGTATCTATTCCTTTTACATAATATTTCCCTGGTTTTACTGGTTTATCTTTTATGTTTGTTTCATCCCATATTAAAGAGTGTTTGCCTGCAGATTGTTTTTTACCGACAAGTAATTGTTTTATTAGATAACCGTCTGAATTGAATATTGAAACAGAAACTCTGCCAGTATGTTTTAAAATATAACTAATTTTGTATTGCGCCCTTGCTGAAAAAACAGCTAAAAAACTTGCTACAAACAATAAAATTATCTTTCTCATTTTCTCCTCCTGATCATCTAATTATGTTTTATTTTTTACTTATGATAAATCAATACTGCCATTGGCGGTTCATAAGGAGAACCACCCTGTCCGCCTACTGCCCAACCTTTTTTTGGATTTAAAAAGAAAATCTTTCTTATGCTTATCAGGTATTTAGTTTTATCATTCCAGATTTTACCTCCATCTGTTGTCTCAAATAACCGTGGGGGAACTATACGCGGATTTGGCCATGCATAACCATAAAAACTACTGACCCATGCCTCTTGAGATGAAATCGCATATACATCTGTAAGAAATCCGAGTTTTTTTATAGGCAGTTTTTCCATTATCCATATTTTCCCGCCATCTGTAGTTTTAAGAACAAACTGGGTTTTTAATTGTCCCCAACCTCCATTTTCTATTTGGTTGCCTTCAGAACCTGTTGCCCAGCCTGTTGTTTTTGTATCAGGGGCAAATGAAATGGCAGATATACTTCCATTAGGTCCTAAATTAAGATTTATTATATTCCATGTTTTTCCTGCATTTTCTGTCAGATAAATATTTGTTCCGGCTAAAACCAAATGTGAAAAAGAAAACGCATAAAAAGCCGGATGGACTTCATTTATTTGATTGCTAATGATTGTCCATGTTTTTCCTGCATTTTCTGTTTTCCAGATTGGCCCGCTATATGAAACAAGCCAGCCTTTTTCCCCTTTTTTATCAAACCATACCCGAAAAACACCAGTTATTCCTTTTGGTAAAATTTTCTGCTTCCATGTTTTTCCACCATCTGTGGTTTTTAATAATATGCTTTTGTTTTTTGGGCCACTGCCTGTTGCCCAACCAATATTTTTATTGGAAAACCATAATCCTGTTAAATTATAATCCTGTAAATTTTTTATGTTGTTTTGTATTTTTGCACTATGCCATTTTTTACCTCCATCATTTGTCCAATGGATTGGAAATGTTGGTAAATTCCCATTTAATGCTGAACCTGTTATACATCCATCTTTTGAAGAAGAGAAAAACACATTTTCAGGATTATCAACTCCGGGAGTATATATCTTCCATTTTCCGGCAAAACATACAAATGTATTTAAAAATAAAATCAAAATAATACATATCCCTTTTTTTCTTACCTTCATGGTAAAATCCTCCTTCTTAATAAATTAAATCCGGTGTATTATCTAGTTAATAATCCATGGATTATCAGGAGTATTAGTTAAGTTAGGCGTTGAAGTGCCAAATGGAAAATTTTTACTGACATATATTAAATACATGTTGCTATATCCTGTTCCATTTAAAGGGTCAAATTGTTTCCATCCTACATGACCATCACAATAAAGAATATCTACACCATCATTGTGGCTATGAAAAGTATAACCAGACCCTGTGGCTGTCAAACCGCCTCCCAAATAGCATTCTGGATAATTATCAGTTGGAACACCACCGCTACTCTGAAAATGATTGTCAACTAAAAGAAAAGTTGAACCAGGATATGTTAGTTGTGAAATATTTCTGGATTCCGGGTTTGGAGTATAGTAATCAGGATTATATTCACTTAAGCCCGTAAGGGGCCAACCATAATGAGCAGGATAGTAAGAGTATGCGGCACCAGCATACGGCATACTATAATCACAAATAACAGGAAGAGAAGATGGTCCACCAAAATAAAAGGTATATGTCCCGGGGTCCAAAAATGTTTTGTTGACTGTATTGCGTTTTAGTGCATTAAAATCTGTTGTATTAATAGGAGACCCGTTAACATAACCATATATACTATACACCCACCAGTAGTTATAAATATTTTGGCCATAATATGCACTTGCCCAGTCTGTAGGAAAAAATCCATTATAGTCATTCAGATACATTGTTATTGCCAACCCAAGTTGATGTAAGTTATTAATATCCGCGGTCTGTTCTGCTCTTCTTCTTGCTTTTGCTAATGCCGGTAGCAACATTGCAGCCAAAATAGCAATTATTGCTATTACCACCAAAAGTTCTATAAGCGTAAAACCTTTTTTTCTTCTTTTTGTATTCATGTTTTTTTCTTCCTTTTCTGTATTATTATTTATTTTTTCTTTCATCATTTCTTCGTATTCTTTCATATCTTTTTTCACCTCCTTTCTCCTATTTTTTTTATTTCTCAATAGATTTAAGATTTATCTGAAGAAAATTTACAGCATTTTTTAGCATTTTTTTTGTGATAATATGCCCGCAATTTAATTCTTCATGCAAAAATATTGATTTTGGAATGTTTTCTTTTCTACATCTATTCTCAATAGCATTGACGAAAGCTTTATACATTGATTCCGGCGTTCCTTTGTCTTTTGCCCCCCAACCTAAAAATATCTTTCTTGGAGGTATCAGAGAAACCACCTGGTCCCAGTCTATCCCTGATTCAATCATTCCTGGGATAAAATGATATAGACAATGGCCGAGTCTGTATTGATAGAATTGATGTCTCAAAGTCATAAAACTGAAAAAACAAACAGACGCTTTAATTTTTTCATTGACTGCGGCAAGAATATAGGCTTGTGTACTCCCACCTGACCATCCTATAGAACCAATGGATTTTGCGCCTAAAAATTCTAAAACTTTAATTGCCCGGGAATTATCCCATACTGATTTCCAGCATAAACTTTTTCCTCTGGCAGTCAATTCCATATGGGCATTAATTTCATCAAACAAATAGGTTGAATATCCCCATTTTGTTTGTCTTTCACCAAAACATAAAGAATCAGGAGCCAATACCCTGAAGCCTGATAATGCAAGAATATAACTGTATTGAACCGGGTCGTCAGGGTTGGGGTGACAATGATAGTCTTTCCCAACAGGGAAAATGTCTTCTCCTCCATGTGCATGTATTGATATGATACCTGGTGTGTTTTTACTTGAATTTTTGGGAAATAAATGAAAAGCAGATATTCTTTCTCCTGATTCAACATCATATTCAATTTTCTGTTTGACAATGTTTCCCTTAAGAATTTTTTCGTCAGTTACTTTAATATTTAATGGTACAGATGGGGTTTTAAATTCTCCCAATAAAGATAAAAATCTTTTTTTAATTTCTTTTGGTTCCAATTCTTTAGGATACCCTTTGGGTTTATTAATAAAATTTTCAGGAATTTTTATCATTTTTGTTCAACCTAATTTATATTGGAGCTCCATATGAACAGTTTCATGTTTTTTACATTTAACCATTTTTCCAAATGGTTCTAAAGTGAAAAATTTTGGGGCAACCTCCGTAAAAATAAATTCTATTTCCTTCTTTTGAAATTCAAAATTGAGAAAATGTTTATTTAAAGGAGAGACAACCCGGATAGCATTTTCCCAGGGAGAAAAAAGTTTTGTTCCATTATAGTCAAGAATTGAACGTTTTTTATTTATCTCTCCTTTTTTTTCAATCAACTGTAAAATTGCCGGGCACGTTCCGGGAAAAACATGAGTCTGATTTGGTTGAATTGCAAGGGTATCTTCACTAAGAAGATTTCTGGCAGTAATATCAATATTTATCATAGTTTCACCTTTTTTAATTGAAACCATTCTATTGATTTCTGCAACTTCATTTTTCCCTCTGCAAACTATAGTAATTTCCTGTTCGTCAAGACGAACAGAACTTATATCAAAAGTTCTTCCCCACAAAGAAGAGGGATTTAGGCGGGTATTATAAAATATTGTTTCCCTCCAGCCTCCAATATTAACCGCCCCCCATGGAGACCCAAGAGTAATGTCTCCGGGTATTCTTTTCTCTTTATCTGCCCATTCCCTATATTCATTTGTTAAAAAGGAAAAGAAATTGGTTCCTTTTATTAAAACCCATTCTATCATTGTTGCAGCAAATTCAGGAAGAATAGCAATTGCAATGAATCCGTTGGTTAAAATTAAAAGTTTATGCCCATAAGGAGTTTTTGTTTCTATGATTCTACATTTTTTATCTGTAACATCTACCAAAGAAGATGTGAATAAATTATTCTTCAGAATATTTTTTAAATTAGATTTTTTAGATTGTATGTCAGGTTTAAATTTTAACATCTTCTGAATAAGACTTTTTGATTGTGCATATAACATAACATTATTTACAGGTTTTCCATCTGATAGTTTATCTGCCAAAGAATAAAATTTTTGCATAGAGGTATTAAGACTATTTCTAATAAAATATTTTTCTCTTGAAGATTGACCTTTGTTTAGGGAGTTTGAAAGCAGGGATACTTTACCATACTGCATGGATATTTTTTCCCATAACTGTCCTGATTTCGGTTTTTTAATACCAAAAACATTCTGAGCAAAATTATTCAGAATTCTATCATGTGAATATCCAGGATTTCTTATCTTTTCTCCTAGTGCATATATTGCAAGTATTGAATTTTCCCATTTTAATTTTTCCCAGATGGTCAGCAATACGCCTAAACATCTTCCGGGAGTGTTTTTATTTTTCATATTTGTAGATTTTATTTCTATATGGTTTATACATTCCAAAATCTGACCTTCTATATTTGGCAGGGCTCTTGCATAGTCAGGTTTATCGCCATGCCTTAATAAGCCTGGACATGCTATTACATCAAAACCTTTTGAACAAAAAAAGGGAATGGCAGGAAAAGCACTCTGGTAATCATAATACCAGTAAGCGATAATCGTTTCTTTGGGAATAATCTCTATGCTTTCAGGGTGGTGTAGAAGCATATCATGCCACATAACAGGTCTTTTTCCATACGATATAACCATTTCCCCGATTTTTTTCATCCCAATGCCATAAAGATATCCAAGTCCTTGTTGTTTTGCTTTCATTTTTGCTTCTTCGCTGAGATGTGATAAGTTTACCTCATCTCCATTGATAAAAACATAGGGACTTTTGAAATAAGGAAGAACCTCATGAAAAAGTTCATCAAAGAATTCATATACTGAAGGATTTAAAACATCAAAATCTGCATGTTCCCCTGGAAATGCAAGATGTCTGTATCCCGGTTTATCCAGTATATGATGGGAATGCCCTAATGTAGTTAAGGATGGAATCAGTGTTATATTGTAATCTTCTGCATATTCTGCAAGAAATTTCATATCTTCCAGTTTATAAGCGTGTGGATTTGAAATTCTGGGATGTGTTTTATACTGCCACAGGTCTTCCATATAAAAAGTGACAATGTTTAATCCGCATTCTGAAACAAATTTGATAAATCTTTTTAAAGAATGAATAGAATCATAATTACCACGGGCAAGGTCATACATCACACCGCGAAATTCACATTTTATTTTCATTTTACGGGGTTTTATTAAATAATAATAATAAATATTATACTATCTCATTTGTTTTTACAATTCTTTTTTCCTGTTCTGAAATTTCTGCAGCAAATCCAACCTTCATGGTTTCAAAAGAATCCGTTGCAGGATTATCCGGTGGAAGTCCTTTTGCCACCAATTCTGAAATACGAATGTTTTGTCCATAAGTATTATGTATCCATTCCATATCATCATCTGGAGAATATGTAACAGTTTCTACAATTTTGCTAATCATATGTTTTGAACTATCAGAAAATTGCCAGCGGCGGATACGTCGTCTGAAAACATCAGTTTCTATGGCTCCTTTTGTTCCAAAAATATGATATTGTAAAAAATGTCCGTCGTCTGACTGTTTTGTAAGCATTTCCATCAAAGGGTCGTTTGGATTTTTAGTGTCTGATTCGCCAATAAACATAGAAAAATTAAGATTTGAAATAGCTCCATTTTTGAAACGGATGTTAATCTGGTGATTATCAGGATGATTGAAATAATAAATGACATTCGGAGCTGACATTGAAAACACCTCTTCTGCTGGACTACCAATAAACCATCGTTGCAGGTCTATATAATGGGAAAGTTTTTCACCAATCAATGTTCCTTTACTTTTGCTACGCCATGTGTTTTTCAAATGAAATTCACTGCAATAATACCGGCAGTGACAGTTTATTACTGAACCAATTAATTCTTTGTCAATCCATTCTTTAGCAAGCGTATATATTTTGGAATAATGAAGCTCAAAGCCTATTTGAAGAAATTGACCTGTCTGGTTTGCTGCATCAAGCATTTGTTTGGCTTCCTTTATATTTATACCCATTGGTTTTTCACACATAACTGCTTTTCCTGCACGCAAGGCTTTTTCTGTCAACTCTGCATGTGCTTCATTGATAGCGGCAATATAAACAAGTTTAATAAGAGAATTATTTAAAATTTTGTTTAAATCAGATGTGGATTCTATTCCTAATTCTTTGCCACGTGACATTGCTCTATCAAGTTTGGGTTCATAGCCATAAATTTTATTCACATAAGGGGAATCTTTAGCGGCTTTAACATGAGTTTGTCCCATTCCACCTAAACCTAATATGGCAACATCTATCTTATTTAATGATGTCATATGTCATACCTCCTCAGGTATCTGTTTAGCATATTTTTAAATTTTAAATGAAACTTCTGCTTTTTTCCCGGAAACTATTTCTTTTAAAAGAATCTTCCATTGCCCTTTTGGAGCGTTCAGAAAAAGATGAATAGGAATTATTGCTTTACCATTGTGAATGATAATGTTTTTTCTTAATACGCCCGCTTCAACACCTGTAGGATTAAACACACTTATATGAATGACATAAGGGGCAACAGGACCAAAGTGATTGTTACCTTCTGAAGTTATCAGATGAACAAGGATATTTGCACCAAAAAATGATTTTTTGGCGCTTATGAGTTTTGCATCCAATTTTTTAATCTTGTAAGGAAGTCTTGCAATCAGAATTACCCCACCAGCAGCAAGTTTGATTTTTATTTTTTTCAAAAATCCAAGATGTTTTTCTGAAATCATTTTTCCTTTTACAGGATTTTCACCGCCAATTATATATGTCCAGCCTGGTTTTTTAAAGAAAAGATAAACATTTGATGGTATAAGCGGAGAAGAATCCTCTCTTCTGAAAATCCCGAAATATTCTGCATTTCCATACTGCCATTGTGTTATTTCAAATCCCTGCAATGGAACCCCTTCTTTATTAGATACAAGTAAAGCAGGCTTAATCCCTGCTAAACTGAGTATTTGTTGTCCCAGTAAGTTGGACCACTGGTCTTGAGTTCGTGTATAAGCAGACAGGAGAAAATTTAAAAGCAGTGCCTGTCCTTTCCCATATTTTTTATACACAAAACAGGGAATACCATTTTTGTACCCCGGCTGAAAAATAATTTTTCCTAATTGTATGCCATCTGTAATATGAAGATTTTTTTCAAAATATTCTCCTGCAAACCAGCCGGTCACATGCCAGTCAGGAAGAGTTTTTTCTGCCCAGACAAGATAATCAAATGGTTGCATACCCCACTCAAATCTGTTGTTCTTTATTCCAAACAGATTATTCATCTGATATGAAGGGATGCCGCTGTCATTAAATATTCCAGGTCTTACATCTGCTACGACAGTCCCGCCATGCTTCACCCATGATTTAATAGCAAGCACTGTTTTTCGGGATAATGCAAAAGCCCCGCTTAATATCAGTAGTTTTTTATTCTTTAACCCACCATGTTGAATCTGTTTTTCACTGATATATCTGTAGTCAATACTATTTTCTGCTAATAAATTCTGAAATACTTTTCTGCTGTCATTGCATGGCCTTCTAAACAGATGTGCATCTATAGGATTGACCCATTTTCCAATAATAGAATCTGCATAAAGAGATGATTGACTATAAAGTATAACAACAGGACTTACTTTTTCTTTAGCATGGATAATGAGTTTGCCAACACCATCTCTTAATGGCTGGGTTACTTCTTTTACCCATTGAGATTGTTTGTATACGCCGCCTAATTGACTCATGAACGTATCCCCGGAAAACCAGCCCATTCCTCTATATCCATGAAGTAGTCCCCACCATGGCATTGTAAAATAGCTGTGTTTTGAATTTGAATATCCCCACCATGTAGACATGGGACCCTTAACAAAACTTCGTGCCAGATTTATAGTTGATTTTCCATACGGCATGAGCATTGTGAAAGGAGTTGAGGAATAATCAAATCCGGAATATGGAAAAAGAAGTCCACTGGTTTGAAAAAGCCCCTCAATGCCATAGTAAATTTTTGGGTCAACAAGTCCTGATAAGGTTTTTTTCATAAGAGTTTTATCCAATTTAGTGAAAATTTTGGAAAACCAAAGTCTGTATTCCAGCCATTCTGCAATATTGTAGGTGTTCTTTCCAATACTTAATTCTGATAATGGAGACATAGTGGAAAAAGAGGTAAAAGACGTGTCCCATGCAGAATTTAATTTTTTTATGGTTCCATATTTTTTTTTCATTGCAACACGGAACATACTTAAAAGGTTTTTCCCCGGCATAGCCTCATTGGATTCATGTCGTTCATCCTGAACAGATGCGGCTATTCCTCCATATTTGTTAATAAGTTTTTGTTCTACCTGAATGTTTTGTTCCTGGTTCCTGACTACTGTACTGTAGTTGTTTTCAAGGTCACGCGGGCCAATGGGAAAAATGTTTGTCCAAAATGGTTGGAGTCCGGAAAACATACTGGAAACAATTTGTGGACTATTATTTGATTCACCACCTGCAACAAATGCATCCAGACCAAGTTCTTTTTTTTCTCCATTTAAAATATCGGAACTTTGGATAGGGGATATATCACCTGGCCAGAGAAAATTTATAAAATCATTCCAGGTATGGACAGTTTCAGAAATATAAAAAGATTTTGAACATATCATATCTTTTCCGGAAAAAACTTTTACTTTAACTCTTTGAAGAGCATTTGGTGTGGTAACGACATTATATTTCCATGAAAAATTTCCATTTACATCAGAACTTATCCTTTTTTGTGCCCAAATGTGATTTTCTACATCACATACCTGCAACATAATTGAAGTAATAATCCCTGTTTTGCCACTGACTTTTCCACTGATTACTGCAGTTGAACCCGGTATATAGTAGCGATGGTTCGCCGCTGCTGTGATGGAAATAGGACTGTTAATCTTAATTATGTGTGAATACCAGGAAATTACTTCATCCTGATTGTTTTTTAATGTCGCATCCAAAACATATCTACCCGCAGGTATAATGGGCAGAGAAATCTTAATTGTGCCGGATACAGGAATTTTTTTATCCATAATTATTCTATCTTTTGTATTACGAAGAAAGACCTTTACTGTTTTTGCCGTATCCTGTTGTCCTTTTACATGTAAAATAATATTTGATGAATTTCCCCAGGTTAGATAATCCGGTATAGAAAATGTTATCCATACAGATGGTTTCCGTCCTGCAGCAAATAAAATAAGTTTGCTAATGGCACTTGTAAAATATCTCTGGTATAATGCTGTTCTGGAAAAATGACATTTCGTAATATATCCCTTGGGAATTGTATAAAGCCCTGCGCCAAATTGAGGAAATATTCCTGACCAGCCGGTTGCAATAATTATACCTTTTCCATATTTTTTCATGGCAACAATGGGAATTCCATTATTCGTTGACCATACAGGGACTCCATTGTTAACAAGATGGACATTTTCATAAACATTGATTGGTGGAAATATAGCAAACGGAACTCCTCCAAATGATGGATAATCTGTTGAAATAATTGAGGACATTTTATTTATTATCTGTCTTTCTCCGCCATTTCCTGATAAAGGGGATTCCTTTCCATAAATATTATCCCACCATGTGCCATCCCATCCATAATAGTTAAGTCCGCAAAGAATCAGTCCCGCACCATTATCTTTTACATATTTCAGGATGAATTTATGCACATCAGATGGAAACGGAGCTGCAGAAATAGTCAGAATTATTACGTCAGGATGCTGAGCAAACGCTTTTTTTAAAAGATTTAATGAATAACCCATAACTTCAGGGGTTAATCCAAGACCCTGATATTCCGGTCCATAATAAGCAGGAATACGAAGCCAGTCTGCCGAAAATGCTGATGGAAAATACATAAGGTCTCCTTCATGCTGAATGGTTGATACAATGATAATTTTCAATGGTTTGCCTGTTAATTTATCAGCCCATATGTCATTTTTAAGTCTTACCAGAGGAAGTTTTTCATTCAACAGCATGGACTGGTCTCCTGCCATAAGCACATTTCCATTTTCTGACCAGTTAATCAGGTCAGGATAGGAACCGCATGTTTCCTGCAATTGTCCTTGTGTTGCTGGCAGATTTAAAACAGGAAACTTTATTTTTTCTGCTGAATAAATTTTCCATACGCCTATATTAAAACACAATACCAAAAAACTGAGCATTAGATATTTTTTCATAATCTTTTTCTCCCATATAAAATTTTATTTAAAATTTAGGCATATTGATTTTGCCAATTTTTTTTAGACTGATATTATCATACCAGATAGTACCGATATTGCTGCGTAACTGAAAATATATCTGGCAGTATTTCTGCCATGGTTTGGTAACAAACCTGTATGTTTGTTTTGTCCAGTTGAAAGTTCCAGTTAAACCGGATTGATATACACGAAAGCCTATTGAATGAAATCCTTTTCCGCCATTAGGTAAATTAAGAGTATCTATCTGGGAAAATCCTATCCTTATGTTTATCCCTTCTCCCATTGTATCCACATCTTTGCCCTTTACCCAGAATGAGAGAGCATATGCCGTATCAGGTTCTACAGGGATAAGATTATCTCCCTTATGACCTTTATATTCTGCAACAATTGAACCACATCCATTTGGTGTTGGAACAAATATTTTGACACTGTTATGTCCTGTATGTGAAACTGTGGTATCCATGGAAATTATTGCACCGCCAGCACCCGGACCATTCTGAAAAATCCAGAAGACAGGTATACCTGAATGAATTTTTTCAAAACTTCCATTCTGTATCAGATTGACTGATCCATAAGCTGTCATACATATAAAATTAAATAATATCATGCAAAAACATTTTTTTTTATAAACATTAAATCTCCAACATTGTTTGAACAGATTTATCGGCGTTTTTGGGATATATTTCATAAATTTCCTTTTTATTAAAATAATTTATCTGAAATTTATTATATTATTTTATAACATTTTAACACTTTTTCAATCTTATTTTTAAACTTCTAAAATTTTTTATAGAAGAATTTTAGGGAAATTGCAAATATTTGACATATTAATATACCATAGTATACAATGTATACAATTAAAAAACAGGAAAAATACAAAAAAAGAAAGATGACGAGAGGAGGTGAAAAAAAATGAGAAATAAAAAAGGTTTTACCCTTATAGAGTTACTTGTTGTCATAGCAATCATTGCCATACTTGCGGCAATGTTGCTACCGGCATTAGCAAGGGCAAGACTACAGGCGGAACTTACATCTGACAAGTCAAACTTAAAAGAAATCGGACTTGGCGAATTAATGTATTATCAGGATTATAGCCGTTTTACACCTACCTCTGCATATGTACCCGGTGGAGTTGATTATTATGCCCGCTGGCCTGTGCTTCTTTATCCCTACACACTTGGAATTCCGGCAAATGCAACCTCGGCTAATGCTCAATATCAGAACGCTTCAGCAAACTATCAACACCATCAAAGTATTTTTGTTGACCCAACTGGTTATCAATATATAACTGGGTTTTCAGACTATGGAATAAATGGCTACTCTGATTATTTTGGAGATAACACTTTTCCACCCGCATATGGTATAACAGGTGCTTCTATGGCTCAAATACCATATCCGGATGAAACCTTTATGTTTTGTGATTCGGCAGATAATGATGGCTATGGGTTTAGAGTAACACCTTTCTGGGGATGGGATAAAGGTTCTATATATCAAGAGGATGAATTTGGAGATGGAGCATACAGACATAGTCAAAATGGGGACCTTGCGGATGCGATGATAAATTTTGTATATGTAGATGGACATGCTGCAGCAATGCCATTTAGAGACATACCTGTTTCTCCAAATGATAACATCCAGAGCTGGGTGCAAACTAATTGGGGATTTACTCCACCTGTTGCCACTCAAAACGGTTTTTGGGGTATAAATCAGTAAAAAACAATAGGAAAACGCCGGTTTCATATCCGGCGTTTTCCTGTCTAATCTTATATTTGGAATGTTTACAAAAAATGAAATGATATAGAAAGTAAAAATATTATGAAAATTTTTCTTTGTTGATAAAAAGGATTTTGTCTTACAGTTGCCAAAAGTGTAGTTTGCCATTTTAACCTTTACACCTGTTAACAAAGAGGTATTTTCATATAGATTTTCCCATCACGCAACGATACATTTTCGTATAGATTTTTGATGCGGCAATGCACGCCCTTGACAAAATAATATTTATAATTTAAAATTAATATATATTAATTATAATATGTTAAATTGATCATAGATTTATAAATTAAGAATTAAGATTTATAAATTAAAATGGTAAAAACAGAAGATAAAATGGTAAAAACAGGTTATGGGGAAAAGATCCAACATATAATAAATGAATTGAAAAAATGTGCATTTGAAAAAGGGCCGGAATGGAAACTGCCAACAATTTCCAAACTGTGTTCCATTTTTTCCACGACTCCCATCACAATAGATAAAGCATTATCCACTCTTGAAAGAAAACAAATAATTTATAGAACAAGAGGAAGTGGTATATACGTTTCTCCAACAATATTTCAAAAAACGATTGCCATTGTATTTGGATGGAATATTTTTTCTTATAGCGGCGTATCAAAAGAGGTATTTAACATTCTACTTAAAAAATGTGAAGAAAGAATACAGAAAAATACGGAAAAAGAAAGATTCTCGGTTTACCTGGATATTCCTGAAATTCAAAACGATTTATCTTCAACAATGCATACCCATTATCAACTTCAGAGAGACATAGAATCAGGGGAAATAGATGGCGTTATATCGCTGATAATTAGAGATTTAGTCCAATTATCCTGGTTCCAAAAAACCATTCCAACGGTTTCTTTTTCCATGCTCGGGAAAAAAGGAACAGTCCATGCTGATTTTAAAAAACTCATTGAAATAGGGACTAATTCTCTTATAAAAGAAAAGTGTTCCAAGATTGGATTAATCACAGGTTTTGATTATTTAAGAAAACAAAAATATCATGGAGACATAAAAGGATACATTAAAACAATAAAAGATTTTGGGCTTGAGTATAAACCGGAATATATCTGGGATAATAGAATGGAAGAAAGGGTTGAAACGTTGGAGGAAACAGGATATCGTGCGACAAAAGAAATATTAACAAAAAATAAAAATCTCCATGGGCTTGTAATAACACATGACACAATGACAATAGGTGCAATTGCAGCAATGCAAAACATGGGAATAAAACCAGGGAAAGACATAAAAATAGCAACACATTCAAATAAATATTCTCCTGTCCTGAACCTGAATATGTATAAAAATAATCTGATATTAATTGAAATAGATACTGATGAAGTGGTCAATAAAATATTTGATTTACTTGAAAGACAAATGGCGGGTAAAAAAATACCAGATAGAAAAATATTGATACAACCGTATCTTATTAAATCAGGGAGGTGAAAAAATGAGAGAAAAAGAAGAAATGATGAAAGAAAAAATAAATAATAATACAGAAAAAGAGGAAAAAAACATGAATACAAAAAAAAGAAAAAAAGGTTTTACGCTTATAGAACTTTTGGTGGTAATAGCAATCATAGCTATTTTGGCTGCAATGTTGCTACCGGCATTAGCAAGGGCAAGGGAAGAAGCCAGAAAAGCAGTGGATATGAGTAATCTTCATCAACTCGGTTTGGCAATGGCTATGTATCTGAATGACTATAATGGATTTTATCCTGCATTTGGTAGTAGTCAAGATTACTGGGGTGCATTTGAAGTTTCACAGGGCTATGGGGACCCGGGTCCTCAAGGTAACTGGAGTCCTTGGGTGCTTTGGTTATACCCATATACAAAGAACTGGAAAGTGTTCTATGACCCTGACTGGCTGGAATATGAAGACTTATCAGGTTCTAATACATTTGTCCACCCGCTATACCAGACTACTGAATATGGGTATGATTATAATGGAGGTTATGGATTCAACATGGGATTTGATAATGCTGGTGGTGATGTATACTTGGGATTGAATTATGTATATGAAAATCCTGTGATATCAGTTAATGAAAGCGAGTTAACAAAACCAGCTGATACTCTTTGTATTGGAGAAAGTGGACTCCCCTGGCAAACCACATCGGCTGGAAGTACAACATGGCAGGGTTATGGCTGGGATTCTCACTGGATATACCGGCATAATGGTGGAGCAGACCTGCTTTTCTGTGATGGACATGTCCAGTGGTATCCTCAAAGTGTTCTTGATAATAGCCAGCAGAAACTTGAACAGGTTGGTAATACAGTTCCATCTAATCCAAATTGGTATGGGTATAAAGGGACACAGTATGACTGGCCATTTACAAATAATCCTTTAATAAGTTATTAAATATTCTGTGTGTCTATTTTATTAAGTGGGAGGAGATAAAAAAATGAGGAAAATTTTAATGTTGGGTATATTTGTGTGTTTATTATATTCTGCGGGTTATATATTTGGCAGTAATAATAATACAATCAGCCAGAAAAAACCAGCCGTTCTTTTTATTGGATCCCCAGGTCCTTATTATATTGTTGCAAGGGAATTAAACAAGGAAGGATTTATAATAAATATAGGAGAAGGATTTCCATATTCAACACCATTAACCTGGGATGAAGTAAAGAACTATAATGTCATAGTTTTAACAGGAATAGGATTGGGGCAATCAAATGCAGATTTTAGTTTAACACAAACAAACAAAAAAAACATATCAGTTCTGATGAAATTCTTGTCTAAAGGAGGGGGTATTCTGTTCATTCCTTCTATGGGCGAAGTGAAAAGCCAGATGCCTGCCCAGGAAGCATTCGGAAAAAAGATTGGGATAACACCATTGTTCAATGAAGTTGTTGCTGACAATGATACACAGGAGAATGCAACTGCATGGAATCTTTCATTCGGTCTCACAGAAAACATTATTCAATCCCCCATCACTAAAAATGTTCATTCATTATGGTATCCACTTCTTTCTGAAGGTAATATTCTGGAAACAATACCATTTCTTGCAGATAAAAACTGGAATATTGTGGTAAAAGGCTCAAGAACGTCACATACCGAGAATATTTCTATTACAGCCGGGGCAATAACCGGAAAAAAAGGTTCTTATTCCACAGACGTTCCGCTTGTAGCATACAGAAAATTTGGAAAAGGAAGAGTGGTCTATTTTTCAACAACTTCTGACTTCATATTTCTGCAGACAGCAGAGACAACGTTTGAAGGTATAGTTCTATCTCATGGATTGGAAGGAAAACCGTCAAACGGATATCAGATTTTTGAAAATTCACTCAAGTGGTTGTCAGAATCGTCAATGAAAGGAAACATTCCTGGCGGAGCAACAATGAACATGTCTTTACTGAATAATCCATTCAAGGTTCAGTTTGCCACACCATATAACTGGAATGGAAAATCTGTTTTTCCAGGAACTTCTCATCAATACAAGGGAATAATAGGAGCGCAGACACAATATTCATCAGGACATGGAACAGTAAAAGAATGGGTTAGTGCAGCAAAAAAGGCGGGATTATCATATATCGTATTTCTGGAAAACTTTGCTGCACTCACAAAAGCAAAATTTGAGCAGTTAAAAAAAGAATGTAAAAAATACACAACATCTGATTTTACTGCAATCCCGGGATTTACCATAAAGGATGAAGTCGGCGACCATTACTTTTATTTCGGAAAAAATACGCTCTGGCCCGCTAAGAAATATCTTTCTTCTGATGGCAAGGAATTTATCTCTTATGACCCGACAGTAGGAGGGAATCCATACCAGAAAGGTCAACTCGCAATGACAACACTTAACTATGCGTATACGGATGCAGGATTCAATCAAACCGCAGGTAACTATTTATTTTCAAAAAGTGTGGCGCCATTCACAGACTTTTTTTCAGACTGGGATGCAATGGGAGTAATAACCAGCATAAATAATAAGGAAGTGGAAAACAAGACTACAGGCTATTTACAGGTTGTTGATTCCGGACAGGACCCTTTACCTGTTGCCATTGATATTATAGACAGTCCCCAAATGCTTTCAAAAACACAATGGACTACTGTAATAATGCCGGATAATTGGCCACACCAGGGTGCTCCACAAAACATATCCGAATACTGGGACACATGGCATTTTGAAGGTGGTTTTCAGGCAAATAACATCTACATAACCGATGGCCCCAAAATAGAAAATTTTTCTTTTGTAGGGTATAGAGATTATCCGGCAAATGATACTGGAAATTTTGTATGGCAGGATTATAGATGGGAAATACATGGGAAAGTAGATTCAAAGGCTGGACTGAAAGAAGTGGAAATATATGATGGGACAAAACTTTTCAGAAGGTTTTTGGTCGGAGGTAAAAAACAATTTCAGTTTAATTTAGACATTACACATGATAGACAACACGTTTTGGTGTTAGTGGCAACTGACATCAATGGTGGAAAAGCAATATCCCGTGGATTATATGATAGAGGAAGGTTTTATGAATTTATGTGTGGAGATAGAAACAATCAATTTGATTGGGGCCATCTTACAAGAACCGATGGAACATACATCCAGATTGGTGGAGCGCAGACTGCCACTCCATTTAAAAGGGTGGATACAGCGGGAGGAATAACCCCGTCAGAAGATTTTTTTTCAGACCCACGGCTGGGAGCAGCTGCGTTTGATGGTTCACCCGGAGGAGACCCTGATTTGCAATTACCTGTTAGCTGTAATTCTGAAAAAGGTCAGATTTCAGCACCAAATGTTTCTGATTCAATAAGATTATTTGACTCCGGAGACGTAAACATAGGAGAAGGGATATTGAAATGGAATTTTGCTGATAAGATTAATGTGTATAATGTATGGCATACACTATGGAAAACAAAGCCTGCAAAAGAATTCACTCTAACAAGGACAAACTATTTATTTAATGTAGACCCGAATAGTCCCATTATCGTGTATTTAATTAATATCCACATAAAACTTTTAAAAAACATACCAAACAATGGATTTTCTATTGGATTTATAGACCCTGTAAAATCTCATATATGGACAATACGAAGCGGCAATAAGTTTTACGAGGGAATCTGGAAAAGAAATAACAATTCAGAACCAAGAGCCATAAATGAACCATTTAACAAAGGAAGTTATGTAGCATCATTGGATTCACCACTTGGAAGTTTAACAGTATATCCTCTGACAAATGGTCTTGAAGTGGAAACATGGCTTCCGGGGGAAAATCGTATATATTTCACTTTGTCTAAAAAATACTCACCGCAGGAAAAAGGACAAATAAAAAACATAAAAATTTTACTTATCGGATTTCCCAGAACCACATCAATTACATCCAATTTACCATCTACAACAAATGAAGTACCTGAAAAGTTTTATCATGAGTTTGGATTATCAGCTAATGGAAAAACAGCATATCATCTAAACATAAAAACAGGCAGACTCATAAGTAAAAGATATATACTGAACATAAATGGAGGTAAATACAGATGTTTTTCAGGAAGTATAACCGGGAATTTAATCTCAACACTTCCAATAGTAGTATCAAATCTTGAAAACAGGAATTCAGTATATTTATATGATAGAGGGCTAAAGAAAGCAAGACCCATTGGAGTATATAATGGAAAAGCATATTCAGTGATAACACTGCATGGAACCAGAAACCTGTTTATAGGAGAGCCTGTAATATGTGATGCTCCAGACCTTTTTGTTCAGGTGACACAAACAGGAGAAAACAGGTGGCATATTGGGATAAATAATCCTACAGACAGAGTTATAAAAGCACATATTATGCTAAATCCATACTTTGAGCCATTTAAAGGAAAAACCATAAAAGGAGAAATTACAATAAACCCAGGAACTTCAATATATAAAACAATATAGAAAATTTCAATGACAGAAAATATTAAAGCTAAAACTTACAAGCACGGTTCTGAGAAGGGCATTAAAAAAAGGAGAGTTAATAAAATGTCTATTCAACGAAAAAAATACAAAGGTAGGATATTTTTGCTTTTTCTTGTTTTATTCTGCTTCTTTGCAGGAGCGCATGCAGAAAATCTTGTTTTAAATTCCGGCTTTGAGAAGCAACTCAGTAATTGGCTTCCTTTTAATCAAAATGGGGCAAAAGTGCTTATTGCCAACACAGGCCGGACAGGGAAACACTCTTTATTTCTTGACCAGACAAAGCCAATCTTCATTCCGCAAAAAGGATTACAACAAAACAATCTACTCAACTATATATCAAAACATAATCTTGGTGGATATGCTTTAGTTAGCCAGAATGTTCCTGTTCATGCAGGTAAATCCTATAGATTCAGTTTCTGGTATAAAACAAAAGGACTATTACAACAAAACAACGATGTAAGAGGTGGAATATATGCAGGTTTTAATGCATGGATATTCTGGTTAAATAAGAATAAACAATCAGTAAAAGAAGGACCATACCTATGGGTAATGGCGGATTATATAGATGAACCTGCATGGACAAAAAAAGAAGGCTCATCAGTTTCCGGAGGAGGGAGCCATGCTTTCTATCCATACATTGCTCCAAAAGATGCTGTATATGCCCAGATTCGTTTTGAACTTGTTACAGCTGCACCTCAAAGAACCCCAAAAGCATGGATAGATGATGTTAAACTTGAAGAAGTCCATTCAAAAGGATTATTGCCAAACCCTGATTTTGAACAGGCCAATTCCATAGGAACCGGCCCAAAAGACTGGAAATCATTTGGTTCTGCAAAAACATTATATGTCCATGGGATTGCCCAGAGTGGAACCCATTCTGTAGAAGTTATAAATGCAACAATGGCTCCTTCAGGCTGGGAAACAGAAATTCCTGTTTATTCCAATAAAATATATTCATTAACAGGATTTGTAAAAACAGAAAAAATGTCCAGCAGCGGCAGTGGTGCTTATTTATCTATGCAGTTTTTAGATAACAAGGATAATCCTATTGGAGATGAACTACGGTCAAAAGTAATACTGAATAATACAGACTGGGATGTTCTTATAATAAAAAATGTAAAACCACCTGCAGGAGCAAAAAAAGTCCAGATTAGAGTCAACCTGCAATTTTGTTCCGGGCAAGCATATTTTGATAATTTAAATTTAAGAGTACAGAGTATCAAAGCAGAAAAAATACCAGTAGTAAAAATAAATCCTGTTGCATCAGTAGGTATAATCTATGCAAAAAATCTTCTAAAAAACGGAGGCATAGAGGAAATAAAAAATGGCAAGCCGGTAGGATGGATTTATCATGGCAGTTCTGAAAAAAACTGGACCAAAAAACAGTTAGAAGAATATTACACACAGGGGACACCACAATTTAATATAGGAAGAGGAAAAGGCGAAATAAGCAGTAATATTGTTTATGCAGGGAAATATGCACTTCTTAATATTTCCATTGCTCCTCCATTATCAAAAAATTATCAATGGTATGGTATGATGCCCGTAGATGGTTATTGGCTTTCTGCTCCAATGGTTTGTCAGCCCGGGAAAGCATACATAGCCGGAGGCTGGATTAGGATGGGAGTAAATTTATCTCAACCATGGTGGGGGCCATTGGAAATACAATTCTTTGATAAAAACGGCAATGAAGTATCCCCTGCGGAATATGTTCGTTCAGGAATAAGTACACTGCCGGCAGGCAAATGGAGATACTGGGCAACAGTTCCATATATAGCCCCGGATACAGCAACAACAATGAGGTTAAGATTTGGACAGGAACTTGCCGCGGACACAGGAGGATGGGGAAAAACTTATGCTGATAATCTTACAGTATGGAAATTACCCAAAGGAACAAATATACAAAAAGCTTTTGCATCTGAAGGTTCTAATGATTTATATAAGCAATGGTTTATAGAATCCACAAGGAAAATAAAGCCGCCATACATGCCTTCACCAAAAGAAAAAAGAGAATGGACATCAATATGGGGAAGTATTAAAGATTCTGTAGAACCCGGGAATATATTTATCGGTAAAAAATTCAAAACACAAAAGATTCCGATAAAGGTGGCTCTTTTTAATCTTCTTGGAGAATCAAGGGTTGTAAGCGTTGAAATAAAAAGATATGATTTTTATGGGAAGATGGATGGTCCCTATACATTTAAAAACATTCATCTTAAAGGTTATTCAGAATCTACAACCAAGATCTATCTTCCCCCGGTAAATGAATATGGAAGTTTCTATTTAAAAGCAACGGTTTTTCAAGGAAACGCAAAGGTTGGAAAAGTCAGCGGAAGATATGGTGTTATACCGTACCTAAAAAATAATCTTAAAAAACCACCAACGGATAAAAATATATGGGCTGCAACTCCGGGTGTAAACATTCCTCCTTCTGGCAGAATGAGTAAAGAACTCGGGGAAATATTAAAAATAGGGGGATTTGGGATTGCCTGGGTAAAGATGTATTATGGGGATATAAATAGTTTAAAAGCATCAATACCTCAGATAAAACAGCAGATTAACTGGTATAGAAAGATTGGTTTAAGGGTTGTTCTTCAATTAGAGCCTCAACATACAACTCCGATTCAGGATTTTGAAAAACAAGGGGAGATTGTAGGAAAAGCATTTAAAGGTCTTGTTATCGCAATAGGGAATTTTGGCGTGGAAGAGGCAAATACACATTCACCATGGCGAAGACAGGGTAATACATTTGTGCCAACGGATAAACAATACGATACTGAAATGGCTGCCCAGTATGATGGAATAAAAAAGGTTTCCCCAAAGATGCTTGTTCTAATAGGAAACATTGCGACAGACTATTATGCTAATACAATAAAAAGACTCTACAAAAAACCAGGTGATGGTAAATTTAATGGTGCAATATTAAATGCATATAGTTCTGAAATAATGGTTGCCAAAAATGCACTTGCAGAATTTGACAAGCATGGGAATAAGAACTATACAGTATGGATGGAAGAGGATGAATCCGGTTGGGGTGAAGCGCCCAATAAAGGACCTGCAAGGGCATCTGCAGAATTTACATCTGCCAATGATGTAGTAAAAACTGCCCTGGGGTTATACTCAGCCTGTTATCCAAGAATCAAAGCAATAACTGCATGGGCATTCGTGAATCTTACTCCAATGGATTATGATATGATAACACCTGAACCTGCGCTTCAGCCAAGACCTCAGTTTATTTCCTGGTCAGTAATGACCAATACACTTGCAGATGCCACATTTGTTGGGAAAAAAGAGGTTAATGGCGTAACAATAATTAAATTAAGAAAAGGAAATGGAACGTTATGGGTTGTATGGAGTAACATAGGAACAAATGCACTTACACTTGCTGTCTCCTCTCCATACATTACCACAATGGATATCATGGGTAACAGAAAACGGGAAAAAGTATCTGATGGATTGATAAACCTGAATATTAAAAATCCAGTTTATATTTTTACAAATGGAAATATAGGAATAAGTCATAACATTGAAGGGAGTATACAAGTATATCCCGGGATAAAACAGGGACATCCAGAGATATCAATAAAAATCAAAAACAATGAAAAAAAACAGGTTGAAGGGGACCTGTCAATTAAAAATCATGTGATTGGCAAAAACAATTATAAAATCAGCATCCCTCCATTATCCGGTTCTACTATAATTTTGCCGGTAAATGTAAAAATCGGACAGGGTGAAAGAACAGATTTGATGACTGTTTTTAAAACCGGGACTGCTGCATATAATTTTGCATCTTCGCTGAATTTTGCCTATGCTGTTTACACAGAAATTCCGCCGTATTTTGATGGGACATGGAAAGGATGGGAAAAAGCAAAACCTATTGATTTTGGATACAAGGGTCAGTCTGAGTATGGTCCTTATAGAGGAAGAAAATATTTATTCGGGAAAATACGGTTTCTGTGGGATAAAAAATTTCTTTATCTGGGGGTTGAGGCACTTGACAAAAAATTTGTATCAGTCCCGACAAGAAGTATGAATGGATTTGAAGCGGATGCAATAGAATTTGCTTTCCAGCCGGATGATGTTTTAAATGCAACTGCTCCAAAGTATGAATATGAAGCATATCTGCCGGAAAATGAGGCTTATTTACCCGGCAATGGAGAAAATATTTATTGTGCAAGCAGAAGATTTCCTTCCGCTAAATATATTACTTCCTGGAGGGCAACAATAAAACCAACAGGGGTAAAAGGAAATGTAAATTACCAGATTGCAATTCCCTGGAAGGATATAGGACTAAAAAAGACACCAAAACCCGGTAAGAAAATAGGATTTGCTCTTGTCCTTGATGACAAGAATAATCCTAATAATATAGGTGGAGGAAGATATAGAATAGTCTGGTTTCATGGAATAGCCTCTGATAAAAATCCCGGTAAATATGGAGACATCACATTAATAAAATAAATACGAATCTGGAGTTATGGAATGAAAAAAAAGATAATTAGTATAATTATTTTTATTACATTTTTCACTGGATTTCTGTATGCTCAATCATCTTTGCCAAATATTAAACTTCCATTATTAGTGTTGAAAGTTAATTTCACTAAGGATAAAATAGGACTTCCACCGCCACCTTTGAATAAAGAACAGGTAGAGGCATTAAATAAAAACCCCTGGCAATCTCTTCCAATCACTTCTTACTTTTTAGGGGGGCTTGGATATATTACCAAAACCCGTGTTGCAAAGATGGTGAAACAGGTAAATGGATTAACAGATAAGCCTTTATTATTTTATTGGAAGGAAAATTTTCAACCCCAGTATGGTCCTCAGATCTATTACAGCATACCACAACAAATAGCAAAGACAGGTCTTGTATGGAAATTATCATTTAATATATCTAAAGGGAATTTTGCAAGTTCAGGAGGGGTTTTACTCTGGGATGTAGGTCAGGTAATATTTTCTGGAGATGGAATAGTTCTCTGGAATTATGATAATCATAGTGTTGCCCTTGCCAGATATGCACCTGATGTGCCATTACATATTGATTGTATTATTAATGTAGAGAAAAAAACTGTAACAGTTAGTGTAAATAAAAAAGGTTCAATAACCTGTCCATGGTATAGTCCAACAGCATCCTATTTTCAAACAATACGTTTAGATGGGTTATTACCTGGCGGGTATGCTGAATTAGGGTCAATAGCTTTTGATAACATCAATCTTGTACTTGAAAAAATGAAAAAATAGTAAAAATATTATGAAAATTTTTAAATTTTTATTGATTCTTATAAGTATTATAATAATATTTTCTGTAAAAGCAATAGCTGACCAGAGAAATCCGAGAGTAATTGCTGGAATAATCAATATCCATTATGCTAATATGCCAATAAAAATTAATGGAGATCTAAGTATCTGGAATAAATCTTTGGCAACAAAACTTATTCTTTCTCATCCTTTATTTGGTTCACAAATGCGAGGAATTTTTGACAAATACCATGCCAAAATAGAATTTCAATACGATACCAAATTTCTTTACGCAGGAATATGGTGGAACACTTCATTATCAATAATATCAAAAACAGGAAATTCTGTATTATCCAGGGACCGTTTAATTCTTGGTTTTTTTCTTCACAGAAAACTTTATTGTATAGAATGCTGGCGTGGAAAAGACAATCAAAATCGTGCAATATTGGCTGTTGGTGCAGTTAAACTTACTGATGGACAGGAAATAAAAACAATATCTCAGGGATACCAAATAATCGGGAAACATATCTATACTCAGGAAATCCGAATTCCATGGAATATATTAGGTATCAAACCAGTAACTAACAAACCATTAAGAATATTGGTAGAATTAAGATTTGCGGGTTTAAATCCGCAGGCAGGGTATAATGCATTTAGAAGAGCAAATAAAGCAGGTATTTCTGTTCCAGCGAATTATGGAGGAGCAGGGATGGAATTTGGAATGGTAGATGGTGTTAGTTCTACAGATAAACTTGCAACACTGCCATCTTCTTATTTATCTTTTAATCCTTTTACAGGCATGATAGTAAAACTAAAAGGAAAAGGAGCCATAGCAGGTCCAAACCCTGTAGTTTTGGTAAATGATGGTGGTTATATTACCCAGAGAACCAGAACCACAGAAATTATAGCAACACCATGTAAAAATATTACAATTACTGGCGAATTAAATCCTGAAGAATGGGATTTAAAAAGTGGAACAACAATTGCTTATGAACCCAATCTGTTGCCAGGATATTCTTCAGTAAATGTTTATTGGCAATACAATAAAAAGGGTTTATATTTAGGTCTTGATTGGCACACAAAGAGTAAGTATCTGAATGTTGTCAATCCAAAAAAAAATAATGATTGTTGGGATGGCGGGGATGCCTTACAGGTGCGTATTGGAACTGACAGAGCAAGTAGTGTTAATATATGGTGTTACAACAAAGATAACCATTTAAAACCAGCAATAGACATACAATATGGAGCAAATCTTAATGAAGGATATCTACCAGATGCATTGAAAAAAGGAGCGCGTCTTGCTATTGTTGACACTAAAGGAGGCGGTTATACAGAAGAAGTATTTTTACCATGGGCCCTTATAACCAAAACAGGAAAACCCTTAAAAAAAGGTATGCAGTTTCATTGTATTCTACAGTTATTTTTCAATGGTATGGATGGACATAGAATTCCATTTATTTTAAATACGAAATTAGTAAAACCCAAATCCCAAATTATATTACCTTATAAGGTTTCAAAGAATGGATATTATACTATTGCAATCGTTAATTCAAATGGATATATTGTTCGCAGACTTTTAACTGATGAATATTTGCAAAAAGGAGAGTCCATTTACTGGAATGGTTTAAATGATGAAGGGAAACCTGTCTCGCCGGGGAAGTATATATTTCGTGGATTATATCATACTGTTCCTATAAGATTAAAGTATTTGACCACCTACAATAGTCCCGGAAATCCACCATGGCAAAATCTTTCTGGTACTGGAGAATGGGGAGGAGATGAATCAAATGCAGAAGCAGTTGCAACAGTTAACAATGGAATATATTTAGCCTGGCCAGTTGCAGAATGTGGATATTCTATTATTGGAACGAATCTTAATGGTCAGAAAAAATGGGGATATTTTGGTATGCCATTAGCATTGGGCCACTCAGGAAGTTGTGTTTTAACAGCAAAAGGTAAGTATGTTTATTATGCAGATGAAGTTTCCAATTATAACAATAATCAGCAATACCATTATTATGTTGATATTACCTGTTTAAATAGGAAGACAGGATTACCTGCAAGATTTTCATTATTAAGACCTTATGATATTATTGCAGAAGATACAGTAAACCTTTCAAATCCTGCAAGGTCTCAGGTAAAAGTAAATTGGTGGTGGAGATTGTGGAAGAAAAAAGATTTTACGCTTGGGACCGATGCAATTCATGATAATTATGATTTTTCTGAAAGATGTATAGGTGGAAATCTTACAGGAATAGCAGTAAACGATGGGAAACTTTATGTGAGTTTACGTGTTCCTGGTGAAATTCTTGTTTTCAATGATAAAACTCTGTCAAAAATAACACAATGGAAAATCATAAAACCAGCAGGACTTGCGTTTTCTCCAAATGGCAAACTTTATGCCATAAGCAATAGGTCAGTAGTTTGTGTTAATCTTAAAACAGGAAAAATCACTCCTATAATAACCACAAATCTCCAGGCACCAGTAGATTTGACTATTGGTAAAAATGGAAACATATATGTTTCTGATTGGGGGAAAGCACAGTGTGTAAAAGTGTTCAATTCTAAAGGGAAATTTATTCGTATTATAGGCAAGTATGGTGGTAGGCCATGGGTTGGTAAGTTTAATCCTGATGGTATGCTTATGCCCAGGGGTATTACTATTGATAAAAATGGTAAATTATGGGTTACAGAGGATGATTATACGCCTGCTCGTATAAGTGCATGGAATTCCAAAACAGGTAAATTTTTAAAAGAGTTCATTGGCAGCACCTGGTATGGAGGGAATTATGGTGGTCCTATAGAGCCTAACAATCCATCCCTGGCAATGTCAGCAGGTGTATGGTATAGAATAAATTTAAAAAAGGAAGGTTATTATAAACCATTGTGGACAATGTGGCGTAGATTTTCTAAAAATCAATATTTTAATCCGGGTCCATGGATGGGAGCAGGAGGAGTAAATTATACATCTCGTATTATTCAGTTTGATGGAAAAGAATTTTTAACCACAATGCAAAATGGTCAAACCCTGGTTATAGGAGAACTGGGAAAGAATGGAAGCTGGAAACCTCTTGTAGCATTTGGAGGACTTTTAAACAGAAGTTGGGATACAGAAATTCTTCCTGATGACAAATTGGGGTTTTTTATGTCTCCTGTTCCTGGTTTTTTTCTAAAACATGCAGGTGAAGATTTTATCTGGACAAATCTTGATGGTTCTGGAAAGGTAAGAGAAAATGAGATGCAATGGGCCAAAACGGGTTGGGGAAAAACCAATCCTGGTGATTTAGAAGTATTTGATGCCGGATGGGGACTGGGAATGCTGGATAATCATATGAATGTGATAATTGCATCTGGTGGACAAAATGGAGAAAAGCCCGAAATTGTGAAATTTCCATTTCTTGGATGGACAAAAAATGGACTTCCAAAATATAATATTAACAAATATAAAATAATTCTTCAGCCTGAAAAACGATTTGCTTCTTTTGCCATTAATTCTAAAGGAGATATTTTTACATGTATGATAGTGGATGGATTTTCTTGGGGATATCATCCTGCACTTTCTGCGTATGCCCCTGATGGTAAATTAATGTGGTGTATTCCATTTAGTAAAACTTTTCAGTCAAGGAAAAATATTGGCGGCAGTGGAATAATGGGACCAATTTATGCTGGTAAAAATGTGGGTGAAATTATTGCTTTAGCTAATTATCATGGAAATTCCTATATTCCTTTAATTACTACTGATGGTCTAATTATTGGGCAAGTATTGCGTAATCCTGCTAATGGCGGTAACCCAGGTCCAGATATGTATCGTTCTGAAACTATTCCATATATTGAAAGATTGAATGATGGTCGTATTCTTCTTATAGATGGAGCAAATGCTCATAATGTGATGCAGATAACAGGATTAAATACAATCAGCCGGTTTAATGGAAAATTTACTATTACCTTACAGCAAATTCTTAAATCTAAAAAAAGATATACAATAAAAAAATCTTTATCTCCAATACGCATTATGATTTCTCCTTCTCATATAAAAATTAATGGACATTTAAAAGGATGGGATTGGGCTACAGCAAGTAATATAGGAGATTCTAAACATATTCCGTGGGGGCAGATTGCTATGAGAATAAGTGGAAAAAATTTTGGACAGGGAGATAATGTTTATATAGCTTTCAAAGTATTTAAAAAAGGACCATTTATTAATACAGGCTCTGACTATACCAAACTTTTTATGACAGGAGATGCAGTTGAATTGGATTTTTCCATTAATCCTGCTGCTAATCCAACACGCAAGGTCCCAACAATTGGAGATTGTCGGTTGTTGATAAGTAAATTGAATGGAAAACCAGTGGTTGTTCTATATCAAGCAATAGTTCCAGGGGCAAAGCATCCTGTTATTTTTGATACTTCTTCAAGAGTGGTTTTTGATAAAGTTGAAATACTGAAAAATGCAAAAGCAGTAATTAGAAATACTTCATATGGATATGTTGTGGAAGCACGCATTCCATCAGATGTATTTGGTGGGAATTTATGGCCTGGACGGGTTTTCCAGGGTGATGCCGGTATCGTTGTCGGAGATAAAATGGGTCATACAATCGCCCGTGTTTACAGATTCAATAAAACTAATACAGGGGTTTATGATATGTCAGAAGAAGCCATGTTAAATCCTGATTTATGGGGAAAAATTGATGTGGAGACATATAAAGGTTATAATGGAGCAGGTCCTTACTAAAAATTTACTGAAAAGGAAAAATCTTATTTCCTGAAATATACGAATCAATTATTGAACTTACAAAATTAAGATGAGGAGAGAAAAATGAAAAAATGGGAAGGTCCACAACTTACTGAGAAGTGGATTGGAATTGATACACCACTACCTTATTTAAATGAGTCGTGGAATATTGCAGTCAGATTATTGGATAAAGGACGGAAACTTTATCATTCAGGGAAAGGACTCGGTGCATTTCCTGACAATCCAAAAGGTTATCCTGGAGCATGGCTGCCTGTAAGTCTTGGAAGACGTGCTCCTCTTGTTTATCCATGGGATGAACGGGATATCAGGCATAATGTTTTAATGATTTCCTATCTATGGGCGGAAGAAGAAGGGCTGATGGAAGAATTTGAAAAAAACATGTGGATAGACCAGATTTTGGAAAAAGGTGATTTTATTACACATGATGGAAATAAAAATAGTCCTTATATAGTTCACTATTCTATGTATGCATGTGCAGGGGCAGATATCCCAATGTATTTTGGAGTAAATTCAGAAAGACAGAAGCACATATTAAAAAATGTTTCTAATTTTATAAAAAGAACTTTTGAATTTTTTGACCCTGAAAATTCCGGACTTCTCAATATAGGGATGGGTCCTGATTGGTATGATAGAGGTTTCTGGGGAACACATCTTGGAGAACCGAATCATTTCCCGTCAAATTTTGATGGAACCAGTAAAAACATTATCTCAAGTATGGCTTTTGCTGTTTTAACAAAACGATATAGAGAATTAGCCCATGAGATAAATGCATTAGAATATGATTATTTTCAACAAGTTTACCAGCATTTAAATAATGCTATTGAAATATTAGCATGGAATGAATTAACAGGTTATTATTACATTCAGCGGGATAACAATTCTGCCAGATGGTTCCATAGTATAAATGGATTAAATGAAGACAGCCGTGAAACAGATATTGTTCCTTATTATGTGGCTAATGCTTGTGAAAATCATGAACGGATAAAATCTGTTGGCCGCGTTATTAATAGGGCAATTATTCATGACTATGTTTTTCCCATGCCAACACGATATCCAACTTATGCATGGTATAGCCCTTCCAATCCCAATGGGATTGACCAGGGGGAAGACTGTGGACAGCTGGGAGGTTCCTGGGATACACCTTACTATCATTGTGTGCAGCTCTTAAACCTTTTAGGACTTCAAAAGGCTATTCAGCGTGCAGTTTTTCGTCGTGCAGAAGTTATTTATAGAGACAATGATTGTTTGGAAAGTTATAGATTGGATGGTACAGTAGACCATACATATTTCTATAATCGAGATGAATATATAGTAAGTGCTACAGCTCATATTGCCAGTATTATTGAAGGATTGTTTGGCATCACTCCTGCTAAAACCGGATATGATGAAGTTAACATTCACCCGAATTTACCATTATATCGCCGGCATAGACATACTACCCATGCATCTGATTGGACTAACAGAGATAACAAGTTAAATATTTATCTTGGGAATGGAGGAAGATTTGAACTTGTGATTCACTATGATGAGGATGCTGAAGAATTAAGACTAAAAACAAATAAATTGAATATAACAGGACATATCCGTTTACCAATAGATTTAGGGAGTAGATTTCATAGCGCAATGTGGGGAGATTGCCCGGTAAAAGTACAGATTATTAAAGGAATGGATAGTGATTTTATTTATTTGGACCATAAACTTGATGGTGAGGAATTAAAAATCAAACTTAATCCGCATCCGGATAAAGGCAAAGGAACAACGCCACATATTATTCCGAAAAACACTTTAAAATAAATATAGAAATATTTCCTGAAGGTAATGTATTATTCGGTAGAGAAATCAGGTGAAGGTGAATTTTATATAACAAAAACCGGATTTGTGAATATCCACGGTTTATTATAAAGAAAAATTTCTGCCCTATAAAATCCTTTTTCTTTTAATGGGATTTTATATTTTTTTGCTTCTCCTGCCCATAAAGTTTTTCCGTTTGATTTAATTACTATATATGACTTATAAGGAAGTTTTAGAATAATTTCTTCATTTTGATTAAAGATATCCCCTATTGTTTTATTTTCTTCTATATTTCCCATAAAAAATTCTGATGAATCCATTAAAAAATCATTGGCAAAGAATAATCTTCCTGCTTTTATGGATTCAAGTATAATTGTTTTATCTTTTTCAAATATCCCTGTTAATTTTTCCTTACAAAGGATATGATTTCTTAAAATCTTAAAAACAAATTTATAGTTTATAGAGTTTTTTATATCTAATATACTTAACGGTGAGAGTAGTTTATGTATATCAAGCCCGGCAATACCAATAGTTTTTTTTTCTTTTAGATATTCGTCCCAGAGTTCAAGAGTTTTTTGGTTTGGTCCTCTAAGGTTATGAGGAAAACATAAGTAATTATAAGGTAAAGTAAATAAAGTTCTGTTTTGAACAAGATCAAATAAAAGAGACCATATTTCAATTCCTGTAATTTTTATCAGACCTTTATTCCAGCAATGATTTGAATTTGAAATAAAAATTCTATGCTTTCCAAAAGGATGTGCAATAAACATTAATCCATTGGATTTATTTATTATAGGAATAGAGTTTTCAAAAGAAGTTTTTCCAACCCATTCTTTAGGTCCATAGGCAACAATATGATTTTTGTCAGAACATTCATCAATTTCTTCACCAGTAAAAATCATTAGTTTGTTATAATATCCTTCTTTTTGAAAATATTTTATATATTTTTGTTTATCTTGTTTGTTTTGTTTGTTTTCAGGTGTATGTGGAGATAAAAATATAAAATTTAGGTTGCTTTTGGAGGCTTCATTTGCTATATTCTCAATAAATACATTATAATATTTTAGTGGCATATGAATATGAAAACATCCTATATATTGTGTAAAATTTGACATATTAACCTCTTTTGAGTAGGATTATTCAAAATGGCGCTATCGTCTAGTCCGGTTTAGGACACCACCCTCTCACGGTGAAGACACCGGTTCAAATCCGGTTAGCGCTACTAAGTTAATTTTGCTAATCTGAAAGTTAACCGATTTGAACATGGTTCACCACTACGGCTGTTTTTTCCATACAGGAATTTGATTTTCAAAGAAGCCGTAGAGTGTGCGTCAGTAATGCATCCTGAAAACTTCAAGCACAATCCGGTTAGCGCTACTTCCGTTCAAATTCATCAATCTATCTGCATTGGCTATGTCGGCAGCTGCCTTAACATATTCTTATATGTTTCGTTGCTTTCTTCGTGCCAATTTGCTATATTGCGAATTTGGACGGAATTCCAAATTTAAAAAAGATTTTTATAAGCATTAATTTGTTTATCTATTGATGTATAACTTTTGATAAAATTTATTCCATGTACAGCCATATAATAATAAATAAGTGTATATAACACTGTACTTGCTATCATGGGAATATAAAAAAATCCAATCTTTTTTTTCTTGTCTTCTACTAATCCGAATAATAAAGCAACAAATAATTCGCCTATAAATATCTGACCCACAAAAAATCCTATATACACTCCTTTTTTTATCCATTCATCATTCATTTTTTCTAATCTTTTTTTAAAAAATCCAATTTTTCTGAAATAATTAGCGAAATGAAATGCTATTGCACATATAATTATTTCAGAGAATATTACAGTTAAAATAGATAAAAAGGGATTTAACTTTGTAATGTTTATATATATAACTGCAACAAATTTACCTCCAATAATTGGATTTATATTTAAAAGTGTTAAAATAATGTAATTTGATATAGTATGCATATTTATATAGGAATCTATGGTTGATTATTATTCATTGTTTTATATTCAGTTCCTATAAGATTTGTCATATCAAAAATTTTTGCATTTTTTGACGGATTATATACAAACATTGAATTTGGTATAGGTTTAGTAGATAAATTTTTTAATATTATTGACACTCCAGGTGTTTTACCTTTTCCATAAAGTTCTATTTTTCTTATTAGCATATCTTTTTCATTAATCCATAAAATAATTTTTTTTAACCCATTGATATTGGAAGGAATATTTTGTTTAATAATTTGTCCTTCTATAGTAATAACATAATATTTTTCATTATTCATGGTTTTTTCAGTAATATTTGCCTGTTTATAATACTTTTCA
>JAJYYV010000053.1 GCA_021800535.1 bacterium | reverse complement strand
TTGACCAGATTGAAGATAAAAAAAGAGGAGAAGCCAAAATAGGAACAACAGGCAGAGGAATTGGCACCACATATACGGATAAATATGGTCGGATAGGTATAAGAGCTGTTGATTTTTTAGATGAAGAAGTTTTTATTAACAGACTAAAGACTAACCTGGAATTAAAAAATTATCTCTTAAGGGAATACTACAATGAAAAAGAATTTATTATTGAAAAGATTATAGAGGAGTATCAGCCTTATAGAAACAGGATAAAACCTTTTATAAAAAATATTTCCTTATATTTAAACCAGGAGATAGAGAAAGATAAAAAAATTCTTGCTGAAGGGGCACAGGGAACATTTCTTGATATAGATTTTGGAACATATCCTTATGTAACAGCTTCTAATCCAATTTCGGCAGGAGCATGTACGGGCCTTGGCATAGGGCCTAAAACAATCAGCCATGTAATAGGCGTTGCAAAAGCATATACCACAAGGGTTGGAATGGGACCTTTTCCTACAGAATTAACAGATGAGATAAATGATAAATTAAGACAGGCAGGCAATGAATTTGGCGCTACAACCGGTAGACCGAGAAGATGCGGATGGTTTGATGCTGTGTTAGTAAAATTTGCTTCAAAGATTAATACTCTTGATGAAGTAATAATTACAAAATTGGATGTTCTATCATGTATTAAAAAAATAAAGATTGGGTTCCAATATTACTATAATGGTGAAAAAATTAAAGATTATCCTTTGGATATGAAGATTTTTTCAAATTCTAAAGTGGAATATAAAGAATGTGATGGCTGGACAGAAAATATAAATAATATTACCAAATATAAAGATCTTCCACAGAATGCCAAAAAATATCTACACCTGATAGAAGAACTTATAGAAACAAAGATTTCTTATATTTCTGTTGGTTCAGAAAGAGAGCAGATAATAAAAGTTTAATCATTGCCAATCGTAAAATTGACATTTGCCCAATAAAATTATAATATTAACTTTAATCTAAGAACTAAAATTTTATAAGGAATATATATGACTGGAGCACAAATTGTTATTGAATCATTAAAAAAAGAAGGGGTGAAAATAATTTTTGGGTATCCTGGCGGAGTTATTTTACCTCTTTGTGATGCTTTGTATGATAGTGATATAAAATTTATTCTTACAAGGCATGAACAGGGAGCAGCCCATGCAGCTGATGGTTATGCAAGAGCATCCGGTTCTGTAGGTGTCTGTATAGCAACATCAGGTCCTGGAGCGACAAATCTTGTTACGGGTATTGCAAATGCATATATGGATTCTATTCCTATGGTTGCAATTACGGGACAGGTTCATACACAGCTTATAGGTAATGATGCTTTCCAGGAGGCTGATACAACAGGAATTACAAGACCTATAACCAAGCATAATTACCTGGTTAAAGATATTTCTGAACTTGCCTCTGTTATAAAAGAGGCATTCTACATAGCAAATACAGGGAAAAAAGGGCCTGTTCTTATTGACCTTCCTGTGGATGTTCAGAGGGCAGATATAGATTTTAGATATCCGGAAAATATAGATATGAAAAGCTATAAGCCTGTATATGAAGGACATCCTTTACAGATTGAAAAAGCAATTAATATGATGCTTGCCGCTGAAAGACCTATTATTATGGCAGGCGGGGGTGTAATTTCTTCAAACGCAGGTGAAGAACTGAAAAAATTTTTGGAGATAACTGAAATACCTATTACTACTACCCTTATGGGACTTGGTTCTATTTCTTCGGAGTATAGATTAAATCTTGGTATGCCGGGTATGCATGGAACAAAATACGCCAATTATGCAATACAACAGACAGACCTTATTATTGCAATTGGATGCAGATTTGATGACAGGGTTACGGGTAAACTTAGTGAATTTGCACCTAAAGCAAAGATTATACATATTGATATTGACCCTGTTTCAATCGGTAAAAACGTTTCTGTTGATCTTCCGATTGTAGGAGATGCAAAATCAGTTCTTCAAAAATTTATTGAAAAAAATCCAAAAATCAATATAGAAGAATGGAACCGGCAGATTCTTGAATGGAAAAAACATCATCCCTTAAAATATAAGGATGAAGATAACGAAATAAAACCGCAGTTTGTTATAGAAACATTGGCAGGATTAACAAAAGGGGAAGCGATTATTACAACAGAAGTTGGACAGAATCAGATGTGGACAGCCCTTTTTTATCCATTTAAACATCCAAGAGGTTTTATTACATCCGGAGGTCTTGGAACTATGGGATTTGGTTTTCCTGCGGCAATAGGTGCAAAATTTGCATGTCCGGATAAAACAGTTATTGATATTGCCGGTGATGGAAGTATTCAGATGAATATTCAGGAATTAGCTACTGCTGTGAGCAATAATATTGCTGTAAAAGTTATAATTCTTAATAACAGTTGTTTAGGAATGGTCCGTCAATGGCAGGAACTTTTTTATAATAAAAGATATGCTTTTACATGTTTTAAAAAAGAAAAGGGTCAGCCTGATTTTGTAAAATTAGCTGAATCTTATGGAGCAATAGGATATAGAGTTTCAAGGAAAAAAGATTTAGAAAAAATTTTGATTAAGGCTCTTGAAGAGAAAGAAAAGCCTGTGTTTGTTGATTGCCTGGTTGTCCAGGAGGAAAATGTGTTTCCTATGGTTCCTGCAGGCGCATCTTTAACAGAAATGATGGAAGGACTTGCATAATGGAAAAAGAAGATTTAAAACCGCATATTTTATCTGTGATAGTTGAAAACAAGTCAGGAGTACTTGCAAGAATTGCAGGACTTTTTTCAGCCAGAGGATATAATATTGATAGCCTCTCAGTAAGTGAAACAGAAGATCCTAATATTTCAAGAATGACAATTGTTGTTAAGGGAAATGAAAAAATTCTTGAGCAGATTTTTAAACAATTAAACAGACTTATAGATATTATAAAAGTCCAGGACCTAACATCTGAAGAATTTATAGAAAGAGAAATGGTTCTTGTAAAGGTAAATATTTCAAATAGTAATGTAAGACAGGATGTTATGCAGCTTACCAATATATTTAGGGCAAAGATAATAGATATTGGTAAAAAAAATTTGACCATTGAACTTGTCGGAGGCAGTAGTAAGGTAAAAGCAATGTTAGACCTTTTGGAAACCTTTGGAATAAAAGAAATTATAAGAACAGGTAAAATTGCTATTAGCAGGGAATTTGGGAAGGAATAAAAGGGGGAGATACATTTGGGTTTCTCTTTTCTACTTTATAATTCAAATAAAGACAAAAAGAAAACCCAAATCTATCTTAGGAAAGGAAAGAACGACGACTGCTTTTATCATATTAGGTAGGTAATGATTATTCTGTACATAATAGTTTAAGATTAAAAACAAAACCAACTTATTTAGAGAGAAGACAAGGGTGAAAAAAAGAAAAATAAGAGAGATAGATTACTATTTAAAGGAGGAGAGGAGAGAAAAAATGGCAAAAATTTATTATGATAGTGATGCTAATTTAGATGTGTTTAAAGGTAAAACTGTTGGTATTGTAGGATTTGGAAGTCAGGGAAGAGCCCATGCTTTAAATTTGAGAGACAGCGGTGTAAATGTGATTGTAAGCCAGCGCCCGGGAGGGCAAAACTGGGAAAGGGCAAAACAGGAAAAATTTTCTCCTATGTCTGCAGAAGACCTTGCACAAAAGGCTGATATTATTATGATGTTAACACAGGATACTATTCAGCCGTTTGTTTATAAGAAAGAAATAGAACCGCATATGAAAAAAGGTAAAGTTCTTGGTTTTTCTCATGGTTTTTCTATTGTTTATAAACAGATAAGACCGATGCCTGATATTGATATTTTTATGGTTGCTCCAAAAGGTCCTGGGGACCTTGTACGGGAACAATTTCTACAGGGAAAGGGTGTTCCTTGTATTATTGCTGTTGAACAAAATACATCGGGAAAGGTAATGGATATAGCTCTTGGTTATGCAAAAGGTTTGGGGGCAACAAGATGCGGTGTTATAGAAACCACATTTAAAGAAGAAACAGAAACAGACCTTTTTGGAGAACAGGCTGTTTTGTGTGGCGGTTGCACTGAATTAATAAGGGCAGGGTTTGATACACTTGTTGAAGCAGGATATCAGCCGGAAATTGCCTATTATGAAACCTGTCATGAACTTAAACTTATAGTTGATTTGATAATTGAAAGGGGAATTGATGGAATGCGAAGCGTGGTAAGTGAAACTGCGAAATATGGTGATATGACAAGAGGTCCCAGAGTAATTAGCGAAGCAGTAAGAAAAGAAATGAAAAAAATTCTGACAGAAATTCAAACAGGTGAATTTGCCCGTGAATGGATTCTTGAAAATCAGGTGGGAAGACCTGTTTATGAATCCTTGAGAGAAAAAGACAAGGCTCATCTTATAGAAAAAATTGGTCAAAAAATGAGAAGTATGATGACATGGCTTAAAAAATAATATAAAAAAATAATTTTATAAGTTTAACCAGGGAGAAAGATTATGCCAAGAGATATGCTTTTTAGTCCTACAAGAGAATTAATAACCAATTTTTGGATTGTTATTTCAAAACTTTTGGAAGCAGTGGTGTTTTTTATAATAGGCTGGATTATAGCCAAAGTTTTGAAACTGCTTATAGCTAAATTATTAAAAATAATAAGAGTGGATTATCTTGTAGAAGAATCAGGATTGAAAGAAATTCTTGTCAGAGGACATGTTACCAAAGAGCCTTCGGAATTAATAGCGAATATTGTATACTGGCTTTTGATTATTGTTTTTCTTTCAATTGCTTTAAATCTTACAGGCATTTCAATACCTCAGGATGTAATAGAAACACTTCTTTCTTTTATCCCAAGAATTATAGTCGGTCTTGTTATTTTTATTCTTTCCCTTTTTGTAGGTAATATTTTTGAGGGTGTTATTAATACCACAGCAGCCAATGCAGGGTTGGAGAAACCATATATTTTTGGTAGAATGGCAAGGATAGCTGTTATTATATTTGGTATTGTTCTTACCCTTCAGGAAATAGGAATTGGTACGGGTTTTGTTACAACTTCTTTTGATATAGTTTTGGCAAGCATTTCTTTTGCATTTGCTATTGCTTTTGGATTAGGTGCAAAAGATTTTATAAAAGAATGGCTGGAATCAAATTTTAAGAAAAAGCAATGAGAGTGTTTGTGGGAATAAATCTAAGTCAGGATATAAAAAAAAAGATTGTAGATTTACAAAAAGAAATATCTGAAATTTTTTCAAAGATTAGTATTCCAAAGGTAGAAAACATTCACTTGACTTTTAAATTTTTAGGGGAGATTTCAGAGGAGCAATGTAAAGAATTTGGACAAAACCTTGAAACCATTTTATCTGATAAAAAAAGTTTTTCTTTACAGATACAAAACTTTGGTGTTTTCCCTAATATTTTTCATCCAAAAATTTTGTGGATTGGTGTAGAAAAAAATAATTATTTGTTGGAAATACAGAAAGATATAGAATCACTTGCCTCTAAATTTGATGTGGCTCCGGAAAAAAATTTTAAAGAACATATAACAATAGCTAGAAATAAGAATAAAATAAATATAGAATCCTTTAAACAATTGTATGAAAAATTTAAGGATGTTGTCTGGGGTAATATAATGGTAAATAAAATATATATTATTGAAAGTAAACTAAAACCAGCAGGAGCAGAATATAATATATTAAAAACTATTACACTTGGAGAAAAAACTTATGGATAAAGAAAAAGCATTATCAATGGCTATTGGACAGATTGAGAAAGATTTTGGAAAAGGAACAATAATGCGGTTGGGGGAAAAAACGCATATTGAAATTCCTTCTATTTCCACAGGTGCCATTTCTCTAGATATTGCTCTTGGTATTGGCGGTGTTCCAAAAGGAAGAATTACTGAAATTTATGGTCAGGAATCATCAGGAAAAACAACCCTTGCTTTACAGATTATTGCAGAAGTTCAAAAAAGCAAAGGTCAGGCTGTTTTTATTGATGTAGAACATGCTTTTGACCCAAACTATGCCCAGAAAATAGGTGTAAATCTTAATGACCTGCTTATAAGCCAGCCTGATTATGGGGAGCAGGCTCTTGAAGTGGCTGAATCTTTGATAAGAAGTAATGCTGTAGATGTTGTTGTAATTGATTCTGTAGCCGCACTTGTTCCAAAGTCAGAACTTGAAGGTGATATGGGAGAGTCTGTTATGGGACTTCAGGCCAGACTTATGTCTCAGGCTTTAAGAAAACTTACAGGTTATATAAGTAAATCCCAGACAGCAGCTGTTTTTATAAATCAGATAAGGGAAAAGATAGGCATATTTTTTGGAAATCCTGAAACAACCCCTGGTGGAAGGGCTTTAAAATTTTATTCTTCTGTTAGAATGGAAGTCCGAAAAATTGAAAATATAAAAAATTCAGAAGGGGGATTAATAGGAAACAGAATAAGAGTGAAAGTTGTTAAAAACAAGGTGGCCCCGCCATTTAGAGAAACAGAACTTGATATTTATTATGGCCAGGGTATTTCAAAAGAAAGTTCAGCTATTGAATCTGGTGTTTTATATGGTATAATAGAAAAAAAAGGAAACCATTTTTATTTTGAAGAAAAATCTATAGGTAATGGTAAAGAAAATGCAATAAGCTCTTTAAAAGAAAACCCTCAGATTTTAGAACAAATAATTAATAAAATCAAGACTGCTGAGGGTATTATAAGAGATGGGAAAAAACAGGAGATTAAAAATGGCTGACTTAAAAGTTGGAATTATTGGAGCAGGTGGAATTACGGATTACCATATAAATGGATATTTAAAAGCCGGAGCAGATGTTACTGCAATATCTGACACGCAGATAGAAAGAGCAAAGGTTCAGGCAAAAAAATTTAATATACCAAAGTATTTTTCTTCATATGAAGAAATGTTTAAGAAGACTCCGGAAATTGATGCTGTAAGTGTATGTGTTCCTAATAAATTTCATGCCTTTGTATCTATTGATTGCCTTAAAATGGGGAAACATGTATTTTGTGAAAAACCTCCGGCATTAAATGCAAATGAAACAATTCAAATGGTTAATACTGCTAAAGACTCAAACAGAATTTTAATGTTTGATTTTAACAATAGAGCCAGGCCGGAATCCCAGGTTTTAATGAAATATATAAAAGAAGGTGTTGTTGGAAAAATTAATTCTGCCCAGGCATTATGGATACGAAGATGCGGAATTCCTGGTTTTGGAGGATGGTTTACCCAGAAAAATCTTTCAGGAGGAGGTCCTGTTATAGACCTTCTTCATATGATAGACCTTTCTTTATATTTTATGAAATTTCCTCAACCCAGATGGGTTCTTGCCAGTATCTTTAATGATTTTTCAACTAATCCTGAATTTAAAGGTCCATGGGGTATACCGGATGTAAAAGATGGCAAAATGGATGTTGAAACCGCTGCTCATGCTTTTGTTAGATTTGAGGGTGGGGAAGTACTTTTTATTCGTAATTCATGGGCTGAAATGAATAAAAGAGAAGAAGTTTCTGTTACATTTCAGGGCACAAAAGCCGGTGGTCTGATAAAGAGAATTTTTAAAAGAGATGGAATAGATGAAACTGCAATTGATGAATGTGAATTATATACACAGGAAAATAGATGCCCTGTTAACAGAAAAATTATTGTGGAACCGGATGAAAAAATGGGCAGGGAACGGGCTGTTATAAATTTTGTAAATACTATTTTAAAAAAAGAAGAACCTTTTTCCAGAGCAGAAGAAGCCATAATCTTAATGAAAATTATAGATGCTGTATACCTTTCCGCAGAAAAAGGTGTTTCTGTTGAAATTGATTAAATTTGTTAAATGTTTCTAAAAATGGAGGAAAATATCTTATGAAACAGAATTTAAATATAGGATTAGTGGGATACAAATTTATGGGGAAAGCACATTCTTTTGCATATAAGAATGCAAATCTTTTTTTTAATTTGCCGGTAAATATTATTATGAAATCTATATGCGGCAGACATGAAAAACCATTAAAAATTGCCTGTGAACAATTTGGCTGGGAAAGTATTGAAACAGACTGGAAAAAACTTATTAAAAGAAATGATATAGACCTTATAGATGTTACCACTCCTCCAAATTTTCACAAAGACATTGTAATAGAAACAGCAAAAGAAGGAAAAACTGTTTTTTGTGAAAAACCTCTTTCAATCACTTTAAAGGATTCATATGAGATGTTAGAAGCAGTTGAAAAATATAAGGTTAAACATGCAATTAGTTTTAATTATAGAAAGCTTCCGGCAATTGCTTTTGCGAAAAAACTTATTTCTGAAAACAAGATAGGTAATATTTATCACATCAGAGCTGTTTATCTTCAGGACTGGATTATTAATCCTGATTTTCCACTGGTATGGCGGCTACAAAAAAATATTGCAGGCTCAGGTTCTCATGGAGACCTTAATGCACATTTAATTGATCTTGCGCACTTTCTTGTCGGGGATTTTGATAGGGTTATAGGTCTGAATAAGACATTTATCAAGGAAAGACCCCTTCTTGAGGAACAAGAAGACCTGACTACAGGACTTGTTGCCAGCAATGTATCTTCTAAAAAAGGGATTGTAGATGTAGATGATGTTACTTCTTTTTTATGTGAATTT
>JAJYYV010000052.1 GCA_021800535.1 bacterium | reverse complement strand
CTGATAAAAATAATACAATTTCTCAAACAAACAAATGGGAATTATCCAATTATAATGATAGTAAATGGCAGACAATCACAACAGGAATTTGGAATCTTACAAAAAATCTTAAAAATTATAAAGGGGTGGGTTTATATCGGGCAGAATTTACAATCCCAAAATCATGGAAAGGCCATAATATTTTATTAGGGCTTTATAGTTTCAATGACCCGATTGTATATAACCAGGGGAATTTTTATATAAATGGAACGCTTATAACAAAATACACAGCACGAGGATGGAATCAAACACTTGTTTATAATATTACAGGTATGTTAAACCCAGGGGAAAATGTTCTTTCTGTAAAAGTAAAATCAGAAACTCTGTTTGGAGGTATTGGTGGAGTAATCTGGATTATGCCTGAGGTATATCTAAATCCGTATATCAATCTTAAAGGAACCTGGGAGATAGTCAAATCAAACTATTTAACAAAACAATCAGTCAGTATTCCGGGAACTGCAACAGGAAAATATCTTGTCAAAGATATAAAAATCCCAAAAAATTGGATTGATGGGAATATATATCTTCATATTCAAACATCAGAACAATGGCTTGGTAGTGTTGTAATAAATGGTATGCCTGTTAATTATAATAGCTATCTTCATCCATTTGGTTTAATACAGGATATAAATCTTACTCCATACATAAAATTCGGAAAAACAAATAAAATAGAATTATGGCCTTATGCTACAATTGCTAATAACCAGGAAACAAATATGAATATTACTAAAATTTTAATTGGGAGGGAAAAAAGATGAAAAAAGAAATAAAAAAATTAGTTGTGGCTGGTATTATGGTTTTATTTACAACAATTGCTTTTTCAGCAATAAAAAATATAAATCTTGTGAAAAATGGAGATTTTATAAATTGGAGTAGTTACAAAATAACAAATATGGAAATAACCCCAAAACTGCCTGCTGGCAAAATTCCTACAGGATGGATGGTTGACCAATCAGCCTATGAGCAGGCAAAAACCCCACATTTTAAAATAGAGGGATTGATTGCCCCTGATACAGAAATAACCCATAATAGTAAAATTTCTTTAAAAATAGAAAATGGATTAAAAACTGATATTACTGAATCTGTCCAATATATAAATAATATAAAACCTTATACATCATATAAAATATCCTGTTGGATAAAAGGGAAAAATATTCAATTAAATTTAAATGATGGTGCTGGTGCTATAGTATGGTTTAATTGGGGACCAGGTAAAAATTTCTGGTCACATCAGCATTATACTGCAAGGGTACCTAAAAAATTCAAAGGTTCTTTTAGATGGAATAAATTTTCTTTTATTGTGGATACAGGTGCTAATGCCGGAGCAGCTACTATTGCACTTCAATTACGAAGAGCAAAAGGCACTGTCTGGTACGATGATGTAAAAGTTGTTCCAATAGGGAAAATAGTACCTGTGAAAAGTTTTTAACTTTTTATATAAAGAGGAGAAAAAACAGATGAGAAGAAATATTTTTATTATTTTTTGTATTTCATTGGTATTCAGTTTTTCTTTATGGGCAGGCACAAAAAGTTTTTCTCCTGTCAACCTTCGTGGATATGGAAAAGTAAAAGGGCTCTTTAAAACATTGAGTAATGGTTCCATGTTAGAAATAAATTGTCAAACAAAAGAAAAAGCCCAGCTTACCCATTCCAAATATCTTTCAGATTTAGTTCTTCTTCCTGGAGTAAAAGAAATCAAAACAAGAAATATTTCAATGTATTATATAAAAAGTAGTGGATATATTTGTTCATTTAGAATAGGAAAAAATGTATTTATTTTATCTTCCCAAACAGAAAAAGGTATTAAAAATCTATTAAGCAAATTTCCAATAAATAGAGCAGTTTTCACATCAGAAATAAAGGTTCCAATGTATTTAAACAGATGGGATAAGTATGGATTTATGTTTTATTATTGGCCATGGCAGGTCCCTCAGGGAAAAACAAATGATACATATAATTATTTAAAAGATTTTTCCTGGGGAAAAAAAATGGATAACAGTGGATTTGTATTTTGGGACCAGCCATCACAAATAGATACAGCAGAAGGATTAATGAATTATCCATATTGGGACTGGGCAGCAAAAGAAGCCACAAAACAAGGACTTCCTATGGAAATAAATTCAGCTTTTGTGAATAATCTTACATGGTTGGATAACATGTATCCTCAACAAATGATGCAGGGAATGCCGGGATATGTAGGAGATGTTTATGGTCCGGCCGGTTGGTTTTTTTCAGGATGGATATCCTGGGCATCAGGTAAAGCATTTAATACTTTGGCATCTCAGGAACAACAATCAATAAAGAAATTTTCTAAGTATCCCAATGTAGTCAGTTGGTTGGATTACCAGGGTGAAATTGGATATCATGGAGGGGATTTAGATTATCTTTTGGAATATGGACCTTATGTAAATAAATCATTTCAGAAATATCTTAAAGAAAAATATAAGTATCTTTCTGTTGTAAGTAAAAGATATACAGGAAGTTCAAATAAAATAAAAAAATGGAATGAAATAAAAGTTCCACAGATTGTTTGTTTTTTTGGATATAATAAATCAGCGATTAATTTAAAGAATAACTGGAGAGTTCATTTTTATAATCAAAAAAAAGATATACCTTTAAACTGGTTCAGTAAAAGTTTTAATGATAAAACATGGGCAAAGATTTCTCTTGGGAATGATACGATGGATTTTTTCCCAAAAAAACCTGCAGTTTATAGGGGTATATTTACATTATCTCCGCAGTATATCAACACACATAAAAACATATATTTTTATGAATGGGATTTAAATGATATTTATCAAAAACATATACCAGTGTATATTAATGGTAAATTAGCAGGGAAAAGCAGAATGGGTTTTGCAATACATCACTGGGGTATGTTTAATATAACAAAATTAATACATCCGGGTCGAAATCTTGTTGCAATATATGTTCCGCAGGGATTTATTGCATATAAGGTATATATTAGTCCGGTAAAAGAAAAATCATATCCTTTAATGAGTAAAGAGAAAGATGCATTATGGTATGATTTTAGCAATTGGAGACACTGGTGTAGAGTTCAGCAAGTAAAGAAAACAATAGAATCAATAAGAGAAATAGACCCTAATAGAGAAATAGAAATTATGGCTCCTGATGAAGTTTTGGATGGAATAAAACGCCTTGCTGTGGAATATGGCTGTAATTTTCACAATACAGGATATATGGGTGCATTCTGGGCAAACTATTTACCTATGGTAAGTCTTGGGGCAGGTTTGCCAAATGATGTAGAACCAGGTGGTCCTGCTTCAAACAGTACAGACTTTAAAAAAATGCTTGGATATTATTCTACAGAAGGCATTCAGGGTATTGATTATTTTATTCATATAGGCGATATAATGTGGCATAAAAAAATAAGAAAAGTTTTTAAAGATAATATAAATCAGATTAAACTTATTGGTAAATATCATAATAGAATTTCACAAACAGCTCTTTTGTTTTCTCCGCAAGATAGCAGATTAATTGGTTATTTTTGGAAAGAAAATTTCAATAAAGTAGTTCCATATAATGGATATTGGCGCTGGGATATAGATGGCTATTTATATAAAGATTTCAATTTTGCTGGCATAACTGAAAACAATATGGAAAGCGGATATGCCAATAGATTTAAGGTTATTATAGATACCAATACTACAATAATGGATAAAAAGGCCATAGAAGCAATAAAAAGATATGTAAAACAGGGAGGAATTTTTATCACATATGTTCAGAGCGGAAGATGGAGTCCAACAGGAAGTTCCTGGCCTATTTCTAATTTAACAGGGTATAAGGTGGTATCTATAAATCCATATAATAAAGATGGTCAGGTAGAAACCGGAAACAACTTAAAAGTGTTATCTGGCCAAAACATATTTAATGCAAAATATTGGGATGGGAAACAAGGAAATGGACTTCACCTTGAAAAAATATCTTCTGATTGTAAAAATCTAATGTTATGGAATGACGGGACAGTTGCGGTTGGGATGAGACAAATAGGAAAAGGAATAATAATAGATGTAGGAGTAAAATTTGCCAATGATAGAATTTGGTGGGGAAATCCTGAGTTAACAGAACATTTTTTTGCTGATATACTTGATTATTTTCACATAAAAAAAGTTCCATTTTATATACGAGGTGTTAATGAAAAGCCATGGTCAGGGCCAGGGATTCCGCCACCGGATGCGCATGCAGATGCATTAGTTGCACGGCATTTTACAAGCAACAATGGACTTTATGATGTATGGGCATTATATAACTCAACAGCAAACCCAGTTTCAATTAACATGTTTTTCAGAGGAATAAAACCCAGAATATGTATAGATGTAAAAACAGGCAAAGAAATAAAAATTAATAAAGAAGAAGGTATTTATTATTTAAAAGATTTACATTTCGCTCCTTATGAAACAGAGACATTTTTAACTCCTCGTAATATAAATTATGCTTCTAAGACATGGTTTACCCTTCAAAGACAATGGTGGAAAGGAACCAAAAAACCAACATATAAATTCCCTGTTTTTGAACCCAAATTTTCTTATAATCTAACAGATAACTGGAAATTCAAGCCAGTATCAGAAAATACAAATATAAAGAGATATATATCTTCTGAATATAAAGATACCCAATGGCAAAATATCAATCTTGGGATATGGACACCTGAATTTAAGAAAGTAAAAGAAGCTGTTTTACGAAAAACTTTTATTGTTCCTAAAAACTGGAAAAATGGAAAAATTGAATTATGGCTGGAAAGTTTCTTTGGTCCTACTTTTATAGATACAGGAAGGATTTTTCTGGATGGTAATATTATCAAAGACTGGTCTTCTGATGGAATAAAAGGAAGTTTATTAGGAAATATTTTAAAATCCGGGACTATTCATACAATTGTTATAGAAATAAAAGGAAAAGGAGTTCTTGAAGGAGCAACAGGAAACTGTTGGCTATGGTATACACCAAAAGCAGAACATCAGATAAGTCTATCCGGGAATTGGCAGGCAAGTGATGATGCTTATAAATATGATAAAATAATAAAACTTCCCGGGCAATGGAATGCATATACTGCAAAACGAAAATTTTATTTGCCTGAAGAATTGAAAAATAAAAATATTATTTTATATATAAACACAAATGGTCCGATTTTAGGAGGAATTATTAATGGACATCTGGTAAGAAGATATCATCAGATGTACATTGGAAATAGATTTAATTTAAATATTACACCCTATGTAAAATTTGGGAAGCAAAATACTATTGAGATTATTTCTGAAAATGGACCATCAACTTGTAATATATCAAAAATTTGTTTAAAAATTGTTGAAAAATCAAAAGGGAATTAAGCATATTATTGATATAATATAGATAATAAAACAAAGGGGGGAATACAATATAATGAAATTTTTAAAAACAGTCGTATTAATATGTTTAATATATTCTGTAGGATATGTATTTTGCAGTAATAACAACACAAATTATAAAAAACCATCTGTTCTTTTTATAGGAGGTGCCCCTTATTTTAGTGTTGCAAAAAGATTGTATAAAGAAGGGTTTAACATAGGATGGACAAATGCTCAATCAGTAACCTGGAATAAAGTAAAGAGATATAATGTTCTCATTCTTACAAATGGAGGAACAAGTACAGCATTTGGATACTCAAATTCAGATTTCACCTTAACACAAACAAACAAAAAAAATATATCTGTTTTTATGAGGTTTTTATCCCGGGGGGGCGGTATTCTTTATAATCCATATTATTGTGAAATGAAAATTGACATGCCTCCACAGCAGGCATTTGGGAAACAGATAGGATTGCATATATTATTTAGAGATATTATTTTTGATAAAGACAATAAAATTGCCACTGCATGGAGAATTCCGTTTGGATGGACAAAAAATATTAGTTTATCTCCTATTACTGGAGATGTAAAAGGGCTATGGTATCCAACCAAATTTCCAGTAGGTGTATCATTTCTGGGTTCTTTTATCCCAAATAAGAAATGGAATATAGTAATAAAAGGTTCAGATTTTTCATATACAAAAAGATATTCACTTATGTCAGGACAGCCAAAAGGAAAAAGTATCTATTCAACAGAAGTTCCACTTGCAGCATATAGAAAATTCGGCAAAGGACGAATTGTTGTTGTTTCAATAGCATCGGATTATTTATTTGCCCAAAGTGCAGCAACAACTTTGGAAAATATTGTTTTATATAAAGGATTGGCAGGAAAACCTTCTGATGGATATAAACTTCTTGAAAATTCACTAAAGTGGTTATCAGAGCCATCAATGAAAGAAAATGTTCTTGGGGGAGCAAAAATGGACATGTCTTTGTTAAAGAATCCATTCAAGGTTCAGATTGCCACTCCATATAATTGGAATTCTAATCAAATATTTCCATCTTTTCCACATTCTTATAAAGGAGTCATAGGAGCCCAGGCAAAATATGTAAATGGAAAATGGAATATACAAGATTGGGTGAATGCAGGTAAAAAAGCAGGGTTATCATATATAGTATTTTTAGAACCATTTTCCAGCCTTACAAAAAATAAACTTGTCCAATTAGAACAGGAATGTAAGAAATACACAACAAATGATTTTGCAGTGATATCAGGATTTACAATTAAAGATGAAATTGGGAATCACTACTTTTTTTGTGGAAATAATACTTTATATCCTTCAAAAAAGTTTCTATCTTCAGATGGAAAAGAATTTGTGTCATATGACCCGGGTGTGGGAGGGAATCCTTATCAGAAAGGACAACTTGCGATGACATTACTTAATTATGCATATACACAAGCAGGGTTTAAAGAAACATCCGGAGATTATCTTTATTCAAATATACCATTTACAGACTTTTTTTCAGACTGGGATGCAATGGGAGTAATAACCAGTATAAACAACACAGAAATACAAAACAGAACAGAGGGATATTTAGAAGTGGCACAATCCGGACAAGGACCCACACCAATTGCAATAAACATAATATCTCATCCTTCACAAATTTCAAAAGTCAAATGGTGGACTATTATAAATGGAAATAACATTCAATTTGTAGACCAGTATTGGGACCGCTGGCATTTTTATCCATCTGACCCAACAAATATATATATTACAGATGGTCCTAAAATAGAAAACTGGAGTTTCATAGGACCAAGAGATTACGACTGGGCAAATAAAACTAATTATGTCTGGCAGAATTATCAGTGGAAAGTATATGGAAAAGTCCAATCAGATGTAGGATTAAAAGAAATAACAATCTACAATGGAACGCATTTATTCAGAAAATTTTTCCCTGAGAATAAAAAAGAATATTCTTTTACATTAGACCTTACTCATGATAGAGAATACAATCTGATTTTGATTGCAAAAGATATTAATGGAAAAGAAGCAATTTCAGAAAACCAGTGGGCAGGTAATTGGAGACTTGAAGAATTTATGTGTGCTGATAGAAACAATCAATTTGTTGCCAGCTGGTTGATACGAAAAGATAGAACATATATTCATCCTGGAGGACCAACAGCAACACCTGATAAAAGAACAGGCAGCAATGAACTTGCTCCTGCAGGAACATTTTTTTCTGACTCCCGACTCGGAGCTCCTGCATTTGATGGTTCTCCTGGTGGAGACCCGGATTTTTTCTCACCTGTTATATGTAATTCTGTAAAAGGACAGATTTCATTACCTGCTGTTTGTGATTCAATAAGACTTTTTGACTCAGGAGATGTGAATATAGGAGAAGGAATAAGAAAATGGAATTTTTCTGATAATATTAATGTATATAATGTCTGGAATACATTATGGAGAACACAGCCGGCAACAGAATTTACTGTGAAAAAAACACATTATGTGTTTCAAATGGACCCGAACAGTCCAATTGCCGGATTTATATTAAATATTAACATCAAACTTTTAAAAGACATTCCAAACAATGGATTTTCTATTGGATTTATAGAACCCAGGGAATCAACAACATGGGCAATCAAAAGTGGGGATAAATTTTATTCAGGAACTTATAATCATGGAAAACAGCAAAATATCAGTGAACCATTTAACAAAGGGGATTATGTGGCAGATTTAAATTCACCATTAGGAGGTATGGCATTATTTCCATTGACAAATGGACTTCAGATAATGACAACTGTGCCGGGTAAAAATTATATATATATTAACCTGCCAAAACAGAATTCACCCCAGAAAAAAGGACAGACAAAAAACATAAAACTATTGCTTATTGGAATACCAAGAAATACATCTCTGACAAGGAATTTTTATCCATCAGTTTTAAATAAGGTTGTAAAAAGATTTTACCAGAAATTTGGACTTTCTTTAAATGGAAAAACAGGTTATACTGTAAATACAGCAAATGGAAAAATAATAAGTCAGAGATATCTGTTAAACATAAATGGAGGTAAAAACAGATGTTTTTCAGGAAGTATAACCGGGAATTTAATCTCTACACTTCCAATAGTAGTATCAAATCTTGAAAACAGGGATTCAGTATATTTATATGACAGAGGACTAAATAAAGCAAGACCTATTGGAGTATATAATGGAAAGGCATATGCGGTGATAACACTGCATGGAACCAGAAACCTGTTTATAGGAGAGCCTGTAATATGTGATGCTCCAGACCTTTTTGTTCAGGTGACACAAACAGGAGAAAACAGGTGGCA
>JAJYYV010000051.1 GCA_021800535.1 bacterium | reverse complement strand
GGATATTGTATTTAATTGCACAATACCCGCATCTCATTATGAAACAACAATTACTGCTATGGAATCAGGCTGTCATGTTCTTGTAGAAAAACCTATGGCAGATAATATGGATGATGCTAAAAGAATGGTTGATGTATCACTTAAAACAGGAAAAACCCTGGCAGTGCTGCAAAACTACAGATTTAAAAATTATATTGAAGGAGTAAGAGAATTTATTTTTTCAAAAAAAATAGGAGATTTAACAACTATTAATAGTGATTTTTATATAGGCGCACACTTTGAAGGTTTTAGAAAATATATGCCGCATGTTCTTATTGCAGATATGGCAATACATACATTTGATATGGCAAGGTATATTTCAGATGCTGACCCGATAAGTGTCTACTGCAAAGAATGGAATCCTGAAGGCTCATGGGCAGAAAGAGATATATCAGCAGCAGCAGTTTTTGAAATGACAAAAGGAATTGTATATTCTTACAGGGGAAGCTGGTGTTCTGAAGGATTTCACACAACATGGGATGCTGACTGGAGAATAATAGGGGACGAAGGAACTATATTATGGAATGGAAATGAAAAATTTTTATCTGAAAAAGTTGCTGAAGAAACAGGGTTTGTAAGAAAAACTGAACCGTTAAAAATTGAATTTCCCTCTAAACATCCGGAAGCCGAAGGCCATGCCGGAGTAATAAAAAATTTTATACATTCTATAATAACAGATGAAAAACCTCTTACAACATGTCAGGACAATATAAAAAGCTTAGCCATGGTTCTTTCAGCCATTGAAAGCAGCAAGAAAAAAAAAGAAATAAAAATAAATATATAAACACTAAACTTTAACAATCAATTTATAGTCTTATAAATTATTATGAAATATATAAAATTATTATCATTAGTAATGTCATTTGGATTGATTATATTATTAACAGGCTGTAGCATGTGGAGAAAACCCAGACCTGTTTCTATAAAAATTCCTGTAAAATTTAAGTATGCTCTTAAACCTTCTTCTTATCCTATAAAAAATAATTGGTGGAAAAATTTTAATGATCCCCAATTAAATAGTCTGGTAAATGAAGCCTTACAAAATAATTTAAATTATAAAATTGCTGTGAAAAATATTCAGATTGCCAGAACCTATGTATCTGAAGAACAAGCATTCCTCTTACCACAAGCAAGTATAAATCTTTCAGCAATAAAAACCAAACCTTCTAAAAATTCAACTATACTTTTTACTCCAATAAGTACTGAACCATATCATTTATATCAGACAGGCATAAATGCCTCTTATGAAATACCTATCTGGCATCAAGCAGAAAATGCTGTTAGTGAAATTAAAGAAAATCTCTCAATCTCCAAAGAAGATGCAGATGTTGTAAAATTAACATTACTAAACAATGTAGCAAATACTTATTTTCAGATTGAGTCATTAAATACTAATATAAAAAATTTAAAAGAACAATATGTTATAATGCAGACAATTCTTAGGCTTTACAAAGAACAGTATAAAAGCGGGATTATTGATATAGTTCCTGTTGAAAACACAAGAGTTTTGCTGGAAGATATAAAATCAAATCTTACAACCTTAGAAAAACTTAAAACAATCAACCAGAATGCTCTTGCCTATTATGCAGGCAAATTCCCTGAAAATTTTATATTTAAAAAAACCACCAATAGGTTTAATATGTCAAACTATCAAAAATTAGTTCCTTCCAATCTGCCATCTGACATATTAATTCAAAGACCTGATGTAAAAGCCGCCTTATATAATGTATATTCTTATGCTTATGCAGAAAAAGTAAGCCAGGCCAATTTATTTCCTGTATTTTCTTTAACCGGCAGTTATGGTTTTGAAAGCACAAAATTAAGTGATTTTCTCAGTAACTCAAGCAGTATCTGGAATTTTGGACTAAATATTTTAGCTCCTTTATTTAATTATAATGGTGATTATAGTCAATACCAAAGAGCAAAAATTCAATATAAACAAGCCGTTTTAACCTATAGAAATGCTGTACTTAATGCCTTTCAGGAAACAGATAATTCCCTTTCTTCGTATAAAAAAGATTTTGAATCTCTTTCAACATATCAGAATAATTACCAATCTGCAAAAAAAATTTTTAATATCTATTCATATCAATACAGAGTCGGAATAGCGGACCCGATAACATATCTTACATATAAATTAAATCTGCTTAGTGCACAATATAATTTAGTCAATCAGAATCTTTTATTAAAAGAGGATATAATATCTATTTATAATGCTTTGGGAATTGGTTTAAGAAATTCCCATTCATAAGAACATGGAAGGCAACAGATAAGGAGCGGAAAAATGTCAGAAGAAAAAAAGATAACAAAAAAAAGTCTGATAAAAAATTTTATAATAGTATTCTTTATCCTTTTAATTATTTTTGGTTTTATTTTTGGTCTTAAAGCTTTTCACAATTATAAACAAAAACAGATGATGGCACATTTTAAAATGCCCCCTGTATATGTATCAGTTGCCAGAGCAAAACTTCAAAATTGGCAACCTTATCTTAATGCCATTGGTAGTGTAGTACCAATAAATTCTGTTAATGTAACAACACAGATAAGCGGTCAGATAACATATATATATTTTCACTCTGGTGAATTTGTAAAAAAAGATCAAATTCTTGCTCAAATTGATGATTCTACGCAACTGGCTCAACTCCAACAGTATAAATCCCAATTGATTTTAGCTGAATTTAATTATAAACAATATAAAAAATTATATAAAGAGAAAAAAGCCGTTTCAAAGTCTTCTTATATACAAGCTCTATCAACAATCAAGCAAACACAGGCTTTGATAGAACAAACAAAAACTATAATAGATGATACAATCATAAAAGCCCCGTTTTCCGGGATACTCGGTATTAGGAATATAAGCCCGGGTCAGTACGTGAATCCAGGGGAAACAATAATTCCTCTTAGTACAATAAACCCAATGTATGTAGATTTTTCTGTTCCCCAGAATGATTTAGGCGAACTCAGAGTAGGACAAAATATAAACATTGGAATAGATGTATATCCACACCTGACATTAACCGGGGAAATACAAACAATCGGGGTTAATATAAATAATGTCTCACGGAATGCTACTGTCCGGGCAATAGTTTCTAATAACAATTACCTACTAAAACCAGGTATGTTTGTAACAGTGCAAATACTATTGCCGATTAAACATAATGTTATTACTATCCCCACAACAGCAGTTACATATAATACCTATGGGGATTTTGTATTTGTAGTAACAAAAAAGAACAATCATCTTATTGCAATAACCCGTTATGTAACAATTGGAAAACAAAGAAATAACACTGTAATTATAAAAAAAGGAATAAAAACAAATGAAATAGTGGTAACAACAGGACAGCTAAAACTAATAAATGGCTCACAAGTAATAATTCAAACTCTACAAAAAAAAGGATTAAAATAGACAATGCGATTTACAGATGTTTTTATAAGAAAACCTGTTCTTTCAATAGTAGTAAGTTTAATAATATTATTTTTGGGAATAAGATCTTTTACAAGTCTCGGCATCAGACAATTTCCAAAAACTGCAGCCACGCTTATTACTGTTCAGACAGCATATCCAGGAACAAGCGCTAATGTAATCAAAGGTTTTATCACAACACCACTTGAAAGAGCCATAGCATCATCTGAAGGTATAGATTATATGACATCCACGAATACAGAAGGATTAAGCACAATAGATGTTTATATGATACTTAACTATAACCCAAATGCCGCATTAGCCGAAGTTCTATCTGAAGTCAATTCTGTCCTTAATCAATTACCAAAACAGGCACAATTGCCAGTCATAACAAAAACAAGTATCACTGCCACCCCATCACTTTTTTTAGCCTCTATTTCAAAAACAATAAGCTCTTCACAGATGACAGATTACATAACCAGAATGGTAATTCCCCAGATACAGGCAATAAATGGTGTAGGGCAGGTATTTATATTTGGGAATAAAACATTTGCTATGAGAATCTGGCTTAATCCTGTAAAAATGGCAGAGTATAACATTACCCCATTACAGGTGGATAATGCTCTTGTAAATAACAACTATATTTCAGCCACCGGTTATACAAAAGGCCCTTATATTCAAATAAATACTTCTGCTGCTACTTATTTACATAGTGTAGGCCAATTTAAAAATCTTGTTGTTGCAAACGATAATGGCACATTGATTAGAATTAAGGATATAGCAACAGTTGAATTAGGCTCTATCAATTATAATTCAGACGCTATCTATAAAGGTGAAAGTGGGGTTGCTCTGGGAATATATACAACACCAGGAGCAAATCCTTTAACCGTCGTCAATGAGATAAGAAAAATTCTACCCGGAATAGATAAACAATTACCCGCTGGAATGAGTCTTAAAGTCGCTCATGATAGAACAGAATATATAAAAGCCTCTATATCTGAAATTTTAAAAACAATACTAATAACACTATTCGTTGTAATTATCGTGATTTTTTTATTTCTCGGTTCCTATAGAAGTGTTGCCATACCTATTATAGCAATTCCTTTATCCATTATTGGCGGTTTATTTATAATGTTTATCCTGCACTATACCATAAACATATTAACCCTGCTTGCAATGGTACTGGCAATAGGACTTGTAGTAGATGATGCAATAATAATAGTGGAAAATGTGGATAGACATATATTAGAAGGTAAAACACCTTTTAATGCTGCCCTTATGGCCGCCCGTGAACTCGGTGTTCCCATTATTGCAATGTCTTTAACTCTTATTGCCGTATTTTTACCCATAGGTTTTATGTCGGGATTGACAGGCGCCCTGTTTAAGGAATTTGCTTTTACTCTTGCAGGAGATGTTATTATTTCAGGTATTGTGGCTCTTACATTATCTCCTATGCTTTGTTCAAAATTTCTCAACCAAAACATTGGTAAAAAGGGATTTTCACATTTATTGGAAGTTTCTTTTGATAAGATTCGCATTTTATATTCCAAATTATTAAAATCAGTTCTGAATTATAAATCTATTGTTGTTTTTATTATTATTGTTGTTCTGTCAAGCGCCTATTTTTTACTAAAAACAAGTAAATCAGAATTAGCACCTACAGAGGACCAGGGTATTATAATTATTAATGGAACAGCTGAACCTACAGCTACATTGAATACTTTGAAAATCTATAATAAACAGATAGAAAAAATATTTACATCTTTTCATCAGGAAGAGAAATATTTTATAGCTTTAGGGCCCGGCAATACCATCTTTGGAGGTATGCTGCTAAAACCATGGAACCAAAGAAAAGAAACTGAAATGCAGCTCATACCCAAAATGCAGAAAAAACTTAACACTATAACAGGTTTAAAAGTTGTGGCATTTCCTTTACCCAGTCTTCCCGGAGCAAACGGTTTACCAATAGAATTTGTTGTAACAACTCCTTCAAGTTATCAGGACCTATATAGTACTACTGAAAAATTTATGACTCAGGCAAGAAAAAGCGGTATATTTGCCTATATGGATAGTGACCTCAAGATTGACCAGCCCCAGATAAATATCTCCATAAATAAAAGCAAAGCATTGAGTATGGGCATAAATATGCAGGAATTGGGTGATACGCTTTCAACACTGTTAAGTGAAAATTATATAAACTGGTTTACAATGCAGGGCTATAGTTATCAAATAATACCTCAGATTAAACAAAAATTCAGATATTATCCTCATCAATTAGGAGAATATTACATCCAGGCTTCCAACGGACAGCTTGTTCCATTATCAAGTATTATAAGTATAAAAACATCTGTTGTTCCGGAATCATTAAATCAATTCAATCAATTAAATTCTGTAACAATATCTGCTACAATGAACCCTGGTGTTTCCCTTGGGCAGGCATTATCTTATTTAGAAAATTTATTTCCCAAAGTATTTCCCAAGGGATTTACATATAATTTTGCAGGGCAATCCAGACAATATATCCAGCAGGGACATACTATAATAATAACTTTCATTTTTGCTCTTATAATAATATTTTTGGTTCTTGCAGCATTGTTTGAAAGTTTTATAGACCCGCTTATTATACTTTTTAGTGTTCCGATGTCATTAACAGGTGCCCTGATATTTTTAAATCTTGGATTTGCCACAATAAACATATATACAGAAATGGGTCTTCTTATGCTTATAGGACTTGTCAGCAAGCATGGAATACTTATAACAAGATTTGCAAATGACTTACAAAAAAATGAAGGGCTAAGCAAGCGCGAAGCAATAGAAAAAGCGGCTGCCATCAGACTTAGACCAATATTGATGACAACCGCTGCCATGGTATTTGGTGTTTTTCCATTGATATTTGCAAAAGGGGCAGGAGCAGTAAGCAGATTTGATATGGGACTGGTTATAGCCACAGGACTGGGAATTGGAACTTTTCTTACTATATTTGTAGTGCCTACAGTTTATCTTCTTATTGGACAGGTCAAAAAACCTTTAGAGAATCAAACTCAACCACAAAATCCAAATAGTGTCACTCCATAATTACCTCTTTATTTTTATTGACAGGTAAATAATCAGTGAAGCCTGTAGTATAAAGTAGGCACAAAGTAAATACCTGTAGGAAAAAAACAGCCGTAGTGGTGAACCATGTTCAAACCCTCGCAGAGAAGAATGCTAATCGGGGCGCTCGGATTGTGCTGGAACTATTTAGAAAGTAAAATTGACGCACACTCTACGGCTTCTTTGGAAAGCAAATATAAAAAGGGAAAAACAGCCGTAGTGGTGAACCATGTTCAAACCCTCGCAAAGAAGAATGCTAATCGGGGCGCTCGGATTGTGCTGGAACTATTTAGAAAGTAAAATTGACGCACACTCTACGGCTTCTTTGGAAAGCAAATATAAAAAGGGAAAAACAGCCGTAGTGGTGAACCATGTTCAAACCCTCGCAGAGAAGAATGCTAATCGGGGCGCTCGGATTTGAACCGAGGACCTCATGGTCCCAAACCATGCGCGCTAAGCCAGCTGCGCTACGCCCCGTGAGTCATGTCGCTATTTATATCTTTTAATTCATTTCTAAAGGCTTCCAAACGCGGAAGTTCTTCTTTATCTTTCTGTCTCTTAGCCGCTTTTTTACTTTTAATGATGTCTTCCAGAGAAGCACAGGAAAATTTTCCTTCAATAATATTACCTCATTTATATGCTTTTGTAAAAGAATCTATACCATCCGGTGCAAATATTATGTCAAATGGGAATGGCCAGCCTCTTATCTGAACGAAATCTTTGCCTGACATCTAATTTGAATTGCTCTTTTTCAGTCAATTTACCTAATCGATATACAACTTTATGGGAAAATTTTTTTATCATGGTTTTTATTATATCATATTCCCCTATTTTTCATTTTTTCCATAATTTTTTTGTGGACTTTGCAGAATTTTCCACTTTCTATTTGACTATGAATAAGATCTTTCTGCCAATGGCTGTTAAATACTCTACAATTTTTATCTTCGCAAAATGGATTTCCTGTAATATAAAAAAATAAAGCCTGACTGATGTATCCTTTCATAACATTTGTTATTCTTTTATCTTTATAATCAATAAATTTTCCCTTGAATTTTTCTTTTACTTCATCTTTTTTTAATTCCCAGATTCCAATTCGTGTATACTTTTCTTTGTAAATATAATATTCTTTTGGTTTTGCCGGACCTTCTACAATTCCAGGAATAGATATAATTGAAGGTTCAGAAAATATTACAGGTCTAATATGTGGTTTTTTAAAATCATCTAAAGTAACAAAAATTTTTTCTGTGATAATTATATGGCATATATTTTTCTCTTTAGAATATGGAAGTGTTAAAAATTTTTTGTTAGTAGAGTATAAATTCAAAATAATACCATCTATTATAACTATATTTTCCTTTAAAGTTATTATTTTTATCTTAGATATACCAAAATTATCAATAATGAATTTCTTTAATTCATTAAATTTTATACTGTTTTTTATATTTTTTTCATTATAGATATATATTGAATTTGGTATATTATAAATCTCTTCCATTTATAATTTTTGTATAACATTCATAACAACTTCAGCACATTTTTTTCCTGATAAAAGCATAGCTCCAAATGTAGGGCCCATTCGTGGGAGTCCAAAAGATGTAGTTGTACTCATTCCACACACTACAAGACCTGGATATAATTCTTTGGTGTATTCTACCACAAGGTTTTCAGAATGTTCAACCCACATTGCCCCAAATCCTGGAACTTTTATTAAACCTCTTTCAGAAAGTTTTCGGACAACGCATGCATCGTGGCCCGTCGCATCTACAACAACCTTACATTCCAATCCTACAGGGTCAACACATGTTATTTCCCGTGGCAAAGATGTTACAGGTGTCCAGTTTATCACGACACCCCTAACCCTATTATCTTCATGTAAAACAAGATCATCAAATATACTCATATTTGCAAATTTTACCCCGGCATCACAGGCAGAAGCTATCAGTTTTGAACAGGCATGAGGTCCATCAGCAACAAAAAGACCTTCTGTATATTTTTCATAAGGAACACCCAGTTCTTTTAATATTTTATCCCCTGGAGATCTTACTGTTAGCTTATTCATAAGATATCCACCTATCCAAAATCCTCCACCCAAATAATTATTTCTCTCAATAATAAATGTCTTGATTTTTTTCTTTGCAAGTTCTCTTCCAGCCATAAGGCCGGAAGGACCTGCACCAATTATAATTACATCTGATTCAACATATTCTTTGAATTGTTTTGAAAATGTTTCAACGATTGCTTGTGTTACCT
>JAJYYV010000018.1 GCA_021800535.1 bacterium | reverse complement strand
AATAATGAAGCAAATGAGAAAAATCAGAATGAATACTATCCAGGCAAATCCACAAAGTGAACAGACTTTTCAGCAGATACAGACTCTTAGAAAACAGTTAAATCAGAATCTTCATCCACTGCTTAAAAGCAACAGCACATATCAAAATCTTCTGCAGCAATTGAAAGCAATTCGCAGTAGTATGTAAAAGGTCAGCCTTTTTCACCTTTAATCCTCTCCGCTTTTTTAGGCGGAGAGGATTTCTGTTTATATAATGACAGGTTATATAGAATGTATAAATTAAGTACATCAGACTGCTTTACCAATCAAAGATTTTAAAAGTGGCCTTCTCCATTTTTTAGTTTCTGGATTCCATGCACCAAAGCCTGAACAAAATTCCCAGTAAGACCAACTCCAATGTCTTTTTTCTGCTTGTTTTCTTACAAAAGTAGTCCATAAAACTCTATATTTCATAGGAGATTTACTATATGAGCCAAACTCTCCTAAATATATAGGCCTATTATTCTTTTGGGCCCAGGATTCAACTTCATTGAAATCATTTATAATGGCTTGCTTTTCTTTTGCTGTCCCTGTCCAGGTTGTACCCAACCATGCATTACTGCCTTTTATCCAGGATGCCCCTTGATGTGTAAACTGCATGGGAGAATAATAATGCAAAGAAACAATAATATGCTTATCTTGAGCAGGAATCTTTAGCAAATGAATACCCCAAACTGAATCCCAATAAGGACCATCTATTATTACTGTTCTATCCTGATTTGTCTGCCTTATAATTTTTAATGCTTCTTTCCAATAAACATTCCATATCTTTGGATTTAAATTGGAATTCGGTTCATTAAGAATTTCAAAATACAGTGTATCAGGATAATTTTTATAATGTGTTGAAATCTGTTTCCATAAAGACAAAAATTCTTCTTTTTGAGAAGCAGGATTATGTTGAAGAGCCGGATAATGATGAATATTAATAACTACAGCAAGTTTATAATCAAAAGCCCATTTTATTACCCGGTCTACGGTTTTAAAAAATTTAGGATTAATAGTATAAGGAGCAGAAGACATTGCATGGGCTTCCCATCTTATAGGAATTCTAACAGAATTGAATCCGGCATTTTTTATTATTTTAAAATAATATTTATGTATTACAATACCCCATTGCCCAAGTTTCGGTGCCTCTAAATCTGATATATTCATTCCTTTACCCAGCACCTGATTTTGTCTAAACGCATTGTTTGATGCTAACAATAAAGAATTACTTAAACCTAAAAAAAATATTATTATAAATATACAAATCTTATTTTTTTCTGAATTCATTTTTCCCTTTTATTATTTTTAACTTACTCTTGCTTACCTTCTTCCAAAGCCTCTATTTTTAATTTTTCCAACTCTGGAAGAGATTTTCCTATTATACCTTGCATTTCCCCATACATTCCGGTAGTTGCCATTAATACCCTTTCCAGCTGCTTTTCCCTCTTTGACCAGTGGCTCGTCATAACAGATTTTTCTTTATCCAAATCCTTCTTCATATTTAAAAAGGATTCAACTATTGTTTCAATCTTTTGCCGAAATGTTGTCCCTGTTAAATAATTATATAAAGCTTCTATTTTTTCTGTTTTTCCTACTGAAGCATTATTTGCTCTTGCAATCTCTATAATACTGTGTCTTAAAACTATTGCAATTTCTTCCAATAATTCATAATTTGTTACCCAAACTCCATTGATATTACAAAAACCTTTTTTACCTTTTGGAAAGGCAGTGGTTAATAATACAGCAATTTCTGCTTTTTCTTCCCTCTGATCGCTTTTTAATTTATCTATCCAAACTTCCTGCCAGGCCTTAGTGTTTTTTGCCTCCCATATAATTGTTCCACAATATTTCTTTGAAGAATCATATATTTTATGAATAATATCAGCTCCTTGTTTACCCTTTTTTACAGGTTCAATGATATCATCTGTAAATTTTGACTTTAAAGCATCTTCAAGAGCTATTTCAAATATCTCTCCCTGACGTTCCTGTGAACCAACTTCAGCTCTTCTATTAAGTTCTTCAATCTGTTTTTTAAAACTTTCTATTTGTTTTTCTTTTTCTAAAACTTTTAATTTATATTCTTCTTCTTTGATATTTATAATGTTTTCTTCTATTCTTTTACGTTCCTGGTCTAATTTTCTGGAAACTTCTAAATCAAGATTTTTCTGCCGTTCTTCAAGTTCCCGTTTTTCTTTTCTTAATATAAGTTCTGTTTTTTCTAATTTTTGAAGATTTTCTTCTTTTTCTTTAATCTGGTTTTTTAAATCCTGTAATTCAATTGAAATTTTATTCTCTGCCTCTTTTCTGGCAATTTTTTCCAATTTAATTTTTTCTTCCTGCAGTTTTCTGGCAACTTCTGTATCAATTTTTAATTTTTCTTCTGATAATTGTTTTTCTTTTTCTTCAAAATTCCTTTGTTGTTTGATTAATTCTATTTCTCTTTCATGAAATTCAGATTCAAATTCTTTTTTTGCTTTTTCTTTAATAGATTGGGATAAAGCTTCATCTAACGGTATTTCTTTCTTACAATGTGGACAAGTTATTATTTGTTCCATTTTATTTCCCCCCTCCGGGTTCTATGAAATTTATCATCTATAAAATTATACAAAATTTTCCTTTATATACTCCGCTCATATTTGGAAGATAATAAAAATATAGATTTAAATATTGAAAAATATTTTTTATTTATAAACATTTTCTTTTTCTCCTATGTTAATTTAACTAATCCGCCGGGAAGTCTCCATCCGATAGGTTGGGGATGAAAGGCGATAAAAGATTTAACATTTTTTATGTTTTGTTATATTATTATATCAGTAAATTTTGTTCTTTGACAATTAGTATGTGGTTGGAAAAAAGTCATAGGTTTTTCCGTAAAACTAATTCCTAAAATAGTCTGGATGTATTTTATTGGTGCTTTGCGAAAGAAGCGTAATAGGTTCATCACCGTATGGAAACCAGACCTAAAGAAACAAAAACACCTTGTAGTAGGGCGGGAAGCACCCGAATTAACGCCTGCGGAAACAAGCTCTATGGATGACCGAGTAAATATCATATATTTGCTCCTAAAAAGTATCTTGTTGAAGAAGCAGGAAGCCCCTTCCGTGAGGAAGTGGGTGATTCACGTGAACCGAAATCCGCCATAATAAATTTAATTGATATTTTTTAATGCGAAGAATCATAGGATAATTCGCTATCAATATTTTTTGAATTGAAATTCAATCCTGCACTATATATAATAAAACCCGAACCTTTTTTTCTGTAAATAAAATTTTTGCCTGTAAAAGGGTCAACCGGTAATTTAGTAATAATTCCTGGAGATAAAAGATTAAGATTATCTGGATAATACCCAAACTTTTGTTTATATATTCTAAGCCCAAGAATAATTTTAAGGATATCACAATCAGCAGTATAAACAGCTTGCAGATTAAAAGTTTCTTTATAGGCGGGAAATGTCATTATAGTAAATATATATTTTATTGACTGAATCTTATTATTTTTGAGATGATTTATATGTTTGGACAAATTATCAATGTTGTTTTTTATAAGAAAATATGGTTTATTTGAGTAAACGATTAATTTTGACATTGTCCGTAAATAAAAAACATAATCCTCTTTGAATATTGGTCTCGTAAGTTTTAAAAAAATTTTTGTACCAATTATGTATAAATAAGATTTAAAAGGATGGGATTTTAATAAAGAATATGACCTATCCAATTGTGATTTAAAATTTAAAATATATTTCCCAAAAAATACTATTTCCCCATTTAATGCATTTCCCAAAAAAAACGTATTTTTTTTATTTATTATTGACATAAGATTTTTGTAATCATTTATGGAAAGGCTAACATGAGGATTGTTAATAAATCTTTTTGCAGACTCTATTCCAATTTCATCAATTGCAACACGTACCATCTGAGAAATAAGAATAGGTTCATTGGATAGAGAATTGCCAAGGAGAAGTCCCTCTTTTACAGATTCAAAAGCCTGTCTATAGTTGTCTTCCCATGTAAGTAGATATGTTCTGGCAGCAATTAATCTTGCAATTTCTCTCATTTCTGTCAGATGATTAAACGGAGAAGATAATAAAATATTTTTATAATATATATCAAAACGGCAATAAGGAAGTTTTTCAGCATCTTTTATCAAATTATAGAATTGAACAAATTCAGGGTCTTTCATGACTTTAAGAATAGTCTTTTTTTGTTTGGCTGTGATTTTTTTCAAAGGAATAAGACTATCATACGGCATATATTTCCATTCTTGTAGATATCTGACATTAAGTTTTTTTTCTAAATTAAACGCCTGTTTGTAAAGTAAAGCAGCATTTTTATTGTTTGGAACAGGCGGAGGAATCATTTCCTGGAATTTTAATTTAATACCATTTGCTGTTGCTTCTGCTATTGCTTTATTTACATCATGACTGGCTTTAAGGTTTATAATACCATGAAAGAATAATGAAAAAACCATGATACCAATTATGGTAAATATTAATTCACGAAAAGACACATTTTTAAACAAAATTTTTCTAAAACACAGGGAAATAAGAAGAAAAACTATACCCATAAAAAAGACAATTTCAAGAAAACTAAATACATATATATTGGGTGACATTAATAAAAGAAAAACAGATAATGGTAAAACAAGAATAAAACTGATTAAAAACATACCTATAAATATGAAAAACAACAACAAACCTATCCTGACTTTTTTCTTATCCATAATATTCTACTATAAAGATATGCCCACCAAACATCTGAACATTGCGAAACACTATTACAGGCATAAAGACTCCTTTTGTGAATGGGTGAGAGTTTTTATCTGGGCTTCCCTTCTTAATGCTTTTGAAAGGCTTTTATAAGATTCCTGATAGACCAGCTGGACTGGCCGACGGCCCCGGGTGTATTTTGCGCCAAGGCTACCGATATTGTGTTGCCGGATTCTTTTCTTCACGTCATTTGTCCAGCCGGTGTATAGTGTCCGGTCAGCACATTTCACGATATAGACATAGTAGTGGGTCATTTTTGTTTTTGAAGAAAAATAATTTTAATTTTTTTTCGTTTTATAAACATAATTATCTTCCCTGTATAATGTTAATAAAAAAGATAGATCTATTTTTTGTTGAGGCTTTGGTATAATTTTTACTGATTTTTTAAAAGGATTCAAGGTTTGTTCCTTTTATTGAGTTAAATAATAATTTTATTACTATATTATTATTATACTTATAAAACTTTTCAAATGTAAATAAAAATTGTGAAATAAAAAACTAATTGTTTAAAAAAATAAAATAATTGAAATTTTCTCATTTTACATCTTTGAATGGATAATTCTTCTTTTGAATACGGTCATAAACCATTGTGTTGGGAGGAGTTTTTAAACTTTTAAGCAAAAAATTTGTAGAGTTTGGTTTTTCCCCTATGATAACATTAGCAATTTTTATATAATCTTCATGATATAATTTATATTTACCATTAACGGCATAATAGTCTTTTCTATAAACTATTTGTGGAAACCAATGGTTTTTATATTTTATTAATTTTGACGTTATTAAATCCATATAATATCTTTTTCCAATTACAAGGTGATTTTTAATACATACAAATCCATGTTTAATATCTAACCATGCGATTTCAGTTACTTTCTGATGAAATTTATTATATGTAACACCTTTAATGACCACACATTTTACTCCATGATAAGATTCTTCTCCAATAATATGAAATGAAAAAATAGGAGAATTTTTATTTTCAAGGTCATACAAAATCTCGTAATAATTGGCTTCTAAAAGGGGTAACAACTCCGGGAATTTAAATTTAGGGGGTTTGCTTATACTAATAACTCCCACAACGTTTTGACCTTTTGTAGGGATAGGAATATCGGCATATATCCATTTCCCTGGCATTAATATACTTATCTGATTATCTGTTATACCAGCATAATTTCTTCTCAATAGATCAACTTGAAATTTATCCCCGGAACGAATAAAAGAAAATTTAAATGTTTTTGTACTCAAAGAGATGCTGGATTCACTTTGATGTATGCCATTAACAAAAGTCACCTTGGGCCAAAGTTCTGTTACTTTCAAAATTCCTTTCACCTGTATTTGTCTTGCGATTTCTTTTTGATATTGAAGCAATTTAATTATTTTAGGTATATTATAATCCTCTACTTTTTTATTAACTACTTTTGCAAACACGGGTATGGACAACAAAGGTATGAACAAAAACAAAAAAATTATAAATATAAATCTTCTTTTTTCACAAAAAGATATAATTTTTTCCATAATGACTCTCTCATTTAAAATAAGTACACTAATATTAGGTATTTTTAAATAAATAGAAGTAAAACCCGTAGACCTTTTGCCCTAAATATGTATATTTATCCATTATTTTCATTTTTTAATTTCTTTTTGACTTTGGTATAAGTTTAGAAATTGTAGGATTTCCACCTCGTGTGTAATCATACACTGTTGTAGGTAAAGAAATATGTATCTTTAATTCTTTTGATTTTATTGGGCCCAAGTACCAAGTACCTATATATAAAATTTGTTGTATTTTACCTCCTTGTATACCTCTTGCTACCGATGAAAAACCTGGAAGAAAAACTGTTTTATTTATTTCCTTATATCCACCATCTATCATTTCTATCATAAACTTTTTGTTGTTTTTAATATCAAAGATATCAATAAGATGAACTAATCCTCCAGAAAGATTAGTATCAAATACCATTTTACCTGTATGTCCCTTTTTGTTGCTTTTTTGAGAAAAAATATATTTTGAACCTACCTGTGTAAAACTGAAGTCCGTAGAATTAGGAGGAGTTTTAACAAAACCTGGATACAAAGAAAAGTCTAAGTCACCAAGTTGGAAATACATATTTCTTCGCATTTCCGTAAAAGAATAAATAGATAATCTCGCTTCTTTGTTATAATCTTCCAATTTTTGAATAGTTATACCATTATCAGCATATTCACTTCTAGTCACCATATGATTGACAATGTTTTTAGGTAAGACAGAAATCTTTATATTTTTTTTAGTAACAGGATTATATACATATTTTATTTTTGGGAATTCCTTAATTAAATGATTTTTCTTCCCATTAAAATAATAAATTTCTTTTATGGATTCTGTTTTTTTTGCTTTTTCAAGATAATAAGAACCTGGGCCATCTAACCATTTTTTGAATTTGTTAGGTGATATTAAAGTTTTTTTTCTAAGTTCTTTTGCAAATTGCTGATAATCTTGTTGATTGTTCCATTGATATATTAAAAAAGTTAAAGATATTTTCCCTGAGGTCACCAATTTTTGTTTTGATCTTAATAATTGAATAAAATTGTTTTCAGTTTTTGCCCAAACTGAATTTGTTATAAAAAATAAACATAATAAAATTAAGGAATAACGTTTTTCCATATTTTTTTATATTTTAATCTTCGCAGTATTTTCTTTTCGTTTATTTAATTTCACCTTCCTTCTATTAATAAATTTTATTTGATTTATAACTATTCCTGTATCTTGAGGTGGTCCCCAAAAACTGGACAGCCAAGATAGGTGTATTATAGCATATCTTGGATAACCAAAAAGGGGAACACAGATGCGAAAGAGTCATGAAGCAGGATTTAAAGCAAGAGTGGCTTTAAAAACAATAAAAGGTTAAATCTGATTAAATAAAGTCTTTACTGACAAAGTCTCTGGGAAAACTATATATATCAATTTTAGTACATACTTATACGCTTTAGCGTAAAAGGAGAAATTATGGAAAAGAAAAGTATGAAATTTTTGATGTATGTTATGCCATTATTATTTTTACCTTTGCATAAAAACATTATCTTAATCATTTTTTCAATTTAAACGATCGTTTATTTTATATACTTGCTTCTATAAAAATCATTGACATTTTTACAAACTTTATTATATAATAATATCAATTTTTAGGTTTTTATCGAAAAGGAGCAAAAATGAAACAAAAACAAAATAAAACTATTGCCTATTTACGGGTATCTTCTATTGACCAGGATATTGAAAAAAATAAAGCCGATATTTTAAAACTTGCCAATGACAAAGGTTTGAGTATAATTAAACAAATAGGAGGAAACTCCCGCGGTGTTTTACCCCTAAATATGTAGATCTATCCAAATATATACACTTTCCCTTCAGTTAAATTTATCTTCTACCCAAAACAAAATACTGCAAAGTAAAACCTGTCATATCTCCAAAACTTTCAGGATGACTTTTCCCACTTCCAACCTTATAAGTTCCGATAATACTTCCATTTGTTCCATTCAATTCAGTTACATTATTACTGTCAAAATTAGCAACCCAGATATGGTTCAACTTGTCTACGGATATACCTTCAGGACTACTTCCAACAGTATAAGTTCCAATAGTATTTCCAGTTGCTCCATTCAATTCAGTTACATTATTGCTCTCAGTATTAGCAATCCAGATATGGTTAAACTTGTCCACGGCTATACCAAAAGGAGTAGTTCCAACCTTATAAGTTCCAATAATACTTCCATTTGTTCCCTTCAATTCAGTTACAGTGTTGTCGAGCGCATTAGCAACCCAGATATTTCCATTGGCATCTACTGTTATACCATTAGGACTACTTCCAACCTTATATGTTCCAATAGTACTCCCATTTAACCCATTTAATTCTGTTACAGTATGGCTCTCCAAATTAGCAACCCAGATATTTCCATTGGCATCTACTGCTATACCATGAGGCCCACTTCCAACATCATAAGTTCCAATAGTGCTCCCATTTGACCCATTTAATTCTGTTACATTGTTACTAACAGCATTAGCAACCCAGATATTTCCATTGGCATCTATTGCTATTCCTCCAGGCGCTTCTCCAACAGTATAAGTTCCAATAGTATTTCCATTTGACCCATTTAATTCTGTTACATTGTTACTAACAGTATTAGCAATCCAAACATTTCCATTGGCATCTACTGCTATTCCTCCAGGACCATATCCAACAGTATAAATTCCAATCGTATTTCCATTTGACCCATTTAATTCTGTTACAGTATTGTTCCCATAATTAGCAACCCAAACATTAGGAGTAGAAACAGAATTGGAAGCAAAAAGAGATTTTGTTATACCTATAATACCTATTGTTATCATTACAACAATTAATATCAATTGTACTTTCAAAAATTTACTAATAAATAATATTTTATTCATACATTCCTCCTGTTTTGGTAAAGTAAAAATCTTTATGGTGGGTTAATGTGAAATTGTTAAGAAATCTATTGATATAAAAAGAATATAATAAATTTGCTTTTTGATACTTTGTTATAACCTTTACTGCTTTTTGAAAAAAATTCAAGAATTTTCCTTTTTAAGTCAAATAATAATTTATTTAATTAATAATATTATACTAAAAATGTTTAAAATGTAAATAGAAGTTGTTTTTATTTCTTACTTTTTTTCTTTTCCCCGCCTGTTGCCATTTTTGCTTCACAGACATTTCCTTGTCCATCTACATAATATAAAAATCCTTTTTCTCTCTTTACTGCTCCCTTCAATATAATTCTTCCCATCTATAGGAGGTAGACTTTTACTTTGCAATTACCTTTAACAACGCCTGTAAATGTCTTTGGGGTGGGTGGATTTTACATTGCAAATGACATGTATCAAAAAAATTTTCATTTTTTCAATTCTTAAAATGCAAATAAATAGGGAAATAGTGAAAAAATAGACAGGTAGATAAAAACTCATGAAACTTTTGCTATAAATGCGTAGATATTCCAATAATAATTGTAAATATCATTTTTTCTTTTAGCTGTTATAATTTTCCCATAGTTAATTTTAATTTATTATTTTAGAAACTTTTATTATCCTTTTCTTATCAATTGTACGTAATTGATCCAACACTATAAAACCTTCTTTACCTTTAAATTTACAAGATATTCTTGTAGGATAAACATGTCCTTTTGTAGTCATAGGTGCAACAATGAAAGTATTAATATAACGATTCATTTCATCGGGTGAAATAACAAGACATGACCGAGTTTTTCGTATGAATTTTGCCATAATAAATTTTCTATAAAATACTCCTGAGTTAAAAATTTTATAGTGTATGCTTTGAAATTTTGTTAATTGCTAAAAATCTGATATAATTTAATAAAATATCAAAAGAAACAAACTTAACAAAATTGTTAAATTTTATGGATCAATATTTACTTGAAAAATTAACAAAAGAACTTAAAATATCATCTTTAAATATAATAAGAGAAAATGTGGAAATAGCATTTTTGGATATTCTTTCACAATCTAAATTATCCACAAAATTAATTTTTTACGGCGGAACCTCTTTAAGACTTGCATATAATTCACCCCGTTTTTCTGAAGATATGGATTTTTTAATGATAAAAAATATTAATGTTAATGATTTAAAAAAACTAATTGAAGAACTTATAAAAAATTATTCAGGTCTTTATTTAAAAGATATTAAAATGAAACGAAATACACTTTTTGCTTTACTTAATTTAACTTATCCAAATTTAAAACATCCCCTTAATATTAAAATAGAAATCTCCAAAAAAAAAAATGGGGTAATATTTAATTATATTCCTTTATCATCCCCTTGTTCTCACCTTAATCCTATTGTTGCCACTGCTGACCTTCTTTCTCTAAAAAATCTAAAAATAAAAGCAATTATAAATAGAGACGACCCTAAAGATTGGTTTGACCTCTGGTATATATCCAAAATTTTAAAAGAGCCTTTTATTCCTCCAAAAAAATTTTCTTTTAATCATAAAGAATTTAGAAATCAACTAAAAAGATTTTTGCCACAAAATAGATGGCTTTTAATTGAACAAATATATGTCTGAAATAAATAATTTTATTGAAAAAACAAAGGGTGTTTCTAAAACATTTTTTTCTTTTAATGATCTTACAAAATTTTATCAAGGCAAACAAAAAAATCTACCTGTAATTATAAACAGACTGGTAAAAAGTGGAAAAATTATAAGACTAACAAGAGGTTTTTATACTTTTAATTTATCAATGGTTGATTGGGAAGCTTTAGCCTGTGAAATATTGAAACCATCTTATATATCTTTAGAATATGCTTTATGGAAGTACGGAATAATAAATGAAATACCCGCAACAATTACATTAATAACAACAAAGAAACACCGTTTCTATAATCTTTTATCAAATACTTTTGAATATTCTTATATAAACCCAAAAATTTTTGGCGGCTATAAAATTGAAAAAAATATATTAATTGCAGAAAAAGAAAAAGCATTATTAGATGAAGTATATTTTATAAGTTTACATAAAAGAATATTCAATTTAAAATCCATTGATATTTCAAAGATTAATAAAAAAATTTTGAAAAAATGGTTGAAATATTATCCGCCATCTATTTTAAAATTATTGCAAAGATTTAAATTTATATAAAGAAAGGTATAAACTAAAATTTTGTTATGAAATAATCTTCCGTCTGAGTTTTCCACTTTTAACTACTTCTTCTAATGTTTTTTCACTTCGCAAATGAGAAAATTTTCAATAAATCTACAGACATCTATTTTACCCAATCTATATAATGCATAGATAGTATTCCGTTTTTACCATTTTCATATGCCCCTGCTCCTGTAGCATCAGTTATTGTTGAATATTTTATTTCCACCTTTTTATTTTTAAAAGCGGAACCAGGTATGTCTGTTGCCCAATTTAAATATTTTCCATTGGCATCTGTAACAATAGAATTATTTCTCAGATAAAAAAGTTTTTTAATGCCATTATCGGATACAACCTCCATTCTAATGTTGATAGAACTTGGACCAAATCCCCAACTAACTCTAACAATACGTCCACCTATGATTGTACCTATAAATGTGTTAGCTTTCGCTATTTGTTCCAACTGTGCTTGCGTTGGAGCAGAAACAGTTGCTTGCTGCATACCTTCCCTTTTGGGAATACTTTCACAAGATGTCAAAATTAGCGATGCAAAAAATAATAATGGCATAACATACATCAAAAATTTCATACTTTTCTTTTCCATAATTTCTCCTTTTCCGCTAAAGCGGATAATTGTGTAATAAAATTGATATATATATTTTTCACAAAATTAATAAAAGATATTGAATCTGCATACAAATTATCATATATTTCTACAAAATGCCAATTACCGGATTTTGAGGGTGACAATGGCAAAGAGGGCAAAAATAATTGCAAGTATCCAGAATCTGATTACTACCTTTGTTTCATATTAAAACATTTTTGTTTTATTATTTTGAAGTGAAAGATATAAAAAATAAAATGGTCGCAATCCCCTATAAAGTGGGTCTTATTTTCTCTCACACGTTTATAGATTTAATGGTAGAAGCATATATTTTTGATTTCAATCCTTATTTTAATGGATATCTAAAATTCTGACATAAGAAATTTTAAAAATGGACAATGAGCATCAAATGATATATAATGTTATTCATAAATATTAGGGTGTCCCAATGCGAAAGTCGGGAAGGGTACACAAAACGGATTACCCTGTGGCAAGCCACAGGGAATTCTCAAGTTAAAATTTTTTAATTATGGATGAAATTAAACAAATAGAGTAAAACCCCGTGAGACTTTTGCCCTACATATGTAAATCTATCCAAAGATGATTAACATAATCTTTAAAACTATTAAACTGGGTATCGCAAGCATCAATTTTTTCTTCATTTCTTAATCTATCGGCTATTTCTTTGCTTTCTTTAAAATCTTTTGCCACAATATATACTTTTCTGTTTTTAAATATATCTTTTAAATGCGCATCTATTAAAGAATTTTTAGATTTAGAAAAAGAATAACCAATGGTAGTAATAGGAATATTTTCAGGAATATCCTTTTTCATTTTACAAATAATATTTTCAATTATTTTCCATCTATCTTCATATTTAATAATAAGTTTATTATTTTGTTGAGCATTAGCTTGTTGATTTTTTTCAAATTCGGCCAATTGTTTTTCAAATTCAACATCTGTATAAGGAATAAAATAATTCCAGTTATGTGGGATTCCACAATATAAACATTTTCTTAAACCGTTATGTCGTATGGAAAAAATATTGAAATTTTGTCGATATGAAATTTTGTTACATTTTTTACATAAAATAAAATCGAATCCACCATGAGGTTTATAAATTGTTATATTGTCCTTTTGTGCAAAACCGTTTATAAATAAATTTTTATTTTGCTTCAAATTCGGCCAAACTTCATTTTCCAAAAGATTGTCATAATTTAAATTAATTATAATAAAATTATCTTGTTTTATTTTGCTTATTTTAGCGATAAAATTTTTATAAATTTGGGATGTCTTATTTTTTAGAGATTTATAGATGGTTAATACAGTAAGCCACCCTATATCATTATATTCTTTTCTAATAATAATCTTTTTATTTTGTTCATCGTGAAACCAAGGAATATAGTTTTGTGAATTCCAATAATCCTTTATTTGAACTAAAATGTCCCATATATATAATTTTGAAAGTTCATTTTCTATTTCATTTTTTTCAACATCATTACATATTGAATAATTTTCTAATTTCTTTTTATACTGTTTCCATTTTTCTTTACAATCTATTTTTTGCATCATTGAAAACAAAGATTGGAAACATTCTTTGAACCGTGCTTTTTCATTAGAATCTTGAGTATTACAAAAAATAAAAAAAGATTTAATCAATAAGTTCTTACTATATGGAGAACCATTCGGAATAGATGCTCCATTTCCAATTAAATATATTCGTGATATTCGTGCCATAGATTTCTATATATCTTTAAACAAATATAAAAAAGTTGTTACATAAAAATATAAAATATGAAAATTCTTTTATAGTAAGTAAACCGATTAGTGATAAAAATTTCATTTGCGTGCTATTACTACTAAATTCTTATTCCTCTTTGGATTAATTTTTATTTTGAAGGTTTAACCTATATCTTCATGAAAAACTTGCTCTAAATATATAAATCCCTGGTAGGAAAACATATTAATAATATTCTATTTTCCACTCTTCTGAAGTAAGTTCTATAAGCTGTATAATTTTTAAACAAATAGTTCGTATCATTTCTGCGCTTAAATTAACTTCAATACAATAACCATTTTTAAGCTGTCTTACTTCCCTAAATTTATATTTTTCTATTCCAATATATTTAGAAAAATTATTCGCAATAATTTCAAATTTCTCTGGATCTAATAATTCTGCGATAACATTAAGGGTGTTTTCAAAAACATCTCTCCAAGAATTGACCATAATTTTTTGCCCTAATATTCGCAACTCTTTCGGCTTTGTACCAGTAACAGATTCTTTATTTGTCAAATCCACTTTTTCGTCACCAAAATAATTCCATATCTCAAGAGCTTTTTTTGCTAAATATTTTGTTCGTTTTTCAATATCGGATTTTTTCCATTCTGAAATATTTAAGAAATATTTATTTAATTCAAGATTACTTTGTTTATAAATTCCTTTTTTCTGTGTAAAATCGGCATTAGATAACTCAGTATTGTAAGCAGATAAAGTAAGATTTCCTATTGAGTCTTTATATAGATCCACTACTTCTTCCCAGTTTTCTCCTAAATAATTTTTCCAAGATTCAGACAAAGTTTGAGGCATAATATGTTCTATTGATAACTCATCAAAATTAGGTATTTCTTTGTGATTAAAACTTTGTTCAATAGCTTCAAGAATTAATTTTGTTTTATTATTTCTATTTGGCGAGCCATAAAAAATTCCCTCAATAAATTTTTTTTCAAAAATTTCATCTTTTGGATAGCCTTTTCCTTGCAACAATGATTTAATGCCATAAACAATTCTCTCAGAATTATCATAATATTCTTCTTTAATCTTAGGATAGATTGAAGGGAAAATTTTATTAAGTTGATTCGTTGGAATATCACAAATATATCGACGGATAAGGTAATTTTCAAGTATTTTTAATATTTGAATAAAATGCTCTAATTGTATCTTGTTTGTTTTATAATCGCCATAAAGATTTAAAAGTAAAGGATATAATGTAGTAATATCTAGATTTTTTAATCTTAAAAAATATTTTTGTAATTCTTTATTAGTTTCATAATTTGGGTTAACAAAAATTTTATAATATTCTGAATACTTCTTTAATGTTTCTATATAACTTTCAGCATTATCTGGTGAAATTTTATCTTTTAAAAAATAATAAATATCATTTTTATTTATTACATCTCCATCCATCATTAAAAAATGTCTCACATATTCTGTTAAAATTTCATCGGATAAATTATCTTGCATAGGCTTCCAAAATTTATTGTAAATTTCATCTTGATGTTTTACATCTATGTTCATAAAAATATAATTACGAACAAGATCTGCTTGTGTTAATTCCATACCTTTAGCATTTAATCCTTCAAATACAAGATAAGGGTTATCGTTATTATCAAGAACTATACTTACAATTTGTAAATTTTCCACAATAATTCCTTTTAATTTATCATATGGAAATGAAAAATTTTTTTTAGTTATTTCTTTTTCAAAAAAATTATAGGCTTTTGTAATTTTATTATTAGGCTCGAAAATATTTTGTGGATTTGGATTTTCAATTAATTCAATAAAGCTTTTTCTATCTTTTTGAGTAGGAATTAACTTAAAAAAATCTTGAGTGTCTTTTTTAAATTTATTAACTAAATAAAATTCTTGTATTTCTTCACTTAAAAGACATAATTTTGCATCACTGGCTTTTTGAGCTTTATTCCGTAAAACAATTAAAATAATAAATATTGTTGTTAAACGTTGCTGCCCATCAATTATTAAATATTTTGGAACTCCTTCTGGGCCTGATGAGGTAGGCATACTCACAATTGATCCAAAAAAATGATATTTCTTTTGTTTATCTTCATAAAGCTCGTTTATATCATCCCATAAAGTTTTCCATTGTTTTTCATCCCAGCTGTAAGTTCTTTGAAAAAGAGGAGCAATGAATTGTTTTGTTCCTTCAATAAATTGTTGAAGTGAAGTATTTTTAGCATCCATAATTTAATATTTTTTATTAAAATTTTTATTATAAAATTATATTATATAACATTTGTTACTATTAAAACAAAAATAGAAAACGCTTCCAAGAAATATCTGATTTCGAAGTTAAAAATTTATGGGTAAAAATCTGTCGTGTTTGATACTCAGGAAAAATAAAGTGATGTTTAGGCCCAGTTTTTTCAAAATAATTTGTTGTTTAAATCTAAAAATAGTTGAAAGATGGCAAAAAGCCGCGGTGTTTTCTCCAATTTGTTTAATTATACCCAATATTTATTTCTTTAATAAGTGTTGCAATAGCTTCTTTATATATATCCAAATTCCAAATTATATTTTCTTTATTTGTTTCCAAAAAATCAATTAATTTGTAAACTTCTTCTAACCTGTGTTCTAAGGAAAGTTCCGGAAAAATTTTATTAATATTTTCTTCAAAATTTCGATCTTGTGTAAAAAGATTTAAATCCTCTTTATGATTTTCTATAAAATTTTTCCTATTGGTATCATTTTCTTTTTCTTCATCAATTATCCATACATTGGGTATTTGAAATATTGTTATAAATTTAACAAAATTATCATTAATCCCTGATTGCCCTTCTAAATTTACTATTTCAATATCTTCACTACTAAGTGAAATATTTTCATTGTAATTTATTTCATTTTTAATTTTATTTATAAATTCAGATTTACTAAGTAAATATTTTACTAATATTTCTTCTGAAAATCCTTCTCCACAAATAATACCTTTAGCAAAAAATAATCGTTTAAGTTCTTCATATTTTAAAAAAAGATTTATATCTTTCTCTGTTAGTTTTTGCGTAAAATCAATTATAGAAGTTTTTTTATCTATATATTTAAAAATAAATATTTTATAATTAGATTCTTTATCAATTTTAACCATATCTGGTGAATGCGTAATAATAAAAAATTGGTTTGCATTATCTTTAGTATATTTATCTAAATTAAGCAAAAGTTTATGTTGTAATGTGGGGTGTAAATTTTGTGCTGGTTCATCTAAAACAATAACTTTATTTTTATTCCCAGCAATTACAGTTGAAAGTACCAATATTTCGTAATACCCAGAAGGACTAAATTCAAAAGGATATTCTTCTAAATCGGTTTTATTATTTTTAAAATATATATCCAAAGTTATTAGATCGTTTAATAAACTAATTTTTACCGTATTTTTTCCATTTGTTTGATTTATAATATCTATGACTGGGTTAGAAGATGAAAGATCTTCTTTAAATTTAATGCGTTTAATTTCCTTAATTTTTATATCAAAATCTTTATTATCGGATAAATCTTTAAACACTTTTTTTACTTCTTCGTAATCATTGAATTTATTAATTTTTAAATTTAATAAAAATTCTAAAAGATTATTACCATTAAAAATATGTGACTTATTTATATCTTCTATAGTTAAATTTTCTTTTTTTAATGGACATCTAAAAATATTTAACGTTGTTATTGAATTTTTAAAAATCCAGGAAAATATATTAAAAAAAGAAACATCTTTATTTTCTGATATTTCTTTTATGAATTCCTCTATTTTTAAATTATTTGCAATGTCTATTTCAGCTATTTTTTTATCTATATTAATTATTTCATCATTAGTTAAATTTTTTACATTATATAATTCCACATTATTTGAGCCTGTTAAAATAATGTTAATTTTTCCTATGTCTAGTGAATCCATTTTTTCTTGCGGTTTTTCACTTGTATATTCTCCTGTTATTAACCAATTACCTATACTATTGTTTTTAAGTAAATTGATACGTAAAAGATTTTGCAATGCACTTGGTTTATAAGTTATATTCAATTTGTTAGTTGAATCGTATTCTATCTGTAGAATTCCTCTTTCCCATTCCCCATTTTTATTCCAAATTTGTTTAAACATTCCCATAAGTTTTTTAAAATTATCGGTAGAAAAATCTTTTGTTGGATTTGGTGGATTGGGTAATGAATTTTTTTGTTTGTTATCATAATATAAAATAAGGGCAAATAAATAAGAGATTTTTTCTATTTCAGGATTTTCTAACAAAATTTCAATATCCATTTCAATATGAATTTTATTACTTGATTTGTTTATATAATGTTCAGTTGGAATAAGATACCATTTTGAAGACATACTATATTTAACAAATTCAATTAATCTTAAAAAATTTGTTTTTCCTGAACCATTAGGGCCAACTATAAAATTTATATTTTCATTAATATTATTGATTTCAATTTCTTCAAAAGAAAGAAATCCTTCTGCTTTAATATTTTTAATTTTCAATCCTGGCATTTTATTTTATTCTCCTCAAAAAAACGTTTCAAAGTGAATCATAGTTTAAAGTATTTTGTTTTTTAATGCTTCTTCAAAATCCTTTTTTAATTTTTCATTATAAAAAGGTAATCCTATTAGCTTAAAATTTTTGTTTTCTAATATTAAATCAGTATTGGCTTTGTTTTCTAATTCAAGTAAAAATTTTTGTTTCCATCCTTCTTTAGAATTTTCAAATTTTCCTTCGCTGTCTTTAAATTGGTCTCCTTTAGGCTCAATAAAAACTTGGTAAATATTAATAATATTATTTTCTTTTTTCAGAAGTAATAGAAAATCCGGTTCAAAAGCTCTGCCTTCATCAAAATCAAAAATCTGAAAAAATTTTTCATTGCGTAATAAAGCAATCTCAGAGTATTGCTGTTGTAACCTTGTAATAAATCCATCAATAAATTTAATAAAATTTTCTTCTTCACTTGTCCCATAAAAATTAGTTTGTGCAAACCACTCTTTATCATTTGTATCTATATCTTTAATTTCTTCAACCGACTTATCTATCTTTATTACTTTGTTTCTAAAAACATCCTTAAGCATTTTTGCATTAAATAATGGTGTTCCTTTATATTCTGAAGTATTTGTTTTTACTTGATTAAATATTTCTTTAAGGATATATAAAACTATTTCTAATTTCTGTCTTTGGGTTAAATTTTCAATTTCCTCTCTGGCTCCTTTTATTTTTACCTTGATATTTTTTAAATAATTTTCTGAAGTTATAAATTCTTTAATTGATTTTATGCGAGGAAAATATTTTTTAAGAGTAGAGAATTGATAAAATTCTAATTGGTCTATTGCATTTCTGATTACATTTTCACCAAATTCAAAAAATTTATAGTCAATAGAACCTGTTGCTACTGAATAAATTTTTATAGTTTTCTCATCAAAAAGAAATTCTTCTTTTATTTCACCTGTTTTTAATTCATATTCATAGTCTTTTTGAATTTTTGCATCCTGTAGGCTAAATATTTCATCTCTTGAATTTACAATCCTATTATTTATAAAAATTACACCATTTTTCCAAAAATCCGTATTCTGGAAGGAGTCTTTAATAAATAATTCTTTTTGAACATATTTTTCCGGTAATATACCAATTTCAGTGAGCGTAGATTTAATTTCATCAATATATTGTAGGTTATTAAAACTATGATAGTGTAATGTTTCTATGATTCGCAATTCATTTTCAATGTCTTCATCAAATTTTCTTTTATATTTGTCTTGAACCTCATTTAATTGAAAAGGGAAATATCTTGCTCCTCTACCAATAAGTTGTGCTTCTCCCATTGTAGTATTGCCAGGTTTATATTTTCCATGGGTCCATCGTCCATCTCTTGTATTATAAAGGCGGACAATATCAAAAAGATTTAATACATCCCAACCTTCATTTAGCATATTAACTGCAAAAATAGCTCTTATCTCATTGTTTTCGTTTTCCAGGGAATTAAGCATTAACTGCTTTTTTTCATCAATATGCTCAGAATCCAGAAGCATAACTTTTTCTTCAGAAAAATCCTCTTGTAATTCTCTAATTAAATTATCAAAAGTTATATTTTCTTTCTCAAAATAATTAAATGGCTTTTCTAAATCTGTATTTTTTGCTCGTGAATATATTTCCTGAATATCTTCTGTGGTCAAATTTTTTATTTTTGTTAAAAAGCTTTCATGATTTCCTTTTGAATCTTTAATACTTTTTGATTTAAAAAGAATTACCGGTTTTAAATGTAATCTATATTTCTCTGCAATTTTTCTGCGATATTGACTTAAAATAACTGCCTGTAAAGCTCTGTCAATGGGTTCCAAATCTGCTTGTAAAACTTCTATTTCTTTGGAGTATTTATCCAGACGAAATTGTTTTAAATTATATTGAAAAATAATCTTGTCTTCGTATTTCTGTTTAACATTTTGATTGCTTAAATCAATCGTTGCTGTAAATTCCAATAAAATGTTTCTCTGATTTTTATTAAAAATCCTTTTAATGATTGTGTATTCCCATGTAGTTTCTTCTTCTTTGAGTTCAGTATTCAAATTATTCTTTGTTAAAGTTTGTAAATGATGCGCTTCATCTGAAATAAGAACAATGTCTTTGTTTTCAAAATCTTCTTCAGTTAGAAAATTTTCCCGGGGTTGATTCATTCTGGTATGCAATCCTTGAATGGTGGTAAAAAGAATATTTATATCCTCTGAATTTACTGCTTCAAAGTTTTGGATTTCTTTTATAAATACTTCTTTTTCTCCAAATTTAATTTTGGGAGCAAAAAGATATTTATCTGAATTAAAGTTTAAGAAATTATCTCGTGTTTTTTCAATAATATTTACGCTGTTTACAAAAAAGATAAAATTTCTATATCCAAGTTTATATAAGTATAAAATATTTGCTGCCATTATGAGCGTTTTGCCACTTCCTGTTGCCATATGAAAAAGTAACTGAGTCGGAGATGGCCTTTTTTTATATTCAGTAAAATAAAAATCAAATCTTCCAAGGGCTTCTTTCTGGTAATCTCGCAATTCAAATTCCGGATTGAGATTTTGTATTATTTCATCACTAACTCTTAATATAAAATAATTCTCTCCATGAACATCTTTTAATGAGTTAAAGGTTTCGTAAAGCATCATTTTTGAATACAATGTTGTAAAAATACCATTACTAAATTTAATATTATACGAGCATTTTTCTCTGTTGCATATTCTTTTTTGGGATGGGCAATTCCCGTTTCTTGTCTTTCTCGCACCAAAATTGATTTTATATTTTCAAAAATCTTTTTTGTAAAGAAATCATTTGGAATTAAATTGTTCTTTTGGGCATCAGAAATCAATTCAGAAATTTCTCCTTTTCCTGTTTTACCTGTAACTATAATTTGCAAAAATGCCTGAACGGCAGAAATGGCATTAGTAACAGAATTACTATATCCTTGTGGAGTGTTCTTTCTATATTCATCAAAACTATCTGATAAAATTGTATTAACTTTTTCCCAGTTAGGATGAGATAAAAAATTCAAAACTGGTTCATAAATTTCTTTGATAATTTTTTCTTCTTGGCGAGGTATAAAACCAAGACGAGTCAAATAAAGATTTATACCAAATTGAATAAAAATATCATTTAAGTCTTTGGCAAAATCATCAAATTTTTTCCATTTCCATTTCTGTTCAGTCTCCATCCGGTTTTGGTATTCCTGATCAGTTTCATTAAGTTTTTTTATTGAATAAATGTTTTTTTCTGAAATTAAATTCTTACAATAAAAACTTAGTAATTCTATTACAACATTTTCATCTTGGTTTATAAAAATATCATAGAAATCTTGGCATGCTGAAAAGTTGTTCCTGTTTTTTAAAAAATTTATAGCATAGCTATTTACTTTATATTTATCGTTAAGCTGGTTTATTGAATTTAAAATCCTTTTTTTCTTTTGCTCCTTTTCATAATCATCATAATATCTTACAGAAAATTCATAGGAAACTTCTTCGACCCCTGGCATAGGATAATATTTAATTATTTTATCTGGATTAAAAAAATAGTTCCTTTCTAAATATTTCCAAATTTTATATTTATCATCCTTCATTAAAGAATTCCAGTCTCTAAAACCGAGATCTGGTTTTAATTCTTTTTTTACTTCTGGATTTAAATCACTCCACAGTTTAAATTCATTATTGTTTTCCATAAAAACCCTTATTTAATCTTTTATCTTCTTCACTTACATTATATTCTTCATCATCAATTTCACTATAATTTACATAAAGTTGATTTTTATTTAAAACTTCATATAAAAATTTTTTTTGATTTTCAATGGATAAATTTTCAAAATTGTTTATATTATTGTTTATATTTTTATCTATTGTTTTTATATCAATCTTATAACTCAAAAATGCTTTTTCTTTCATGGTTTCCCATAATTTTTTTAATTCTTCTTTTGTTTTTGCCTTTTTTATCTCATCAGCAAAATTTTCATTCCACTTCATAAGTTCTAAATATACAAACGATTCTTTTTCTGATAAAACTTTAGAAATTCTTTCCGTACAAATTTTTATATGTCTATCTAGTTGTTCTACAAGGATAAACTTTCGGTTTCCATTATCTTTTTTATTTAATTCTAATGTTGCATGTCCAGTTGTTCCGCTTCCAGCAAAAAAATCCAAAATAATACCTTCTTTATCAAACATCATGACAGATTTTATCAAAACCTTTATCAACCCTACCGGTTTTGGATATTCAAACCCTTTCAATCCCAATTTTTCAAAGTCATATTTACCTTTTTCAGATAAAAAACCTTCAATAACTTGGCTTTCTGCTTCATTAATGTTTTTTATTATTGAATAAAAACTCGAATAGGCGGTTTCTAATGGTTCTAATCTACAAACTATGTGTTTCCCGTTTGAATGTTTTTCTAATATATATTCCCCAGAGGCAATTTTCTCATCGACTTCTTTTTTCTTTTCTTTCCCTTTATATTTTTCTATTTCTTCATAAAAACATCTTCTGTCAAATTCTCCCAACTTATTTTCGCTATATTTCCCAAATACTTTCCGCAAAAAATCGTCATTTTTAATATATTCTCTTCCATTAATTTTTAAGATTGGCTTTTGAATACTCTTTTTTCTTTTTAAAGTTATAAGCTCATCAAAATTTCTATAAACTAAAATGTAATCATGCCCCCGTACAATCTCTTTTGCTTGCCCCCCTCCTTTTGCTCTTTGCCAAATTAAAATACCCACAAATCTATCTCTATCAAAAATTTCATCGCATAGCACCTTTAGATAAGATTGTTCATAATCATCACATTGAATAAATATAATACCTTCCTTACTAAGGAGTTCCTTTGCCACTTCCAACCTATTTTTCATAAAAGTAAGCCATGTAGAATGATTGAAACTATCATTATATTTAAAACTGTCATTACCAGTATTATACGGCGGGTCAATATAAATCAGCTTTACCTTGCCGGCAAAATGTTTTTTAAGGGAGTGAAGGACTAAAAGATTATTTCCTTTGATAATTAAATTATCTTTTATATCTCCATTTTTATCCGTGTTAAATTTATCAAATTTATGTTCACCGTCTTTATCTATTCTTTTTGCATTTGTAAAAATTTTGGGGTCTAATAAACGATTGATTTCATCCGGTGCTAAAATTTCATTCCAGAATATTTCATCTCGTTTTTGTTCTTCTTTTGTCATTCCGCCTTCTAAAACACAATCTTTATAGGGCCATGAAAGCACCACTTCTTTTTTCTCGCTTATAAATTCCTTTTCATTTTCAGTTAAACCAATTTTGTTCTTAAAAACAGTATAAGAATCTGGTAAAAATTGTTTATTAGAAACAAATTTGATAAACTTATCTTTATCAAAAATCAAAGTGGCGTCTATATTTATAAAAAAACTTTCTTTCATCTTTTTATCAGATAAAAGAAGTTTAATGAGGTCTTTATCCATTTTTAGAGCGAATTCCATAATTTTATTCTTTAAAAGTTCCCCTTCACTGATAAATCGCTCATCTTTTTTAAGTAAGATTTTTAAATCATCTAATAAGTTAGTCATATTTTTTTATTAAATTGTAAGGATTCTCTACCCTATGTATATTTATGAACAGATTAATTGTTATCTTTTTCTATTTAAATACTATATTTTTATTTTTGAAAATTATAAAATATCTTTTATTATATTAACATAAGAAGGGATAAAAGAGAATTTTTAAGGGGTAAATTTCTGCTCAATAAATATAAATAAATTACGGCTAAAAAATTATATCATATCACCTTATTTTGAGGGTGACAATGGCAAAGAGGGCAAAAATGATTGCAAGTATCCAGAATCTGATTACTACCTTTGTTTCAGACCATCCTTTTAGTTCAAAGTGATGATGTAGTGGTGTCATAAGAAAGATTCTTTTCCCCCTTGTTTTAAAGGATGCCACCTGAAGAACCACTGATACTGCCTCTATTACAAAGACTCCGCATACTATTATAAGAGAGATTTCCTGCTTTACAATTATGGCTAAAAGACCAAGTATACCTCCTAAAGGAAGAGAACCAACATCTCCCATAAACATTTCTGCAGGGAAACAGTTATACCACAAAAATCCCATACTTGCACCAATAAGACTTCCACAAAATACAGAAACCTCTCCTGCACTCTGTACAAATGGAATATTTAAATACCGGGCATATATAACATTTCCAACCACATAAGCAATAATTCCATAGACTATTGCAGCCATAAAAATAGAACCTATGGCAAGACCATCAAGACCATCTGTAATGTTTACAGCATTTGAAGTGGCTGTAAGTATAAATATTGTGAAAAGAATATAATAGGGGCCCAGATGAAAGAATATTTTCTTAAAAAATGGTATGTATAGTCTTGTATTAAAATTAATGGCAGGATGGTAATACAAAATAAAGCCAACCACAAAACCTAATCCAATCTGTCCTAAAATTTTTACCAGAGGTCTTAATCCTTTTGGATTTTTTTTGGAAAGTTTTACTGAATCGTCCCAGTATCCGAATATCCCAAGCCACGCTAATACAATTATGAGTAAAAGAATGTATATATTATTAAGATTTGCCCACAAGAATACAGATATGAAAATACTTGCAAGGATTACAACCCCACCCATTGTAGGTATTTTTTCTTTTTCTTTATGTATTTCTGTTAAATTTGGATGAGCCGGATGGAAAAGATGTTTATATTTTTTAATAAATATATGACCAAAAATCAGACTTAAAAAAAGTGAAGTTAAAGATGCCATAACTGCCCGAAAACTAATGTATCTGAAAATATTAAATGGATGGAATATATAGGAAAGTTTATATAAAAAATATAACATGGCTATCTCCCTAATAAAATATGAACTGTTTTATCCAGCTGGTTTATGTGAGAACCTTTTATAAGAATATTATCCCCTTTTCTTATGACAGATAAAAGGTGTTTATCAAGCTCCTGTCTTTCATCAAAATGCTTTCCATCTTTGCCTGAATATTGGTTTATTAATTCTGTGTTTGGACCTAATGTGAAAACTTTGTCTATTGGAATCTGTTTTAAGAATTTTCCAACATTTATATGATAAAATTTTGAAAAGTGTCCAAGTTCAGCCATACTTCCCAGAACGACTATATTTCTTTTTCCTTTTTGTTTGGAAAAATAAAAAAGCGCTTTCTTCATGGAATCCGGATTGGCATTATAGCTTTCATCAAATATTTTGACACCATTATTATAACTGATTTTACCTCTGCCTTCTAATGGCTGGAATTGAGAAAGTATCTTTCTCATAGATTCTTTTTCATCCAGAAAATAATCCCCAATAAATAAGGAGGCTAAAACAGAATAGGCAAAGGCTCCATTCCAGAATGGTATAAAGAAGTTTTTTCCCCATGGGACAACCATTAAGTCAAAACCATTTTCATCAAATCTGACATATTTGCCCTGGAAATCATTGCGCCTGGAAAAACCAAAAAGAACAGAACCATCAAGAAATTTTTTTATTATATTATTGTATCCTGTATCACCATTTATTACAGATAGTTTTTTGGTTTTCTGTAATATTTCACATTTGGCATAGGCAAGCTCTGCATGATTTTTAAATAAACCTATGTGAGATGAACCAATGGATGTTATTACAGAAATATCCGGCTTTAAAATATCTGCAAGATAGGTTAATTGGCCTGTGCCATTCATACCCAGTTCAAATACACCGATAGTGGTGGATTTATTCATTTTTAAAATACTTAATGGAAGACCTATTTCATTGTTTAAATTGCCTGTGTTGGATGATACCTTATACTGGGAAGAAAGAAAGGAAGAAATCATTTCTTTTGCAGTTGTTTTTCCATCACTTCCAACAATAGAAATAACTGGAAAAGAAAATTTTTTCCTGTAATTTTTAGCTATATCACCTAATGCTTTTAGTGTATTATTTACCAAAATTTGAGGAATTTTTTTCTCTATGGGTTTTTCTATGATAACGGCTTTACTTTTTTTATTTATCACATCCATTACAAAGTTATGGCCATCAAATCTTTCTCCTTTAAGAGCAACAAACAAACTTTCCGGAGAGGGTGTTCTGGAATCTGTAATAATTGATGTTATGGGAAAATCAGAGTTTATATTTATTGGTTTGCCTTTTACCCACTTTATGATTTCACTTATTTGTATTTTTTCCATTTATTTTTTCTTTTATAGCCTGGATTGCTATTTCTTTGTCATTGAATGGCTGGTAAACATTTTTTATAATCTGAACTGTTTCATGGCCTTTTCCTGCTATTATTACCCAATCGTCTTTTTGGGCAATATTAATGGCTTGTTTTATCGCCTGTTTTCTGTCAATAAACACCTGATATTTTTTTCTATACCAGAAAGAAATTCCTTTTTTAATATCTTTTATTATTTCCAATTCATCTTCATCCCGCGGATTATCAGAAGTAAGTATGGCTATATCCGCCATTTTAACTGCAATCTTACCCATAAGGGGCCTTTTACTTTTATCTCTTTTACCGCCACAACCAAATACAAGAATTATCCTGCCTTTTTCCCTGAATTTTAAAATAATCTTTAGGATTTCTGCAAGAGCCTGATGAGTATGCGCAAAATCTATAATCACTTTAAATGGCTGGCCCTGTTCTATGAATTCCATTCTTCCTGGAATAACAGGCAAGGTTTCAAGGGCTGTTTTTATTTTATTCCCAGATATACCTTCTTTTTTTGCTACAGATACAGCAGAAAGCGTGTTATAAAGATTTATTTCTCCTATAAGGGGTGTAGAATATGGTTTGCCATCCAAAAAGAATTTGATTCCATTAATAAAATATTGTATGTTTTCAGGAAAAACATCAGCTTTTTTGTTAATACCATAAGTAAGAATCTCTATATCAGATGAATATATATTTTTTATAAATATTTTTCCGTACCGATTATCAATATTTATTACTGCGTATTTTTTTTCTTTTTTGCTTTCTTTAAGATATTTTGAGAAAAAGATTATCTTGGTGTTTAGATAGTTTTTAAAATTTTTATGATAGTCAAGATGTTCATGAGATGCAATATTTGTAAATATTCCACAATCAAAATGAATGCCAGAGATTCTTCCCTGCACAATAGCATGGGAAGAAACTTCAATGATTACATGTGTTATATTATTTTCAAGCATTTCAGAAAGCATGCTCTGGATATCAACTGATTCAGGAGTTGTGTTTGTAGAAGGCAATATTCTTTCTCCTATCTGATAATTTATTGTACCAATAAGTCCGGTTTTATATCCCTGCTGTTGGAAAATTTTCTTTAATATATAGGTTACTGTTGTTTTTCCTTTTGTACCTGTAACTCCAAAAACTTTCATTTTTAAAGAAGGATTCTGATAAAAAACAGCTGATATCTCCCCTAAAACTTTTCTTGAATCTTCTACAAGTATCTGGGTTATTCCAGAAGGAAAAACCAGTCCTTTTTTTTCAAAAATAATAGTTTTGGCACCTTTTTCTATTGCTTCCTGAATATAGTTATGGCCATCTGCTTCATTTCCCTTGATGGCAACAAAAACACTTTCAGGAATGACCTTTCGGGAATCATAAAAAATCCCTGAAATCTCCCGGGTTAGTCCATTATTGGCCTTTATAATTTTTATATCTTTTATTAATTCTTTTAGTTTCATGGTTTATGATAAGAAAAAGCAATCTGATTATTCATATTTTTAGGGGAAATATTATAATACTGCATAATCCTCCATGCTATTGCCCTCCAGGTGGGAGCTGATACAGAACCCCCATAATATAAACCACCTTTAGGGTCATAAGCACTGACAATTATTACAACCTTGGGGTCTGCCATAGGAAGAAATCCTATAAAAGATGCAACAAAATGTGAATTGGAATAACGACCATTTTCATATATCTGTGAAGTGCCTGTTTTACCACATATCCTATATCCGGCAATCTGGGCAAAAGCTCCGGTTCCATGATTACTTACTACATTATTTAATATTTTATCTACAACATGCACTGTCCTTTCAGAAATTATAGGACCGGATTTTCTAGGCTGAATTCTTTTTATTTTTCCATCTGGAAAAACAATTTTTCTTACCACATAAGGTCTCACCAGATACCCGCCATTGGCAAGCACTGCCATTGCTCTGAGCATCTGAATACTTGTTACTCCAACTCCCTGGCCATAAGGTACAGAAGTTATAGTAAACGGTGTCCACAGATTTAAAGGTTTTAATATTCCACTTGCTTCTCCAGGCAGGTCTAAACCTGTAGGTTCTCCAAACCCAAATTTTCTTATATATCTGTATAAAGTATCCCTTCCAAGTTTCATTGCAAGCTGCACAGTGCCAATATTACTTGATTGCGCTATAACCTGTGTAACAGTTAATGTACCCATTGGGTCAGCATCATGAAGAAGATGTCCCCTGACAAGCCATACACCATTGTGGCAAAAGATTTTTTCATCAGGCGTTACCTTTTTTTTCTGAATGACACCTGAGATAGTAACAATTTTAAACATAGAACCTGGTTCATAATCATCTTCAATGGCAAAATCTTTTCTGTCCTGTAAAGAATAATTCCAGGGGTCATTTGGATTAAAATCAGGTTTATTGGCAAGGGCTAATATTGCGCCTGTTTTAGGGTTCATGACAATAACACTTACATAGGAAGGTTTAAATTTTTTATAAAGTTTCCCTATTTCATCCTCTACTATCCCCTGAATATGACTATTAATAGTCAAATAAATATTAGCGCCTTTTTGAGGTTTTACTATTATTCTATCAAAACCTGGTAAATAACGGCCCTTTCCTGTTTTAGCCATAGCATACCTGCCTTTTCTACCTGCAAGAATATTATTATATGAATATTCAACTCCGCCTAATCCATCCCCGCCTGTATTGACAAAACCAATGACATTAGAAGCGAATTTCCCTTTTGGATAAAACCTTAAATAGCTATTTTCCCAGTTGAGTCCCTGTAGATTTTCTGATTTAAGAGCATCATATTCATTTATAGGTATATTTCTTGCAATAAGAGGATATATTTCTTTAAATTTGTCTGTCAGGATATTTTCAGGAATATGTAATATTTGTGAAATTATTTTTATTTCCTTTTGCTTATTGTTTACATTTGTTGTATAAATATAAAGGGTTTTAGCAGGAATATCAATTGCCAAAATATGCCCATTTCTACTATAAATAGTTCCTCTGTATGCCGGAATAGTTCTTTCAATAAAATGAATATTATTTGCCTTTGAACGGTAATAAGAATATTTAAAAGCCTGTAGATATACAAGCTTCCCCAAAATTATACCAAGAAAAATAAAAAAAAGTATCTTAAGAATTTTAATCCGGTCAGAAAAAATTTCATCTGGTAGATGCTTCTGCTTTTCCATTTGATTTATTTTTATAGTTTGTTAGTTCTATTGTTTTTATTTTCCAATCGCTTGGCGTTTTAAGAGATAAATGCATTTGTTTTATTTTTTTCATTATGCTGGCTTCAGAAGTTTCTTCCAAAAATTTTACATGATAATACTGGTTTAATCCTTTGAGTGTATCGTACTTATTTGAAACATTGGAAAGTCTATAATTAAGAGCAATAATTTTGGCAGAAAAAAATACATGTATCAGAAGAAAAAATGAAATAATAATAGTGTTGGGAATCCAGTTTGGAACAAGTCTGCCATTTTTTTTCATTTTTTTTCTCCAGCTCTCATTTTTGCACTCCGTGACAAAGGATTTATAAAAATTTCCAGGTCCTGGGCAATTACAGGTTTTTTTGTTAAAATATTTATATTTTCCCGGCTTCTAAAAAAATTCTTCACAACCCTGTCTTCTAATGAATGAAAAGAAAGGACAATCATCCTCCCATTTTTATTTAGTATTTCCCATCCCTTCTGAAGTCCTGTTTTTAGATTTTCAATTTCATTGTTCACTGCTATTCTTAAACTCTGGAAAAAAAGTGTGGCAGGATGGATTTTCTTTTTAGGAGACCTATAAAAATGAGAGATAAAATCTGCAAATTCTGTTGTTGTTTTAAAAGGACTTTTTTTTCTTTTTTCAATTATTTTTTTTACAATATTATAAGGATTTTTGAGCTCGCCATATTCCTTAAAAATTCCTGCTAATTCCTGCATGGAATAGTGGTTAATGATTTTTTCTGCTGTTAAATAAGTTTTCTTGCTGTATCTCATATCAAGAGGTCCTTCCAATAAAAAGCTAAAACCTCTTTCTTTTTCTGAAATCTGCTCAGTAGAAAATCCCAAATCAAAAAGTATTCCGTCCACTGTTTCTGTTTTTGTCATTTTTATAATAGAATCTATTTCTTCAAAACCGCCTTCTATAATAGTAAATGACCCGGAAAATTTCCTTAAATTTTCTTCAGCCCTTTTTATAGCATTTTTATCTTTATCTATTCCTATAAGAAAACATCTGCCGCCTGTTTCTTCCAGGATTCTCTTTGCATGTCCTCCGCTTCCACATGTAGCATCAACATAAACTTTTCCCGGCTGCGGACTTAAATATCTAATAACTTCATCTTCTAATACAGATATATGTTGTTTCAAATTTGTAAAAGTGTTTCTGCAATCTTTACATAAGAACCAAGTGCCTGCTTTGAATATTCTTCCCAGATTTCTTCTGCCCATATCTCCAATCTATCGCCAACTCCGAGAATAACAAAATTCTCTTTAAGATGTGAATAAGCAACAAGAGATTGTGGTAAAGAAATTCTTCCCTGTCTGTCTACCTTTGAATTGAATGCCCCTGAGAAAAAAAGTCTTGTAAAAGCCCTTGGGTCTCCTTTAGTAAATGGCAAAGATTTAAGTTTTTCTGTTTGAATATTCCAATCTTTTTCAGGAAATACAAAAATAGAATTTTCAAGCCCCCTTGTTATATATACAGAATAAACCTGAGATTCAAGAAGTATCTTTCTCAGTTTTGCAGGTATTACAACCCTTCCCTTATCATCTATTCTGCCGCTATATTCTCCAATAAACACCATTTTCTCCCATTTTATACCACATTTATATTAAAAACCATATTTTAATCTTGTCAAATTTTTTTAATTTTCTATATATTGGGATAAATATTATAATTAGTGTTATGGAAAAATTTAATTTGAATTATTTTGTAAATGAGCCACTGGATAAACTTATTCCCCAGTCAAATAAAATAAGAAAAAAATTTATAGGCGGAAAAATGGATTTGTGCAGTATAGTAAATGCAAAATCCGGTTTATGCACTGAAGACTGCAAATTTTGCGCCCAGTCTTCCAAATATAATACAGGTATTGATTCCCATCAGCTTTTAGAGAATGAAAAAATTATTCAATCTGCAATAACAGCAAAAAAAACAGGAGCAGAAAGATTTGGAATTGTAACAAGCGGAAGGAAATTAAAACCTGAAGAGATAGATAGTATTGCAAAAACAATAAATGAAATAAAAAATAAGATAGGTATTTCAGTATGCGCTTCATTAGGCAGTATTGAAAAACATCACTTAAAATTGCTAAAAGATGCCGGACTTTCACGATATCACCATAATATTGAAACATCTCCACAATACTACAAAAATATTGTTTCAACACATACCTTTGAGGAAAGATTAAAAACAATTGAAAATGTTAAGGAGATAGGAATAGAGGTATGCAGTGGGGGAATTATGGGAATGGGAGAAACCTGGCAGGATAGGATAGATATGGCTTTGATATTACAAAAAATGGATATTGATTCTGTTCCCATTAATCTTCTTGTTCCAATAAAAGGAACCCCCTTTCAAAATCTTTCCCCTATTTCCTGTTATGATGCTATAAGAATAATATGTATGTTCAGAATAATTCTAAAAGATAAATCAATAAAAATTGCTGCTGGAAGAGAAACAGTGTTAAAGGATTTTCAGGCACTGGCTTTTATGTCAGGGGCCAATGGCATGTTAATAGGTGGATACCTTACAATAAAAGGCAGAAGTATAGAAGAAGACCACTTACTTATAAATGAAATAAAAAAATTATGGAATGGATAAAAAATTTTTTACAGGAAAGAGAAGAATCAGGAAATTTAAGGAAATTACATGCTATCTCCAAAAGAAAAAACGGCTATATATATATTGGCAATAAAAAATATCTGGATTTTTCATCCAATGATTATTTGGGCCTTTCAAACCATCCTGAAATAAAAAAGGCTTCTATAGAAGCAATAAAACAATTTGGAACTTCAAGCTCAGCTTCAAGACTTTTAAGCGGCGATTTATTAATTCATCATTGCCTGGAAGAACAAACAGCAGATTTTAAAAATAAAGAGGCTGCACTTGTTTTCAATTCCGGATACCAGGCCAATGTAAGTGTTATAAATGCTATTGCAGAAAAACAGGATGTTGTATTTTGTGATAAATTTGCGCATGCAAGTATTATTGATGGAATAAAAATTTCTTCCGGGAAAATCTATAGATTTTTACACAATGACATAGAGCATCTGAAAATGTTGCTGGAAAAAGAAAGGAATAAATTTAAAAAGGCTCTTATTATTACAGAAACAGTGTTTAGTATGGATGGGGATATATGTCCTTTAAAAGAAATTGTGGAATTAAAAAATAAATATAACCTAATAATAATGGTGGATGAGGCACATGCAACAGGAATTTTCGGGAAAAATGGAGCAGGAATAGTGGAAAAAGAAAATCTTACAGAATATATAGATATTATAATGGGGACATTTAGCAAAGCTCCTGGTGGTTTTGGCGCTTATATTGCATGCTCAGAGGAAATGAAACAATATCTTATAAATACCTGCAGAGGTTTTATATATTCCACTTCACTACCTGCCAGCATAATATCAGCAAATATCAAGGCTTTACAAATTATTAAAAAAGAACCCTATAGAAGAAAAATCCTTCTGGAAAATGCAGAATATTTTAGAAATATTATGAAACAAAAAGGATTTAATATAAAAGGCTGTACCCAGATAGTTCCGTTGATAATATCCGATAATAAAAAAGCAATGGAAATTAGTAAAAAACTGCAGAAAAAAGGCTATTGGGTTTTTCCCATAAGGCATCCTACTGTACCAAAGGGACAGGAACGGCTAAGGTTTTCTTTAAATTATTATCATAATAAAACAATATTGAAAAAACTCTGTGATGATATATCAAAGTACATCAAAATTTAAATTTGTTGATAGAAAATACAATAAAACACTTGTATTAATTCCAGGCTGGGCAACAGATTATAGAATTTTTTATTTTCTGGATATTCCCTATAACTATCTCTTTCCTTTAAATTTTTCACCTATGGAATTCCAGAAAAACCTTAAAGAATATTTAGGGAATAATAATATTAAGGAAGTTTCTATTCTTGGATTTTCTCTTGGAGGATTTATTGCAAGTGAATTTGTATCTGAATATTGCGGAATAATACCTGAGATTTTTCTTGTAGGTATCAGAAAAAAGTATAAAAAGTATGAGATAGAGCAGACAATAAAATCTTTTAAAAAAAATAAATCTGAATCTTTAGGGAAATTTTATTCCATGTGTATTTTAGAACAAAAGCAGAACTTGTTCTGGAAAAAACTTTTTAAGGATTATACCAATGATTTTAGTTTGCAATTTCTTGTAAAAACATTATTATATTTAGGAGAAAAAGAAATACAGCCGGAAAAAATAAATCATATAAAAAAAATTGTATTAATCCATGGGCAAAATGATAAAATAGCACCATTAAATGAGGCTATAGAAATTAAGAATTCCTTAAAAAATGCAGAAATAAAAATTATCAAAGATACAGGCCATTTAGTGTTTTCCCAGGAAAACAATTCATATTTTTATGGATAAACAGAAAATAGTAAAAAATTTTTCGCAGTATGCAGGGTATTACGACTATTACTGCTACATTCAAAACAAGTGTGCTGTAAAACTTCTTAGAATACTTGATAAGGATAAAAATTTTCTGAAAATTCTTGAACCTGGCTGTGGAACAGGCAATTATACTCTACTGCTAAAAAAAAGATTTCCATCTTCACAAATAACAGCATTTGATATATCACCTGAAATGATTGAAATAGCCCAAAACAAAATTAAAAAAAGTGTTAAAGATAATTCAATAAATTTTTATATTAAAGACGCAGAAAAAATAAAATTTAAAGAACAGTTTGACCTTATAACTTCAAATGCTGTTTTTCAATGGATAGAAGATATAAAAAGTCTTTTTGAAAAATATAAAAATTTATTAACAGACAGGGGTGTTTTTACTTTTTCTATTTTTGGGCCTGAAACCTTTAAAGAACTTCAGACCTCTCTTTATTTATATGATAAAAAATTACAAATAAATTCATCCGGTTTTAAAAATAAAGAGGAAATATACACCATATTAAAATCAATTTTTGATAAAGTATACATTAAAGAAGAATCTGTCCAAGTAAAATATCTCTTTTTCCCGGATTTACTTCAAGCTATAAAATATACAGGAACAAGAGGAGATATAAACACAAATATTTTTTGGACAAAAGAAATTTTGAATAATATTGGAAAGATTTATAATAATACCTTTGGGGAAATAGTGGCGACATACCAGGTTTTTTTCTGTAAAATAATAAAATGAAAGCAATTTTTATAGCAGGAACAGATACAGGGGCAGGAAAAACAATTATAACAGGATTACTGGGAAAATTTTTCTTAAAAAACAGATATAATACAATAACACAAAAATGGGTCCAGACAGGCATTGAATCTGATATAAATACTCATCTTAAGATAATGGAAGCAAATAAAAAAGATATTATACGATATGCTTCTTTAATGTGCCCATACCATTTTAAATTTCCCTGTTCTCCACATCTTTCATCTTTCATGGAGAAAAAAACAATAAAAAAAGATAAAATAAAAAAAAGTTTTCAGACTCTTAAAAATATATTTGATATTATTATCATTGAATCAACAGGAGGAATTCTTGTCCCTTTATCAAAATCTTTGTTTATAATAGATATAGCAAAAGAATTGTCTCTTCCTGTTATTCTTGTTGTTAATAATAAATTAGGAGCTATTAATCATACACTTTTATCTATTGAGGCGCTAAAAAAAAGAAAAATTCAAATATTGGGTATAATATTTAATAATGTTGATAAAAATTGTAATAATAAAATCCTTGAAAATAATCCGCTGATTATAAAAAAAATTACAGGAGAAACAATTTTAGGAATATTGCCGCATACAGAAAATACAGATTTATTATATAAAAAATTTATTCCCATTGGTAAAAATATATTATCCAGAATAAAAAAGTAAACTACCTCCGCCCTTACGGGTGAGGCTTTCAACTACAAAAAGCGTGTTGATTAAGGGCTGGTTTACAAGACAGCCCGTCCAAAAGAGCAAAACCTCTTTTGGAGATATTATAAGCACCGACAAAGTCGGCATTATTACGATAACCACAAGAACAGGAGAATATATGCTTAATGCGAGAACCAGTAAGACCACAAGAAGGACAGATATGGCTGGTATTTTTCGGGTCAACAAAAATAGTGGAAATTCCTTTCTCAAGGGCTTTATAAGTAATAAATTGTTGAAGTCGGGCAAAA
>JAJYYV010000050.1 GCA_021800535.1 bacterium | reverse complement strand
GAGCAATATTAGTTAATGGACCTATCGTAAGAAGTGTTATTTCTCCAGGATTAGTGTGTATTGTTTCTCTTAAAAAATCAACTGCCTGCCCCTTTGGAAAATTTACTTCGTGGGGCCAATCTGCAAGTTTTACAGCCTGCTGGGCTACTGGTTGTTTTTGGGGTATAATAAGTGAATTTTCTGTCCCCGGAAATATCGGAATATTTTTTTTAGCGTGTTTACATAAAACATCTGCTAACATCGCTCTTTTAGCAGATTCTCCTGTAACCGTAGTTATACCCAAAAGGTTACATGCAGGATTTGCCAATAGATAAGCCAAACACAGAGCATCATCTATATCAGAACCGATATCTGTATCCAAAAGAATTTTTTCCATTTTCTTATATTGTTTCTATGTAAATATTCACTGAACCCCGTCTCAGTTATTGAGCCGGAAAAAGTTAACTGAATTTATAAATTTATTCTACAGACATCTTATCATACATTTTTACAAAATATCAAAAGTTATTAACTACTAATATTATACCCCCCCCCAATTTTTTGTCAAGAGCTCGCAAATCCTTTGATACATGCGGGATTTCAGAGTTTTGAAAAAATACAAAAATTTTCTTGACAATCAAAAGTAGATATGTTATTATCTGTATATTAAAGTATACAGAAAGGAGATAAAATGGGAAAGGGAAAAAAGAGTCTTATTTTGTGGCGCAGAAAACTGGTTAAGGAATTATTAAAAAACCAGGAAATGATAAATGCGTATGTTATTCAGAGAAAGTGTGGGAAATCCGGATGCAAATGTCAAAAAGAAAAAGGATATATGCATAATCCTGCTTGGTGTTTTCATTATAAAGAGAAAGGGGAAATAAAGGCTGAATATATCCCATCAAAATATGCAAATAAAATAAAGCAACAAGTAGAGCAGTACAATAATTACAAAAGAATTGGGAAAGAGATTTGCGAAATAAATAAAAAGTTATTAAAAATGGATATAAAAAAAGTCAGCACTTAACATAAAACTATTGAGACTACACAATGCAAAAAAGAAATAGCACAGTTATAGAAGCCTTGAGATCGGAAATAGGATATGAAGAATTATCAAGAAAGAATGCGTATCTTATAGAGGAAAACCGGAATCTACATCAGGAAAACGAGAAATTGAGAGAGATATTTCGCATTGCGACAATAGAATTTGAGAAGAAAAACAAAGAGGTGGAATCTTTAATACAACAGATTGAACAACTCCGGTTCAGTTTAAAAAAGATTGAAGAAGAAAATGCTCTGCTGAATGCCAAATTGGAAATAGCACAAGGCAAGATAAAAGTTCTCAACAAAATTGCGTTTGGAAAGAATACAGAAAAACAACAAGAACAAGAAAAAATTGTTAGCGGACATAAAAAGCGTGGTGCGGTATCCGGTCATACTGGTCGTGGCAGAAAACTACCTGAAAACCTACCGGAAAAACAAGAGGTAATAGATATACCGAAAGATCAGCAGGTTTGTCCAAACTGCGGACTTCCTTATAAAGAAACAACAATGGAAGAACCTTCAATGGAAATAGATGTAGAGCCGCAATATTATTATGTAAAAAGATACAGGAGAAAGATATACAAAAAGACTTGCAGATGTCCACATCAACTTGTTACTGCACCCAGACCAGACAAGATTATTCCCAAGAGCAAATTTTCTCTGAATTTCTGGGTGAAACTCCTGCTTAATAAATACAAGAATCATCTACCGATAGAACGTCAGGTGCAGGAAATGAAAGAGTATGGATTAACAGTAAGCAGCGGAACAATATTTGCTGGTATGAAAAAAATATACCTGCTATATCTGAGCACTTTATATCAGGCACTGATAAAAAGCCTGAGACAGGCAGAACATGTTCATGCGGATGAAAGTGGTTGGAAAATATTTGTTCAGATTGACGAGAAAGGTAATTACAACTGGTTTATCTGGGTATATGTTTGTCCGGAAGTGGTAGTATTTGTTCTTGAGCCTGGCCGTTCATCTGAAGTTCCTTGCAAAACGTTGTTTGATATGGATATCCAGGAAGCAAAACTGTTAGAAAACCTTCCAAAAGAAAAAAAACTCTTAACCGTGGATAAATTCTCTGCATATAAAACATTGGAAAAACTTGGATTGGTGGAACTCTCTTATTGCTGGGCACACCAGAGAAGAGAGTTTATTCAGGCAAAGGTTAAATATCCGGAATTGGCCGGCTGGTCTGATATCTGGATAAAAAATATTGCCGACATTTACCATATTAACAATCAAAGAGTGAAAACAGAACCACAAACCGCATCTTTTAGAGAATATTACGCATTATTAAGAAAAGAAATTTCCAGAATTGAATCCCTGATTAATCAACAATATCAACATCCTGCACAGATATCCATTATGGAAAGTATGAAGACTCATTGGAAAGGATTAACCCTTTTTGTATCTCATCCTTTAATTCCTATGGATAACAATATTTCAGAAAGAATGTTGAGGGGACCGGTTTTAGGAAGAAAAAACTACTGGGGCAATCACAGCTTTTGGGCAGGTCAATTATCCGTCACTATGTTTTCTGTTATCCAGAGTTGTTTTCGCAACAATATTTCTCCAAATGCATACCTGACTTATTACCTCTCTGAATGCGCAAAAAAAGGTTCTGCACCAGAGGAAATAGATTCTTTCCTGCCTCATAAACTTACTCCGGACATCAGAGAAAGACTACGGGTCAATAAACCAGAGACCACTACCTTTGGCTCAGATGCCTGTTTATCCGTAAAAGTTGAGGATAAACAGACTTAATAATAACCAGCCCTTATTGAATTTTCTTGATGTCTATCAAAAAATTTGATTGTTTATTCTTGACATAACGGGGTTGACTGAGGATTTACGTTTCTATGTTTATAATATCATTATATACACTATATATTTTTTGTCAAGTCAACTTCGCCACCAAATTTGGGAAGGCTTGATAGATGCGGGTTTTGAGATTTTCCCGTGTTCACTACAACACTTTTTCTATTGGCTTAGCAAACATATCCGGGATTACTGTTTCAATAAGACTTTTTATTTCTTTTGGTATTTGAGGTAATTTTATCTCTCCTTTCTTTAAATTTTTAATTTCTACCTCTACTGCACGAAAACTTGTTATTTGGGAAATAAATTTTTGAAAAGACATATCAATACCATTTTTCTTTAATAGATATTCTATAGTTACCTGCAATAAATATGCCAAAACACATATAGTAATATGGGCATTGACTCTTTCTTCTTTTTGATGATATAAAGGCCTTATCTCTATAAATCCTTTTAGATAAGAAAAAGCAGATTCTACTTTTTTTCTTTGTCTATATGAAGAAACAAGAAAAGAGGGTTCTATTTGATTTGGTAGATTTGTTTTTAAACAATAAAACCCATCTGTAAGTTTTAGCAAGTCTATTTTTTTTGTATTTATCTGCCATTGGAGATGATAAATATTATTTGTTTTTTTGATAACTTTTGTTGTAAATAGTCCTGTCGCTTTTCTTTTTTCTAAATATGCATATATTTGATTTTCTATTTGGGTTTTATCTTTTAGTTTTTTTGCTTTGGAAAGTTGGTCATTGTAAGTTTTAAAGTAGCTCTCAATAGAAATTATTTTCTCTGTCCTTTGTTTTCTTTCTTCTGCAAACTTTTCAGGATTGAAACATAAAATATATCTGAACACATCAGAGGTTTCTTCAAGAACATGATAATAGGTTCTTTCTGAATAATATGTAAAATAAGAAAATTGAGCCATTAGCTTTTGATAATCTGGATTTTCTTTGTTTATTTCTATTTCTAATTTCTCTGATAAAGATATTATTAATTCTTTTGGAAAACTATCTAATTTTCTAAAAAAGGGTTTTGGGAGAGTACAAAGATAGAAAAAATTATTTTCCTGAATATTTTGTAGATTATTTTGATTGACCATGCCTTTATCTACTACCAAACATACCTTAGAAGTTTTAAAGGTTTCTTTTAATGTATTAACTGTTTCAATAATTGTTTTTGAATCCCGGATATGACCTGGTAATACTTTCCAATAGAATGGAAATCCTTGTTTTGTTACTGCTAATGCCAAAATAATCTGTGGTTTATCTTTTCTATGGCCTCTGGAAAGTCCATATTCTGCAATAGGACAACTATATCCTTCAAAATATGTGCTGGTAATATCATAAAAAATTATAGAAAGTTCATCCATTCTATTGGATACAATCTTTTCTGCAAGATGTTTTTGGATATTTTCTTGTTGTAAATAAACCTGGTCTAAACAACGATAAATTCGTGTTGGATTAACTACCGATGGGCTAATTTTAAAAATATTAGGTAGTATTGTTGTTTTATACCAATCTCTTACTTTATAATCACTATTGGGAAAAAGACAGCGATTAAGGACAAGAATTTCTGCTATTATCTTCCAATCTACTAATCCAGTTTTTTCATTATCAAATATTTTCTCTAAATCCCATAATTGAAAAATCTTATGGAGTATTTGGATATTTAAATATTCATAACTATGCCCAATTTGAATTTTTTCCCAACTTGTTACTAATGTTTCTTTTTCTAAATTCTTCAATGCTTGTATCTGTTTTATTTGTTCTACTTGTTTTGGACTGATACGACCAAATGTTTTCACAATTTGATGTTTTACTTTTCCACTTTTTTTATCTCTATATGTTCTTACTGCTACCCAATAACTATACTTTTTTCCATTTTTATCAGTTCGTTTCATTTCTCTTAAAAAAGCCATATTCCCTCCTTTTAAATTCACTACTTTTATTATATAAAATATTATTATACTTGTCAAATATATTTTTTTGTTCACTATAAATATAAACAAAAAAAATCCTTCTAAGATAGTCACACCAAGGAATTAAGTGATGTTTATAAAAATCTTAGTGGCGAAGTTGACTTGTCAAACCCGACTACTTTAGGCCCTTTTCTTATCTTGTTTCTAATTATGGTATAATACAACAAAAAAGGAATAAAAATGGGTAAAAAAGAAACCGTAAAATATTGGATTAAATCTGCCAAAGAAGATTGGGAAGTAGCACAACATCTTTATGATAAAAAAGATTATGCATATGCTCTTTTCTTTTGTCATTTAACCATTGAAAAAATTCCACCTTATACCCACAGTCTTGTATATTTGGCAGAAAAAACAAAGCTTAATTTAACAGAAAAACAATTGGAGCTTCTTGAGATAATAACTGATTTTAATATAGAAGCAAGATACCCTGATGAGAAATTTTTATTCAAGAAAAAATGTACAAAAGAATTCACGCAAAAATATAAAAATGAAACAAATGAATTAAAAAAATGGCTACTTCAACAAATAAAATTATAAAAATTATAAAAAAATATATTGAAGAACTTAAAAAACACAATATTCCCATAGATAAAGCAATTATTTTTGGTTCTTATGCTAAAGGAAAAGCAAAATTGTACAGTGATATAGATATTGCTTTAATTTCTGATTTTTTCACTGGGGATAGATTTGAAGATAGGAGAAAGATAATTCCTTATAGAAGAAAAATTGATAATAGAATAGAACCAATACCATTTAGGCCGGAAGATTTTGACAATGGAGGTATTCTTGTAAAAGAAATAAAAAAAGAAGGAATAAATGTATTAAGAAAAAAATATCAGTAATATAGATAATCTATTTTTATATTTCCTTTTAAAATTTCTATTCTATATGGAATATTTGGTAAAAGATGAAAAAAGTTATCCTGGGTTTCTACATTTTTTAATACACAACACATAACAAAAGAATCACTTTTTATTTCAATATTTTTTTTATTTACTTTTTTTACGGTAATGTTTGGTTTTGGCAATTCAACTTTTTTCCAATTAGGATGCAAAAGTGTATATGCCGTAATAGTTTTATCTTTTATTTTCACTTTTGCATATATAATTGAATTTTTATTTTTTTCTGATAATTCCGGAATTGTCTTTTCTCCTATTAAAATTGATGAATTAGGTTTAGATTTACCTTCTTTTATAAAACAGAATGTTTTTTCACCTTGAAATGTACATATTCCATATTCACACATAAATTGTATCGGATACATTTTTTCATTCCATAAGAAAACTCTGAATTTATTTCCATCTACAAGATAATCCGGACAAATAAAAACACCTATTTTTTGAAAGGCTCGTTTTGCATACCAGAAAACAGGTGTTTTTTTAAGATAATAATCCACTGCTGTCCATGAAGAGGATGTTGGCCATGAATCATTAAACATCCAGAATAATGTTCCAGATGTAATAAATCTTCTTGAATTATAATAAGAAAGGGCAAAATATATATTTTCTGCCTGCCAGAGCTGTGAAAAAAGAATAAGTTTTTGTGGGGATAATTTATGTATTCTTTCTCCATAGCTTGATAAAAGATAATTAATAAAAACTTCTTTGTTTTTAGACATTGTATTAAGATGAAATTTAAATTCAGGGGAATCCATATTCAATTTTTTAATGTTTGTAGCCTTTTTTATGGTATCTTCATTTGAAAGCCCCAATCTTCCAAATTCACTTACAAATTTTGCTTTATCCATAAGAAAAAAATATCTTTCTCCTGCCTGTGTGTATTTTTCTCCTGGAATCCATTTCCCATTGATAAATAGATTCGTATTTGGTATGTACCAGGAATGTCTGTCTCCTTCTATCATACTTTGCGGGTCATCTCCTGAAGGTGAGTAAGGACTTGATGGCCAGTAAAAAGCAGACTTATCATGTTTTTTTACAATTTCAGGAAGAATCTTGTGATATATTTTCTTCCCATAAAAAACCCTTTTTGGATTTTTTGTTTTTTCTTCAGATTCAGGACCCGGATGAATATGATGATAATATATTACATTGTTTTCATTATTTCCGCACCATAAAACAATTGAAGGATGGTTCCTAAGATTTTTTACAGCCCATTCTGTTTCTTTTTCTACCTGTTCAATAAATTCTTTTTTGTCATCAGGATAGTAAGCACAGGCGTACATAAAATCCTGCCACAACATTATTCCTGCCTTATCACACAATTGGTAAAAATAGGGATTTTCATATATACCTCCTCCCCATATTCTTAGCATATTAGAACCCATCTCTTTTGCATAATTAATAAGTTTTTTATACTTTGTATTATTTACCCTGGCAATAATCGTATCAGCAGGAACCCAGTTCGCACCTTTTGCAAATGTATTTATTCCATTTATTTTGAAAGTAAATCCTGTCCCTTCCTGTTTTGATATAAATTTCTGGATTACTTCCACTTTTCTAAACCCAAAATCTATGTTTTTTGTATCTTGTAGTGTACCATTATGATATACTTCCAAAACAAAATTATATAAATATGGTTCTCCAATATTCCAAGGGAACCAAAGTTTTGGATTTTTTACTTCAAAAGAAAAGGTTATTTTATTTTTGCAGGGATTCAATAAAATTTTTTCTGTTTTCATTATTTTTTGATTGATATGCAATTTTAATTCTGAACTAATTTTTTCAAGAGAAAAATTTTCTATTTCTGCTTCTACAGCGACTTTCCCGGATACATCAGGGTAAATTTGTAAATCTCTGATTGCAAGATTCTGATAAAAATTTAAATATACATCTCGCCAGATTCCACAATTAATAAGTCTTTGTGTCCAATCCCAGCCAAAATAGAATTGAGGTTTTCTCAAAAATATTCTTTTCAGTTCTTTCCATGATTCATTTTTATCCTTGCCGCAATGGGGAAGATATTTTTCATCATCTTTTGATGGAGTAAAATTTAATCCATCATTAAGCATCACTTGTATTTTATTATCCTTTGAAAGAAACCTTGTCACATCAAAACAATGACTTATAAAAGAATTGTTTGTGATTCCAAGATATTTTTCGTTAATAAATATTTTGCCTATATGGTCAATGCCTTCAAATACAAGTTCGGCTTTCCTGAATTTAAAATATTTGGGAATAGTAAAATTTTTTTCATAAATCCAAATTTTTCCTTCAAGATATTCAAGATTTTGTGCATTAAGTCCAATTAAAGGTTCATCAATAATATTGTTTTTTAATAAGTCCAAATGAACTTCTCCCGGTACTGTAGCACTTAAAAATTTATCTGCTCCTTCTTCTTTAAAATTCCATTTGCCAGTTAAATATAATCTTTTCATTTTATTTCCATATCTATAAAAACCTCAAAATTGATGTTATTATACAATAAATTATTTAAAAATATCAATTCTAAACCGGATACGCATCTGGCCTGGTTTTCGGTTATCCCATGCATAATACGGTATAGCAGTTATTTTTACTGGTTTAACATTTTCTTTAGTTATTGGTTTGTAAAGTGTTTTTTCCCTGTTTGTCATTATGCGGGGATTCCAGAACTTATCATTTATACAGACATCTTTATAATTTATTGGTATCATATTTTTATCTTGTTTCCAATTTTCCGCTCTCGCCTTTTGTTATTCCTTCCTTTATACATTTTTTCTCCATTGCAGTTGCAGTGTTGATATAGGCAAATATTTTGGCTCCATCCTTCTTAAAAATTTCTGCCCCCAAAACATGGTCTGCGTGGCAGTGTGTAAGAAAAAGATGGGTTACTTTTTTATAATAAGTAGTCTTGGATATTGTATTGCTGTAAGAATTACCGTAACACTGTCAGGACGTATTTTTATTATTTTTATTGGGATATTTTTGTTAAGTATTGGGTCATAGTAATAAACCTTTGGTCCGTTTATTGAATAAAATGCTCCTGATATATTTTTTATTTTTACTTTAAATTTCATTGGTGGTGGCGGTTTCAGAATATCATAACTCATTACATATACTCCACAAACAAATTTATGGTGATTTACCTGAAAAGGTAAAAATGTAAACATATCCCTGTAATACAATGGCGGTGGTGGAGGTGGCATGGTAAATTCCCATTTTTTCCCATCAAATTTTGTCTTGTATATATGTGCCGGCAATTTAGCGGATGAA
>JAJYYV010000049.1 GCA_021800535.1 bacterium | reverse complement strand
GTAATAATGCCGACTTTGTCGGTGCTTATAATATCTCCAAAAGAGGTTTTGCTCTTTTGGACGGGCTGTCTTGTAAACCAGCCCTTAATCAACACGCTTTTTGTAGTTGAAAGCCTCACCCGTAAGGCTATCCCTTACCCACATCTTTTTAGGAAATATAGAATAATTATAACTTAAATTTTTTAGATTTAAAATTTTTCTTTTTTTTCTTTAAAATTCCTTATGTCGAATTTTAGTCTCCCAAAAAAAATTTGACAAAAAAATAGATAGTTGTATACTGTTGTTAGACATCAATAAAAAGGAATAAAAGAATGATAAAAATCAAGAAGAAAACAGCAATACCTTTACCCAAGCAGATAAAAGAGGAAATACTTAAGGACATAAGAGAAAAAGGAATAAAACCAGGTGAAAAGATTTTATCAGAGGAAACACTGGCAGAAAAATTTGGAGTAAGCAGAATGACTGTAAGAGAGGCAATAATAGAATTAATAAATGAAAATCTTCTTTTCAGGGTTTCCGGGAAAGGGACTTTTTTATCAGAAAATCTTGATAAAGGAAATGGACATACAAAAACAATAATTATAGAAGTGCCGAACTTAAGGAATTTTTTTTATTATCAGATTATTTCAGGGGCAGAAAAAGTTTTTTCACAGAATAATTATAATTTCACAATTTTTTCAGAAAGAGACAACTCCATAGATGAAAAAAGATATTTTGAAAAGATTTTAAAAGAAAAATTCTCTGGGCTTTTCCTTATATCCGCGCATTACACCCACACGAATTTATCTATTTTAAAAAAAATTCAGAAAGAAGTTCCAATTGTTTTGATTGATGTAAAAATTCCAGGATTCAAAACTGATACAGTTGTTTCAGATGATTTTAAGGGTGGTTTTATGATTACGGAGCATTTAATAGAGCTCGGGCATAAAAAAATTCTGCATTTAGCAGGTCCGGTTGATGATTCAAGTGCAAATGAAAGAAAAAATGGATATATAGAGGCTTTAAAAAAATACGGAATTACCCGGCCAATAATAAGAACAACAGGATGGGATTTGGAAAACGGATATTATGAAGTCAAGAAATTTTTTTTAAATAACAAAGAAACGAAGGCTATATTTGCCTGTAGTGATGAGGTTGCTATTGGAGCATATAGGGCACTTAAGGAACTACGGCTAAAAGTTCCTGATGAAATCGCACTTACTGGATATGCAAATCTTGATATAAACAGAGCTCTGGAAATTTCATTTACTACAGTAGACCAGGCACCAGAGAAGATGGGGGAAATTGCGGCAAAATTACTTATAGATAAAATAGAAGGGAAAAGAGAATTAGAAAAAACAGAAGAAATAAAAGTTAATACGAAACTAATAATAAGAAATTCCTGTGGAATTTATAAAAATATAATTGGTGAAAAACATGAAAGTAGCTATAACAGATGGTAAAGGTAATCTATGGATAGAAGAAGTTCCTATTCCACAAATTAACGATTATCAGTGTTTATGTAAAATTCTTGCTTGTGCAACATGTACAGGAACAGACATAAAAATTATAGAAGGAAGAATGTTCTGGTTAAAAGATTATCCTGTGATGCTCGGACATGAAAGTGTAGGCAAAGTTATCAAAAAAGGAAAAAAAGTTAAATATATAAATGAAGAAGATTTATTTTTAAGACCATGTGCAGTATATCCCGGTGAAAAATCAGGGGATTTTTATTCAGCAATAGGTGGATTTGCAGAATACGGATTAATATTAGATACAAAAGCATTCAAAGAGGACAATCCTGAAAAAGATATAAATTCATATTCTATTTATCAGCAGAAAATATCCTTGGATATTTTACCACCTGAAGCTACAATGCTTATAACCTTAAAAGAAACATCAAGTTTTCTATTTAATATAGGAGTCAAATTAAATTCTTCTGTTGCGATTTTAGGTTCAGGACCTGTTGGTATGGCGCTATGTTATTTTTCTAAAATTTTAGGCTCTAATCCAGTAATAGCCATAGGAAGAAATAAAAATACATTAAATTATATAAAAAAATTAGGTGCAGATTACATTATAATTACAGAAGATGAGAACATTGAAAAAACAATAAAAGAGATAACAAAGGATAAAGGTATGGATTTTATAATAGATACTACAGGCAATAAAAAATTTGTTCTAAGTTTAATTACGTCTTTATCAGAAAAAGGCAAAATCTGTCCTTATGCAAGTTATGAAAATGAAGATGTTTTTAAAGAATATAAAGAAGATAAAAGATTTATGTTAACAAATCCGGAAGAACCACTGGCTAATGATTATATACATAGAATGATTAATCTTAACTGTCTTACGCCTTCAGTATTCTATTCTAAGATTTTACCTTTTTCTGAGATTAAACATGGATTTGAACTATTAAAAAGAAAAGAAGAATTTAAAATTGTATTTACAATGGAGGAATAAAATGAAAGCAAATGCTGTTATTTTTCCGTCAGCAAATAAATATGAAACGACAGAAATATCCCTGGATAAAGTCGGACCAAGAGATATTCTGGTAAAGACTTTAATTACTGCAATTTCTCCGGGAACTGAAAGATGGATTTTAAGAGGAAAACATATTGGAACAGAATTTCCTTGTATCCCTGGTTATCACAGAATAGGCATAGTTGAAGAATGCGGGAAAGAAGTAAAAATTTTCAATCCTGGAGATATTGTTTATGGACATTTAGGCAGGTGGAATGAAAAAATTCATTCAATGTGGGGAGCACATGTTTCCCATTCTATTTTTGATTATTCACATTACGAATTTATATCTTCAGAGATACCTGATGTATATGAACTTGAAACACTTGTTTTTATCATAGCAGCTGCTATGGGATATAGGGGATTGAGAATACTTGAGGTGCAAGAAACCAATAAAATTTTGATAATAGGAGCCGGATTTATTGGTTTATGTGCTGCTCAAATAGCTTTATATTATTATGATTGCATCCCTATTATTATTGATAATAATGAAGAAAGAGTCCAATTCGCTAAAAAATTTACTCCAAATGTTTTACTTACAAAAGATATAAATTTTGAAAAGGAATTAAAAGAAATTGTAAAAGAAGGAGTTGACTGTATTTTTGATACTGCAGGAATTCCAGAAGTAATTGATATGTGCGTTAAGCATTCCAAACAACGTAGCAAGATTTTATTAGAAGCTCAATATTTTGATAAAGAACATAGAGCTATTGATCTTGACCAGATAAAGCACAAAGAGATGACTATAAAAACAGTTATCAGTATGAGAAGAACGGATAGAGAGGAAACAATTAAATTGATAAACAGAAGAATCCTGAATATAGCAGACCTTATAACACACAGATTTTCATACAAAGAAATTCTTCAAGGATATGAACTTCTTGATAAAGGCAGTCCTTTTAATATGGGAATAGTTTTTCATTGGAATAAAAAAAATTAAGTTTAGAATTTCTATACGAATAATGAATGCATAATAAATTTAAGTGATTTTTGATAATTAACATAGGAGAAAAACATGGAAAATAGAATACCTGATAGAGAGTTTGAAATGAGATTGGAAAAGGTTAGTAAAGCAATAAGAGAAAAAGGGATTGATATTCTTATAGGACAATCCAATGAGGCTGATTTTGCTAATGTCCGATATCTATCTGACTATTGGCCCATATTTGAAACATGTGGATTTGCAGTGTCAAAAACAGGAAAAGCAGCTTTACTTATTGGACCTGAAAGTGAAACATTTGCCAAAGATAGAAGCAGAATGAAAAAAATTTATAAAATTCTTCAATACAGGGAAAGTGCTGAACCTGATTATCCTGATTTGAAATTAGATGATTTTTTCATGGTTTTTAAAGAAATGATTGATGGAAAAATCAAAAAAATAGGCCTGGCAGGATACCAGATTTTTCCATTACCTGTTTATGATGCAATAAAGAAGGCGGTTCCAGATGCAGAAATAATAAAAGCAGATGAAATAATCACAGATTTAAGAATAATAAAAAGTGAGATTGAAATTAAAATGATGAAAGAAGCATTTAGAATATCAGAAATTGCTCTTGAAAAAATCATAAATGAAATAAGACCTGAAATGACAGAACTTGAAGTAGTAGGAATTGCTGAAGGAGAGATGTATAAAAATGGGGCAGAATATGAAGGTCATCCCCAGTATGTTTTATCAGGAAAAAATTCAACACACGCAATAGGAAGACCTTCACATAATAAAATCGGGAAACACAATCTTATTCAGTTAGATATAGGAGCAAGAGTATCCGGTTATTCTTCAAGTGTGGGCAGACCAATATGTATCGGGAAAATGAGTCCTGAAATGAAAAAATTAGTGACAGCCGGACTTGACCTGCATCTAAAGACAATGGAATGGATGAAAGAAGGGATTGTTGCAAAAGAGGTTGTTAAAAAGTTTTATGAATATGCTGATAAACTTGGTGTAAAAAAAAATATCCTTTATGGTCCATGCCATGGAATAGGGCTGATTGAGGTTGAAAAACCATGGATGGAGATGCATTCAGAATATATTCTGAAAGAGAATATGACTTTTCAGGTGGATACTTTTCTTTATTGTGAAGAATTCGGACTAAGATGGGAAAATGGAGTTGTTGTAAAAAAAGACAGGGTTGAACCACTTTCAGATAAATTTATGAAAATAATAGAGGTATAAAAAATGAAATATGAAATGATATTTCCTGAACAAATAAGGGAAGCAATAAAAAAAAGAACTCCGGTTATTCTGCCTGTAGGTGTTATTGAATATCATAGCGAACATTGTGTTGTTGGAGTTGATGGTTTGCTTGTTTTAAAGGCTTTTGAAATAATTGAAAAAGAAATGGACATTATAATTCTTCCTCCATTTTATTACGGAGTTGCCGGTTATGGTGTTGAATCCCCGGAAAATAATGGAACAATCAATGTGTCTGCGGAAACTGTTTATAAATTTATGAAAGAGGTATTTATAAGTTTATTAAGGATTGGATTTAGAAATATCTATATATTTATTCACCACCAGACAGAAAATTTTATTTCAGGAATGCCCACAGACCTTGCTTGTAAACTTGCAGGAAGAGAATCTATTTCTGAGTTTATTGAAAAAGAATCCGGGGAAGGATGGTGGGGAAAAGAAACTGCAAAGGATTATTATAACCAGCATGAAAAAGGGGAAAATCCTTTTAACTGGATAAAGGTATATCCTTTAATGAATGAAGAAATACAGAAAAAGTTTCCTATAGACCATGCAGGAAAGCAGGAAACATCTTTAATGTTTTCTTTTTGTCCTGATGGAGTAGACATGAAAAAGTTCAAAAAAGATAAATGGTATAGTGAAAAAGCAAAAGAAGCAAATATAGAATATGGAGAAAATGCAAAAAAAATGATAGTTAAATGGTTAAAAAAGATATTAAAAAATGGATAATAAAATTTTTTCTCCTTCAATTATTCGTTCCCCATTGAGTGATTTTTATGGAAAAGAGATAGAAGATTCCATTAAAAATCATCCTGATTGGTATTTAGAGGAAATAAAAAAAGAGGGTTTTGATTCTGTATGGCTTCATGGTGTTTTAAGAGAAATAGTTTCATGCAGTTGTTTCCCGGAATTTGGAGATGAAAAAAAAATATATGCTTTAAATAAATTTGTTGAAAAGACAGCAAAGCATGGAATAAAAGTTTTTCTTTATCTATGTGAACCAAGAGGTTTTAAAGAAAAAGATAAATTCTGGGAGAAACATTCTGATGTTAAGGGTCAGCCAATGGAATTTACAGGAATAGGTGATTTATCAGATAAATATTATGCTTTATGTTCCTCCACCCAAAAGGTTAAGGATTATTTATATGAAAGCAGCTATAATCTTTTCAAAAAAGTTCAAGGCCTTGGAGGAGTATTTTTAATAACAGCCAGTGAATTTCATACGCACTGTTATTCCCATTATCCAAAATGGAAGAAAGAAGTAAAAAACTTTCCGGAAATGTTAGAGTGGGCAAAACAAGGTTTTTATTGTAAAAGATGTGCAGAAAGAGAACCCTACCATGTTGTATCTGAAATTATAAATTTGATAAACAAAGGGGTAAAGGATGCAGATAAAGAAGTAAAAGTGATTACCTGGGCATGGAGCTGGAACATCATTGAACCTGACCCACAGAAAAAACTTATCAATGAATTATCTCCAGATGTAATTCTAATGGTTGACTGGGAAAGAGGCGGATATAAATTTTTTGGAGGGAAAAAGTACCCGATTGATGAATATTCTGCATCTTATATCGGACCAAGTCCAAGATTTAGAAAAATATTTCAAACAGCTAAAAAAAGCAATCTTAGTGTTATGGCAAAAATTCAAATGGCAACTACCCATGAATTAGTAACTATCCCTTATCTCCCTGTTATTTTTAATTTTGCAGAAAAAATAGACAGAATGAGAAAAATGGGGATTAATGGATTTCTTTATTGCTGGGTATTTGGTGGGGATATATCTCCTATCAGTAAAATCGTTGGAAAATTTAATCTGTCAGAAAAGAAAAAAAATAAAATTATTGAAGAAACATCTATGGCTGAATTTGGAAAGAAAACATACAAATATGTTATAAAAGCATGGAAAAAATTCTCCGAAGGATTCTTAAATTATCCCTTTGAAATATCTTTTATTTATAATGGGCCAATTAACTATGCAACTGTTTACCCATTAGATATAGAAGCAAAAAAGATTGATGTAATTCCTTCATGGAGGTCATTACCAAGAGAGAAAAAAGGGCATTTGGCAATTGGAGATAACCTTGAAACATGGATTTCAATGTCTTATCCTGTTGTTATCTCTCAATTTAAAAAGGTTCTTTATAAATGGCAGAAAGGAATTAATGCTTTAGAGGAGGGTTTAAAAACAGATAAAGAAAATAAAAGATTAATAAAAGAAATTGATATTTCCACACATATTTATTTGAGTATAAAAAGTACAATTAACATAATAGATTTTTATCTGAATTTAAGAAAGTATAGAAAGGGTGATAAAAAAAGTTTGAAAATCCTAAAAAAAATAATGGCAGATGAACTTACAATTACAAAAGCTGATTATACAATTTTTAAAAGAAACAGAGATTTTGGATATCATCCGGAAGCTCATGAGAATTTTTTAAGTGAAGATGATTTTAAGTATAAGATTAAACTTCTTCATCAAGATATCAAAAAAATAGAAAAGGAGGTGAAAAAGAGATGGGAATAAAAGAAAAAATAAAAACAATAAGAAAGGAGGGAAAAAATATGAAAAAATATGAGAGAAGTAAAAAAGGTTTTACCCTTATAGAGCTTTTGGTAGTAATAGCAATCATTGCTATTTTAGCAGCAATGTTGCTACCGGCTTTAGCAAGGGCAAGGGAGGAAGCCAGAAAGTCAGTGGATATGAGTAATCTTCATCAACTTGGTTTGGCAATGGCAATGTATGTAAATGACTACCATGGATATTATCCTGCCTTTAATTCTGCAGGAGATTACTGGGGACCATGGGAAACCCAGCAAGGATATGGTGCAACTCTCAATTTATGGGGAGTAACTTCAGGATATGCTGCTACCTGGGTTTTGTGGCTATATCCCTATGTAAAGAACTGGAAAGTTTTCTATGATCCTGACTGGCAGGAATTAGAATCTACTGTTGGTGAGGGTTCTGGTCCGCCGCCAATATATCAAACAACAGAATATGCATTCCTTTATAATGGTGGCTATGGTATGAATGAAGGATTGAATCAGGGTCCACCTTTACTTGGATTAAATGATGTTTTCACAACAAATCCAACATATTCCCAAAATATAAGCCAGTTAACAGACCCTGGAGAAACTTTAGAAATTGGAGAAATGGCTGTTCCAGTATGGACAGGTGGGGGTAATGGAGGAATTTTCTGGAATGTTAATGGAATGGGGGGTGAAACTGTCTGGCAGTATAGACATCTTGGAGGAGCAGACCTTCTTTTCTGTGATGGCCATGTTAAATGGTATCCACAATCTATTTTACAAAATAGCCAAAAGTATTATTATCCATCAGGTGAATATTCAGTTAACGCTACAGCTGTTCTAGATCCCAACTGGTATGGAAACAGAGGGCTTCAATATGACTGGCCATTTACTTATACACCAGCAGTGAATTATTAAACAGAGATATTATCCGCCCCTCAAAAATAATTGAGGGGGGGATAATATAATTTAGTTATAAAAACAACAGAAGGAGCAAAAAATGTTAAAAAAAGTAGGAATAATAATATTATTTTTCATTAGTGGAATTCTTTGTATTTCTGTACAAAACACAGAAGCAAAAATAGTCAGTCATAAGAAGCCTGCAATACTATTTGTTGGATATGGCATAGGTGATTATCTTATAGCAAGAAAACTGTATAAAGAAGGATTCAGAATAAACAACCTTACAGGTTCATTAACTTGGGATGAAGTAAAAAGGTATAATGTAATAGTTCTCACAGGAACAGGACTTGGTCCTTCAAATGCAGATTTCACATTAACAGGAGAAAACAAACAAAATATAGCAATATTGAATAAATTTTTATCAAAAGGTGGAGGTATTTTATATATTCCTTACTGGGGAGAAATGAATTCCGCAATCCCTCCCCAGGAAGCATTTGGAAAAGATATTGGATTAAAACTATTATTCAGGAATGTAATATTTGACCCAAAAACCCAGAAACCAGCAACTGCATGGGACATCCCATTTGCCTGGGCAGATAACATTAAAATTTCTCCAATAACAAAACAGGTAAAAGGATTATGGTATCCGTGTGCAACCCGTGCAGGAGGGATATTACATACAATAACATTTGTTCCTAATAGATATTGGCATGTTGTAATAAAAGGATTAAATTCTTCATATACAAAAATATTTTCATTGTTAAACTGGTCTATTTCTGGTTCTGGTAAAAAAGGATATTATTCCACAGATGTTCCTCTATTAGCATACAGAAAATCAGAAAAAGGAAGGATTGTATGTTTTTCAATTTCATCAGATTATTTATTTGGTAGTGTAGCAGAAACAACATTGGAAGGAATAGTTCTGAATAAAGGATTGGAAGGAAAACCCTCATATGGATATCAGATTTTAGAAAATTCCCTAAAATGGTTATCAGCACCATCAATAAAAGAAAACATTCTTGGTGGGGCAACAATGGATAAAACACTTATGAAGAACCCATATAGAATTCCGTTTGCCACACCATATAATTGGAGTAAAGGAGCATCAGAAATATTTCCATCTCCGCAGCACT
>JAJYYV010000048.1 GCA_021800535.1 bacterium | reverse complement strand
TTTACCATGAAATTCTATGTTGTTTGATTGAGATGTTTTTACTTTGCCTGTATCCCAGATATTACCATTATCCTTTTTTATTTTCTCAATATCAGATGAAACAATAATTCTGTATCCGGTTTGCTTTTGATTTTTTTCATCTGATTGTAATTCCCATGAAAATAAAGGAGTAGTATTATCAATACCAAGAGGATTTTGAAGATAATCGCATTTTAATTCCACGGGCACCAATGCGAAAAACTGTTTTTTAATCATATACCCCACTTCTGTTTTTTAAATATTGCCGTGGCTATACACACATTATCATATATTTCTATAAAATGCGGTTCTGTTAAATTTTAGTTGTCAAACGTTATTTTTTCCTTATTCTATAAAGCTGAAAAGGCTGAAATTTTTAAAAACAATTTTTTTTCAACAGAACCGAATTAACCGGTTCTTTATCTATTACACGTAAGTGTATATTCCATTCTTTTAAAATCCGTTCAGTTTCCTCATGATGTTTTTTAAGAAGTTCCTCATAGGTTAAACCTTTTTCTTCTTCATAAATCTTTTCTCTTATATCATGAATTTCTTTTAATGTTTTATCCATTATAAAACCTCCTCCGGCGTGGCTATTTCTATTGTTCTGTAGCCCATAAGTCGGTTTATTCCTTTCACTGCAATTTTTGTTTTTAGTTTTACAATGTGTTCAAGGTTCCAGCTGATAATCACATCCAAATCATTGATTGTTGCAGTTGCAATATGTAGTGCATCGTTACTATATTTTTGAGGTATCACACCTTCCGCTATATATTTTTCCGCCAATTCTATTGTTTCTTTTTCTTATGAAAGCAACGATGGATTGTATTTTGCTATAAGTTCCTTCATCTTGGCTTTCTTAGGTTCCGGAGCCATATCTATTTCTTTAACAACAGTTTCTGAAATAAAAATTTCAATATTGCCGGCAGAAATATTGGCTAAAAACTTTTTTGTTATTTCTCTTTTCTCCGGTGCATCATCCGCAAAAACAAAATTGAACACCGTTGTTTCCAAATAATATTTTATGCTTTTCATTGTTATATTTTACTCTCGTTAAGAGAATTTGCCAAATTTGAAGATCTCGGAAATTTTATTCTGGAATAGTTTTATAGCTCAACAATAAATGTATGTTCTCAAACCAATCTAAAAATTGTAATGCCATTTTTTAAAATTTTAGTGAAGCATACCTTTTGATTAACGACAATTATTTTATGGGCATCCGGGTTATTTATATTATCCCAACCTGCTTGTGTGAGATAATAGACTCCGCTTTTGGAAAATAATACTGACCTTTGTTTTATTAACCCGGCTTTTTCTAATTTTAAAAGCTTTCTTTTATGAAATTGTGATTTTTCTGTTAAGAGTTGCAACACTAAAAACGGATATAAATTGTATTTGTAAAGAAATTTAAAAGAAAAAAATTAAATTTTCTTTCTTATACTATCTTTTTTATTTCTTAATCAGAAATTATTGGGACTTATAAATGCACTTGACAAAAAACATATAGTGTGTATAATGATAATATAAAAATAGAAAGGAGATGATAAAAAGACATGAAAGAAAGCGGAAAAATTATAAAAGAAAATAAAACAGAAAAGGAGGAAAAAAACATGCAAAATAAAATGAAGTCCGCCAATTTTTATGGTGGAGACGCAAAAAGAAGAAAAAAAGGCTTTACCCTCATAGAGTTATTGGTAGTAATAGCAATCATAGCTATTCTTGCCGCAATGTTACTACCAGCACTTCAGACAGCCAAGCGTAAAGCATCCGAAGCATCTGACATGAATAATATGGAACAGATATATCTTGCTCTTACAATGTACAATCAGGATTTTGGCAGTCTTCCTGCTTCTAACTGGTTTTGGTGGGTAACACCATGTTCTAATCTTAGTCTTTTAATACCCAAATATGTTGCCAATCCAAAAACATTTATAGCTCCTGGTCAGGTGGGCCCAACAATAGATACTCCAGCAACTACAATAAATACTTCTCAACCTGCTAATACATTAGGAACAAATAATCTATCCTATGCTTTTATACGGACACAAGATGGAGAGAACAATATGTGGCCAAATCCTCCCATGACATTAGATGATGTTTCTTCTGATTCAGCTATTTTGGTGGACCAGTCTTCGGATATTGCAGGAAAATGGGACCCATGGGAATTTAATTCTACAACAAACACATTTGGTATTGTCAATAATTATGGGGTCAATACTGGTGTAGATGTGTTATTTGGCCGTGGAAATGTTGAATATGTTAGTGCTACAAGCGTAACAACAAAAATTGCCAACTGGTATCCCAGAGATGAGAATAATATTCCAGGTGGTTATTGGACCTGGAATAATTGGAATTATGATTTTGGGAATTTATGTAATCCTGGTTATGGAAATGCCAGTGGCTACAACCAGTGGTGAATTTTGGATATATAAATAAAAAAGATAAAAAGGAGGAAAAATAAAATGAAAAAGGAAAAAAGAAAATCTGGTTTTACCCTCATAGAGCTTTTAGTGGTAATAGCCATCATAGCTATTCTTGCAGCAATGTTGCTTCCTGTTTTGAAGGCAGCAAGAATAAGAGCAAACAATGCAGTATCTATAAACAATCTACATGAAATAGGACTTGCGATGTATATGTATGCCCAGGATTATGGTGGATATGTTCCGCCTCTGGCTCACAATTATGCCTATCAGGACCCAAGTAATCCTGCAAGTATAAATGCTTCCAACTGGACGAGTGGTCTTAATCAATTTGCAACAAATTGGGGTGGAAATCCATATCAAGTGGCTAATTTAGCCTATCTATATTTTTCTCCTCAGGACCAGACAGATGTAAATTCCCCTGTTGTTCAATGGCCACAAGGAAGATATATTGCAGATTATAAAATATTTTTCCCACCTAATAGTATTATAACTCAATATCTTAAAACAGGAGCCTGGGGCATTCCATGGGGCTATCCCTACTGGTCTTATGCCTATAGAAATCCTGAAAGAAATGTAAGTTGGAATAACATAAATATTCCATCCATAATGTTGGATTGGAACGCACAACATAATATTATGATAGCCTATGAAAATGTAGGACCTGATAATCACTATAGTTATGGAAACTACAATCCACTTGGATGGAACTGCTTATTTTCTGATGGAAGTGTTAGATTCTTTCCAATGGCATGGGCATATCCTGACTATACTTCCTGGCTTACAAACGTTCCGGGGCAGAATTATTCTTATCTTCACGGGGACAATTTTGTCAGAATAGCAGAAGCACGATTATGAGGACTTCCATTATATTAAAAAATTTTCAGATTAAACATTGAAGGAATCTGGAGGGAGGAATGATGAAAAAAAGTAGATTGTTTTTTGTGTTTTGTTTGCTGTTATTTTCCAAATTTCTTTTTGCTGATTATTCAGCCAACAAAACAATAACACTTGGTCAGCCAAAACTTTATCCATTGACATTAGATATAGCCCAAAATGGAAATATTTATGTTGGTGGCGGAAATGAAATAAAGGTATATAACAAAAATGGACAGGTAATTAATAAATGGAGTTTTTCAACGGCAAGACCAGTAAGAGTTGCACCAAATGGAGATATCTGGATAGGAAGAACATGGGAACCCAATACTCAACTAAGGGTTTATACTCCTTCTGGTAAACTAATTAAAGATGGCTTTGGAATGAATAAATGGCTCCATGGAGATGCAGTAGGATTTGATGTTCCATTTGATTTTCTCTTTGATCCGAATGGCAATATCTGGTCAACCAACACCCATAATGTAAATGAAACAGAATCAAGAACCCACCTTGGAATTCCCAACGGAGTTTGGGGAGGAATAAGAACAGACCCAAATGGAGGAAGATTGATGTTTTTTAATCTGAAAACAGACCCTGATGGAAGAAATCCCAAGTATTTTGGAACATTTTCCAATATTCCTCCATGGAAAGGTGGGCCTGCAGATGCATTACACCTTCCAACCCGACTTACCTTTGACCCTGTTCATAAAAAAATCTTTGTAATGGATGCCTGGGGAATAACAAGATGGGACTGGCCCAGTGGTAAATTTGATGGAAGAATAATCAGAAAAAATGTTTATCATGGCAGTGGCCTTATTGCCGCAACCCCAGATGGAAATCTTTATATTGCATGGGGTTCCAGAGGAAACAGGGGTCAATTAGAAGAATATACATGGAATGGTAAAAAAATTAGCAATCCTGCTCTTGCCAGAATAGACACTAATGACGCTACAGACCTAAGAGTAACACCAAATGGAGATATCTATCTTTGTTATCCTGACAGGGGAATAAGTTTTAAAAAATATTCTCCGACTGGAAAACTTCTTTTATGCAAAGGATTAAATGTTATTAAAATGGAGCTTTCTCTTCCTTCCAACATAGTTAAAAGCGGAACCCCTATTCCCATAACAGCAATAGTTAAAAATAGAGAGAAGCTTTATGGGATGAAACTGCCATATATTAAAGAATTAGGAACATCATTATGGCTGCAACCCTATAAAATTGGTAGTAAATGGAAAAAATTAAAAATACAAAACAAAAATGGAACAGAATATATAACAATTCCAAAGAATATTATAGGCCCAGCATATTTAAGATTAAGTGATAGTTCTGTGAGTCCTGAACTGTTTGATAGTTTAGGTGGATATGTTCAAATTCCAATTGCTGTATTAAGTTCTAAAAATGTAAATGGAACAATCAGCATTTATCCTGATAGAAACCAGTCTCAGTTTGTCAATGGAGAATGGGTAAGAATAAACATCATAGGAAAATCAGTAAAACCTGTAAATGAACAGGTTATTTTACAATTGATTAATAGTAATGGGAATATATTATTTCAGAAGAAAAGTTTATGGAATATTGGTGCAAATTCCACAAAAGTTCTATCATTTGATTTCCGATTCCCTGAAAATCTGCCTGCAGGGAAATATACACTAAAAGCAATCTCAAAACATCTTGGAATCAGCAATTTTCCAATAAAATTATCCAAACCCGTAGAAAATGCATCATTTAAGATATTCACAGCAGTTGGATTAGGATACAGATTTAAAAGAAATACTGTCCCTGATTATTTAAAGATAATAAAAAAAGATGGAATTTCAAATGATGTAAGTGGATATATAAGAGCACCATGGCAGTTTGGAGGTATTCAGAATGACCTTGGGCGTAATAACCAGTTAAGCAGTATTCTAAATTCAAATATTCAATTACCTGCAGGAGAAATAGCTGATATACCTTCACGGATGAGGATTGCTTTATATGGATTACAGGCAGATGGTATAAAGTTCTGGCCTGAGGTGATGGGTTGGGAAACAGACACTGTAAACAGAACCCAGCAACAAAAAAGTCAGGATAAAATTAATTTAACACACTGGACCTTATGGGGTATAAAAAGTCCATCACCTGATGGCTATTTATGGAATGAAACCAACTGGTGGGGTTTACGGATGAAACCATTAGAATTGTTATGGTCAATAATTAATAAAACAAACACCAAAAGAATTGATGAAATTAGTAATCATGGCTGGTGGAATGATTTAGGTCCGGAGCCTGATATTAAAGGAAAAACACTCAAAGATGCTCTTTCCTTTCAGAAATTTCTTGCCAAAAGAGCATATCCTGACAATTATAGAAGACTAAAAAATTATGCTGAAACAATAAGAAAAAATATTACAGGAATAGGTGTTCCTGCATTTTATTGGTTTAACTGGCCTTTATGGTCAGGAAAAGGTCTTGATGCAATAATGAGTTTTCATCAGGTAGAACAGCTTGATGAACCATGGATGCAATTAGTTGACTGTGCTTTTATGGAACATAGAAACAAACCATTCTATGCAGGTATTGAGGTTTACCCGGAAAGTGGAACAGGACAATTCATTGAAAGAGAATTTTTTCCTGCTCTGCTTTATGGCGTCCAGGGTTTTTGGTTTAATGATATGGGAGGTTATAGGCACTATTTAGGTATAGAAAATAATACCAATATTAGAGCCTCTTACAGACATCAGGTATTAGCAAACATAGGAAAAGTTTTACAGCCAATAGGAACTATTTTAAGAAAAACAACCTATAATCCGTCAATAGGTATATATTTCCCAAGAGAGGAATGGGTTGCTGGAGGAAACTCTGCTTTTGCTGGTGCCCAGTATGTAAAAAGGGTTCAAGCAACACTTATTGCCAGTTTTTATGCACATTTACCTGCAAAAGTAATATTTAGCGGACAACTCAGAAAAGATATTTCAAATAATACACTCAATGGATTAAAAGTTCTGATTCTACCTAATATTACAAGACAATTAACAAGAAAAAATCTTAATTCCTTATATCAATTTAAATCACAGGGTGGAGTTATTATTGTAGGAGATAAAAGTTCTTCTGAGTATAAAACATTAGGACCTGTTGTGAATATACATTTTAACATATTTGAAAACTATAATTATGGCGCATGGTTTTTAGGAGAAGGGGCCCGGATAGAAAAGATGCAACAGGTGATACATCTTGCCAAAGAGATAAAACAAGCAGTATCAAAATGGATTTCACCTCCTGTAAAAATCAATGACCCATATATTTTCTATACATTAAGACAGGGAAGAGATAATCAGGGAAGACGTATAACATATCTTGTAGCAATCAATCAGGGATATCCTGACAATCTAAAACCATACCAGTTATGGGACATGACAACCTCATTTCATTCTATATTACCAACAAAAAAAACAGCAGTATTGCCTTCTAGATTTAATTACTGTTATGATTTACTCAGAGGAAAAGGATATCCGATAAAAGACCATAAATTACTCTTGAATTTTAGTTTGTTTGGTGCAGATGTATATGCTCTTTCTTCTCATAAAATTTCTGCTTCAGATATAAATCAAATGCCGCAATATGAAAGAAATAAAAAAGAAGTAAATAAATTTAATAGTTCTCTGCCTTATGAAAACGGATTTTCTTTAGCACCTGATGTAACAGTATTTTTTCCACAAAAAGTTAGTAATGCTTTACAAACATCTTCTATATGGATTGTGGCTCAGTTAAATAAAAAAGATATTGAATACATTAAACAAAAGTTATCTCAAAATGGAATCTTTGCCAAGGTTTCTCAAAATCCGTATGGAGAAGCAGTAACAAAGGAGCAGGGTATCCATATTATATTTTCTCATCATGGAGACCCATGGTGGGATTATGTTGATGGAAATGATATATTCCCTTTAATGTTAACAAATAATATTCCTTCTGATGGACAAGCTATCATTTCCTGGATGCCGGCTATTTTACCTTCTGCAACATGGCCGGGTGGAGCTGCTCCACCTAAAAAAGTAATAAATGCAATAATGGTTGTATATAAAAACAGAACAGGTCTTGATAAGGCAATAAAAAAATTAGATCAACTAAAAAGGGCATCTTTTATGCATCAAGAAACCAGGTTGATTGCGCCTGAAATGCAGGAGAAAAAACCTGCTTCCTTAACTCAAAACACCATAAAAAAATACTGGGGTGCTATTCTAACAAATATAAAAGCAGGAGGAAACACAGTGGCTGTAGGAGCGGCTGAATGGGGAAATAACTTTTTTGTTCTGGATAATAATACCGGTAAATTAAGATTTGCCAAAAAAGCAGGTAGATGGTATGTGGACCATGTATATGTATCAAAAAACGGAAAATACATTGGAGCCCTCACAGTTTATCCAACACAGGTTAATACATATCTTCAGCTTTATACTTCTACAGGCAAAAAAATAGCCAGGTATGCATCATATGCAGAAGGAGAAACAGATAATTATGGTGCCTGGCACGGGTTTGACAGTTATGCTTTTGGTAATAATGTTTTTTCTTTTGCATTATCTCCTAATGGAAAGGTTGTTTACTCTTCAGGGAATATGGGTATTTCTGCATATAACCTTGATGGAAAAATCTTATGGAGACACAATTATTTAAAATTAGATAAAGGGTTTAGTGCTTTAAGACATAAATGGGCAGGTATTATCACTCTTACACCTGATGGCAAATATCTTGCAAATGGACTTACCCACGAACAGTCTGACCAGTTTAATCCTGGTTATGGAGTTGTACGTATATATAGAGGGATATCAAAAGTCCAAAAAATAAATGCTTTAACAGGAAAAATAGAATGGCAGGTTTATTTGCCTGTTACCACTAATTCAGAAATATATAGAATAGCAATATCTCCTGATGGAAAAGAAATAGCATGCATATATAATAATGGATACCTCTACATTATGAAAAATGGTGAAATTATAAGTAATATAAAGGGTATCTTTAAAAGAATTGTATGGAGTAACAATTCAAAAATTTTATATACTATTGTCGGATATCCGGGAGGGGAAGGACAAACAGGTGAATGGGTTAATGGAATACTTGCATTTAATAAAAACGGAATACCTGTGTATCAATATACACAATATATTCCTATAACAGCCATTGTTCCGTATGGAAAACAAGGACTTGTTTTTACTAATAGTATAGGAAACATTATACTACTTAATAACAAAGGGAAAATTGTCTGGAACAGACCATTAGGAATAACAGGTAATATAACAGATAATAATAAAAATATATATTTCTGTGATACCAGAGGAAATGTGTATAGAATAGATGGAGAAAATGGGAATGTTATCTGGAAAACAAATTTGACTCCTGAAATATGGATATCAAACATAAAACAGGTTTTAACAAAACCTTACAAAGGTAAAACAATAGGTCTGGTAAAAAGACTTCCTGAAGAAAAACCTCTTGAAGGTAATAATATAACAGGGTATGCTGCTGGAATTGATGGTGGTGCTAACAGAGGATGGTTTATGTCAGGCAATATTCAAATGAACCTCCAGAATCTTATGAATGATAAGATAAATTATCTGAAAAAACCATGGCTGGATTTGAATGAACAGTCCAAAAGTACAGAAATATTTGTGCATATGTGGTGGCCTAAACCAATTGTTCTTCAAGGAATATCAATTCATGAGGATAAAAATCATCCAGAGGCATGGCCATACGACGTGTGTTTACAGGCATGGGAAAACAACCAATGGAAAACTGTGGCACAAAGCACAAGAACACCAGGTCCCTGGCATAATCTTGTTCTTACAAAACCTGTAAAAACCATACAGATTAGATACCTTGTAATTTCAGACCTTCTTAACAATCTGTGGACGGATCAAATCCGGGTAATCGGAAAATATAACAAATAAAAATAAATAAAGGTTTAACTACAATAATATTTTTTTTAACCTTATTTTTATCAGGCAAAGTTATGGCAGAAAATTATCCAACCGCAAAAATATCCAATGGAATTATTAAATTAAAAGTTTATATTCCT
>JAJYYV010000047.1 GCA_021800535.1 bacterium | reverse complement strand
AAAAATATGAATATAAAAATTAAAGAAAATGAAAAATTTTTATGCATTGGAGATAGTATTACTGATTGTGGTAGAATCATTCAGAATTTCCCATTGGGAAATGGCTATGTAAAAATATTTTCTGAGCTTCTTATTTCATACTTTCCGGAAAAAAACATAGAAGTAATTAATAAAGGAATAAGCGGACAAACTGTTTATGATTTAAGAGCCAGATGGGAAGATGATGTTATATATCATAAACCTCAATGGGTAAGTATACTTATAGGAATAAATGAAGTCATCAATAAAATTCTTGGGCAATCTCCAGATTACAAAATGCATACACCGGAAAAATTCATTGAAAACTATAGATATATTATTCAGAGAACAAAAGATAAAATAAACTCAAATATTATTTTATTAGAACCATTCTATATATCTAAAGATACAACAGATAACTTAAGAAAAAAAACCATGGATATACTTGAACAATATAGAATAAATGTATTAAAATTGAGTAAGGAATTTAGCATCCCTATAATAAAACTTCATGATACTTTCCAAAATGCGCTTTTATATTATGATGCAGACACATTTTGTCCGGAACCGGTTCATCCTAATAATACAGGCCATACCTTAATCGCTGTTTCTTTATTTAAGGAAATTACTATAAAATAAATTATGAAAATTATTAAAAATAAAATTTCTATTGAAGAACTTAAACAAATTGCAGAAGAAACTTTTGGAGATTTAGTAAAAGCTGTAGTTGACATAGAAAAAGGGATTATGGCTATAGATGGAGAGCTTCACTCTGATGAGGAAGCTTTGCTTATTGAAAATGGTTCCAATCAGCATAATCTATGGGGAATTAATCTTTATCCCAACAATAATAAAGAAAACCGGATTGAATTTGATTCAATAATAAATGTACGGCCTTTACAAAAAAACAAAACCAGAGATATTGATAATCCTGAGATTAAACAAAAAATTATACAAATTGTTAATAATTTAATAGAAAAATGAGATACCAACATAAAGAACTGTCCCAGGGTAAATGGTTTAATTTTACCTTTTTGAACAGATGGCTAATATTGGAAGTGAAATTGAAAGAGCAATTAGATGGAGAGATAAAATAAAACAATATAGTATAAATGCTGTTGATAGAGCTTTAGAACTCTTAGGGTTAACTATTTCAGATTCTAAAAATATAAAAAGACTAAAAGAATTAACAAGATTAAAAGAATTATTGATTGATTATTTTTATTTTGATAATAAATTTTCTTCTTCAGATAAATTATGGAAAAATTATTTTTATCCTTTCATTTATGCTGCCAGAAAGAATAAATAAAAAAATCTATAATATTCTAAGATAAAGAATTGACATAATAATGCCAGGAACAAGTCCAACAGTAATATTATCATCAACTTTTATGGAAATTACTTCCATAATAGAGCCTACTAAAACCCCTGCTCCAAGGATATAAAAACTCAAATGAAATCTTAAGTATAAAAGAAATGCAACAAACATATTCAATAAAATTTCTGCAAACAGACCCTCAAGACTTTTATGTGGCAAAAGTGGTATTTTTCCCCATCTTGTTCCTACTACCCCGGAAGCAGCATCTCCAAAAACCAAAAAATATAAACTTGCTACAGCAATTGGAAAAGGAAAATAAAGAAGAGATAAAAAAGTTGCGGTCATAAAAAAAGTATCTCCGGTAAGTACACCGGGAACAGTTTTAAAAAAATTTCCAAAATGAGAGAGAAGCCATTGCCACACAGAAGGATTTTTAAATCTTTCATATTCAAGAGCAAGAAGAAGTGTAAGAAACAAAGATGCAATTACCAATGAAAAATATTTTGAAGAAGTTAAAAGACACACTGTTGGAGCAATTCCTCCAAAAACTATTCTATATGCTTTTCTTTTTTCTATAACCATTTTAAAATTTAAATTCTTTTAATATATCCCGATTAATCACTATTTGTGTAATGATTAACAATATCGTAGATATAGAAATCTCTTTCACAACATTTAAAGGATATATGGCAAACAAACATAAAAAATACGCAATAATTACAGCAATTAAAACCTTAAAAGAACGATAATTAATTGATTGGACAATAAACCATAAAATTATACCAATCGGTAACATTACAGGTGCAATATAAGCAAGAACTCCTCCTGTAGTGGCAACACCTTTACCACCTTTAAATCTCATAAAAACAGAATAACAATGCCCAATTATTGCAAAAATACCTATAACTGTTAAAAGTATAATATTTGTAATACCAAAATGAGAGGCAATTTCCATTGGGATAATACCTTTTATCAGATCCCCCAACCAAACAACAATCCCCCATATTTTTCCTATTTCTCTTGAAACATTGGCAGCCCCAGGATTTTTATCTCCTATTTCCTTTATATCTTTTCCTGTAAGAAAGTATGTAACCAGATATGCAAAATCAATACTGCCCAATAAATACGCAATAATAAAATATATTAGAATCATAATTCATATTATATTATATCTTTTACAATTTACTAATTTGCTGTAAAAATTTTTTGGCTATTATATAGTTGGGGTCTATTTGAAGGGATTCTTCTGCCTGTTTTTGGGCCTGTTCTATTTTGTCTTCTCCAAGATATACAGAAGCAAGAAGAAAATGTGTATTTGGAGCATAAGGAATAAGTCTTACCAGTGTCTTTGCTTTTTCTTCTGCATCAGTAAAATTTCTTGTTTTTATATCATAAAGAATATTTCTATAACTAATCTGATAAAAAATTTTATAATAGATGGGAACTATCCTTTTTGGTATAGGGGGAATACTGGAAAAGAAAAAAATTAAACCAGCAGTTAAAATAATTGCAAAGGGTTTTATCAGATGTTTATTTTTTAGTTCATAAAATATTGCCCTTAAAGAAAATGCAGCAGGAATCATTAAACAGGCAACAAATGGGAGACGGAACCTATCAACCACGAAAAAAAGCACAACCCATAAAAATTGTATAAACACAAAAGAATAAAAAAGAAAGTTTTTTCTTATATTACCCATAAAAAAAATGCCTGCCACACCTACAGGAACAACAAAACCAAAGTGGACAAATGCCAATTTTAAAACAGGTAAAATTTTAGTCATAAAATAAACATTTAGGTCCTGCGGCCATTCATAGGTATTGAAGAATAAAAATATTTTTTTTAAAAAGAGAATCCAAAAACCTAATCCTAACGGAGATAAAAGCGCTCCATGGGGATAATAAAAAAAGCCGGGGGAATCAATACTATTTCCTATTTTCCAGTCAGTAAATCCTTCCTTAGCAATAAGAACAAATGTCCTTGATACATACCAATTTCTCAATGTTATAGGAAGTATTATTAAAATTGCAGATACTAATATTATCAAAAAAACTATAGAGGGTTGAAAAAATCTATTCTTATTTTTCAAAGAAAAATGTTTTTTTTGAGGCAGATAATCCTGCCTGGGATATAGAAAAAGGCCAATAAGAAGAAAAGGAAGAAAAATCAAAATTGTTGCTCTTGCCAGAGAAGCCAAACCCAAAACAATACCGGAAAATATCCAGAAAATATAGTTGGGTTTTTTATTAAGAGAATAATATAAAATTACAATAAAAGCAACATTTAAAAAAACAATAAGACCATCACTCAATATTGTTGTAGAATATACAATAATTGTTCTATAAAAAATATAAAAGAAAAGAGCTCCAAGCCCTGTCCATTCATTAACAATTTTTTTACCAAGAAAATATATAAGAAACCCGGTAAATAAATCAATAATAATACCTATAAAACCTACAGCAAAAAAATTATTTTTTCCAAACAAAAAATAAATAAAGGCAAGAAAATAAGAATATAAAGGGGCAATCCAAAAAATTTTCCCATTTACATAAAAAGGATGTTTTAAAATTTCTAATGCCTGAATATTAAATGTTCTCTGGTCAAATCCTTTTAAAAATATTGGATTAAAAAAAACAGTAAATTGCAAATGAAAAAGATATAAAAAACGGATTAAAAATCCTATACCAAGAAGAGAAAGAAGAACTGTTTTTTTTATTTTCATCTTCCACTTTTAAAATATTTAATTACATCTTTTATGATATCTTCCAAAGAATATTTAGGCGTAAAATTTAATAATTTATTTATTTTGGTAATATCAGGAACTCTTTTTTCCATATCCTGAAACCCTGTATTATAAATAGATTCAGGATTTATAAAAATAATCTTAGACATACTATTTGTTAACCGTTTAATCATATGTGCAAGATTTAAAATTGTTGTTTCTTCGGTGGTCCCAATATTAAAAATTTCACCGTATGCTTTATCAGGAGAATCCAGAATTTCAAGAAAAGCATCTACTACATCATATACATGAATAAAACATCTTGATTGTGTCCCATCTTTAAAAACTGTAATATCTTTATCGGATAAAGATTGAAGAACAAAACGTGGCAAAACCATTCCATAGGATTCTGACTGCCTTGGGCCAACAGTATTAAAAAGACGGGTTATTATTACATTAAGTCCTCTTTCTTCTTTAAATGCAAAAGCAAGAAATTCATCCATAGCCTTACTACAAGCATATCCCCATCTTTTTTTAAATGTAGGACCTAAAACAATATCAGCATCTTCTTTAAAAGGAACATTTTCATTTTTTCCATAGATTTCAGAGGTGGAAGCAAAAAGAACAGGTTTTTTATATTTTGATGCTGAAGTAAAAATATTTTTTGCTCCTTCTATATTTGACTCAATAGATAATAATGGATTATCAAGAATTTTTTTAACACCAACGGCTGAAGCAAAATGAAAAATAAAATCATTTTTTGCCACAAGTTCATCAATCAAAGATTTATTAAGAACAGAATCTATCCAAAGATTTAATTTTTTATTTTTTAAATGCAGGGAAATATTTTCTATTTTTCCTGTGGACAGGTCATCCACTATTTCCACATTAGTTTCCCTTTTGATAAGGGTATCTACAAGATGCGAACCTATAAAACCACACCCTCCTGTAATAAGAATTTTCATAATTATAATTATACATTTAATTGACTAATAGTAAAAATATGTTTAAATATTTTTAAATAACTAAAAAAAATTATCAGAAGGAGGTGGAAAATATGCCGACAAAAAAAGCAGCAAAAAAGCCAGTAAAAAAAGCAAAAGGGAAAAAAACTGCTTCCAAAAAATCAAGTTGTCGTTAATATAAATGAGAAGAAAAAAAAGAAAACTTAAATGGCGCTCCAAAAAAGCAAACCATGGGAAAAAACCAACAATGGGTTAAATAAATAAGGAGCTTACAGAAGTTTCCATGTGAATTCTTTTTATAGCTTCTCCCAAAAGTTGAGAAACAGATAAAATTTCTATCTGAGAAGATAATTGTGTGTGATAGATTGTATCTGTTACGATAAGTTGCGAAATATGTGAATTTTCAAGTTTGGTTAAACTGTTTGATGAAAAAACACCGTGAGTACATGTAGAAATTATTTTAGATGCTCCATTTTCATAAAGAACTTTGGCGGCTTCTACTATAGTACTACCTGTAGAAATAAGGTCATCTACAATAATAGATTCTTTATTTTTAACCTCACCTATTAAATGTATGGCTTCAACTTTTTCAGGATTATCTCTTCTTTTATCAACTATAGCAAGAGGGGCTTCCATTCTTTTTGCAAAAGATCTTGCTGTCTTGACACTTCCAACATCAGGAGCAACAAAAACAAGATTTTTAAAATTTTTATTTTTTAAATATTCTACAATTACAGGGGCCGCAAAAAGATGGTCCACTGGAATATCAAAAAATCCCTGAATTTGTGGAGCATGCAAATCCATTGTAAGAATTCTTTGTGTTCCGGCAGCAACAAGTAAATTGGCAACAAGTTTTGCTGTTATTGGAACCCTTGGTTTATCTTTTCTATCCTGTCGTGCATATCCATAATAAGGAATAACAGATGTAATTCTTCTTGGTGATGCCCTTCTAAGCGCATCAAGAATTACAAGAAGTTCCATAAGATTTTCATTTACAGGAGGACATGTTGGTTGAATGATAAAAACATCTTTACCTCTTATATTCTCCTCAATTTTTATTGAAATTTCCCCATCAGTAAATCTGGTAATTTCTATTTCCCCAAGAGATTTTCCCATATAATCTGCTATTTTTTTAGCAAGAGGTATATTAGCCGTTCCAGAAAAGATTACACAATTATTCATAGTTTGTCTCCTATTTATTAAGTTTTAACTTTGTGCCTTTAGTCAACACTGTTGATTAAATATTTATTATTTTATCATATTCGTAAAATAAATGTAAAAAAGTTGAATAAAATACATCTTTGAGTTATATTTATAGGATATGGAAACATACGATTTTATTGAAATTGAAAAAAAGTGGCAGGAAATATGGGGAAAAACAAAACTGCATTATACAGACATCCAAAACATCAAAAACAAGTATTACTGTCTTGATATGTTCCCCTATCCTTCAGGTTCAGGACTGCATGTTGGTCACTGGCGGGGTTATGTACTTTCAGATGTATGGACAAGATATAAAAAACTTTGTGGATATAATGTTCTTCATCCTATGGGATGGGATTCTTTTGGACTGCCGGCAGAAAATGATGCTATAAAAAAAGGTATTCATCCTACAATCAGTGTCAAAAGAAATATAGATAATTTCCGAATTCAGCTAAAACAAATTGGAGCAATGTATGACTGGACAAAAGAAATAACCACAAGCAGTCCTGAATATTATAAATGGACCCAATGGATTTTCATCCAGATGTATAAAAAGGGTCTTGCATATAGAAAAAAAATGCCCATCAATTGGTGTCCAAAATGTAAAACAGGTCTTGCCAATGAAGAAGTTATAAATGGATGTTGTGAAAGATGTGGAACAAAGGTTGAAAAAAAAGAGCTTATGCAATGGATGTTAAAAATAACAGATTATGCAGAAAAATTACTTTCTGACCTTGAAAAATTAGATTGGCCTGATAAAGTAAAAATTATGCAACAAAACTGGATTGGAAAAAGCCTGGGGGCAATAGTTATTTTTGATATTATTTCTGCAGATGGAGATTATATCCCGCTTAAAGTTTTTACAACAAGACCTGATACCCTTTTTGGAGCAACATATATTGTATTAGCTCCAGAACATCCCTATATAAATAAAATAATTCCCCAGGATAAAAAAACACAGGTATATAATTATATAACACAGGTCCAACAAGAATCTGAAATAGAAAGAACTCACCTTTTAAAAGAAAAAACAGGTGTTTTTACAGGTTGCTATGCCATTAATCCTGTAAATAATAAAAAAATCCCTATATGGATTGCAGATTATGTCCTTATTCATTATGGAGAAGGTGCCATAATGGCTGTCCCGGCTCATGACCAAAGAGATTTTGAGTTTGCAAAAAAATTTAATCTTCCAATAATAGAAGTTATATCAAATGAAAAAGATAAAAAAGATATAAATGGGAATTTAATGAAAGCCTATGAAAATTCCGGTATACTTATTAATTCAAATATTTTTACAGGTATGGATTCTGAAAAAGCAAAAAATGAAATTATCAATTGGCTTGTTAAAAATAAAAAAGGGGAGAAATCTATAGCATATAAACTAAGAGATTGGATTTTTTCCCGACAAAGGTACTGGGGAGAACCTATTCCTATAGTTTATTGTGAAAAATGCGGAGAGGTTTGCTTGGAAGAAAAAGACCTGCCTGTTCTTCTACCGGATGTAGAAAAATATCAACCCAGTGGAACAGGAGAATCTCCATTGGCTACCATACCTGAATTTATCAATACAAAATGCCCTATATGTAATGGCAAAGCCCGGAGGGAAACAAATACCATGCCCCAATGGGCTGGTTCCTCATGGTATTTTTTAAGATATCCTACAAGTGATTTAAATAGCCATCCATTTGATAAAGAAATTGTCAATACATGGCTTCCTGTTGATTGTTATATAGGAGGGGTTGAACATGCTATTTTGCATCTTTTATATGCAAGATTTTTTACAAAAGTACTTTATGATTGCGGATATATAAATTTTAATGAACCATTTTTAAAACTTTTTAATCAGGGAATGGTTGGAAAATATAGTGAAAAAACAGGTAAAGTTGAAAAAATGTCAAAGTCAAAGGGTAATGTTGTGTCTCCTGATGAATTAGTTCAAAAATATGGAACAGATACAGTAAGATTATATGAACTTTTTATGGGTCCGCCTGAAATAGATTGTGAATGGAATGATACAGGAATAGAAGGCTGCCACAGATTTCTAAAAAAATTCTGGGATTGGGTCTGTAAAAAATCTGCAAACATGAAAGAAAATTCAGATACAAATATTTTAAAAAGTATAAATATTCTTATCTATCAGGTAACTGAAAGAATAAAAGAATTTAAAATGAATACAGCAATTAGTGCCTTTATGGAATTTTTAAATACTGCTGTCCATTCTGATGAAAATATTTCCCTGAAAGATATTGAAAAAATTATAATTATTATTTCCCCGTTTGTTCCCCATATTTCAGAGGAATTATGGGAAATGTCAGGACATAAAGAAAGTATATTTAAGGAAAAATGGCCTGAGTATGATAAAAATCTGATTATTTTTGATATTATTGAAATACCTATACAAATAAATGGAAAAGTAAGAGATATAGTAAAAATAAAAAAAGATACAGAAGAAACAATAATATTTGAAGAAATATTAAAATCAGATAAAATAAAAAAATTTACTGAAAACAAAAAAATTATAAAAAAAATTTATATTCCAAATAAGGTATTTAACCTTGTAGTCCAGTAAAAATGGCTGGTAAAAACCAGCCATTTTTATATTCCAAATATCCAATTTAATTTTTTATTCTTTCTTTTCTTCTTCCTTTACTTCTTTCTGCTCTTTTTCTTTTTCTTTCTTTTCTTCTATTCTATCCTTAATATCGCTTATTCCTGCTGCAATTGCTATAATACCTATCAGAAGCACCAAAAGTGGAACCGCACCTTCTAAAAACTTAACAAAAGGATGAATCCAATGAATAATGCCCCATAATCCAAGTATTACACCTATGATACCACCAATTAAAGCACCCATTTGTCCTCCTATGTAAAAATAATAAATAATAGTATTATATTCTGTTTAATTATTACATATAAAAATTTTGTTGTCAAAAAATTGTATGAGTTGATTATATTTGGAATATTAAATTTTAGTTTTTTTCATTCATCTTCCTGTAATGTTTATTTATTTATAATTTAAATAAATTATATAAAAAATTTTACATAAATTGGAGGTGATACTGTAAACTACCTCGCCCTTACGGGTGAGGCTTTCAACTACAAAAAGCGTGTTGATTAAGGGCTGGTTTACAAGACAGC
>JAJYYV010000046.1 GCA_021800535.1 bacterium | reverse complement strand
CTGATTCCCATTTCCATAAAGCAGACCATTTGCTCCATTAGGATTTATTAGTATAGAAGCAAAAAATCCTGTGACTATAACACCTAAAATTCCTCCAATTCCATGAACTCCAAAAGCATCCAAGGAATCATCATAACCAAACTTTGGTTTAAGGAAACTTACTGCAAGAAAACATAAAATACCTGCCAAAAATCCTATTATTATTGAAGCTATAGGGCTGACAAATCCTGAGGCTGGAGTAATAGTAGCAAGACCTGCCACTGCTCCTGTTATTGTCCCCAATACTGTCGCCCTATTATTAAAAAGCCAATCCATAAGCATCCATGTTAAACCTGCAGATGATGCAGCGATATTTGTCACTACAAAAGTATTTACAGCAAGACCATTTGCAGCAAGGGCACTACCGGCATTAAATCCAAACCACCCAAACCATAACAATGCCGCTCCAAGAGCGGCAAAAGGAAGGTTATGAGGCGGTGGAATTCTGTCAATAGTTCGTTTTCCAATAATCAAGGCTGTCACCAGCGCTGCAATTCCGGCAGTGGTATGAACTACGGCCCCACCAGCGAAATCCAGAACTCCAAGCATTTTCAACCATCCGCCTGTACCCCATATCCAGTGTGCTATAGGGTCGTATACAAATGTTGACCATAAAACCGTAAACAAAAGAAAAGATGAGAATTTCATTCTTTCTGCAAAAGCTCCAATTATCAATGCCGGGGTAATTACTGCAAACATCATCTGAAATACCATAAACAATTCAAATGGTATTGTTGGAGCATAAGCAGGGTTTGGAGCAAAACCAACACCTCTTAAACCAGCATAAGCAAATCCTCCCCAGAATCCATGTGATGGACCAAAAGCAAGACTAAATCCAAAAAGAATCCACTGAATACTTACCACACATAAAGCCGCAAAACATTGCATAAGAACACCAAGAATATTTTTTCTACGGACAAGTCCTCCATAAAAAAACGCCAGCCCCGGAGTCATAAGCATAACCAGAGCAGTAGATACCAATACCCATGCAGTATCACCTGCGTTTATCATTGTATGTGTCATTGTATTTTCTCCTGTGAAATTGTATATTTTCCCATCATTAGAAACGCAACACCATCATTGGCTAATTTAGGACTTCTTTGTCCGGAAGGCTTCTATGCACTCATCTATAATTATAAACATCAAATTCATAATGTCAAAAGTAAAGTTTATTATTATTGAATTTTAGCCTATCCGTAGTATTATTATTTGTATTGTGGAAATAACAATAATTATATTAGCAATTGTATTTGTTCTTATAGCAGTCAGACAGGTAGGCAATATCAAACTCCAGATATGGCAGATTATGTCTGGTGGAGCTTTACTGGTTCTTTTAACACATCAAATATCTATTCTTAATGCTTTAAAGGCTATAAATTTAAATGTCCTTATCTTTTTGTTCAGTATGTTTATTTTAGGGGTTAGCCTTGAAGAAAGCGGCTATCTTTCGCACATAACCTATAAAATATTTAAAAGCGCAAAAAATATCAATCACCTTATTTTGCTCATTATATTTGTAATGGGAATTTCTGCTGCATTTTTAATGAATGATACAGTAGCTATTATAGGTACAGGCATAATTCTGCTTCTTGCCAAAAAACATGAAATCTCCCCTAAAATATTACTCATTACATTAGCCCTTGCTATAACAACAGGCAGTGTGATGAGTCCTATTGGAAACCCTCAGAATTTTTTAATTGCAACTGAAGGACACATTATTAATCCTTTTATTGAATTTCTAAAATTCTTATTTATCCCAACTATAATAAATCTTTTTATTGTATTTTTTATTATAAAGATTTTTTATAAGGACCATTTTAATAAAAAAGATATAAACCCTTTTTCCCAGGAACCCATTAAAGACCATAATCTTGCAATGTTATCCAGAATATCTTTAATACTTCTGGCCTGTCTTATACTAATAAATATTATTATATCTTTACTAAGATTGCCTATTAATATAAATCTTATTTATATAACCACATTTTCAATACTTCCAATTGTAATATTTAGTAAAAAACGAGTGCATATAATTAAAAAAGTGGACTGGCATACACTGATTTTTTTCGCTGCTATGTTTGTTTTAATGAAAAGCGTCTGGAACTCCGGATTTTTCCAGTCAGTAATTAATAATCTGCATATCAACATTCTTTCAAATCCTGCAGTACTATCTATAAGTGTAATTTTAAGTCAATTAATATCTAATGTTCCGCTTGTTGCACTCTATATGCCAATGCTTTTACATAAAGGAATTTCCACAAATGGAATGATGGCTTTGGCAGCAGGAAGTACTATTGCCGGCAATCTTCTTATTCTTGGTGCAGCAAGCAATATTATAATAATCCATAATGCAGAAAAAAAATCCAGAGAGACAATAACTTTTGGGGAATTTGCCAGGATAGGAATACCCTTAACCTTGATAAACATTCTTATATACTATTTATTTCTTACTGTTATTCATTAACTTTTTATTCGGGGTAATGTCTGATTTTGATATTCTGAAAATTTCTGCACTATCTAAAATAATATCTATAACCGCAGGGTCTTTTTTGTTATAAAATCCAAGCACAGGCATATTCTGAAATGTTCCTTTTAAATATTCTGTTTTCCCATCTTTGCTCTTTAAAATCTTTAATTTCCCTAAAAAGATGTTCATATATTTTTTCCTTTTACCAGTCTATGTGATTTAGAAAACTGCAGATAAAGAATCCAGGCAGAACCAAATACAAAAAATATAATCCCAAAAATTTGTGTGGCATATAATCCAAAAGTCCACGAAACAGGACCAGCTGTAAGGTCTCCCCGTAAAAAATCAAGGTTCATTCTTAAGGCTCCATACAAAATAAAAAACCATCCCACAACCTCTCCGTTTTTATGTGACTTTCTAAAAATAAAAAAATAAAGAATCAAAAATATAATAAAATTTCCAAAAGATTCAAATAATTGTGTAGGATATACAGAATATGTTAATTCCGGAAATTGTACAGCAAATATGCCTGTAGTCGGCAATCCATAGCAATTTCCATTCATAAAATCTGCCAGTCTTCCTATTGCCTGACCAATAGGGACACATATTGCTAAAATGTCTAAAAGTATTAACAGATTTATCTTTTTATTCTTTCTTAAAAAAACCATGACAGAAATAAACGGAAGCATAAGTGCACCCTGAATAGCAAGACCACCCTGTCTTATATCAAGAATTTCACCGGGATGACTGAAATAATAATGAGGATTTACCAAAACATGTAATAATCTGCCGCCAATTACCCCTGAGATAACTACAATAAAAAAGATTTTTTCTATAGTATTTTCTGAATAGGATTCTTTTTGAGCAAGTTTTTGAAATATAAAAAAACTCACATAAACACTTATGGCAATTACCACTCCATACCAATAAATTACAAATCCATGTATTACAAGAAATATAGGATACATGTGAAATTATTTTTCCCCAGGTAATTAATTGTTAATATTTTTGCTATAAACTTTATTTATCCGGATATTATATATTATATTTCTTAGTTGTGAAATATACGGTCAAAATTTTAGATATAGATTATCTATGGTAAAATTATATATGCTTGAAATATGTGAAATTTTCACCTCAATCCAGGGAGAAGGTTTTAATCAGGGCAGGCCTTCTGTATTTATAAGATGCTCCAGATGTAATTTAAAATGTCCATTCTGTGATACCAAATATTCCTGGGAAAAAGGTAAAATTCTAAGCGAAGACAATATAGTAAAAAAAATTGAGAAATTTAAAATAAAATCCGTAGTAATAACCGGTGGAGAACCTTTATTACAGGATATAAGCCCGCTTATTTCCATCTTAAAAACAAAAGGATATACAATCGCAATAGAAACAAATGGGTCAATCTATAAAAATTTAGATGTTGATTGGCTGACAGTAAGCCCTAAAAAAGAAACAATAAAATATTTTAAAAATGGTTATGATAAAAGATTTAGAAAAATTGCCTCTGAGTTTAAATATGTAATGTGTAATATAAAAGATATCAATTTTATTGATAAAAAAATAAAGGTGCCTGTAATAATTCAGCCTGTGGATAATGATATGGAATTAGCAATAAAAACAGCAAACAAATTAAAAAAAATAAATAATTTAAACTGGTTTTTAAGGCTTCAATTACATAAAATTTTAAAAATAAAATGAAAAGTGTATGTCTTATTTCCGGAGGACTGGATAGTTTTGTTTCTGCAGGAATTGCCCAAAAAGAAAGCGATGAATTATATGGATTGTCAATTGATTATTCCCAGAAGCATAAAAAAGAAATCAGATATGCCAAAAAAATTGCTGATTTTCTGAATATGAAAGAACATAAAATCATCACTTTAGACCTTTCTTTTCTATATTCAGCGCTTACTGATAAAAGTATCAAAATTCCTGAAAAATCTATTTCAGGTATTCCACCAACTTATGTTCCTGCCAGAAACACTATTTTTATTTCTCTTGCTCTTGCCTATGCTGAAAATATAAATGCAGATGCTATCTATTTAGGAATAAATCATATTGATTATTCTGGATACCCGGACTGCAGGTCCCAGTATATAAATGCATATCAAAATCTTATCAACATAGCAACAAAAAAAACAGTAGAAGGCGGAAAAATTTTATTAAAAACACCCCTTATAAATTTATCAAAATCAGAAATTATTTTACTTGGCAATAGTATGAATCTTGATTTTTCTTTAAGCTGGTCTTGTTATCAGGGAAAAGAAAAAGCCTGCGGGAAATGTCCTTCATGTATAATAAGATTAAAAGGATTTAAAGAGGCAGGATTAAAAGACCCGATTAAATATATAATATAATAAAATGTATACTATTATCAGTCATGGAATAATATCCCAGGCAGCTAAATCCGGATTGATGCCCAAGAATTTTTCATCAAAACAGATTTCTAAAATTATTGGCTCTGGAAAATTGCCTAAAAATTTCAACTCAGGGAACATGTCAAAAATTCTTCAAAAAGACCAGTCTAAATTTTTTAAAGGCACAGGTTTAGCATATATAATACTTTCTTTTATCTTTGGAGCCATAGGTATAGGATATTTTATTTATGGAAAAAAACAACATCTTATAGTGGCAATGTTAGCTGGTGTAGCCCTTAATGTCATTTCATTTTTTGTTTCAGGAATATTTTTACTTATCCTGACTGGAATAATTATTATGGTAATTCCATGGTTTATAAGAGTATAAAAATTTTGAAAAAAATATAAATAAAGTTAAAATTTTATAATCTTACAATAATAAATTTACAGGAGGAAAAATATATGAAAAAAAGACTTTTTACACCAGGACCTGTTTCTGCCCCGGAAGAGGTTCTTCTGGAAATGGCAAAACCAATAATTCATCATAGAACCCCTGAATTTTTAAAAATAGCTGAAGATGTAATTAAGAATCTTAAATATTTTTTTCAGACAGAAAATGATGTTTTTATTCTTTCCTGTTCCGGAACCGGTGCAATGGAAGCCAGTGTAGTAAACATAATGAGCCCCGGAGAAAAAATGCTTGTTATATCAGGAGGAAAATTTGGGGAAAGATTCATTGAAATTGGAAAAGCATACAACTGTAATGTAATAACTATTGAACCAGAATGGGGAACACCACTGAATATTTCCACATTAGAAAAAATATTAAACCAAAATCCTGATACAAAAGCTGTCTTTGCAACTCTATGTGAAACTTCCACAGCAACCAGCTATGATATTGAAGCAATAGGTAAAATTATCAGCAAATACCCCAAAACAGTATTTATAGTTGATGGAATAAGCGGACTTGGGGCAGTTCCCTGCCTGGCAGATAAATGGAATATAGATATGCTTATATGCGGCTCACAAAAAGCCCTTATGCTTCCTCCAGGATTAGCCTTTATTTCGGTAAGTAAAAAAACATGGGAATTGATAAATTCTTCATCCTGCCCTTCTTATTACTTTGACCTTAAAAAATATAAAAAGGCAATGGAAAAATATGATTTTCCTTTTACCATGGCAGTAAGCCTTGTCATAGGATTAAGAAAATCTTTACAGATTATAAGAGAACAAGGGCTTGAAAATCTTTGGGAAAAACACGCCAAAAGAGCCAATGCTGTGAGAAAAGCAGCAGAAACAATAGGACTTGAGGTCTTTTCCAGATCTCCTTCAGACGCAGTAACATGCATAATGCTTCCTGCCAATATTGATGGAGAAAAATTTGTGTCTAAAATAAGGGATGAATTTGGTATTTCAATAGCAGGAGGACAAGGAAAATTAAAAGGAAAATGTGTCAGAATTTCACATTTTGGATATCAGGATGAGTTTGATACAATATCTTCTATTTCTGCAATTGAGGTAATGTTAAATAAATTTGGATATAAAGTAGAGCCTGGAAAGGGTGTAAAAACCTGTCTTGAAAACCTATTTTAAAAATATGGAAAAAGCAGAGATAATTACAGTTGGAGAAGCTCTTGTTGAAATAATGAGAAGGGGTAAAACAATTTCTTTTGAAAAAACAGGGGTTTTTCTTGGACCTTATCCAAGCGGAGCTCCATGTATTTTTATATCTTCTGCTGCTCTAATTGGCAAAGAGAAAATAAAAACAGGCTTTATAGGAGTTGTAGGAAATGATGATTTTGGAAAAGTTATTCTGGAAAGATTAGCATGGGATGGAGTGGATATCAGCAGTATAAAAATTTCCAATTCTTTTACAGGATGCGCTTTTATAAGATATTTCCCTGATGGAAAAAGAAAATTTATATTCCATCCTGGGGCAGCTGCCACTTTAAACCCAGATGATATAAAAGAAGAATATTTTGAAAAAGTAAAGACACTTCATATAAGCGGAAGTTCTCTTTTTATAAGCAAAAACAGTTATTCTGCCTGTGAAAAAGCTTTACAAATTGCCTCAAAGAAAAAAGCACTTATAAGTTTTGACCCTAACATCAGACCGGAAATGGCACAATTCTCAAAAAGTATGAAAAAGGTGAAAAATTTTTTAAAACAGGCATATTTTTTATTTACAACTGAAGAAGAATTATCACTTTTAACAGAAGAATCACAATTCGCCTATAATAAGATAATACAAAAAATTTTTGATTATGGAGTCCAAGTAATTATCGTAAAAAAAGGGGAAAACGGTTCTGAAATTATAACAAAGCAGAATAAAATATCTATTCCTGCATTAAAAGTAAAAGTAATTGACCCAACAGGAGCAGGTGATAGTTATGCTGGCGCCTTTATTGCAAGCCACCTAAAAGGTTTCACACTTAAACAATGCGGGAAAATTGCAAGTATAACTGCCTCTCTCAAATGTACCAGAAGAGGACCGATGAGTTTTCCATCCTACGAAGAAATAAATAAAATTCTTTGATAAAAAAACTATAAATTCTTTTTTATTTCATCAATTTCTTCTTTCATCTGGGGATATTGTTGAATGAGTTTATCTAATTGCTCTGATATAATTATTTTTTTCTGATTATATTTTTCTATAAATAGATTTATATTATTTGCAAGACTATGGAAAAAATCTTTTTTTCTTAGTGTTATTGGTCTATATTCTATACCATCATTCATAGATTCTTTTATTGTTTTTTCTATTCTATAAATAGGACCTGCAATTCTATGAAGATATAGAATCCCCAAAAATATGCCAACAACGATTACAATAATAATTAAAATACTCAACCTTAAAACCAACAATTTATTTATTTCTAATATTATCTGATAAATATTACTGGTTTTTGCACCTACAAATGTGTTAATAATAGTATTCATAATAATATAATATAAAACTGTACCTGTTAGTATCAAAGCAATTACCAAAAACCATATCAAAAATCCTGTATAAAAAAACTGAATTTTTTTATCAACCAAAATTTGTCTTCTTCTTATTTTATTCATAAAAACCTCACGGGTTTGGAATAATATTAGCCAGCTGGCCACTAGTTAAAAAATTTGGATATACATTTGATTGCCAAATTATATCTGCGTTAAACCCTGTTCCTCCTGATTCCCCATCGGCACCATAACTACCAAGAATAAAGTACTGGCTTGTTGGAATATCAGATGAAATAGAAATATATAAATTCTCTCCAGGTTTACTTGCTATTATTGTAAAAACATTATTCTGTCCATTAATAAGGTTTACATTTACATTTATAATCTGTGGGTCCGGATTTTTTTTGAATTCACTAGGGGATACCACCTCTGTCCCATTCAAATATATTGTCGCACTTGTAATACCATAATTTTCAATTTCAAGCGTTGCTTGTTGAGCATATGTATCTGAAAATGAATAGGTATCCTCTTCAGGAGGTCCGGATGACCTGGGAAGAGGCGGGGAGCTAAAAAGAGTTGTTGGAGGAATTTGATAAACATAAGGGTTGTCCCATGGGTCAAGAGGAATAGAATTAATATAAGGGCCCTGCCACCCCTGTTGTTGTCCGGAAGGAGGAGTTTTCTGGGTTAAATCGCTTAAGAATACAGGATATACCCCTGTATCATGTTTTACCATCTCAAGGAGAGCGGAAATTTGAGAAATTTCCGCCTTTGCAGAGGCTATTTTCGCTCTTTCAATAACCTGTCTAACAAGTGAAAAAGAAATTAAACAAAGGAGTATAAAAACTCCTATTGCAACCAAAAGTTCTACTATAGTAAAACCTTTTATATTTATCTTTTTCATAAATTTATTTAATACTTATAAAGTATTATACCTTAATTTATAAAAAAGTGTAAAGATATTAAATATTCTTTATTCTTTTCAATAATACTAAAATAGTAATTAATCCAATTGCCAGAGGATTAACAGGAATTCCGCCACTACTTCCTCCTCCTGTAGAAACAGGTGAAGAAGATTGTTGGACTGGTCCTGACGGGTCAAGTATTATTCCATTGGCAATTCCATCCTGGTCTCCCTGTCCTCCATCTGTTAATTGTACAATAACTGTATTTCCTATAATTACAGCATTTGGATATTCCACCCATTGCTGTCCAACAGGATTTGTTTCTATATATTTATACCATTTTGTCCCTGCCGGCAGATTTTGTGGAAATATATATGTGACTGTAATTGTTGCTCCCGGAGTACACTCTATTTTTGTTGTAAATACTCCATCAAACGCTGAACCTGCTGGTGGCGGTGTGCCTGGTGTAAATTGTCCCAAATAAATTATAGTATCTCCTGTTGATGTTTCTACTAATACCGGCATATTATTGAAATTTATCATCGCGGCTGTATCTGGGAGTACCCCATCTGAGAAATATTGCTTTATATTTGTATCTGTTGGAACCTGGTCAGATGGCCCCTGGGTTCCTGTATTTGAATTGATTATTGTATCAATACTTGATTGTGGCG